>CATJOY010000050.1 GCA_949741925.1 uncultured Desulfovibrionaceae bacterium | reverse complement strand
CAGCCAGGGCCGAAATCTCGACATTGCCGAGCTCTAAAGATATGCTGGAGACAGAGGGGGGACATGAGGATGGCTATAAAAACATATGATGCCGAGGTGCATGTAGTTGTCGGTATTCTCTGGAGGGAGGGGCGGCTCCTTGCTGCGCGGCGTCCGGAAGGGAAGGTTCTCGGGGGCTATTGGGAATTTCCCGGCGGTAAAGTTGAAGCGGGTGAGAGCGCCGAGGAAGCCCTACGCCGCGAACTTCGGGAAGAACTTGCCATTGAAGTACAGGCTGCTTTTTTCTGGAAAAGCATGCACCATCAGTACCCCCATGGCCCTGTTTTGCTCGATTTTTTCCAGGTGACCTCATTTACCGGCGAGGCTAAGCCTTTAGCGAGCGAAGCGCTGCGCTGGGTGCTCCCCCATGAGGCGCTGCTCATGGATTTTTTGCCGCCCGATCTACCGCTTTTACAGGAACTTGCCGAGAGTTCGGCCACAGACATACGGTTGTAACCACAAGGGAAAGGTCGCTGCCCCTGTCGTTATCGTATTCCTTCTTTTCCGTTCGGCGCGCCTTCTGTTTGCCGTGTCGGCATCGTGTTGCGCATGGCCGGTCTCTCGCCCCTGCAAATCACCCATGCTACGGACCTGTTGTCGTATAGAGCCGCCAGGGAACCGGGATAGGGCAGGGCACATCGCCTTCGGCCATGCTGCTCACGCGAGGGGGTTCACTAAAGGCGGGACCGAACGCGATCAAGATACTGACGGCGCATAGTTTGCGGCCTTTTCCGGCGATGCTCCCTCGTATGCCGCGCCCTTATTTCGCAAGCGCCGCGGAATGAATATTCCGCGGCGCTTGGCTATTTTCACAGTATGAAGCGTTTCGGGATTGGAAGAACGCCTCAGACGCCATAGGCGTTCAGCAGCATGTTCATGCGTTCGCGAGCCCCTCTGATGCGCGCGGCCAACTGCTTTTTGTACGCGGCCATATCGGCGATGGGCTGTTTGGCCACACCGTCTTTAGCTGCAGCTTCGGCCACGGCGGAGGCCACCCATTCGATCAGGCGCAGGTCAAAGGCTTTGGGAATAGCGTAATCCAAGCCGTACTTCAGCTCTTTAACGCCATAGGCCTCAAGCACGTAATCGGGCACCGGCTCTTTAGCCAGGTTGGCAATGGCGTGAGCCGCCGCGATTTTCATATTTTCGGTGATGCCGCTGGCGCGCACGTCCAAAGCACCCCTAAAGATAAAGGGGAAGCCAAGCACGTTATTGACTTGGTTGGGGAAATCCGAACGTCCGGTGGCCATGATGGCGTCGGGACGGGCTTCCTTGGCATCATTGTAAGTAATTTCCGGATTGGGGTTAGCGCAGGCAAAGATGATGGGGCAGTTGGCTGCCATGCTCTTGACCATCTCCTTGGAGACAATGCCTTCGGTAGAGCAGCCGAGGAAGCAATCCGCTCCCTTCATGGCCTCGGCCAGAGAGGCGTATTCTTTCTTGGTGGCAAATTCCTGCTTTTCTTTGTTCAGATCTTTGCGGCTGAGGTTCACATGGCCCTTGGAGTCAAACATGGCGATGTTTTCGGGCTGGGCTCCCATGCTCCTATACAAACGCCCGCAGGCCACGGCAGCGGCACCGGCTCCGGAAATGACAATACGGCAGTCCTCAATCTTTTTGCCCGCTATATCCAGGGCGTTGATCATGCCGGCGGCGGAGATGATGGCCGTGCCGTGCTGGTCATCGTGGAATACGGGAATGGTCATTTCCTTTTTGAGCTTGTCTTCAATATAGAAGCACTCGGGGGATTTAATATCCTCCAAGTTAACCCCGCCGAAGGAGGGCTCCAGGGCTTTGACAACTTCGCACAGCTTTTCGGGATCGGTCACGTTCAGGTTGATGTCATAGACATCAATATCGGCAAAAATCTTGAACAGAAGCCCCTTGCCTTCCATCACCGGCTTGGCGGCATCGGCGCCGATGTTGCCAAGACCCAGCACGGCCGTACCGTTGGAAACCACGGCCACCAGGTTCGCCTTGTTGGTATAGACATAGGCGTCTTCCTTGTTGGCATGGATGGCCATGCAGGCTTCGGCAACGCCGGGGCTGTACGCCAGGGAAAGATCTTTTTGATCGCGAAAGGGCTTAATCGGCATAACTTCAAGTTTGCCGGGGTGCCCCTTGGAGTGGTACTCAAGCGCTTCTTCCTTGGTAAACAGGGCCATTACGCTAACCTCCTGACGGCTGAACGCCGTGTTTAGAGCAGGACGGAACCCGTTCAGAGTACGGGCAACCGGTAACAGGATGTTCCCGGGCTGTTTTTCGCCTGCTTGTCTGCGATGCTGCAAAAACACTTCTGAAACCGAACAGGGAAGGCCCGGCTTAATCATCTGTGGGATGCGCAACAGAACTGCTGCAACGCGTTCGCCGGTGGGAGATCACCAGAGCGTTCGCGACCCCGATCGTGTTTTTGCATGGATCGCCCGCCCGGAAAACGGCTTTTAGGGCCGTCCGGAACAGAGCCTTGCCTATCCAACCAGTAGGGAGGACAGCCCGGCTACGCGGCGGGGCGTCCTTCTCAAAAAAACCGGTTCCGGACGAAATAGCCCGGAACCGGCTGCTTGTCAAAGTGCTCGTGCGAAGCTGTTATTCCAGCCCGGCTGCTTTGAGATCAGGCTGCACGTACAGTTCCCCGCCGACGGAATCGTTGATAACCAGGAGCGGCAAGTTCTCTACCTTCAATTCACGCAGGGCTTCAGGCCCCAGCTCCTCAAAGGCAATAACTTTGGCTTCCTTGATGCAGGTGGAAAGAAGCGCGCCTGCACCACCGGTAGCGCCGAAGTATACGGCGCCGTTTTTCTTCATGGAATCTTTCACGGCCGCATTACGAATGCCTTTTCCGATGGTGCCTTTGACGCCCAGGTCATACAGGCGGGGGGCAAAGGAATCCATACGGTAGCTGGTGGTCGGCCCGGCTGAGCCGATGACATGCCCCGGAGGCGGGGGCGTGGGGCCCACGTAATAGATGACCGCGCCTTGAGGCGGCATGGGCAGTTCTTTGCCCGCATCCAGCAGATCGACCATTTTTTTATGGCCTGCGTCACGGGAAGTGTAGATGGTCCCTGAAAGGAGCACCACATCGCCAGCGCGGAGCATTTTAGCGTCGGCTTCGGAAAGAGGGGCGTTAAGACGGTATTCAGCCATTAGAGTTCCACCTCCTCATGCCGGGCAGAGTGGCATTGAATGTTCACCGCGCATGGCAGGCTTGCAATGTGGCAGGGGCCGGTCATGATCTTGACGGCCAATGCCGTGGTTTTACCGCCCAGTCCCATCGGGCCTATACCGAGCTTGTTGATGGCTTCCAGGAGTTCGGCCTCTTTGGCGGCCAGATCCGGATCAGGGTTTACGTCATCCAATTTACGCAGCAGGGCCTTTTTGGCCAGCAGCGCCGTTTGTTCCAAGGTGCCGCCCACACCCAGACCCACGATGATCGGGGGGCAGGGGTTGGAGCGGGCCTCGGCAACCCGTTGCAGCACGAATTTTTTTATGCCCGCCCAACCCTCGGCCGGAGCCATCATGGTCGCCCGGGACATGTTTTCAGCGCCGCCGCCTTTGGACATGAGCCTGATGAGCAGCCTATCGCCGGGCACCATGGTGTAGTAAATGATAGCCGGCGTATTGTCGCCGGTATTTTTACGAGAAAAGGGACCATCCACAGTGGATTTGCGGAGATACCCCTGCTGGTATCCTTGGCGGACTCCTTCATTAATGGCCTCGGTTATATCCATGCCGGTAATGTGCAGATCCTGACCGATATCCACAAACAACACGGCAAGGCCGGTATCCTGGCACAGGGCCAGGCCTGAGTCAGCGGCGAGTTTGATATTTTCGGTCAACTGGCGGAATACTTCCACAGCGGCGGGATGTTCTTCCCTGGCCGCGCATTCGCGAATGCGGCCTTCCACATCTTTGGGCAGATAGCGGTTGGCGTGCATGCACATGGTCCGCACGGCGTCGACAATTTTTGAGGCGTCAAGTTCGCGCATTATTTGTCCCCTCCCGGGATGAACTTTCCGATCTTTAATTTGTCGAGCTTGATTTTGCCAAGGGCGGGCACCAACTGCTTTACGGCGGTGATACCCATTTTACGGCGCAGGTAGCCGAGTTGGTTCTGCAAGGGGAGCTGTTTGGGACAAACATCTTCGCAGCCTAGCAGACCCATGCAGCCAAAAATCCCCGCGTCGGTTCCGATGACCTCAAAGAAGTCATCCTCACTGCGCTCATCCCGCGGATCGACCATGAAACGGGCGATACGGTTCAGCGCCGCTGCGCCCATGAAATCATCCCGCATGCGGGCCGTGCCGCAAGCCGCGATGCAGCAGCCGCATTCAATACAGCGTTCGAGCTCATAGATTTGCTCGGCCACTTCATTTTCCATGCGTTCTTCCTGCTGATGGGGATCTATAACCTTGTTGGTATGAATCCAGGATTCCGTTTTGTTGTACATTTCCCGGAACCAGACGCCGGTATCTACTGAAAGGTCGCCGATCAGCTTGAACACCGGCAGGGGATGCAGGATGATCTTGGCCGGCTGGTCTTTGGTCTGGGTTTGGCAGGCCAGGCCGGGACGGCCATTGATAACCATAGCGCATGCGCCGCAGATGCCGGCCCGGCAGCAGAAATCAAAGATCAAGCTCGGGTCCTGCTCCTCACGCAGACGGTTCAGCGCGATATACAGCGTCATTTTGTCCGTTTCTTCCAGGAAGTAGGTCTGCATGCGCGGAACGGACAAGGGATCCTGGGGATTGAAGCGGAATATCTCAAATTGCAGTTTCCTGCCCATATGTATCACCTCGATAGTATCTTTCCTGTTGAGGGGGCCGGATAACCGGCTCGGGCCATGAACCGGTGAGGATCAGCTCTTTTTTTTGGAACCGGATTTCGCTCCGCCGGATTTGGCATCCTCTCCGTTTTCATTCCCGGCTTCAACGGCGCTTTTGCCGCTGATTTTGGCCGGATCAGCCGGAATAATCTTGCCGCCGCCATAACCACGGTCTCCCGGAGGAAGTTCAAAGACCTTGGTGGCGTCTTCATACGAGAGTGAGGGCATATCCGCCCCCTCAGGCCACACCGCCAGGGTACGGTTCAGCCAATCGCGGTCGTTCCGTTCGGGATAATCTTCGCGGTTGTGGCTGCCCCGGGATTCGGTGCGCTCAAGGGCGGCTTTGGCGATGCACAGCCCCAACTTGATCTGACCTTCCAGCTTGAGAGCCGCAGCCAGTTCGTGGTTAACTCCCTTGCCGTCGGAGGTCAGGCCCACTTTGCGGGCGCGGCCGAGGGCCTCTTGGAGGATGTCAATACATTTGCTCAGGCCTTCATGGTTTCTAAAAACAAAGCAATGGTCCATCATGGCCTGTTGCAGAATTCCGCGCACTTCATAAACGTTTTCGCCGCCGTTTCTCCGTTTGATGAGAGCGTTGATGCGGTCTTGCTGTTTGGCAACGGCGTCATGGGCTTCCTTGGTGCCGAAGGAGACTTCATACCCTTGCAGGAATTCCACAATTTTTTTGCCCACGATGCCGCCGGCAACGCAGGTTTCGGCCAAGGAGTTGCCGCCAAGGCGGTTGAAGCCGTGCATATCCCAACAGGCTACTTCACCAGCGGCAAAGAGGCCTTTCATACCGTAGCAGGCGCCGTCTTTGTTGGTTCTGAGCCCGGCCATGGTGTAATGCTGGGTGGGCCGTACCGGGATTAGCTGAACCCGGGGATCAATGGCCAGGAAATGCTTGCAGATATCATCCACTTCACGAAGTTTGGTGGAAATATGCTTATCGCCGAGATGGCGAATATCAAGCCAGAGGTGTTCGCCATAGGGGCTGGGCACGCCCTTTCCGGCGCGCATGTGCTCGGTCATTCTCCGGGAAACCACGTCCCGGGAAGCCAGTTCGGCCTTTTCCGGTTCGTAGATTTGCATGAAGCGTTCTTCGTTAACATCCAGGAGGGTGCCGCCGTCGCCCCGGCAGCCTTCAGTGACCAGAATATCCGTGGGCACGATGCCGGTGGGGTGGAACTGGATGGCTTCGGGGTTGCCCAGGGGCACCACGCCGGTATCCATGGCGATGATATGGCCGCCGCCATCGCAGATAACCGCGTTGGTGGTAGCTTTATAGATGCGGCCAAAACCGCCGGTGGCCATGGCCGTAGCCTTGGCCCGGAAAACCTCAAGCTGGCCCGTGCGCAGGCAGCGGACTACCGCGCCGGTGCAGACGGAGCCATCATGGATCAGGGCGATGGCCTCTTTCCTATCCATGATGCGGATGCCAAGCTGGGCGGCGCGGTTATCCAGGGTGCACATGACCGCGTGGCCCGTGCCGTCCGAGGTATAGCAGGTGCGCCACTTGGCTGTGCCGCCGAAGTTGCGGGCGGTGATCAGGCCCTCTTTTTCTTTTTTCTCTTCTTTCTCAAAGCGTTCTCCGCCTTTGAAATAGTAATCTTTGCCGGCCTGAACACGGTTCCAGGGAACCCCCCAGGCGCAGAGCTGCCGCATTTCAATAGGCGCATTTTCCACAAAGAGACGGGCGCATTCTTGATCTGCCCCCCAGTCGGAACCCTTGACCGTGTCGGCAAAGTGCACGTCGGGGCTGTCTCCCTCGCCCATGACGCTATTGCCCAACGCCGCCTGCATGCCGCCTTGGGCGGCGGAGGAGTGCGAGCGCCTGGCGGGCACAATAGAAAGGCAGATAACGTCGAAACCGTTGACGGCGGCTTCAATGGCCATGCGCTCCCCGGCAAGGCCCGCGCCGACAACGAGAAGATCTGAATAGTATGTCTGCATATGTGGTTCTCCTTGTTCCGTTGCTTAGTGGATGGCCAACGTCAGGAAACGGATAATGGTCAGGAAGCCGATGAACAGGAAGGTCGCCAGCAAGAGGTACTCGCCGCGCTTGGCCAGCGGACGGGTTTTGTTGCTGATAACGCCCCACTTGACCAGGATACGGTAGAACCCGATGCTGACATGCAGTTCGACCATGGGCAGCAAAATAAGATAAAAAATGGTCCATCCGGTCTGTTGCATGCGGGCGGCGGACTTCATGGCGGTAATAGGCAGATCGTTGAGCACCACCCACATATGGATGCCGCCCATGATCAGCACGATCATGGCCGTGACCGCTTGGACGACCCACAGCCAGGTATCGCGGTGCATCATCATCTTGGCATGTTCCCAGATGGTTTTTTGCTCGTAAGAGGTAAAGGGAATTTTGCGGGCTGCCAAGATGAAGTGAAACAAGAAAACTATGCCGATTACCGGGCCGCCGAGCTGCGCCATATAGGTGGCTTCAAAGAACCAGGCGATGGCGTCCATCACTTTGGGGGAAATGATGACCGATGATACCAAGATCATGTGACACCACATGAAGAGAACGAGCGACGCTCCACTGAGCATCTGCAGCCAGTCGAGACACGCGTCGCGCCGGCCCGGGCGGGCAACGTGCATGGTCGCATTCACTGCCATGTTGCACTCCTTCAACAGGTTAAAGTGGAAAAACAATTCCTTTGGCACAATGCCGGTATTGTAGAACCCCTGAACAAATGAATGTTCCTACATTCAATGCCTACGGTGTACCGTAGGCATTGCCGTCAATAACGCCGTTTGGCCTCTTCTTTCATATTGCCAGGCATTCTTCAAGACGAAAAATTATGTTACCCCCACAAATCATTGTTGAACACGCTAGAGACCGGGGCCGTCGGGCAATCGCTGCGCTTTTGCAGCGCCGCACATTTTGCGCTAACTTTCACAAGGGTACAAGAAAAAAATAAAAATTGCCAGCCTTATAGCGAAAGATTGCTGAGGGAAGCGAGGAGAGAACCTGGAAAAGAGCTGTTCGCACAAGGCCTTGAGAGTGCGGCAAGATACCATTGGCGGGGGAGGGGGATAGAATATAATTCGTTCGCGGGAACACGGGCTGCCAGGCAAGCAGCGCTGTTCCCGTGGCGTCTTTGTTGTGCAGCGTTTCTGCTCAGGCTCATTTTTTTCTCGGGTTCTGGCGCTGCCAAGCCCTATAGCGTTCCACCGCCTTTTGGTGGCCGCGCAGCGTGGCGCTGAATTCGTGTTTGCCGCCGTCACCCACGGCCACAAAATAGAGATAGTCGTGGTTTTCAGGGTGGAGAGCAGCCCGGAGAGCGGCCAGGCCGGGGGAGGCAATGGGGCCGGGCGGCAGGCCGGGATGCCGGTAGGTGTTGTAAAGGTTCCCGGGATCTTCCAATTGGGAGCGCCGGATAGGGCCTTTGAAGGCTTCGCCAAGGCCGTAAATGATGGTCGGATCACACTGCAAGAGCATGCCCAGGCGCAGACGGTTGGCATAGACCCCGGCCACTCGGGCTCGTTCTTCAGGAACGCCGGTTTCCTTTTCCACCAGCGAGGCCAGAGTGACCAACCGTTGCAGTGTATCGCGGGATACCGGAACAACAGCGGGCTGGAGGGAGCCCTCTGCGGGCGTTTCCTTGGTTCCGGAATCTTGCGGACTGCTGGCGGAAAGGACCATTCGGACCTCTCCGGGCTGGCGGGAAGGTGCAGGGGAGCGCTCGGGAGGCCCGCCCGCAGCAGGCGCTTTGATGAGTTTGCCGCCGCGCAGCCGCAATGCCGGCAGCGTAATGAAATCACCGGCTTTTTCTTCCTTGGAGGCGGCATATTCTTGCCACAGAGGCCAGGTATGCCTCCAGAAACTTTCAACAAGCAGGCGGGCCACTGCCTCAGCCTGCTCCCGGCCGCCAAGTGTTTTTGGCTTGCGCAGTAAATACGTTTCCGGAAACAGAAACCCCTCGGCGTTTGCAAAAGGAATGCCGTAGGCACGCAAAAATTCCGGGTCGTGGATAACGGCCTTGAACTCGGCAGCGCTGGCAAATCCGCCGGATTCCACCAGCCGGGCTACCTCCCACCAGGGCAGCCCCTCACGCAGGGATAAACGATAGAGCAAGGGGCGGCCCGTGGTGAGATGGTCCAGCAACTGCAGCGGCGTCCAGCCTGTACTGATCTGGAATTCTCCGGCCTGGATGGACCCTACTTTGCCCTTGAAGCGGGCCAGCAGCAAGAAGCGCCTGGCGTCGCTGACAGCTCCCAGGCGGGCCAGCTCATCGGCTATTTGGATAAAGGTCATGCCCGGCTTGATATCGATAATACTTTCTTGGGGATTGTCGATTTGGGCTGGAGAGGTCAGAAAACGCCAGGCGTCATACCCTGCGAGCATACCTGTGCAGACAAGCAGAAGCAACAGGAACGCCGCGAAGCGGGCCAGGCCGCCGGAACTTTTGCGGGGTGGGGAGGCATCCTGATCTTCGGTCATGCTGTCATCCGTTTTTCAAAAGGTTGGGCCAAGAAGGATTCAAGTATCCGGGCTGCCGCGGCGCTGTCCAGGCGATTTTTTAGACCTTTTTTCCTCGTGCCGGCTTCGCGCAACAGGGCCTCGGCTTCGTAGGAACTGAGTTCTTCAGGCATGAAAAAGAGAGGCAGGCAGACCCGCCGCTTCAGGCTGGCTGTAAAATTTCTGGCTTGCCGGGTGGTCAAGCTATCGCCCCCTCCCGGGAGAAGGGGCAGGCCGATAACCAGAGCCTGTGGTTCTTCTTTTAAAAAAACAGCCAGAAGTTCTTGCCAGAACTGTTCTTTTTCTCTGCGCACAAGGGCAGGGCGGGGAAAGGCCAAACGGCCTCCGGCATCGCTGACAGCGATACCCACCCGCTTAAGACCGAAATCCAAGGCCAGGTATTTCATCTTACTCATCGTCATCGGCGTCGTCTGCCTGGAGCCGCACAGCATGCAGTGTAGCCACATCGACTATTCGGGGGCAGCGCTCCCCGTTTTTCAGGTCGGAGCGCAGGAGTTTAAGGAAACGACCGGCCCAGTTGCCGCTGACCTTTACGTCATTGACTTCATCCAGAACCACCCGGCTGCCTGCGTGCAACTCGGCCAGGAACTCCAGGCTGTGCAGAACCGGTCTTGCATCTTTCATCTGTAGCAGCATGCGCCGGATTCCCATGCGGCAGGAAGGACAACCGACAATAACCGGCGCGGCGTTGGCGTGGCCTCCGGTTTCCTGTAAAGCCGCATCCAACGCCCGCAAGTCAGTAGCCAAACGGGCGGCTTTTCTGGCGCGCAGGGGATTGTAAACCTCCGGGCTGCTTATGGCGCCCAAGCCGGATTCGGCGCAACAACCGGGAGAAATGCGCACCGGAACGCCGGTCATTTCTTCCAGAGCTCGGGCGTACCCACGAGGCGCCTTGGCCTTATTTACCCCAGTCCATTCAGCGTGGCATGGGGTGTGGTAGATAAGGTAGGGGGCCTGGACCGCCAGCCGGGGCAGCCGGGGCAACAGAAACTGGATCAGGTCTTCATGAGCTAAAGATTGCCCTTCTTTATCCGGCGCTGCCAGGCCCTGCGGCAAGGTTCGTTCCAGGCTGTCCCGGCAGGAACCGCACGAGGTGAGAAGATGCGAAGGCGCATACCCGGCCTCGGCGGCCGTTTGGACCAGGGCTGCAAGCGCTTTGCGGTTGCGTTGCCGGTTTTCTTCGCAGGCGTCGTGCAGTCCCGCCGTCAAAAGAGGATAGCCGCAGCACAGATGTTCATCCGGCATGACAACGGCGACTCCGGCTTTGAGCAACAGGAAAATGCCCCCCAGGCCGATATTGCGGAAGAAAAGTCCGGCTCCGCAGCCCGGAAAATAGAGGGCGACGCTGTGAATTTTTCCGGCGGGCAGGAGGATATTGCCCTTATCTAACCTGGCCGTTTCCATAAGGTTGCGGTAGCGGGGGCGGGGGCCGGGGCCCGAGAAAAGCGGGTTGGCAAAGCGTTTACGCCACAATTTCGGTGCTCCGGGGAGCATTTTATTGGCGAAACGCTGGCCGGTGGAGGCCATTTTTGCTGCGCGGGGAGCCCGGTGGGCCACATCGCGAGCAACAAAGGAGAGAACCCGGGTTTTAATCGGATGGCCTCCCTGGTGCTCCCGCTCGGCAATAACCCTGGAGGTCAAAGCCACGTCGGCGGATTTGATTTTTACCGGGCAGACGGCGGTACAGCGGCCGCAGGCCGTGCAGTGCTCCATGATATTCCGAAGTTCCCGAATCAGAGCCGGGCTGGTCAGGCCGGTGTTGATCCGGCTGTAATACAGCGCTTCAATCAGGGAACCAAGGACCAGGTTTTTGGTGCGGGGCTGGTACAGCAGGGAAGATTCCGGGCAATGCATGGCGCAAACTTGCTTGCACTTGCCGCAGCGGGTGCAGATCTGAACATTGGCCAACAGGCTGACGAGACGCTCCTTATCATCGATGCCGCTTTGATCAATATCTTCGATTAACCGGTTAAAGGAAAAGGTAAAAGGGCGGACCGGGAGTTCCCGCTGGGTCAGCTTGGCCGGGTTCAAGATGTTGCGTGGATCAGAAAGGCGCTTCACTTCCTTGATGGCATCCATTTTTTCCCGGGAGAGAAAGCCGATCTTGGTGATGCCGATGCCGTGTTCTCCGGAAACCTCCCCGCCTATTTCTTGGGCCTTCCGCATGACCCGGTGGGCGGCTTGTTCGGCCTGACGCAGCATTTCCGGATCGTTGGAGTTAACCGGAAGGTTAACATGGCAGTTACCATCCCCGGCGTGCATGTGGGTGGCCACCATGACCCGAGAGGCGAGCATGTATCCTTCTATCTCTTTGATTTTTCTAGCAAGATGGGGAAATCTTTCACCCAATACTTTAAGAAACAGCACGGCCCTGAGTTCCAGTTCCTGATCCGAGAGCTCTCCCGCCGGAATTTCGCCTTTAAGAACGCGGGAAGCAAACATGAACTCACGGTTCAACTCCTTGACCTCTTCGGGCAGACCCGGGAGAAGGCCCACCGCTTGCAGCGCGGTGCGGTAGGCCCGCGCGGCACACTCCAGGTTAAGCTGCTCCAGGAAGAGAGCGAAATCCGGAACGGCGTCGATAGGGATGACCACGTCTTCATTGATTTTAAAGCCGGAAGTCCGTTTAGCGATGGCCGAGAGCCGATGACGATCCTCCCAGAAGATTTCAGCTTCCCGGGCATTTGAAGCGGTGAAAACATCCACCTGCTCATGATCTTGGCAGATGCGCACGATGCCCTGCACCGCATCTTCAAGGGCCGTTTCCTCGTTACTTTCCAACTGGAGAATGAGCACCGAGATGGGATCGCCTTCGTAACGGGAGGATTTTTTTTTGTATTCAATAGCCTGAACGTACTTGTTACCGAATTCTTCCAGGGCGGTGATTTTGACAAGATCACCCTGGCGTCGCCCTGCGTCGCGCAGGGCCACAACCTTCTTGATGACCTGCATGGCGTGGACCATGGACCGGCCGAAAAATTCCAAGACCATGACCCGGGTGTGCTTCAATCGGGTGTGCAAAATGAACTTGGCCTCAATGACGATGCCGTCAACCCCTTCTTTCTGCACGCCGGGCAGACCTCCCAAGGCCTTGTTCGTCACATCTTTGCCCAGGCCCGGAGCGCGCAGTTCGTTCCCCTTCAGCGCGACCACCTTGCGCACGCCTCCGGAAATATCCCGCACTTCAAACACGGCGGTTTCCTCTGCCATGATCTTATGCCGGGGATGGTTCATGCGCACAATATCGATGATTTCTCCTGTCGGCGTGACCATGCGAAAAGAGAGCAGGTTGTCAATGGTCGTGCCGTACTCGAAACACAAGGGACCGCCGGAGTTTTCCGCTATGTTCCCGCCGATGGTTGAAGCTGTTTTTGAAGCCGGGTCCACGCTGAAGAGAAGCCCCTCTGCCGCGGCCGCCTCTAGGGCGTCATTAGTGATAACCCCTGCTTCAGCCGTGAGGGAGCGCTCTTGAAGGTTGACTTCGCGGATTGTATTGAGCCGAGTGAGGGAGAGAACAACACTGCGCTTGCGGGCGGGGACGGCCCCGCCGGTCAGGCCCGACGCGCCGCCCCGGGGCACCAGGGCAAACGGGATTTCATTAGCCAGCCGGACAACGGCGCTGACCTCTTCGGCGGTAGTCGGCGTAATGACCAACAGCGGTAGTTCCATCCTGAGGTCTGTGGCGTCGGTGGCGCTTTCTACCCGTGAAAGGGGGCTGGTATCAATGCGATCTTTGGGCAGAATTGCTTCCAGGCGGCTGATGATCTCTTTTCTGAAGGCGGTATCGCTGTCGTAGGCGCTCCAGAACATGGTCAGGCCTTCACCGATGGTGGTGGCGTAGTGGTGGGAAAGGGCCAGGCGCGATTGTTCAAAACGCGCGGCAACGCTATCCCGGACTATGGCAGGATCGATGAAGGGGTTATAGCAAACCAGAAACAACTCGCCGGCCAGTTCTTTGCACAGCTCGCGCACGGCTTCGGGCCATTCGGTAAACTCTTCGGCATTGATGCGCAGAACCCGGTTGACCAAGGACTCCGTATCAATGGATATATGCGGTCCTTTGTAGGGCATGGGTGCTTCCAGGCAGTGAGTGGGTGAAGGCGCCCCGAACGCGGGGCAGTCTGTATATATAGCTGTTGTTGCCGCGCTTGACAAGGCAACTGTCAAGGCGGCTATACTGTGGCATTTCTATAGCGCCGCTTGGCCACGGCGGGAAACGCCGAATGCGAAGCAAGCGGAACGCCGCAGGGATCATGCGGCTGGGGGATCTGCGGCGCGCGCTTGACAGGGCGGGAAAATGGCCGCACTACTGCCGTAGAACGTTATGGAAACCCCTGCCGTTGTCTATCTCGCCGCCGAGGGCTATGAAAGTGTTTTAGCCGAAGAACTGCACCGCCTGGGGGCGCGTGTTCTCTGGAGCCGAGGGCGGCTTTTCGCTGTGGCCGGCTCTGTGCCCCCGGATGCGCCCCGCCCCTGTTGGGCTCAGGATGCCTGGCTTTCTCCCCGTCTTTTTCCGATTCGGTCCATCTCCCATGCCGCCAGGGAACTAAAGGCCATGCAGCGCAATTGGGTCCTGTTTCCCCTGGCCTGCCATCGGCGGGCTGCTTTGATTGAGGCCGCTCTCCCGCCTGTCAAGCAAAAGCCATTCTGCTTTGGAAGTCCGCTGCCGACAGCGCCTCTGGGCGGCTGGTGCCTGCTGGATGCCAACACGCTGTTGGCTTCTCAGGAGCGGATGAGCCCCTTTCCGCACGGCAAAATTGTTTTTGCGGAAGATAAGGATGGGCCGCCTAGCCGAGCGTACCTCAAGCTCTGGGAGGCATTGACTCTGTTGGGCAGAATGCCGGGAAAGGATGATTTTTGTCTTGATCTCGGCAGTTCCCCCGGCGGCTGGACCTGGGTTCTGGCGCATCTTGGGGCCACTGTGCTAAGCCTGGATAAGGCCCCGCTGGATAACGCCGTGGCCGCCATGCCGGGCGTCCGTTATCAGGCGCGTAGCGCCTTTAGCGTGGCTCCTCGTGAATTTGCAGCCGTGGATTGGCTTTGTTGCGATGTAATCTGCTATCCACAACGATTGGTAACCATGCTTCGCCGCTGGCTGGAGGCGGAAAACTGCCGCAACTTTATTTGTACCGTGAAATTTCAAGGTGATACGGACCACGCCACGGCGGAATCGTTGCGCTCCATTCCCGGTTCCCGCCTGGTCCATCTTAGCCATAACAAACATGAGCTGACCTGGATGCTTTGCCGTTCATGAACGGCCGAATCGGCGAAGCTCTCCCCAGGGGCAGTCCGGCGGTTTGAGAAGCGGGTTACAGGGCACGCTTGCGCCGGAGTTTATCCAGAAAAAGAACCAGGGGGGCGCCAAGTTCCGGAATACGCAGGGCTGCCGGAATATACAGTAAGGCAAACGCCGTGCCGCTGACGGCGAGGGCCAGGAAAGCGCTGCAAAGAGGGGCGGAGGCTTCGCACCCGCTGTATTGTGGCACGTACAAGGCCGCCCCCAGGGCGGCGAATCCCGGAAGGGCCGACACGGCCAGGGCTTTGGCGATGAGCGAGGCAAAGCCGCGCAGGGCGGCGGAACCCCTCCGTTTTTGCCAGAGATATGCCAGGAGCAGGGTATACAGGATGATGGCCAAAACTCCGGAAAGTGCTACTCCCGGCGCGCCGAGAAGCCGGGCGGCGAACCAGTAGACAGGGAGAGAAAGCATGGTGATCAGGCTTCCGGCCAGGGCAGGGGTAAGGGTATCCTCCAGGGCGTAAAAGGCCCGACTGAGCATCTGTTGGATTGTCCAAAAGAGGACGGCGCTTAACATCAGAGAGAGCAGAACAGCGGTGGAAGCGGTTTCAGCGGCACTAAAACGGCCTTGCTGGAAGATCAGGCGGACCAGCGGGAGCGAGGCTGCGGCCATCCAGACGCATAGGGGAACGACCAGGGCAAGAGCGTTTTTAGCCGCCGTGTTCAGGGTAGCGGCAAAGCGCTCGAAGGCTCCTTCGGCAGCCAGAGCCGCCAGAAACGGGTAAGAAGCTACTCCGGCAGCCTGGGCGACCACGCCAATGGGCACGAACATCAGCCGTCTGGCATAGGAGAGCAGGCTGATATTGCCTTCTCCGGTCATGGCGCCGAATATTCTGGTAAATTGTTCATCCAGGCCGACAATGGATTGCCCGAGCATTAAGGGCAGGGCCAAAACAAAGAAGCGGGAAAGCCCTACCTTGCGAAAGGCCAGGCGCAAGGAGAAATCGCCCTGCCATACTGTGATGAGGGGCAGCAGAAAGCTGCCGCAGAGCGCCCCGGCGAAAACTCCCCAACAAAAACCTTCCATGCCTCGTTCCGGGGCCAGAACGTGCAGTATCAGGCCGCCGGCGATAATCCAGGCGTTGTAAATAAGCGGGGTCAGCGCCGGTACAGTGAACTGACGGCGCAAATAGAGCAGAGCGGTCAGGGTAGCCCCGGGCAGAAAAAATACCTGCGCCGGAAGGATGATACGGAGGAAATAGACCAGCCTCGCTCGGGATGCGGGGTCAAAATCGGGGAAAAAAAAGGCCGTCAGGTCGGGGGCCAGCAGCCAGGCCAGATAGACCAGAGCAGCGGAGGCAGCGGTTACCCACCAGAAGACGGCCGAGAAAAAATTCCAGCCAAGGTCTCGGCTTTCAGCAAAACGACGCGAAAGGAGAGGGATCAGGGTAATGGAAAAATAGCCGCCGGCCAGCAGGTAGTTGATGAAATCCGGAATGACGAAGGCGGCAAAGTAGAGATCCGCTTCCGCCCCTGCGCCGTAATAATAGGAAATAACTTTATCGCGTATCAGCCCCATGAAGCGGGAGAGGAGCACGCTGGAACCCATGATCACAGCGGCCGCGCCCATGTGGCGGCTGCGGGTCAGAAACTGCATTGGCTCCGCCAGCCGGCGAAAGCGGCCCGAGCTCTTTCGGCATACAGGGCTTTGCGGTCGGCTTTTCGGGCTTTTTGGCCCAGTTCAGGCATCAGACCGAACTGGACATTGGAGGGCTGAAAATGCTTGACCGGGGTTTGCAGATGCGCAAACAGGCTTCCCCATGCTGTTTCCGGGGGCGGCGGGGAGAGACGCCCCTCCGAGGCCAGGTGCAGGCCGAGCCATAATCCTGTGGCGGCCGATTCCACATAGCCCTCAACACCGGTGATTTGACCGGCCAGATAGAGACGCGGCGCGGCCTTGAGGGAGAGGTTCCCGGTCAGCACGCCGGGGGCATTGACAAAGGTGTTGCGGTGCATGCTGCCGAATCGAATAAATTCTGCCCTCTCCAGACCGGGAATAAGCCGAAACACCTCGGCTTGGGCCGCGTAGGTTAGTTTGGTTTGACAACCAACCAGGTTGAAGGCGCTGCGGTTCAGGTTTTCTGCCCGCAGTTGCAATAAGGCGTAGGGGCGCCTGCCGGTTCGGGGGTCTTCAAAACCCACAGGTTTTAGAGGGCCGAAAACCAGCGTTCTGGGGCCCCGCTCCGCCAGGGCTTCGATGGGCATGCAGCCCTCGAAGTGCTTTTCCTGTTCAAAATCTCTGGCTGCCACTTTATCCGCCGCGAGAAGCGCTTCATAAAAAGCAAAGTACTCATCCTTTTCCATAGGACAGTTGAGATAATCACAGCTATCCGGGGCATAGCGCGCGCCGGGAAAAGCCCGTTCGAGGTTGACGGATTCCGCCGCGATGATCGGGGCGATGGCGTCATAGAAATAGAGCGAATTTTCCCCGATAGTCCGAGAAAGGCTGTGCGCCAGCGCTTCACTTGCCAGAGGGCCTGCCGCAACGATTACGGCTTCGGCTTCCGGCGCCTCGGGCAGAGGAAAGGCAAGGGATCGGATCTCCTTTCGCTCCAGCCTGATGCATGGATGAGAAGCGATGCGTTCGCTGATGGCAGCGCTGAAGTTCTTCCGGTCCACAGCCAAGGCCTTGCCCGCCGGAACTTGAAAGCGTTCGGCTGTTTCCATAGTCAGGCTGCCCAAGCTGCGCATTTCCTCCTTCAGGAGGCCGATGGCGCTTTTAGGGTCATCTGAACGAAAGGAATTAGAACAGACCAGTTCCGCCAGATTTTCGCTGGAATGGGCCGGGGAAAAGACCAGGGGTTTCATCTCGAAAAGACTGACTTGGATGCCCCGCTGGGCCAGGGCAAAGGCTGCTTCGCAACCGGCCAGGCCGGCTCCGATAATGGCTATGCGGCGTTCCGCCATGTGCTGCTCCGGTTAGGTGAAGGTACCAAGGTTTCATACAGGGCTTTGCCGCCCAGGTAAAGAGCGTACGGGGAACAGGCGTGGGACAGGGTAAAGATTTTTGGAGGAACCGGCCAGGCTACGGGCAACCGCGTCGGGCCGGAAGATTTTCCGGTCAAGGCTTTGTTGCGGTGTGCGCCTCGGGCGCGTTTCGCTCTTGTTGGCTGCAAAGAGCGTGTGTGAAGCTGTGCCGCGGTCAGCCTTCCAGAATAACCACGGCCACAGCAACGCTGCGCTCATGGCTGATGGAGAGAAAGGTTTGGGAAACACCGCGTTTTCGTAACAGCTCTTCGGCAGGACCGTGGCAAACGAGTTGTGGTTTTCCTCCCTCCGTATGACGCACCAGAATATCTGAAGGGGCCAGGCCATGGGCAAAGCCGGTTCCCAAGGCCTTTACAGCGGCTTCCTTGACTGCGAAGCGCGAGGCTAGGTAGCGAGCTTCTGGAGCCCGTAGCCCATTGATTTCCTCGGGGTGCAGAATGCGTTCGGCAAAGCGTATGCCAAACCGTTGCCAGGTGCGCTCCATGCGGGCAAGTTCCACAACGTCGATGCCAAGGCCGATAATCATGAAGGGGGTCCTTTTTTTAGTATACCGTCGGGAATGCCTCGGGCTCGGCGCCTCTCCACCCTGCCTTCGCCCGTTTTTTTGCCTACTTTGTCGAGGGTGCCAGGCGGCTTTTCGCTGAGGAAATAATGTAACCCCCTTGGGGATATGGCGACACTCCGTTTTGCGAGCAGTCCGCCCCGGAGGCGAAAGCGGGGGATGGGTGGAGCTGCATTCGGAGGGCATGCCGCGGCAACGCCTTGCGTTTGAAACCATTCCGTAATGAAAATAAATGACTTCTGGCAAAGCGGAGGATATGCCGGGCTCCAAGCATTGACGAGCGGAGAGTCGCTGTATACTATAAAGAGATATAACGCATGACAACGACTTTTTCTGTTTCCGCACGGCTGTTCAGGTGGTTCACGGCCGGCGGGAGGTCGGTTGCATAAAAGCCTGTTTCGGACCACCCAACCGAACAACCCCACAGGAATCCTGATATGAATATCTGCATCGTCGGCACCGGCTACGTCGGGCTTGTCAGTGCTGCCTGTTTTTCCGAAATGGGCAACGCCGTGCGTTGCGTGGATGTAAACCCGCAGATCGTGGCCCGTCTGGAGGCTGGTGACGTGCACATTTTCGAGCCCGGGTTGTCTTCTTTGGTCAAACGCAACCACGCCGAA
The DNA here is from genome assembly GCA_949741925.1 of uncultured Desulfovibrionaceae bacterium. Lineage (GTDB taxonomy): Bacteria > Desulfobacterota > Desulfovibrionia > Desulfovibrionales > Desulfovibrionaceae > JAJDHY01. The sequence goes on along the minus strand of CATJOY010000050.1, from coordinate 94,544 downwards.
GGTCGTTTGACCTTTACGACCAGCCTGGCTGAGGGGCTCGCCGACGCTGAAGTGGCTTTTATCTGTGTGGGCACTCCCTCGTGTGAGGATGGTTCCTGCGATCTTTCCTATGTGCAGACTGTAGCCCGCGAAATTGGGCGGATCATGGCAACTCCCCTGATCATCGTTGATAAGTCCACAGTGCCCGTGGGCACGGCTGATATGGTCAGAAGCCTGGTCAGCGAGGAATTAAAGGCCCGCGGCTCTTCCCTCACCTTCGACGTTGTTTCCAACCCTGAATTCCTGAAAGAGGGGGACGCGGTTAATGACTTTATGAAGCCCGACAGGGTTGTGGTGGGCACTGAAAGCCCTGCTTCCGCCGCCGTCATGAAGGAACTGTACGCCCCCTTTGCCCGGAGCCGCGAAAAGCTCATTGTTATGAATACCCGCAGCGCCGAGATGACTAAATACGCGGCCAACTGCATGCTGGCCACCAAAATTTCTTTTATTAACGAAGTTGCCAATATCTGCGAAAAGGTTGGGGCCGATGTGCGTGATGTGCGTATGGGCATTGGTTCAGATCACCGCATTGGCCACTACTTTATCTATCCCGGGGTGGGGTACGGCGGTTCCTGCTTTCCCAAGGATGTCAAAGCGCTTATTCACACGGCCAGACAGGCGGGGATCGTTCCCCAGCTTCTGGAATCGGTGGATGAAGTAAACGACCGTCAAAAACTGGTCATGGCCGAGCGCATTAAAGAATATTTCGCTCCCCAGGGCGGCGTCAAAGGCAAAACGCTGGCCCTTTGGGGGTTAGCTTTTAAGGCTAATACTGATGATATGCGCGAAGCGGCTTCACTTGCCATCATCCGCTCGCTGACCGCCGCGGGGATGACAATCCGGGCCTATGATCCTGTTGCCGGGGATAACGCCAGGAAAATCCTTGCTGACAATGCGTTGGTTTCCGTAGTTTCGGAACAGTATGACGCCTTGGAGGGCGCCGACGCCCTGTTGGTGGTAACGGAATGGAACCAGTTCAGAACGCCCGATTTTACCAAAATTCGGTCGATGCTCAGCGCTCCTGTGCTGTTTGACGGCAGGAATCTCTACCAGCCTTCCCTCGTAGCCGGAAAAGGTTTAGCCTATTTTTGTGTAGGCAGGGGAAAAGAGAAGCCCTGAAACGCCCCTTGCGCCGCCTGTGGCTGTGTCTGTACGGCAAGTGACTTTTAGGCTTGCCGAAAGTTGTAAAAACTGCCAAGATAAATATGGTTATTTTTTCACTGCCACAGTGAGATTGTACCCAGGGCATGGAATTTTTTGACAGGGGAAAGGTATGGATCAAATACAGAAAAAAGATGACGAACTGCTGCAGTTGGTCACATTCAGTATCGGCGTAGAAGAGTTCGGCGTCGATATTCTGAAGGTGCAGGAGATTATCCGCACCATGGAAATAACCAAGGTCCCCCGCGCCCAAGATTTTGTTGAGGGCGTCATCAATCTGCGGGGCAAGGTTATTCCCATTATTGACCTCCGCCGCCGTTTCGGCCTGGATTCCAAAGGCCACGATAAGCATACGCGGATCATCGTCATTGAAATCAACAATATGATCGTGGGCTTTGTGGTTGACTCGGTTTCTGAAGTGCTCAGGGTTCCCGCAGGCACGGTGGAGCCGCCTCCACCGGTGGTTGCAGGGGTTGAATCCGAATATATCAGCGGCGTCGGTAAACTCCAGGATCGCTTGCTTATCCTTCTTGATCTGGATAAGTTGTTGTCTAACGAGGATATGGAAGCCTTGTCTCAAATCTAAAGCCTTTTGCTTTACAGTAAAAAAGCCGCTCCCTACGGAGCGGCTTTTTTACTGGCAGGAGGCTGGAGAATATTTTCATTGAAGTGCCGGTGATTATAGGATATTCGCCGTTATGATTGAGGGTCCGGAACATGCCGGGGGGATTGCGGCTCGACCGGCGTTGTGTTTTTTTCTTTGCAGGGGCTGTTTCTCAAGGCATTTTCCGCGAAAAGCCAAAATTTTTCTTAGGGCGTGGAAGACGGGAAAAATAGGTGAAAGCCTGTTTGCTCTTTTTCGCGACAAGTTTTTCCGGTTGAGCCCCCTGAGAAAAGGGGGCGCTTTGGAGCAAGGATGTCTTGTCAGAGCCCTCGGGAGGGGTAAAACACGTGCCAAGGGGGATTCTCCTTTTGTAGAGCCGAGGTATGAGTGGCCCTTTTGGCACTTGCTTCGACGGGGCACAGGAACAGCTCTTTTGTCCTTTTTCGCTTTCCTGGCACAAGGGTCTTCCCGGGCGTTTAGTTGATGCAGGCCAAGGCAATGCACCGGATGCCGGAGGCATGAAGCGTTACAGGGTACGAGCGGCAAGAACAGCAAATATGGTGTTGTGGTGAGTTTTTCCCAGATTGTGTCCTCTCTGGCCGGCGGAGGAGGGCGTGACGAGCATATCTGCCGGGCCGGTTCCGCAACGCGCGCATATCTGGCCGCCCGTCTCACGGCGGCGGGGCGCAATGTTGTCGTTTTCACCCGTGATGGGGCCGAACTTGCCGCGTGTCGGGCCTTGTTTCGTTTGTTTTCTCCAGAACTTTCCGCACGGGATTCATCACCATTAGTCCCGCTTTGGGAAGAGCCCTGCCTTTCTTTCCCCTCATTTAGCCCCGGTCCGCGGGGAAAAGCTGCTTGGAGCGATCGTCTGGCAGTGCTCTATGCTATGAGACGCCGCTCTAGAGGATTGGCACTGTTCAGCTCGCTGGATACCCTGATTCCCCTTGTGCCTTCCCCGGAGTTCCTGGAGGGCTATGAGTTGAATCTGGCCAGGGGGGCGGACATGGCCCCGGATTTGGTGCTGGATCAGGCTATTGAATGGGGCTATACCAGAGCTTCTCTGGTTTCGATTCCTGGCGATATCGCCGTGCGCGGCGATATTCTTGATATTTTTTGTCCCGGTTACGCCAGGCCGGTACGCCTGGAGTTCTTTGGTGATACTCTGGAAGATATCCGGCTGTTTGATGCCTCCAGCCAGCGTTCTTTAGGCAGCCTCCAGGAAGTGACCATCCTCCCCGTAACGCCGTTGCCCATGGTTTCCTCCTGTCGCCAGGGCGCTGCCAGGCGCTTTGATGCTCTGCAACAGCGCGGGGCCATTGATGCCGAGGAACGACGGGCTCTGGAGCGCAATTTTGAAAGCGGCGCTCGAGATCTCCTGCCGGGCGTCTGTCTGGAAAACCCGGCCCGACTCGAAGCCTGGTTTCCTCCCAAAAGTATTTTTCTGCTGCCCTCAGAGCGGGATACAGCCGAAGCTTTGGCTTTGATATATGAAACCTGGCGCTGTTCTCTGGAGGAGCAGTATGAGCTTTTGGGCTTACGCCAGCCTGCTCCTATGGTCCTGCGTTCGCCTGAGGATGCCCGGGATATGCTGCTGCGGCATGATCGGGCCTGGTTTGAGGATCTGACGACCGGCCTGGAAAAGGTGGGCCTGGAACTTCCCGAGAGGGCCATACATTCCTTTCAAGAGCTTTTTCCGCAGCCGGCCGATCAAGAGCGTCCTTGGCAGAAGCTCATGGCTTCTCTGCGCGATTGGTCCAAAGGTCGAGAGTATGAACGGGTTATTCTTTCCTTTGTTTCCGAGCGTTCACGTTCCAGATTTCTGGCGCTGGCCGAGCAGGACGGCATCAAGCCGGCTTTGCGGCTTCAGCCGGAGGGCAAGGGGATCTACGCCCTGGTTTCGCCCTTTCGTGAGGGGGCCTATCTTTCCTGGGACGGCACTCTTATTTTGGGAGAGGGCGTGCTCCAGCCCAAGGCGGATAAAACCGCGGGCCGGACGCCCGGCAGCGCCTTTAAGGGGCTGGAAAGCTATGACGATCTCAAGGAAGGGGATTTTCTGGTTCACCGGGATTACGGCATTGCCTCCTTTGGCGGATTGCACCGGATGGAGCTCGGCGGCATTGCCAATGACTATTTGTTGCTCCACTATGCCGGAGACGATAAACTCTACCTTCCGGTAGACCGTCTTTCTCTTGTCCAACGGTATAAAACGCCTGATGGCGGTTCCGGATTTCTTCCTTCCCCGGATAAGCTCGGCTCGTCCCAATGGTTTGCCAGCAAGACCAAAGCCCAGAAAGCCATTGAGAAGATTGCCGAAGATTTGGTGCAGATGTATGCCTACCGCAAGGTAGCCAAGGGGTTTACCTACGGCCCTATAGATGAAATGTATCGCGAGTTTGAAGCCTCTTTCGGCTTTGAGGAAACCCCTGACCAATTTCGGGCCATCCAGGATGTCTTGACTGATATGGAAAAGCCCGAGCCCATGGATAGATTGGTCTGCGGCGATGTGGGCTTTGGTAAAACAGAAGTCGCTTTGCGGGCTGCTTTCCGGGCCTCCTTGGAAGGCAGGCAAGTGGCCCTTCTTTGCCCGACAACAGTCCTGGCGGAACAACATTTTCAGACCTTCCGCGCCCGCCTTGGCGCGTTTCCGGTTAGCGTGGGGCTTTTATCCCGTTTTGTCGCTCCAACCAGGCAGAAAGAAGTGCTCGCGGCTGCCGCCAGGGGGCAGATCGATATTCTTATCGGGACACACCGCATTCTTTCAAAAGATGTCTCTCTCCCTAACTTGGGGTTGCTTATCCTGGATGAGGAACAGCGTTTTGGCGTGCGCCATAAGGAGCGTCTTAAGGAACTGCGTAAAAATGTGGACGTGCTGACCCTTACCGCCACACCCATACCGCGTACGCTGCAACTCTCCCTTTCCGGCATCCGTGAGCTTTCGGTTATTGAGACTGCCCCCCGGGATAGGAAGCCTGTGGCCACGGCCATCATTAACCGCGAGGAAACGGCTCTGAGGGCGATTATTGAACGGGAGTTAGCCCGTGAAGGGCAGGTTTTCTGGGTTTATAACCGGGTCCAGGGGCTGGAGCGGGTGGCTGAGTTTGTGCGCAAACTGGTGCCTTCGGCGCGTATCGGCATGGCCCATGGGCAGATGGGTGAACGCGCTCTTGAAGAAGCTATGCATAAGTTTTGGCACGGCGAGCTGGATGTGCTGGTCTGCACGGCAATTGTTGAATCGGGGCTGGATTTTCCTCGGGCCAATACGTTGATTGTGGATCAGGCCCAGCTTTTCGGCCTGGGGCAGCTTTACCAGTTGCGCGGCAGGGTGGGGCGATCCGATCGCCAAGCATATGCGGTGTTTGTGGTCCAGGATGCGGATAGGCTTCAGGAAAACGCGCGCAAGCGGTTGCGGGTTATTCTGGAATTGGATTATCTGGGAGCTGGTTTTCAGGTGGCTATGGAAGATTTGCGCATGCGCGGCGCAGGAAATATTTTGGGAGAATCGCAGTCCGGCCATATGACGCGTTTGGGCCTGGATCTTTTCTTAGAAATGCTTGAAGAGGCTGTGGCCAAGCTTAAGGGAGAGCCGCTTGCCGAGCATGCCGAAACCGAAGTCAGCTTAAGCCTTCCGGCTCATATTCCGGAAGGATATATCGGCGATCCACGCGAGCGCCTGAAATACTATAAGGCCTTGTCTTCTGCGGCCACACCCACGGCACAGCAGGATATCGAACTAGAGATGCGCGATCGTTTCGGCCCCTGGCCGGAAGAACTGGGAAATTTTTTGGCCGTTTTGTCGTTCAAGCGTTTTCTTCGGTCTCTGGGCGTACCCAAGGCCGATATACGCACTGACGGCCTGCGCCTGAACTTCCACGAAAAGGAATCCGGCCTGGATGCGGCGAAGCTTTTGCCCTGGGTTATGGCCAACCAGGAGAGGGTTCGCCTGTTGCCCCCTGCAGGTCTGGATATGAGCTTCAAAGGGCTGGACGTGGCCTCCGGGCTTGCTTGGGCTTTGGATGCGCTTTCAGCCTTGCGGGCATCTTGAAAAGACCCTATGCTTTCATTCCCGATGGATTTCATCCGCCGGCCGGCTCTGTAACGTCCGGTAGAAGCATGCAGACTGCCTCTTCTGAAGGGAGGCCTTACAAACGTTTTTAACGGTATATTTATTTTAAGGATACAGTATGATGTGTTTTCCGGGCTTGGGGCCGTGGCAAGCGAGCGCCGTGCCCGCTAAGCGTTCCGCGCTTGGCCACAGCACCCGGCAAAAAGAGGTTCGCTTTTTTCCCGGGCGATCACCAAGCGTGAAACAGCAGTGCAAGCACAACTTCGCGCTTGTTTTTTCTTTCTTATTCTGTTTTTTCCTGGCCGGCTGCCTTGAGGATAGCTTGCACCCCGGGGAGATAGCCCGTATTAACGGCCGTTCCATCACCCTTGGGCAACTTGAGGCCATGCAGGAGAGTTCCAATACCCATTGGGGCTTGAAGCCCTTTCTTTCCCTGGAAGAACTGCGTCTGGCCTATGGGCCGGCCTTGAGCGAACTGCTGGCCGTGGAATTGGTTAAGGAACAACTGGATAAAAAAAATATGGCGGTAACAGCGGAGGAACTCGCCGCCGAGGAAGCGCTTATCCGCGCTGATTACCCCGGAAATTCCTTTGAGGAAATGCTGGTTAATGAGGCCGTTGATCTGGATCATTGGCGGTTTTTACTGATGAATACGCTTTCCGTGCGCAAGTACCAACAACTGGTGTTGCGGCCGAATATCACCATCTCTTCGGGGGAGATAGAGCAATATTATAATACCCATACCGAAGATTTTCATATTCCGGCCAAGTCGTATTTCATTCTGCTTTCGGCGAAGGATGAAGCCGTGATGGATAGGGGGAGAAAGGCGCTGCTGCAGACGGCCGATCCTGTTCGGGTTCAGGCCGAAAACCCGGAACTGACTGTGGATTCCGTACGCATGGCCGCAGACAGGCTCCCTCCGGAGGTAGGGGCATTGCTCGAAACCATGACCCCCGGCCAGCTATCGCCCAGCATTGTCGTGGATGGCTCCTATCGATCTGTTCTTGTGCTTGAGATGACGCCTGAGAGAAAGCTTTCGCCGGGCGAGGCCTATCCGTTGATTGAAGAAGTGCTGATGGGCGAGAAGTTGGAAGCGGCGTATAACGCTTGGCTGCGAAGCCGTTTTCTCAAATCTGCTATCCGGATTGCCCCACAGCTTCTTCCCGCCGGGGAACAGCCCGCTCCGGCGCCTGCATCCGCGGGGGCTGCCGCTCCCTCCAATCCGGAGGAGGAGAGGCGGGACAGTGCCGGCGCGTCTTGAGAAACAACGTGGTGGGCCCTGCCTTGCATCCGCTTTTAAAAGAGTTTAGTACACAACGAGTTTGTCATGCCCGCAGAGGCCGGATAGGGCTGCGCGGGCTGCCTCCGCCGTTTTTGAAAACGAATGAACAATAAGCACCTCCGGGAGTTTTTGCTTGAAAACATTCATTTCTCGCGCTTTGCTGCTCGCTTGTTTCTGTCTTTCCCTTCCGCTGTCCGGCCGGGCGGCCGCGCCTGAGCCGCGTGCTATTGAAGTGAATAAAATTGCCGCGGTGGTCAACGGAGAAATCATTACCTTGCACGAAGTGCGGCGTATAGTCGGCGGCCGTCTTGCCCAGCAGGGGATTGCTCCGAACTCGCCCGGGGCCGCTGCCCGTATCGACAGCATGGTTAGGGATGTCATCCAGAACATTACGGATGAAATCCTGCTGCGCCAGGAAGCCGAACGCCTGGAGATCCAGGTTTCTGATTCGGAAGTGGAAAATGAACTGCGGAAAATCGTTCAGCAGGGCCAAACTTCCATGGAGGAATTCCAAGCTAAAATCGCCTCCCAGGGCGGCACAATGGAGGATGTGCGCAAACATATCCGGAACAACATCCTCAGCCAGCGGATTATCAGCATCATGATCGCCCGTAAGGTGATGGTCTCTCAGGAAGAGATCAATGCCTATTATGAAGCGCATAAGAACGAATTCATTGCTGACCGCTCCGTGGATATTTCTCTGATCGTCTTCGGGCCGGCTGCCAACGCCGAAGATGTTGCCGCAAAAATTCGCCGGGGCGAGCTTTCTTTTGAAGAGGCCGCAAAAACATATTCCATTGCTCCCGGGCCGGAAAACGGACGGCTCGGCTTTATCCCTTGGAATGATCTCAACGACGCGCTCAGGACGGAAATCTCCATGCTGCGCGATGAGCAGGCCAGCGATATTTTCTTGTTGGATATGAACAAAGCTATGCTCTATCTGCACAGCTCCACCCATGGCCGCCCTATGACTTTGGAAGAGGCTACGCCGGAGATCGAGCGCATTCTCCGCACTCCGCTGCTTGAAACCCGTTTTGACGAATACACCCAGCAATTGCGCGCCAGGGCTGTTATTGATATCCGTATCTGACGGTATTCCTTTTCCGCGAGGTAAGCATATGACGGCTCAGGAATTCGGCGCACTGTTGCGCGAAAAACGACTCGGCAAGGGATTGACTCTGGAGGAACTCTCCGCGCGTATCAAACTCTCCGTAAGAATGCTTCAATCTATAGAAGACGGAGATCTTGAAAGCCTTCCCCATCGTGTCTATGCTCGTGGTTTCGTGCGGTCCTACGCTGTGAGCGTCGGTATGGATCAGGAAACCATGGAAGCTGGTCTGGCTGATCTTTTTCCTTCTCTGCAAAGTGGCCAACCACAGGAAGCGCCGCTCCCCGGCCCCCTTGATCGGCAGCGCGTCACCAGCGGCAGAAAGGGCCTTGGCGATCGTCTTGTCGGGCTGGTGGTGCTGTTGATCCTGGTGGTGTTGCCGGTTGTTGCCGGTTGGTTTATCGTCACCCGCTACGGAGATTCCCTTATGGAATGGGGCAAGCACCTCCTGGCGGCCACTTCTGATACACGCGTTGACGATCGGCCCGCGGATGCCGTGCCGCCTGAGGCGGCTCTTGGTGGACACGACGCCCTTGAGCAACCGGCAGAGGGGGAGGAAAATTCCTCCGCGGCGGAGGAACCTTTTGCAGAGCCGGTCGCATCGGCTGTTGTTCCGGAAGCGACTGACGCTCTCTCCACGCAGGAGGCCGGCGCCTCTGTTGCCGCTGGTGGAGCAAACGGACGGCAGATAGATGGAGCGGAGCAGGCGGTGGAGTCTGTTCCGGCCGCTGCGTCGGCTTTATCCGCCGAGGATGCTGCCGCCGGCGGGCGTAATGGCGAGAACACGCTGCAAATTGTGGCGAACGCCACGTGTTGGGTCAAAGCCACCGCTGATGGAGCCGGCTCCCGGACTGTGACGCTTCAGAAGGGGGAAACCTCATTTTTCCCGTTCAAGCGGACGATGGCCTTGACCTTGGGGAATGCAGGCGGCGTAGCGCTTCGCTACAACGGGCAACCCTTTGATTTGAACGCCAAATCCGGCGAAGTGAAAACCATCAACTTCCCGCCCCGGTAGGGTTTGGAAAAACCGGCGCCCGCTCCCGGGCGGGATGAAGACGATATGGAATTCACGGAGCGGGTGCTGGTCCTCAGGGTCGGGAGATTCCGCGAAAGCGATCTCTGGGTCCGGTTCCTTTCTCCAACCCGCGGCATCCTCTCAGCCTTTGCCTTTGGCGGAGCCAAAAGCAGACGTCGCTTCCCGGGCTGCCTTGACAGCTTCAACGAGGTCTTGTTTCAAGTCAGTTCCTCAAGGAAAAACGTGTATCTTGCCCTTCAGGAAGGCGTGTTGCTCCACGGCCCACGAAGGGTTCGCGCTGATTGGCGTCGTTTCGGTTTGGCCCAGAATTGCCGCAAGTTTCTGGAAGCCTTCGGGGTGGCTCCGGAAGGAGCTGCCGAAGCCCATGCCCTGTTCTCCGGTGTTTTGCAGGTACTCGAGGAAGAGGATTCCCCGCCCCCGGCCTTGCCGCTTTTGTTCCGGGCCCGCTTGGCTTTTGACCAGGGCTACTCCCTTGATCTTCGCCGTTGCGCCGTTTGCGGGGAAGATCTTGCAACCAGGCCGACCGCTTATTTTCAGGTTGAAGCGGGCCGTATCCTCTGCCCGGATTGCCGCAACGGAGGGGGACGGCAAGCCTATGGTTCCCGGGGCATGACCATTACGCGAGAAACACTTGACGCCTTGGCCCAGGTGCGGGATTATCCCCTTTCCGCCTGGAGAAAGGGAGCGCTTGCCGCCCTTTCTGATGTCGGGAAAAAAGAGTGCCTGCGTCTGGTGGATTCCTTCATTCAATACCATGTCGGGCTCTACTGGGAAAAAAACGGTTTTTGGCGCGCTTGATCAGGGCGCTTTGCCGTTTGCCCCGGAGTTCGAGCGGGGTTTTATCTCATCTGTACGTGAAGACAGTATTACCGCAGCCTTGGAGTGAGGTATGAATTTTCAGGATGTGATTCTGACGTTGCAGAATTTCTGGGCGCAACGCGGCTGCATCATCGAGCAGCCCTATGATGTTGAATGCGGCGCGGGTACGTTCAACCCGGCCACGTTCCTTAGGGCTATCGGTCCGGAGCCGTGGAACGTGGCTTACGTAGAGCCTTCCCGCCGCCCGACGGATGGTCGCTATGGAGAGAACCCCAACCGGCTGCAACATTACTTTCAGTTCCAGGTTATTCTCAAGCCTTCGCCGGCAAACGTGTTGGAACTATACCTTGATAGCCTGAAAGCCCTTGGGATTGACCAGGCGCGGCATGACATCCGCTTTGTGGAAGATGACTGGGAATCTCCGACTCTGGGGGCTTGGGGGCTCGGGTGGGAGGTTTGGCTTAACGGCATGGAAGTAACCCAGTTTACCTATTTTCAGCAGGTGGGCGGCATTGATTTGCCTGTGGTCAGCGCTGAGATCACCTATGGTTTGGAGCGTCTGTGCATGTATCTCCAAGGGGTGGATTCGGTCTATGATCTGGCCTGGAATGATACCGTCACCTACGGCGATCTTTACCACCGCAATGAAGTGGAACAATCCCGCTTCAATTTTGATGAAAGCGACGCGTCGATGCTGCTGGACCATTTCGCCGCGTTTGAACGTGAAGCCAAACGCCTTATAGGCCTGGGGCTTTTGGCTCCGGCGTATGATTACGTAATGAAATGCTCGCATACTTTTAACCTGCTGGATGCCCGAGGCGCAATCTCCATAACGGAGCGTACCGGGTATATCGGCAGGGTGCGGTCCGTGGCCTCGGGTGTGGCTCAGCTCTTTGCCAAACAGCGCGAAGAAATGGGCTATCCGTTGCTCAAGCGCTGAACTTTCCCTTTTTGAAGAAGGATACTGTCCATGTCGCTATTCATACTTGAAGTCGGAACCGAAGAAATGCCTGCCCGTTTTTTGGCAGACCTGGAAAAGGAATTGGCGGAGCGTTTTTCCGCCATGCTGCAAAAAGAAGGGATCAGCGGCGGCTTTTTAAAAACCATGGCTACGCCGCGGCGTATGGTAGTCAAGGCTGAGGTGGCCGCCGTTTCAGAAAAGCGCGAAGAGCTGGTTCTCGGCCCGCCCAAGCGGGTCGCCTATGATGTGGGCGGACGTCCGACCAAGGCCGCGGAAGGCTTTGCGCGGACCAACGGGGTTGAACTGGATGCGGTTTTCATTGAGACGACGGAGAAGGGCGAGTACCTGGCCGTGAAAAAGCAGAGCGGCGGGACTCCGGCTTTGGAAATTCTCCAGCGATCTTGCCCGGAAATCATTGGCGCGCTGTCGTTCCCCAAGCGTATGCACTGGGGGAGCGGCACGTTCACCTTCGGACGCCCCTTGCGCTGGATTCTGGCCCTGCTGGATAGCGACATTGTGCCCTTTACCCTCGGGGATACGGATTCCGGGAATATGACTTACGGGCACAGAGTGTATGGGCCCGGTCCCTTTACCGTTGCCTCTGCTTCGGCCTATGATGCCGTTGCCGCGGATTCCTGCGGGGTAGTTGTTGATCCTGCAATACGCCGTGAGAGTATTATCCAGGGAGGCAATGCTCTGGCCGAGGAGGTCGGCGGCAAAGTACTCTGGAAAGAAAGCCTGCTTGACGAAGTGCAAGGGCTTTGCGAGCACCCGGTGCCGCTTTTGGGGAGCTTTGATCCGGATTTTCTGGAAATTCCCCGCGAAGTGCTGCTCACCAGTATGGAAGGCCATCAAAAGAGCTTCGGCCTTGAAGACCCTACGGGCCGCCTGCTGCCTCAATTTTTAACCATTCTGAATATGACGCCGCCGGATGTGGCCTTGGTTCGCCGCGGCTGGGAGCGTGTGCTGCGGGCTCGCCTGGAAGACGCCCGTTTTTTCTGGAAAACAGATTTGGCGTGCAGCGTTGATGATTGGTTGGCAGCTCTTGATTCCGTTATTTTCCTGGCTCCCCTTGGCAGTATGGGGGATAAGACCCGCCGTTTGGAAAAGCTTTGCGCCTGGATTGCCTCCAAAACCGGCCGTATCCCGATAGACGAAGCGGCGAGGGCAGGGCGGCTTTCTAAAGCTGACCTTGTTTCCGGAATGGTTGGCGAATTCGATACGCTCCAGGGCGTTATGGGCGGCATCTATGCCCGTAAGCGTGGCGAAAAAGAAAGCGTTGCGGCAGCGCTTAGCGAGCAGTATCTGCCCACCGGCCCTTCCAGCCCGGTTCCCGCCACCAGTGGCGGAGCTGTTTTATCTATTGCGGATAAGGCTGATACCTTGGTCGGGTGCTTCGGCCTGGGCATGATCCCCACCGGAGCTGTGGATCCTTACGCGCTGCGCCGGTGCGCCTTGGGCATCGCCCGCATCATTGAAGAACACGGGCTCTGCCTGGATGTGGCGGAATTGTTCCATGAAGCCTTGCGCCTGTATGGCGAGATTACCTGGAAGCTCCCCCCTGAAGAAGCTATGGCCCGGTTGATGGAATTTTTTGCAACCCGTCTGAAAAACCAGCTTATTAGCCAGGGTTACCCCACCTTGCTGGTTGAAGCCGTGTTGCAGGCCGATAGCCGGGACGTTCGCTCCGCTTGCGCCAGATTATCCGCTCTCGGGGCCTTTAGTGAAGGAGAGAGTTTTATTCCTGCCGTGCAGACCTTTAAGCGGGTTGCCAACATTGTGCGCAAACAGGAAGAAGAGGAGGAGATCATTCTTGCTGATGCCTACTGCCGGGAGCTGCTCGCTGAAGATGCCGAAAAGACCTTGGCAACCACGTTTGAAACTATGGCTCCGCGGTTTGATGCCCTGTGGAGCGAGGGGCGGTATGATGCGCTTCTCGGTCTTTTGCAGGAAATCAGGCCTGTTGTTGATGCTTTTTTCAACGAGGTCATGGTTATGGCTGATGATCCGGCCCTTAAAGCCAACCGTTTGGGGTTGTTGAAAAGCCTGGCCTCCCGCTTTGGGCGGTTGGCTGACTTTACTGCCCTGCAAGTCTGATCCGGTCGGTAGGGAACGGACCCAAAGGCCGCTGTTTCCCGCCATTTCATGCTTGACAGAAGAGGGTAAAGCGGATAGCTACTACCCTTTACATTGACCGGCGGAGCACCGCCGCTAAGGATATTCGGAGGACCCCTTGGCTAATCACAAGTCTGCCCTTAAGCGTCATAAGCAGAGCCTGAAGAGAGCGGCCCGGAACCGCGCCGCGCGTACCCGCATCAAAAATGTGGTTAAAGCGGTCCGGATTGCCGTGCAGAATAAGGATCAGGAAGCGGCCAGCGCCGCGCTGGTGGCTGCTACTTCTGTTCTCGGCAAGTATTCCGGCAGGGCTGTGCATTGGAAAAACGCCTCGCGCAAGGTTTCCCGCCTTGCCAAGGCTGTGAACTCCATCAAGGAATAGGTCTTACAAACAGTTTTTTTCGCCCGCTTCCTTTGGGGAGGCGGGCTCTTGATTTTTAGCGCCTGTTGTCAAAGTGCATTCTTCATGAGCAGGAGGCGTAGCAGATGAGGGGAGCAATCCATGCTTTCCATAAGGGTTCCTTGGCTTGAACCCTTTATACTCGTTACCCATCTGCCCGGTTCGGTTCTTCAAAAAGTCCCTTTCCAGTCATAGCCTCTTCGGGCTATATACTCCCCATGCAAGCGTATCCCCTGTTTCTTGATCTCAGAGGACGGCTGATTCTGGTTTTCGGAGCCGGTCGCGTGGGTAGGCGTAAGGTGGCCTCGCTTGTGCCCTGCGAGCCGGCGGAAATTCTTGTGGTGGATACCTGCGAAAAGGCCGGGCACGCTTTGCCTGCGGCTGCCCCCGTCCGTTTTGTCTGCCGTCAGCTCTGTGAGGCGGATCTTGAGGGGCGGAGCTTGGTTTTTGCAGCCTCAGGCGACCGGGAAGCCAATGCCCGGCTGGCAACGCTCTGCCGTGCGCGAGGAATCTTCTGTAATATCGCAGATGCCCCCGAAGCCGGAGATTTTCTGGTGCCCGCACATTTTGCCTCCGGGCCGCTGCTGGCGGCCTTTTCTACCAGCGGCCTCAGCCCTGCTGTGGCCCGCCGGATGAAAGAGGCAGCTAGAGAGATGCTGGAGCGGGAATTCGGCGCGCTGACGCGCTTTATGGGGGTGCTGCGGCCGTATGTTCTGGCCTTGGATCTTGGTTCCGACGCCCATGCCGAAATTTTCCGGGCTGTGGCTGATTCTGACCTCGGCGAGTTGCTGAAAAAGGGCTCCGGCGGCGATGAGCAGGCTGCCTTCCAAGCTCGAGAGCTGCTGCGCAGTCTTCTTCCCGCAACGCTCCATGACCGGATCGGAGAGATGGCGCATGATTTTTTCTGACCTTATGTCCTTTTTAATTATCCTTCTGTACGGGCTGGGGGCCTTCGGGAGCCTGGCAGGCATCAGGCCCGGCAAGGAGGGCTTGCGCAGGCTGGCTGCGTTGTTGACCCTTGCCGGCTTCTGTTTGCATACGCTCTTGATTCTTGTGTTGCTGCTGACGCAGAATATGGAAGATCTCGGCCGGGGCTGCTTGTTGCAATTGATGTCCTGGTGCGTGCTTTTGGTCTATATTGCTGGCTGGCGTTTTTTGAAACTCTCGTTTCTGGCCTTCAGCGCCGCTCCTCTGGCTTTGATACTGTATGTCGCCGCGCTGGGCGCGGGCGATGCGCAGGTTGTTTTGCCTTCCCGGTTTTCCGGATTGTTTTTTTTGCTGCACATCGGAGCGTTTTTTTTCAGTTACGCTTTCCTGGCTGCAGGCTCGGGAGCAGCCTTGCTGTTTCTCCACATGGAGCACAAGCTGAAAAACCGTCTGGCATTTTCGGAGTTTGATAGGGAGCTTCCGGCCATAGCCACCTTTGATACGGTTAATAGATTAGCCGTAACCATTGGGTTCCCGCTGTTTACCCTGGGTCTTGTCTCGGGGTTCGCCTGGGCCAGAGGGGTTTGGGGCAGCACAGTCAGTTTCGATCCCAAGGAAATTCTCTCCTTCATCATCTGGTTCGCCTATGCCGTTTTATTCCACCAGAGATTGGCCGTCGGGTGGCGCGGCAGGAAAACGGCCTGGATGCTGCTTTTTGTCTTTGCGCTCTCCCTGGCGTCCATTGGCATCAATTTTTTTACCGACAGCCACCATCGCTTCTTCTAAGCCGGACGCCATGATGCACCAACTTTACCTTATCGGCCTCAATCACCGCACCGCGGATCTTGCCATCCGGGAACGTTTTGCCCTGGCAGGCCGCGAATGCGGGGCATGCAGCCCGCTGGCGCCACAAGGGGCCATTGTTGAATCACTGTGGCTTTCCACCTGTAACCGGGTTGAGGTGCTCGTCTGCGGGCCGGGCGAGGAAACCTGGAGACAGGCTCAAGAAGCCTGGGCCGGAATTTGCGGCGCGCATGCCTGTGAGCTGGAATCGCATCTCTATAGCTATTGTGGCGAAGATGCCGTGCGCCATGTTCTTCGGGTGGCATCCAGTTTGGATTCCCTGGTACTCGGAGAACCGCAGATTTTGGGCCAGCTCAAGGATGCCTACCGCCGCGCCGTTGATGACAACACCGTAAAGCTTATTCTCGGCAGGCTTCTGCACAAGGCGTTTATGACGGCAAAACGGGTTCGCAGTGAAACCGCCCTGGCTTCGGCGGCGGTTTCTATCAGCTATGCGGCGGTTGCCTTGGCCCGGAGAATTTTTGACTCCCTTTCCGGTAAGCAGGTGCTGCTTATCGGCGCGGGAGAGATGGCCGAACTTGCCGCCGCGCATCTTTGCGAAGGGCAGGGGGCCTTGCTGGCCGTGACCAACCGCACCTTTGAGCGCGCCTTTGCTCTGGCGGAGCGTTTCAAGGCCAAGCCTCTGGAATTTGAGCAGCTTCAAGAACATTTGGAACAGGCGGATATTGTTATCAGCTCCACGGGCGCGCCGGAACCGATCATAAGCCGGGAGATGATGCGGGCTGTGATGAAGAAACGCAAGAACAAGCCGGTGTTCATTATTGATATAGCCGTGCCCCGGGATGTGGAAGAAAGCGTGGGCAAGCTGGATAATGTGTATCTCTATGCTATTGACGATCTCTCCGCCGTGGTTGAAGAAAATCGAGCGGCTCGGCGGGATGAGGCGGTTAAGGCTGAGGCCATTGTGGAGGAGGAATGTATTCGCTTTTGCCAGTGGTTGCGTTCACTCAGTCTGCAACCTGCCATTGCGGATTTGGTCTGCCGGGCCGAGAGGATTGCTGAAGAAGAGTTGGCCAGAACGTTGCGCCGGATCGGGCCGGTCAGCGATGAAATGCGCAGCGCTCTTGAAGCCATGCTCGGCGGAGTTATTAAAAAGCTGAATCATGCGCCCATCTCCTATTTGAAACGACGCTTCAACGAAGGCGAGGAAGCAGGTCTGGCGGCTGTGGGAACGCTGCGCCGGGTCTTTAATTTGGATGGCGAGGAGCTTTCCTCCACCCCTCATCCCGGGAGAAAGAGGTCTTGAGGGGTTTCCGAGGGCTCAGGATTTTTCCAGGTTTTTTTGAGAGAATTTCACAATTATGAAGAGCGTATATCCCCGCGTTCCTGCAAGCCTGCGGGATCTTACGCCGGAAAGCGCGCGGCTGTGCCTTGGCATTGAGCGTTTCTGCCTGGAGGAGCTTGGTCTGGCCTTGCGGGACGCAGGCATTGTGCTGGGCTTTTCCGGAGGAGCGGATTCTTTGGCTCTGCTGTCCTGTTTGAGGGTGTTGTCTGCTCGGCACGGCGTGCGTTTGACCGTTGCCATCCTGGATCATTGCCTGCGGCCTGAGGCCGTTGACGAGGTACGCCGCGCGGGCGAGCTTGCCGCGGATCTCGGCCTGGACTTTGCGACGGAACGGGTGGATGTCGGGAGGCTGGCGGCGGAATGCGGCATCGGCCATGAAGAAGCCGGACGCAACGCCCGTTTCGCTTTCCTTGAGCGGGTCAGGCAGGCCCGATCCGCCCGGTACATTGCCCTGGGGCACCAACTGAACGACTTGGCCGAGGATGCTCTGATGCGGCTGATGCGGGGGGCTGTCTGGCCGGCTCTGGCGGGCATGGAAGGCGTGGATTGGTCTCGCCATCTGATACGCCCCCTATTGTTGACGCCCCGTGCGGCATTGGAAGCGTTTTTATGTTCGTTTGGCGCTTCCTGGATACTGGACCCGCTTAATACCGATGCCCGGTATTTGCGAAACAGAGTCCGCGAACGGATGGTGCCGTTGTTTCTGGCGGAAAATCCCGCTTTTTTGGAGCATGTTGCCCGGCGCTGGCGTATTGCCCGTCTGGACGCAGGGTATCTTGAGGAACAGCTTGAGGCTTCTCTCAAGCTGGTCACGCCGTGCGCCTCTCCACAAGGCAGGCACATTGGCAAGGCCTTGCTGTGCGGCCTGCATCCGGCGTTGCGTCTTCGCCTGTATAAGGCTCTTTTGGATGCCGCAGGGCCGGGCCAAGTCCGGGCCGGAACGCTTTTAGAGCTTGAGGCGGCCTGGCGGCGCGGCGAAGGCGGCAAAGAGTTGCGTTTTCATGGCGGGAAGCGGGCCAGGATACACCAGGGGGGGGTGTTGATCTATCGTGAAACGGAGCCGGGGCGCTGATCCCGGCTTGTCAAAGGCGTTTTCCTTGAGAGGGAAACAACGTTTTCTGACTTTGGAATTGGCTCTTATCCTATGGGCAGCCGTTTTTTCGGCCGCTCCGGAAACGGCACCCCCTCAAAACCAAGGGGGGCCGTTATTTTTTTCCGTTTTCTTAAGGCAGTATGCACAGCAGGTTGGTGGGAGAGTCAGGCAGGTTGTATTTTGGCTGTAAAGTACCGGTACACGTTGAGGTCGTCCGTAAGTTCGGGATGGAAGGCCGTGACCAGGAGAGTTCCCTGTTCGGCCATGACGGCCCGGTTTTTCACATAGGCCAGTATACGGACCTCCGGTCCCGCTGTTTTGATATACGGAGCGCGGATGAAGACTGCCGGAAGACTGCCCAATCCAGTTACGCTCAGATCGGTTTCAAAGCTGTTCACCTGTCTACCGAATCCGTTGCGTTCCACAGTGATATTCATCAGCCCCAGCGGTTCAGGTCCCTTGCCCGACTCTGTCACCGCTTTTGCGCATAGGATCATCCCGGCACATGTTCCCAGCACCGGCTTTTGAACGGCAAAATAGCAGAGAGGTCGGGCCAGTCCGCGAGTATGGATAAGTCGGCTTATGGTGGTGGACTCGCCCCCTGGTATAACCAGGGCGTCACAACCGAGTAGGGTGGCGGCGTCCGTGACGGGAACCGGTTCACAGCCTACCCGGGCAGCCATGCGCAGATGCTCGGAAACAGCCCCTTGCAAGGCCAGAACGCCTACGCGGTTCATTTTACCACCCCCGTTCCTGCATTCGCTGTGACGAGGGAAGGGCGGCTATTTCCAGCCCTTTCATCGGTGTACCGAGTCCTTTGGAAAGTTCGGCCAGCATGGGGTACTCCCTGTAGTTCAAGGTCGCGTGAACAATAGCTTTGGCGAATTTTTCCGGGTTAGCAGATTTGAAGATGCCTGATCCTACGAAGACTCCATCCGCACCCAGCATCATCATTAAGGCTGCATCGGCAGGCGTTGCTATGCCTCCGGCTGCAAAATTGACCACAGGCAGGGCTCCCAGGCGCTTGACCTCGCAGACCAGTTCATAGGGGGCTCCTATAGATTTGGCGTAGGCCATCAGCTCATCGTCGCTTTTGGCGCAAAGGACATGCAGTTCCGATTGTACTTTACGCATGTGCCGCACTGCCTCAACAATGTTGCCCGTTCCCGGTTCCCCCTTGGTTCGCAGCATGGAAGCTCCCTCCCCGATACGGCGTAGGCCTTCGCCAAGATCTCTGCAACCGCAAACAAAGGGAACAGTGTACTCACTTTTAAGAATGTGGAATTCCTCATCAGCCGGAGTGAGAACCTCACTTTCGTCGATATAATCGACGCCCAGGGCTTCCAGGATATGCGCTTCAGCAATATGCCCGATGCGTGCTTTAGCCATGACAGGTATGGTTACGGCCTTCATAACCTCTTCAATGATCAGCGGGTCAGCCATTCGGGCCACGCCTCCGGCAGCACGGATATCCGAGGGAACCCGTTCCAGAGCCATGACGGCCACAGCCCCGGCGGATTCAGCGATCTTGGCTTGCTCCGCGTTGACTACATCCATGATAACTCCGCCCTTTTGCATTTGGGCCATACCGCGCTTTACGGCTAAGGTTCCGGTTTTTGTTGTATCCACGGTCGATCCTCCCGAAATGTTTTGGTGATTATGGAAGAAACCGGGAGAGAAAAAAGATCCAATTGGACCCTTTTTATACCATCCAATCTGTGATAGCAGGAGTCAATGAACAGTCCGCAGCATACAGACCTCTGGAAATTACCGCTGGAAAAGCGGACCAACCAACCGCTGTACAGGCAGATCATTGCCTTGATCGAGAATGCCCTTGAAAACGGCCTGATCGGGGGTGAAGAAAGGCTGCCCTCCGAAAGAAAGCTTGCCGCTTTGCTGGGCGTTAACCGTTCGACAGTACTTCGGGCTATCCAGGAGCTGACGGACCGAGGTATTCTGCTCCGTCGGCTTGGCAGCGGTACTTATGTGAACGGTGAAAAATGGGGGCTGCAACATTACCCCATCCTCAATTGGCGGGAGCCTCTGGCTCTACGTGCCGCCCCCGGCTATGAAGAATACACCGCTCTCGTGACTGAACTCAGGAGGTCACGCGGGCAACGCGGAGTACTCCGGGATCTGTCAAGCAATGATATGGCCGCTTCGCTTCTGCCCACTGTGGTTATGCCTGAAGCGGTCTGGCAGGAGGTTCTCGTTCAGGAACTAGATGACGAATCATCTCTGGTCGGGCTGAGGGCGTTCCAGAAAACTATCCGACGCCATCTGCGGGAGAACCTTGGGCTTCATGTTCCGGAAGAGCAGATTCTGGTCACCAGCGGGGCGCAGCAGGCGTTGTTTCTTATAACGCAGTCCCTGCTGCGCCCTGGGGATGTTGTGGGCATTGAGGCTCCTTCCTATTTCTATTCCCTGCCTGTTTTTCAGGCTGCCGGACTCAGATTGTTCGCCATTCCCATGGACGAGCAGGGCATAACCCTTGACGGTTTGGATGCGCTTGCCGCTCGCCGGGATTTGAAGATGATCTTTCTTAACCCGGTTTTTCAGAACCCAACAGGCATTGCCATGAGCGAGCAGCGTAAAAGAGATGTGCTGCACTATTGTTCAGCGCGCCGTATCCCCATAGTTGAAGATGATGCTTATAGCTTGTTGGCCTTTTCCCGTGCGGTTCCGGTAAGACCTATCAAGGCGCTGGATAACTTGGGGCAGGTTTTGTTGATCGGCTCCCTATCCAGCTATGTTGGTAAAAATGTACGTGCCGGCTGGTTGGTGGCTCCCGGGGCGGTGGTTGCCAAGCTTGCGGCCGTTCGTCGTCAGATGGATGCCGGCCTCAGCGTGTTGCCCCAATTAGTGGCCGGTCACTATCTCAATGCTATCAGCCGGGAGCATCTGGCATGGCTTCGCGAGACTCTCCGGCAACGGGCAACGGCGCTGCGCGCATTGCTTGAGACCATGTTTCCCGACCTGGAGTTACCGCTGCCCTCAGGGGGGATTTATACGTATCTTCGACCGCAGGGCAGCCGGAATGGTTCGCGCGCGGGGATGTTGGAGCATCTTTTGCGTTCTGGTCTCATTCCGGCCAGAGGAGCCGAGTTTGGGGATGCCTCAGGGGGCCTGCGGCTTAACCATTCTCAGTGGCAAGCGCTGGAAGAGAAGGGGATGTACAACGGGCTGTCTCGGGAAAAGGGGGCGGAATCACTCTGGCAAAAAGGGGAGGAAAAAGACGAAGACCGGGGTATTTAAGACGATTATTTCGCTCCCTCCACTCGAAGATATCTGTTTTAAAGACGTTCGATACCTTTTGTTTTTTTCTGTAGACCCATTCAAGAAAATCGCTAGATTTTTTATAAAAAATGGGAAAACGGCCGACTGCCGTTTTCCCGCAAGGAAACATAAATAAAAAAGCGCGTTACATAGTGGCTGGCCGGGAATCAAGTTGGGGCAAAATAGCGGCGTTGACGCTGGCGTTCAGAGCGCCGGAGGAGACAAGTTCGGCAGCCGCAGCAATATCCCGCGACATGTACCGATCCACTTCCAGTTCAGGGACAGCCCGCCGGATGGCGGCATGGGCCTTTTGCAACTCCCCGCTGGTTTCCAGGGGGCGGCGCAGGTCTATGCCCTGGGCGGCAGTCAAGGCTTCTACACCGAGAATACCGGCAAGATTGGCGGTCATTCGCAAGAGCCGCCGCGCTCCGTGGCAGGCCATGGAAACATGGTCTTCCTGGTTGGCTGAGGTTGGGGTTGAATCCACCGAAGCCGGATGGGCCATTTGTTTGTTTTCGCTCATTAGGGCGGCTGAGGTTACTTCCGCGATCATCATCCCGGAGTTGAGCCCTGGTTTTTTTGCCAAGAACGCGGGCAAACCAAAGGAGAGAGCGGGATCTACCAGCAGAGCAATGCGCCGTTGCGCAATGGCGCCGATTTCACAGACCGCTAAGGCGATCTGATCCGCCGCAAAGGAAACCGGTTCGGCGTGGAAGTTGCCGCCGGAAACCACGGAACCATCTGAAAGCACCAGCGGATTATCCGTCACGGCATTGGCCTCGGTGCGCAAGGTTACGGCAACGTTGCGCAGAATATCCAGGCAGGCGCCGTCCACTTGGGGTTGGCAGCGAATGCAGTAAGGATCTTGAACCCGTTCGTCGCCCTCCAGGTGGCTGTCGCGCATTTGGGAGCCTTGCAGCAGCTTCCAGAGTGCGGCAGAGGTATCGATCTGCCCTTTGTGGCCCCGCAAGGTATGGATCTCCGGATGGAAGGGGGTAGAGGAACCAAGCGCGGCATCTGTGGACATGGCGCCGGTGATCAGCGCTGCATTGGCCAGACGGTGGGCGTTGAACAGGCCTGCCAGCGCCAGAGCCGTAGAGACCTGGGTGCCGTTGATCAGAGCCAAGCCTTCTTTGGCGGCTAGGGAAATGGGCTTGAGCCCGGCTTTTTCTAAGGCTTCGCCGCCGGGAAGGCGTTCGCCCCGGTAAAAGGCTTCACCTTCGCCCAGCATCACGGCGGTCATGTGGGCCAAGGGAGCAAGATCGCCGGAAGCGCCCACCGACCCTTGCTCCGGGATAACCGGGGTAACGTCTTTTTCCAAAAGGGCTTCCAGCATGGCTACGGTTTCCGGCTGCACGCCCGAGGCTCCGTGCCCCACGGAAATAAGTTTCAAGGCCATGATCAGACGGACTATCTCCCGGGCCAAGGGAGCGCCGTAGCCGCAGCAGTGGGAAAGAATCAGGTTGCGCTGCAAAGTTGTTACATCGGCAGGGGGAATACGCACTGAAGCCAGCTTGCCGAACCCTGTGTTTACCCCGTATACGGCAACATTGCCGGCGGCGATTTCGCTGATCCTCCGGGCCGAGGCGGCTACCTTGGGCCGGAAGGAATCATCCAGGCGGGCGGCGGCGCCGTCACGATAGATGGTTTCGAGCTCTGCAAGGGATACTGATCCGGGATGCAGGGTAATAACGGACATGAATACCTCCGAAGGGATGCAGGGTACTGGTGGCAGCCACAGCGAGGGCATGGCTCGCCGGAGCGGCGCTCCGGCGGACGCCCGACCTGTGCCGGAAGCGCCGAAAATTCGGTTGATGCTATAATATGGCCTCATAATTATCAAGATGGCCTTCAGAGAGAGGATCGGGATTGAGCCATATTCCCGGCATCCTCTAATGAGGTTGCGCAGAGGCTTGACAGGCTTTTGCCGAAGCATATACCTGAAAAGCGATACGCAAGAATTGAATTTCTTTATTTTTCCTGCCCTTGCAGTCCGCTTCTCGGGCCGTGGCCTTGGCGTTTTCGCAGGAAAGCGACATGGAGCCTCGGGAACTTTGTTCTTATGCCTGTAGGGCCGTGGCCGGGACGGCCCAGGTCAATGGTTTCCCTACCCCCGGAGGGGAGATACGCGTGGATGTGGTAGAGAATTTTGCTCATGCCGCTCTTCGGGGGGATTACGGAGTACGTTTTTTACCGTAGATAAGAGGCTTGCTCCGGCCTCGGTCCGTCGCTATCATTCCTTGTCTGCCGCCGCATCGTGGTGCGGCGCTGCCACATACCGGAGGAACATCATGAATGTTATCGCTCTTAACGGAAGTCCCCGCAGAGACGGCAATACGTCCATCGCCTTGAACATTATGGCCGAAGAACTCCAACGGGAAGGTATCGCAACGGAAATTATCCACGTAGGAGGGCTGGCCGTCAGAGGCTGTACAGCCTGCAACTTCTGCGCGGCTTCGGAGAACAACCTCTGTTTTTTTAAAGACGATGGGGTAAATGACATCGGCCTGCGCATGCGCGCCGCAGACGGCCTCATAATTGGCTCTCCTACCTATTATGGCAGCATTGCCGGAACGCTCAAGTGCTTTCTGGACAGGGTTTTTTACAGCGGCGGTCGCTCCGGAGCCTTTAGGAACAAGCCCGCGGCGGCCGTGGCCGCTGTTCGCCGCGCCGGAGGCGTGGACGTGTTCAATCAGTTAAACAACTACTTTAACCTTTTGGAAATGGTTATTCCCCCATCGCAGTACTGGGCCGTGGCCTACGGTAGGGATAAAGGGGAGGTAACCGGCGATGCCGAGGGAATCCAGACGCTCCGGAGAAACGCCAATGCTCTGGCCTGGCTGCTCAAGGTGCTTGATGCGGCCAAAGACACGGTTCCCTTGCCCCGCGTAGAACAGAAGATAGCCACCAACTTTATTCGTTGAACGGATTGTGGCGTTACGGCAGAGAGCAGCCGTTCCGCCGGAGTGCCTGCTTGTTCAGCAAAAAGTTCTTTTATGGTGTGCCCCCCTCCAGGGGAAAACGATTGGCAAGACGGCAAAGCCGAAGTCTTTTTACTATCCCCTCCCTTTAGGGAGGGGCATTCTCTATGATTCCTTCCCGTCACCTGCGGATGCAGGCGGCGGATGACGCCGAGTGCGGAGGAAACAAACACGGCAGCGGTCTTGCTCATCACATGCTGAGGTACCAAAGAATGAAACTGATTTCCTGGAATGTGAATGGCCTGAGGGCCACGCTCAAAAAGGGGTTTATGGAAAGCTTTTCCGGGCTGGATGCAGATATATTCTGCTTGCAGGAAACCAAAATGGAGCAGGGCCAGGCCGAGCTGCAACTCCCCGGGTATGTGGAGTTTTGGAACAGCGCTGAGCGGAAGGGCTATTCGGGAACGGCTGTGTTCAGCCGGTTCAAACCGTTGACGGAAAATTACGGTATGGGGCTGGCCGACCACGACCGCGAGGGCAGAATGATCACCCTGGAATACGACGATTTTTTTCTGGTCAATGTCTATACGCCCAACGCCCAAGAAAAGCTGGCCCGGCTGGCCTACCGTCTGGAATGGGAAGATGCTTTCCGCGCCTATCTCCAAGGGCTGGATCAAACCAAGCCCGTGATTGTCTGCGGTGATCTGAATGTGGCGCATCAGGAAATCGACATCAAAAACCCCAAAACCAACCAGAAAAACGCAGGTTTTACCCCTGAAGAACGGGGTAAAATGACAGAACTTTTGGCCGCGGGCTTTGCCGATACCTTTAGAACGCTGCATCCTGAGGCCAGGGATGCCTATAGTTGGTGGAGCTGGCGCGGCAATGCCCGGGCCAATAATACAGGCTGGCGCATAGATTATTTCCTGGTTTCGCAACGGCTGATGCCCCGGGTGGAGACCGCCGCTATCCACCCGGATATTCTGGGGAGTGACCACTGCCCGGTGGAACTCGTGCTCGCGGATAGGGTTCCCGCGGCCTGATCCCCTGAAGGCATTGCCAGGGATTCCAGGTTGGCCTGTGGCTCTGTGCGACGTAAGGCTTCACCGGGCAGATGGATTCGGCGGGAGCGCGTTTCTCTGCCAAACAACTCTTATTCCGCGCGGAGAAGAATACGGGTTATCTCGGCGGGCACGCCGATGCGGATGGGGAAACCGTTCCATAGCCCGCTGCCGTTGCTGACATAGAGCTTCATGCCGTCTACATCGTAGAGGCCGGAGACAAAGTCGTTAAAGCGTTTGGAAAAGGGGGCCACGCCG
The DNA here is from genome assembly GCA_949741925.1 of uncultured Desulfovibrionaceae bacterium. Classification (GTDB taxonomy): domain Bacteria; phylum Desulfobacterota; class Desulfovibrionia; order Desulfovibrionales; family Desulfovibrionaceae; genus JAJDHY01. The sequence goes on along the minus strand of CATJOY010000050.1, from coordinate 69,268 downwards.
TAGAGCTGGCCGCCGTGGGTGTGCCCGGAAAGCTGGAGGGCGACGCCTGCTGCCGCATGTTGCCGGGCGCCGCGCGGCTGGTGCGCCAAAAGGATGATGGGAACCCCGCCCGGCGCGCCTTCAAGCGCCGCGTGCAGATTCGGACCGGGCAGAGCAAAACGGCCGGCGGCAGGATCTGTTATCCCGGCCAGCACCAGGCGGCCGCCATCCAGCGTGATGACCTCGTGCGCGTTTTCAAGCATATGGAGCCCGAGTCCCGAGAGCGTGGTCATCCATTTATTGAAGCCTGAATAGTATTCGTGGTTGCCGGCGACGGCATACACGCCGTAGCGGGCTTTGAGATCTGCCAGCGGGGCCACGTCGTCACGCCGTTTGCCTGGTGTTCCATCTACGGTATCCCCGAGGATCAGAATAAGATCCGGCCTCAGGGCGTTGGTTTTCTCCACAACCCCCCGGACCCGGGGCCCCCGCAATAGGGCGCTCGCGTGCATATCAGTCAGCACGGCCAGGGTCGTGCCGTCCAAAGCCGGCGGCAGCCCCGGTAGGCCAATTTCCACGGTGGTTACTTCGGGAACGCGCACAGCTTCCCATACGCCATAGCTCCCCAGCACCATGGCTGCCGCCGCCAGACCTGCCGCCCACCGTCCCGGCCCGCCGGGCAGGGATACCCGGATTCCCGTCGCGCGCAGAAGCCGCAACCCCAACAGCAGCAAATCCCGCAGCACGAGCAGGAGGAAAAGCAGGAAGAACGCGGCGAACATCCAACCGACCGCCAGCATGATTGGGAACGGTAGTTCGGGCGAGGCCATGGTGCCGGAAAATTTTCGAGTGAAAACATGAATCTGCGAGACAAAAAGCAGGAAGAGCCCCAACAGAACCCGGGCTTTGCCGGAAAGAGGCAGCGGTATGATCAGCCGGAGAACAACATAGAGGAACATGATACCGGTTATTGCGTAAAACATGAAAAATCCTTATAGCGATCATGGGGCTGGAATAATGTCTTGTGCCCATACCTGGATCATCAGGCCGGGTCAATGCCTGAGCGCGGCTTCTGAGGAGCCCTTGAGGGGCTCGCTCCTGCTTTTGGAGGAACACTTTTGGCCGCGAGCGCGGCGCTTTCTTCCGGCGGGCTTGCCCCTGCTTTTGGAGGAACACAACGTTCTTTCCCTGGAGGCGCTATGTCCCAAAGAGCGTATGCCCGTCTGATCGAGCAGTACGGGTACCCTCTGTATATTTATGAAGAGGCCGCCATTGCGGAACAGCTCTCCCTGATGCGGGAGACGTTTCCGGATTTCCGCATTGTGTATTCACTGAAAACCAACCCCCATGCGCCGCTGTGTCGGTTTATGGCAGAGCAGGGAACAGGCGCGGATGCCGCATCATCCTATGAGGTGGATGTAGCGGCCGCAGCCGGGTTTCCCCCTGAGGCTATATACTATTCCGCGCCGGGAAAGACGGAGCAACAGCTTGCCGCCGCTCTCGGAAAATGTGTCATCACGGCCGATTCCTGCCGGGAACTCGTCCGCCTGGAGAGGCTGGCAGCCGCGGCCGGGATGTATGGAGAATCCAGGCTCCCGGTCGGCCTGCGCATCAACCCCGAGCTGGCCTACGGGCCGGGGGAATTCCCTGAGGTTCTTCCGGGAAGCAGCTCAAAATTTGGTGTTGATGCCGAATGCCTGCCCGATCTGCGGTCGTTTTTCGACTCGTTGCGCCATATCCGCCCGGCGGGCATCCATGTCTTCGTGCGGAGCCAGGTTCTTAGCCCGGCCGCTCTTGCAGCCTCCCTCAGGGCGTCCTTTGAACTGGCTCTCCTTTGCCGCCGGGAGCTTGGCTGGAATATCGATTTCATTAATTTCGGCGGCGGCCTGGGGATATCCTCTGCCGTATCCGCGGGCCTGGATATGAATATGCTCAGACACGTTGTCGGGGAAACCGTGCGGGAGTATAGAAATTTGTTTCCAGGCTGCAAATTGCTCCTGGAAAGCGGGCGTTTTCTGGTAGGCCGGGCAGGCACGTTTGTCAGCCGGATTGAAGATATTAAGGACTCGCGCGGCACAACCTACGCCATCGTGCCCGGAGGCTTGAGCGGCTTTCTCAGGCCCTCGGTGATGAACTTGTTGGAGAGCCTGCCCTGCGCGATTCAGGGACCGTATGAGCCGTTCTACTCCAACGCCCGGATGCATCAAATCAGCCTCCCGGAAAAGACCGACGGGCAGCAAACCCGCGTTACGGTTTGCGGCAATTTATGCACGGCGCTGGATGTTCTTGCTCGCGATGTGCTCCTGCCAGAGCCCCGGGTGGGAGATATCGTAGCCGTGAGCAATGCGGGGGCCTATGCGGCTTCACTCTCGCCCTTTGCCTTTGCTTCCTTTCCACGGCCGCCGGAACTCTTTCTGCATCGGAACGGCGAAGTAAGCACGGCCTGAGGCCGCGCCCAATCAGCCCTTTTTCCGTCGTTCGGTGATGCTTTCCCCGCCGAGGCCGTAGTTATCCATATCGATTTCATCAATCACCACTACCGTGCTCGCCGGGTTCTTGTTCAGCACCCGGGCCAGGAGTTCCGTCACCCCCTTGATGAGTTCGGCTTTCTGTTCAACAGTCGGCGCTTCCCGGCCTCCTGTTACTTTGATGTTGACATACGGCATAGGGATCTCCTTAGAAAGCGCGTTCTACGCGCCGGGTTGTCTGTGAGGCGGCCGGAACTCCCCTCCGCCCCTGTAGGATGCCATGGAACGGTGCAGGGAACGAAGTGTACTTCTTTGGGGAGTATACCGCAATAAATGAAAGCCCGGCAGAAAATCCTTTTGCTGCCGGGCGCTTTTCAGGCCGCCGTGTACTCCAATCAAAAATGGAATACCTTCAAGAAGATATGGAGCTTGCGGAGTCACGGTGTGCCTCTACCATGAATTGATATGAATTCTCTCCTTTGCGTGAATTTCTTTTTGCGCCGGTCTGAAAGCATGTTGCGCGGGATACCCCAAGGCAATGTAACAGGGCATGACGTACTTTTCAGGATGCCCGACAACTGTTTTGATGTGTTCGGATTCTTCCGTCATGGGAATACGGGGTACGCCCAGTATGCCCTCGGAAGCGGCGGCGAGCAGGATGTTTTCTATGCAGCACCAGATGGAGGCAAAGTCATTGAGAGAAGATAACGAGCTTGGCTGGAGCAGCGGTTCACGTACTTTGAAAAAGGGGAGTATCAGGCATCCGGCGTTGTAGAGCATGGAAAACTGTCGGGGCATGGCCGCACGGTACATGTTGCGCTGCACTTCATCTGTCATGCCGAAGCCATCGAGCATTTTTTCGCACTCATCCCGGCTGGTCATGAATGTTTTATCCAGCGTGAATTCTTTGAGCTCCCCCACACCGCCCCTGTACCCCCGGTTGGAATATACGGGAATGCCCGCCAGGCTCAGGGCATCCAAATCCCTCTGAATGGTCCGGACGGAGACGGAGCATTGCTCTGCCAGTTCTTTAGCCGTGCAGCAGGAACCGTTCATGAGCAAAAAGACTATCTTAAAGAGGCGTTCGACGTGCATGCGGAAGTACTCCCGGATAGATTGCCTTTACCGGATATTGCCCGGCAAATTCACTGCATTACAGGGGGAGGGGGAGCGCGCTCGGCAGGAAGGGAGGGCTGTCACCGTTGGTCACGATCAGAAGGAAGAGGAGGAACGGCAAGGCGTCAGCCGTCAGAATCTGTTTTTTGCTGTTTCGCTTGCTTAGGCGGCCTGCCGACCTTTTGTTGCGGAGGCTGGGGGTCGCTTTCCATGGCAACGTCAATACGGCGCATAAGCTCGGCAGGAGCTATCTGCAACACCCGGCTTATTTGAACAAGCCCGTTAATTGTCAGCTTCTTGCGTCCGTGTTCCACGAGAGAGATATAGCTTTCAGACAAGCCGGAAAAGCCTGCCAACTGCCCCTGCGTCATGCCGGAAACCATGCGCGCTTCGCGGATAACGTTACCGACAGCCCATGATAATTGCGGTATATTCTCCATTCCGCTTTGTATAGCCGAGTGGTTGGATAAAAATATTGACTATAATCAATATTTTTGGTTGTAGTTATCCCGAAGCTCTTTGGTGCCGGGTGATGAGGAGGGGAATACTGCGTGGTGGTTGACCGTAAGACAAACGTTTGGAGCCGGCGCGAAATTTCCCGTGTGCGCCTGTGCTCATTCTCTTCTGATAATTTCGGGCTTCTCCACACACAGAGGAGAGAGCCGTTTCCGCTCTACAATTCGGTCGAGCTGAGAAACGAGGGAGCGTTGAGGGGATTGCCGGCCTGAAAGACTATCCTTCGTCGAACAAGTCTTTAACCTTGCAACCCAGGTAGGCTGCCATGACTTCCAGAGTACAGAGGCGGCATTGATGTATCCCCTTTCCCCTCGCGCGTAAAATGGTCATATTTGAAAGGCCCGTGGCGTAAACCATTGTTCTGATCGAAATTTTCTTCTCTTCCATCATCTGTTTGAGATTGCTTGTAATCATGCGATGTTCCTCCATCGCATGGTATAGCTGAAGTCTTGACGCAAAATGTCATTGTATACTGTGACACAGGCGGACAATATCCAGAAAGTGCATGGAGATACCGTTCCCATGGTTTGGGATAGGGGCTGTCAGCCCCTTGCTGCTGCAACGCCATCTTGCCCCCTGGCGCGTCAGCCGGAAAAACTGATCTCCGCGCAGGCCGCATACACCTTCGTTCGTTTTTTTAGCCCTTTTAGCCAGGGGAAAAACTGATCTCCGGGAAGGCTGAACCCATAGAGAATGCCGGGAGGCTTGGCGAAAGTAAAAAGTATTTCACCCTGCGTCGCTCACCCCTCACTTGGGTTGCCAAAGTATCTGTCTGCTGATATTTACTTATCTATATAAGGGGAGGGGATCTGTGGAGACCACTGTGTACAGATTTGAAGCAGAGGGCCGCAGTTGCGTGCTGCACATTGCGCCAACCTCTTTTGATCGAGATTGTATCCTTTACGTGGCAGATACTTATATCCATTCGTATTTTATACATATTTCTCCTTCTCCGGAGAACGGCGCCGAAATTACCCTTATCGCCCGCGATCACGGGAGCATTCCGGAAGATCTGCCGCTTCAATTTTTCAATGACTGTATAGACCAGCAAATTCGTCTGATGCTGCAAAAAGAGTTTGGAGAACTGCGGCAGACCATAGTTGACTATGCCTTCCGGCCGGTGGAGAAGCTTTGTGCCTGATCTGGAACACAAGGATTACCATATCTTGCCCTTTCAGTTTGCGCGTACGCCACAGGGGGATATGCTCCTGGTTAACGAGGGCGGGGACTTTCAATTTTTCCCCCGTGAGACCTTTGAGAACTTTGTGCGCCACCGCCTGGAGCCTACGGATCCGGCCTTTTTTGCTCTGAAATCCCATCTCTTTCTTGCCCAGGATGAACTGGAGGTCTCTTTACAGAAGTTAGCCGCTCGGTACCGTACGCGTAAATCGTTCTTAAGGGATTTCACTACCTTACACATGATGGTCATCACCCTGCGTTGTAATCAGCGCTGCGCGTATTGTCAGGCCTCCAGTGCGGAAGAAGACGCGCGATGCTTTGATATGCCTGCTTCTGTGGCGCGGCGGGTGGTGGAGATGATTTTTCAGGCCCCCACAAGCCACCCCAAAATAGAGTTTCAAGGCGGAGAACCGTTACTCAACTGGCCGGTACTCGAAACCGCGGTTCTCTATGCGGAGCAATGCGCTCACGAGAGCGGTAAGGCCGTTGATTTTGTCATTTGTACCAATCTTCTGGCAATAACTGAGGCGCAGCTTGCTTTTTGTCGTGAGCACCATATTGCTCTATCCACCTCCCTAGATGGCCCGGCCTCCCTACACGACGCTTGCCGCAAAACGCGTGGCGGCAGCGGCACGCATGCGCTTTTTCTGGAAAAGCTGGACCAGGCCCGGGCTTTTCTCGGCCCTGACGCCGTGGATGCTCTGATGACCACGTCCGCCTTTTCACTGCACCATTTGCAAGAGGTTATTGATGAATACCTGCTCCGGGGGATGAAGGGGATATGTATACGCTCGTTGAATCCCTATGGGTTTGCGGCGGAACAAGCTGCCGCCCTCGGGTATGATGCGGCTGATTTTGCCGCCTGCTACCTTGAAGCCCTCGATGCCATACTGGCCGTCAATAGACGAGTCTATTTTCCGGAGCACTTTGCCGCGCTTCTTTTTTCGCGCATACTCACGCCCTTTGCAACGGGGTTTGTGGATTTGCAATCCCCGGCCGGAGCAGGAATCAGCGGCGTCATCTATGATTATGATGGTTCGGTCTTTCCTACGGATGAAGCGCGCATGCTTGCCCGCATGGGGGATAGACATTTTTGTCTGGGGAACGTGCTGCGGGATAGCTATAGCGCCTTGTTCGCCTCCTCACGGCTTAAGGCGCTGACAACACGGGCCTGCGTGGAAACAACGCCTCCCTGCGCCTGGTGCGTCTATCAAAGTTACTGCGGCGCGGATCCTATCCGTAACTACCTGGAAACCGGGGATGAACTCAGAACAATGGCCGGCACGCCTTTTTGCGTTAAACACAAGCTGTTGTTCGACGGTCTGTTTGAACGCCTGCGGCAGGCTGATGAACAGACGCAGGATATCATCTGGAGCTGGATAACCCACAATCCTCTGGTGGCGCAGGGCCATGAAGACGCTTGAGGGCACACCGTCCCGGCGTTTTGCCCCAATCATTGGTGAGATCGCCCTCCGTTCTCGGCCCTTTTATGCGCGGAGCCGCGCCATCCTGGTTACGCCGCGAATGGATAGGGGAGCGCTTGGCTACAGGGCCTGCCTTACCTCCGGCCCGGCCGGACGCTTTTTTCATCCGGATCACCTGTTCGGCGTAGACGGCCTGGAACAGCTTGGTGATGGCGACATTGTGCGCCTGGATAGCGCCGGGAAGGCGCATGTTCTCTGGGAAACAGGTTCGGCGCATAACGCCCTTCTTGTGACAGAAGCCTGTAATTGCTCTTGCCTTATGTGCCCGCAACCCCCGCGCGCGCATGACCCGGCGCTCCTTTGCGAGGCCCGGGCTGTGCTTGATCTCTTGCGTGGCCGCAGCCTTACCCAGCTTTGCCTTACGGGAGGAGAGCCCACCCTGTTAGGTGAAGACTTTGTGGCCTTACTGCGTCGTTGTGTCCGTGAACATCCGGAGGCGCGTATTGATATCCTCACCAACGGCAAAGCGTTTGCTGACAGGCGCTTTGCCGCGCGGGTAGGGGAGGCGGCAACCCCCAATGTTCTTTTCTGCGTATCCTTGCATTCTGAAATTGATATGCTGCACGATACCCTTACGGGAGCACCAGGAAGCTATATAGCAACACAACAAGGCATCTACCATCTTGCAGAACAAGGATGCAGGATAGAAATACGCCATGTGATCAGCCGAAAAAACGCTCAATTTTTGGAATCATTTGCTGAGCACCTGTATAACTACTTTCCCTTCTGTGCCCATTATGTCTTTATGGGGATGGAACTTTGCGGCAATGCGGCGTGCAACAGCACTGTTGTTGCTGTTGCACCCTACGAATACCAGCAACAATTGCGAGCCGCGGTTCTTGCCCTGGCCCGCCGCGGCTTGCCCGTTTCGGTATATAATATCCCCCTTTGTCTGTGTGCCCCTGAGATCAGGCCTTTTTTGCGCCAATCCATTGCTTCCTGGAAAAATATTTATCTTCCCCAATGCGATTCATGCGAGCGCAAAGAAGCGTGTGCCGGGTTCTTCGGCACCTCGGCATCGTTGCCGCTCGACCATATCCACCCACTAAAAAAAGAGGAAGTATGTTTCACTCCGCCGAATGACTCCGCAACCGACGCAGAGGAACCGGGCGGGTGCCCCTAAAGGGGCAGTTTGCAAACCATACAGGAGTTTTTTTGATGAGAAAGCTTATTTACACGCTCTTTCTCTGTGCCGGGTTCGTCGCTTCGAGCCTTGGCCTCGGCCACCAGGAGGGGCAGGCGAATACGGCCGTGCCGGAGGGTACGCCGCAGAAGCGCGCGGAGGCCTCTGACGGTTTGTTGGTATTTTCAGATGTTCTTGAGCAGCAGGCTCCCGAAACGCTGGTTCCCGCGCACTACAGCCATAAAAGCCATTCAAGCCATACAAGCCACCGTTCCCATTACCCCAGCCGTTACTAAACCGGCCAGTGACAGCCCTGCTCCGGCAGGGCTTTCCCCTGGCGGTCCAGGCGCAAGGGGCTTTTGTCTCTTTTTATGGCGAAGCAGGCTTGTGAGCGTCAGGGGGCGTCAGATGAACAAAGGAATCTTGCTAAGGGCTTTTTGGGCGCAGGAGGCCAAAGGAGAGAAGAGGAGTTGACGGTGTAGCTCTTTGTGGTTAGGGTTTTTGCAGGCGCTAGTAACGCCTTACGCTGGCGGTTTCCCACCCCGAAAGTTTGTGGATTCTTCACGTTCTTTTTAGGACGTAGTACTCGCTTATACCTCCGGGTGTGGATGAAATATAATACCCGCAAGGGGAAATAGTCCGCCGTTCCAGTGACGGTTACTAGCACCCGGAGCTTGTTGTTGTAGCCGGCTCCAATAGTAAAACTCACTGGAGCGCCTCATGCCTATTGTCACATCCGCAAGTCAAAATCTTCCCGATTGCGCCGAACTAGCTGAAACGTTGCAAGCCACGGCACAGGATTTGTTAGCTTTTGCTGCTTCGCCTGCGGCCACAAAAAAAGAAGCCGAACCACCGGTTGAAGAAAAAGCGCCTTCTGAAATCCGCTCCTTCCACATTCCAGGATTTATTGTTGACGAAGAAAGGAAGCTGCTTGAACTGCTCAATGCGGAAAATTGGCAGGAGATGTTTCATAAGACCTACGAACAGCTCTACACCCAGGCGCTGCTCATGCAGCATTTTGAGGCTGATGAAGCAATTAACGGATTTTCTATCCAACTCATGGGGAATACGTTCATGGCCCCACTGGATATCTTAAACCGCCTGTGCTCTCTGATAGCGGATTTTCATCCTGTTGCAGAAGATAATCCGGATATAGGATAGTCTATAAAATACCCCTTGGAACGAATGTTCTAAGGGGTATTTTTCTGCCTTGTATTGTTGCTTGCCATGCGCTTTGCAACTTTCCAGGATTTTCTCCGGTGCTCAAAAACAACGGCGAAGAGTGGCACCAATGAGGAAGGTAAAAAGAGAGAAGAGGAGTTGTTTGTGTTTTTTTACATTTTTTCCAGGACGTAGCACTCGCATTGTATCTCCGGGTGTAGATGAAATATAATACCCGCAAGGGGAAATAGTCCGTCGTCCGTTGGCGGTTACTAGCGCCCGGAGCTTGTTGCTATCGCCGGCTCCAATAGTAAAACCAACAGAGCGCCTCATGTCTATTTTCACATTTTCAAGTCAAATAGGAACCGCCTCAAGAACTTATTGAAAACTCTGGCAAAAGAATTTGCCTCTGATGAACTTGCAGATATCGCATAGGCACCTTGTTAATAAGGTTTTACGAGTGGGCCATGAGGCAAACAGGATTCCTCTTACGTGTGGCACCTAGCAAAGATGCTTTTTATCGAAATAATACTGCTGGCGGCAGCGGCTTTCAAGGTTCCCCTTGAACTATGCAAACTGGTGGAAATGCACAGAAAATTTATAAGCCGTTATTAAGGATTAGGTAATCCGGCAATCCCAGGAGCGAGAGTCTAGCCCATCGAGCCTATTTTTGATGCAGTAGAATATGGAGCTATGACAACAAAATCAGACAGGCGGAACCGTCAAGAGGGAGTCGCCTTCCTTGCCTTGCTCCTTGGCGTCTTCAGCGAGGGAAAGCCTAGGATACAAGCTTCTTGGTATATGGGGACAAGCGCTACTTTCTTGTCCCCTTTTTACATGACACGTCCAGTTTTTTCCGGTTTTTTCGGGAAAAACCCCGACACTCCTAAATGGGGACCGAGTGGGTATTTTTATTGCGCTGAAATAACAGTATAATTTTGAATAGAGATTTTGAAGTACCGTCAAAAATGCCGTCACGTTTCTCCGATGGCATATCGGCGGGGCCCTCACTTTCATTGAGGCAGGATGCCGGTCACCATATTCGGAGCCTTCTCAATGACCTTGAGGTAGGCCCGTGCCGCCGGGTCTGGTGTACGTTTACCCTGTTCCCAGTTCCGCAGGGTATGTAAGGATAGGCCGAAACGGGCGGCAAACCCGGCCTGAGACAAGCCAAGCCTGGCCCGGATGGCTTTCACGTTCACCGTTTCCGGAATATAGTGTCTGTAAAGCTGACTTGTTGTGGCACTAGGCTTTGAGGCAGAAAATTCTTGTAACCTTGCAGTTTAGCTTTGAATAGCGTATGCTCTAAGCATATATGAGAATACATGCGACTACGCAAGGAGTAAATATGCAGTCAGTAACGACAGTCCGGTTCGACCCGAAGATTCGCGAACAACTCGACAAGATGGCCGAGCAAATGGACAGGCCCCGTGCTTGGATAATCAAGGAAGCCGTGGCCCAATACCTTGAGCGTGAGACATGGTATCTGGCCGAGGCGCAAAAGGGAATAGACGATGCCGAGGCAGGACGCACTATCAGTCATGAAGAAATGGGAGCGCGGTTAAAGGCTAAGGGCTTCAATGTCATCCCGTAACCCTTTGCCCATTGAATGGACTGAAAGCTCTTGGAAAGACTTGGATGGCGTTACCGACTACCTGCTTGGTGAGGGCGTGCCTTTTGAGGATGTGGAAGAATACCTTAAACGCATCTTCAAAGCTCCTGAGCGCTTGTCTACGCTTCCTGGAGCGGGCAAGCCGGGAAGAATGCCCAATACAAGGGAATGGCTCGTCAAGGCCACACCTTACGCGCTGATTTACCGCGTAAAGGGCAACACGGTGCAGATTCTTCGCGTAATGCACGGCAGCCTCCAATTCACTGAACAATAAACAAAGCAAAAAAAGCGCGGGTGGCACATCCCTTGCAGCGCGACATCTCTCCTTACGGTGTCGCTCGAAAGGTCGGTGCCGCCTCTTTTTTTGTATGAATCATTTCAGGTGCATGCAATTTTGCATCCGTGGAAAGCAAACCCCGTCAGGGCTAAAAATCATTTTTGAAAAATGCGCATAGGGACGCCGACCTTTTTCGGGCGAAACCCCGTAAACGCCGTTTACTGAAAACCCCGTGCTCCAGTCTCCATAAAAGGATTATGAGCTATCCGGGAGGTTTTCAAATGTCCAATACTTCCATTATCGGGTTTATGCGTCTTCCCCAAGTGCGGGCCGTAGTGCCTGCGAGCAAGAGCGCGTGGTGGAGCGGTTGTCGAACAGGACGTTACCCGAAGCCTGTAAAACTTGGCCCGCACACAACTGCATGGCGAACCGAAGACATAGTCGCTTTGGTCGAGCGGCTTTATGCACAATCCGGCCAGTACGACGAAACTAAAAAGCCATTCGCTGGATAAAACACCCAAGCGCCTATTGCCGATCGGCAGCCGTGGCCAGATATGAAACGCGAGGGCGGCTGCAAATCTATGAGCGAGCTACTACAGGGATTGAGCTTGCCAAGGCCGCTATAGCCTATCGTATTAAAAGTTATGCGAAGTTATTGCAGCGATATGCCAGCAATGTTCAATTTTATGCAAAGATATGCAAAAAACGTTATTTTATGCAAAGTTACGCAAACTTATGCAATGATGTTAAAATCGAGTGGCCTATTTGCATATCGTTGAATAGAATAGGAGGGTCGGACAGAGTTTGTAGGGTACTTTTGTCCCAACAAACTGACCGGCCCAGCGGGCTGGCTTATTCGCTTCCTGCGGAAGCTCAACACAAAGGCACAAATCAGGAAGAAAAAAGCGGCCCGGAATTGCTCCCGGGACGCGCTGGTTTATTCGGTCTTCATGTGATGGATTAACTCAAACCCGCTTAGGGTACTGGACAATCGCTCTAGCCAATCAAGCGGAAGCGAGAGAACTTGCGCTATATTGTTCAGGTCAACGCCGCAAACCTCCTCTTCTTGGCCGAAATGTTTCATCAAGCTGGCAATGCAATAGAAGAGGTCGTAGGCTTTATTCAGAACATCAACCAGTTCGTCAGAGTCGGCAATTTTGAGTAGCTGTTGTTCGTCGTGCAAAATGTAATATGGTAATTCGTAAGAACGAATTTCGAAGGGCTTGTCGTCATTTTTTGAGGCGGGTTCAGGAGGCGTTTTTTCTTCCCCGTTGGCGTCGATCGGATATTTGATTGGCGCGGCTGAATCCAAGCAGGGCTTGTGCTGTTTCTTATAGCTTCTCTGCCAAAGTGTTGAAGTTGGGGGATGAACCAAAAGTGGGTTGAGATGGAGCAGACATAAAAACCTCGCTGGATTTTTTGATTGGAGTCTTCAAAATGAGAAACTCCGGGTGCTCAAAACCGCCAGCGAGACGGCGGGCTATTTCCCTGTTGCCAGGTATTATATTGCGCCCACACCCGGAGGTACAATGCAGGAAACCAGCACCTTCGAGAGGGCACAAGAAAACCCACAAACTTACAGGGTGGGAGCCGTCGCTGGTCAAGGTGTTTTGAGCACCTAAAAAGAGGAAAAAACATACTGGTGAATGAATGTCAGGAACAAGTAGCTCACGGCTTTGGTAGACAATAGTGAATGTAGTTAGGGGGCGTATGACAGCTAGAAGAAATATTATGAAATCAGGACAGGTCACAGAATCAGAACGCATACTTGCAACACTATGTGAAAAAACATTCTTAAGCTTATGGTCCTTTCCAAATGTATATACAGATGACGGAATAGCCAAGGGCCAAGGCAAGGAACTTTGTGACTTACTTGTGGTCTTCAATGAGCATGTTTTGATTTTTTCCGATAAAGGGGAAGTCAAGTTTTCTTCTGAAAACGACTTGGCTATTTCTTGGCCACGATGGGTAAAGAAGGCTTTTTTGAAGTCATCTTATCAAGTTTACCAAGCGGAAAAATGGGTTAAGCAGTTTAGCTCACGGATATTTTTGGATAGAAAATGCTCTCAACCTTTTCCGGTTGAAATTCCTGATGCAGCTACAGTTAAAATTCATCGTATTGTCGTCACCAGAGGGATTGCAGAACATGCGAAAAAGTATTTTGGAGGAAAAAGTGGTTCGTTACTTCTTTGTCCATTTTTTGAAGGTGAGGAAATCTTTAAATTTCCATTTCAGATAGGAATACCAGACAAAGACAAAGGATTTGTCCATTTTTTTGATGATGAAGGCATAGACATATTATTTAAAGAATTCGATACAATTAGTGATTTTATTGACTATTTAAGTAAGAAAGAGGTGTTTTTGACAACACAAAAAGCTATTGCACAAGGAGAGCAAGAGCTAATTGGACTCTATCTATCAAGCCGTGATGAAAGTCATCTTACATATGAATTGAATTTTCCAGACTTTAACAGCATCTATGCAGGGGTAACTCCAATTATTACAGAGGGGATATATGACGATTACACTCAAAAGAATGTTTATAGAGCTTTAAAGGAATTTGTAGAGCCTTCATTTTTGTGGGACAGTATAATTGAAAGGATAGGCCAGCATGCCTTTACTGGAAATTGGGGGTATACTTCAGCTGATAGCTATGATGAAGAAATTCTTCCTTTAAAATTCATGGCGGCAGAATCAAGAATCGGTAGGACAATCTTATCAAATAACTTTTTGGAATGGGCTTGGCCTGCTTTTAAAGAGGACGCAAGTCAACCTCGCGTGAGAGTTTTAAGCTCTCCATCCAATTCAGATGTATGTTATGTTTTGCTGATTCTCCCTCATTCGTCAACATATCTTGACTATAATGCCTATCGTGAAGACAGAAAATCGTTTCTTATGGCTTATTGCTTCGCTTGTAAGGATTTATTCCCAGAATACTCAATAACAGTAGGTTTGGCTTTTGACCCACGTAGTCCAACAAGATTTGATGGAAACAGTGAGGATATGGCTTATTTAGATTCTAGTGATTGGACTTATGAACAATATAAAGACGCAAAAAAAATTCGTACTGAAATGAATTTTTTCCAAAAAGTTAAACTATCGGCCATAAACCACGCATATAGTGATAAAAAAGAAAAGATCACTATTTTCGAAATGAGCGAGATACTTCGTTATAAATTAAAAAAAGAGAAGGCTAAGAAAAAGGCAGCAAAAAAACAAAGAAAAAGGAATAGGAAGCCTCAATAGTATCCCCCTCTTTATGTAACTTTTTGGGGGGATGTAACTTGAAATAAACAAGCAAATCCGCATAGGTCTGTAACATCTCCCGCCTTTCCTGAATTCTGGCGTACGGGTCGCGCCGGTTGTAAGCCTTACGGATCTTGTTTTCTTCAGCATGGGAAAGCTGAACTTCTATCAGATCCGGGTCATATGCGGGTAGGTCAAAGCCTTTTATTTCATGCGTCTTGTTCCCGTTCAGGATGGTGCTTGCCATGGCTCGGAAGCCGTGCGTGGTGAAGTCGCCGGATTGGTATTTCATACGGCGTAAGGCCATAACCAAGGTTGCCGTGGTGAGGTGTTCTCCTCGGCCCCGGCTTGAGGATGGAAACATATATTCCCCGTTGCCGTGAAGTAGTGCAGTTTCTTTATCAGCTCCATGGCCTGACGGGGAGGGGGACTACATGGTCGAATCCCGGCTTCATGCGCTCGGCTTTGATGTACCATTCAGCCTTGTCAAAATTGATTTTATCCTACCGGCCACCGACCAGTTCGCCGGGCCGCAACATAACATACGGCGCAATTTGGAGCGCCAGCGCTGCCGGGTATGTCTGCCGTGCTTCCGCTTCGTCAATCTTGCAGAGCAGTTCGCTTATTTCATCCGGCTGCGTGATCGTGGCAAGCTTGCCTTTCGTTGGGCGGGGCAGGTCTTCCTTGTACTGCTGTAAGTCGAAAATGAGATTTTTATCTTCCAGATAGCGGAAGCGGGCGGCGTAGCTCAAGATTTCAATGCACATAGCACAATCCGGTGCGCCGTTTCCAAAGCTCCCCGGCGCTTGATAGGGGTAAACGCCTTGTCGAAGTCGCTCAAAGTCAACTCATTGATATTCTTCATGCCGATGACAGGAAAAATATTGCCTATGAAGCGTTCTTTATTGCGCTTGGCGTGGGATTCTTCCCACTTGTTTTCTGGGCGGTCGTCGAGCCGGACTTCGGCTATCCCCCGGAAGCTGGAAAGGGCTTGGAGGCTATTTTCTCCGCTTTTCTTTCTTGTGATGGGTCAATGTTCTTATCAAGCAGTTTTCAGGCTTTAAAAACTTTCTCGCGAGCTTGCTTGAGGGAAACCGTAGCATAGCCTTACCGCCGTACATATAGCGAAAGCGCCATTTCTTGGAGCCATTCGGCTTCCAAGGGGATGCAGGGTACACGGCGAGGGTGAGGCCGGGTGTTTTTACATCCGTATAGCGTTCTTCTTTCTCTGTAGGCTTCAACGACTCAATGAATTTTGCCGTAAACTCTGAGCGCTTCTTATTACCGGCATTCTTTTGTTTTCATTGCCGCCCCTCGCTTTTGTCAATTTGAGT
The DNA here is from genome assembly GCA_949741925.1 of uncultured Desulfovibrionaceae bacterium. Classification (GTDB taxonomy): domain Bacteria; phylum Desulfobacterota; class Desulfovibrionia; order Desulfovibrionales; family Desulfovibrionaceae; genus JAJDHY01. The sequence continues at coordinate 53,773 of CATJOY010000050.1, read as the reverse complement.
AAGAAGTTTCTTTCATCCCTACTCAAATTCTTACTCAAGTTAATTGAGTACGAAGTTGGTTTTTACCGGATGGGGTCGGACAAGAGAAAAGGCCAAAATCCCTATTTTTCAATAGATTTTGGCCTTTCTTAGTCCTTGTTGGACTATGAAATGGTGGAGGCGGCGGGAATCGAACCCGCGTCCGAGAAGTTTTCACTCGTAATATCTACAGGCTTAGACCAGGTTTCTCTCTTGCCGTGCACGTTGCCCCCGGTCAGAGCGGTACACGGCCAGTCCGCCTTAAGGTCTCGCGCTCGTCCCGGCAGACAGCTCTGAGCGCCAGCCTGAAAAAGTATGACCGCTTCGGCGACGTATCAGGCATCAGTCATCCTCCACGGGCTGCTTAATTAAGCAGCGTAAGCGTATTCGTAATCGTTGCCAATTACTTTTGTGCCGCTTTTTACGAGGCCAGCGGCGCCTCGGCCTGCAATCACGGTTTCCACGTCCCCGTCGAAACCAGTGCGCCCCCAACGAAGATTGTAATACGCCGAAACTCCATTTATAATTACAACATATTTCCAGAAAAGCAAGAAGAAGAAACGGAGCATGAGGAAAAAACTGCAAAGCGCACAAGCAAACGGTAAAGGGCAGGGGAATAAGGATCTCTCCCGGGACAAGGCAGGAGAGAGCGGGGGAAGCTACCCGGCCAAGCCTCAAGCCCGACGGCCAAAATAGAAGTGGCTCATATCTCCTTTGAGACTCATCTGATAAACGGATGTTCCGGCATGATCGGCCATTCCGGCGTACTGTTCGGCTCCGCTCTGGCGGCTCATGACTTTGCCGATATTGGTTATATCCCGCAACAGCTCGGATTGTGAGGCTATTTCAGCGAATGCGGCCGAAAGTTCCGGGTGCTGGCGGAGTTCTTCTTCGATTAATTCCTTTTGGGGATGCTCGCCTACAACACACAGGGCGCTGGCCGCCCCCGCGCGCAAGGTCAGCTTTTCATTCAGGTTAATACCGGCCTCGGAGAGCGCGCCGTAGAGTGTTTCAAGAAAACCGTCCTGGAGGCTCTCCACATTGCGGCTTAGGGAATCAAGAACATTGCCGCCGGGCCCGGCAATTTCCGCTAAGGCAGCCTGAAGCCTGGGAACAAGAGCCGAAAGGCTTGCGGCGTCAGTCAATTGTGAAAGGCTGCTTGGCGCGCTCGCGGCGGGGTCGCCGATCTGGAGTTCTGAGCCCACATCATCCGCGTACCCAAGCAATCGCGCCGGTCGTTCGTTGATGGTTGGTATGCTCACTGGGCTCTCCTTGGCATCTGCAAAATTTTCCCTTTCCTTTGTCTAGAGGGAAAACAGCAAGTTTAGTGCCAACCTTTTAGTGGTCGGCTTCCACCATATTTTGTTGCCCAGCCTTTTTTCCCCTGGCGGAATCAGCCGGAAAAAACGCGCATGAGAGTATACCCAATAGACCTGCTTCCGTTTTTTTTCACCTTCTTTGATTAGGGGAAACCCTTTGTCGTGGCGCGGGCGCAATATATAGAGAAACAGTCCAAGAAAAAGAATATCTTTTCCTCGGCAGTGAACCCCCATAAAATTTTTTAGAGTTTTTTTAGGGTGCCCTGGTAGGGAAAGAAAGCGCCAGGCAATACGCAATGGCAGTCTAGAGAGTTTTTAGAATCATGAAGGATCGTGGTAACTTCGCCGCCGTTGCTCTGGCGCGGCTTGTCTCCATGCTGCCGGAGGCATCGGCCCATCGAGCGCGGAGGGGGAAAACACCAGAAAATATTCCCTTTGTAAACGGCCGGGCAGACTCGCCCGGCCGTTGCTATAGCGTTATTTCAACTCTGCAGTAGAGGCCGATCAGCCGTTTTTTTCCAGCCAGTCATGGGCTACCTGGGCGTAAGCGGCAGCGGCCAGGATAAGGGAGCTTTCATCCACGGTAAAGCCGGGGTTATGCCACGGCAGGTTGATGGTCTCATTGCCGGAACCATACCAGGCAAAGACTCCGGGCACCTTTGCCTGATAATGGGCAAAGTCTTCAGCGCCGGGTTTAGGGCGGAGCGGTTTGATGTTCTGCGGCCCGAAAACTTTGGCCAAGGGCCCGCTTGTAAGCCATTCGGTCAGGTCTTCCGGGTTGTAGACATAGGGAGCGCTTTTAACATAGGTGAATTCCGCTTCGCAGCGATAGGCATGCGCGGTATCCGTGATAATCCGGCGCATGCGGTCTTCCAGTTCGTCAAACAGCCGGAGATCAAAGGTGCGTATGGTTCCCTGCATTTCCACGGAATCGGGAATAACGTTTCCGGCCGTGCCCGCGTGTATGCTCCCGGTGGTGATGACTACGGGTTGGAACGGGTCTGTTTCCCGGCTGATAATGGTTTGCAAAGACATAATGATTGCCGCCGCAGCTACCACCGGGTCTCGGGTCTCGTGGGGAATGCCGCCATGTCCTCCCCTGCCGCGCACGGTGATCTTGGTCAGCCCCATACACGCCATAATCGGCCCGGACGAAAGAAGCAGTGTGCCCGTGGGGGCCTCCGGCTGGTTATGTTGGCCGTAAATAAATTCCACCGTGGGGTTTTCCAGAACGCCCAAAGAGATCATGCTTGCCGCGCCGGTGGAGACTTCCTCGGCAGGCTGAAAAATAAATTTGACCGTGCCGTTAAGGGAATCCCTGTTTTCCGCCAGGATTCTTGCAGCGCCAAGAAGCGAAGCGGTGTGCGCGTCGTGACCACAGGCATGCATCACCCCGGGAATTTTAGAAGCGTAGGGCAGGCCGGTCTTTTCTTGCACAGGCAGCGCGTCGATATCCGCCCGCAGGGCTATGCAGGGCCCTTCCTTTTTGCCGTGCAGCAGCGCGACAACGCCGGTTTCTCCTTGCCAGGGCAGAACGGTAAGGCCCAGGCGGCGCAATTCTTGCGCAATGAATTCCGTAGTCCAGGTTTCTTGAGAGGAAATTTCCGGATGTTCATGCAACGCCCGGCGCATGGCGATGATCTCTTCACCAAGAGCCTGAGCCTCTTCCCTGAAATTTTTCATGATACCCCCTTGAACGGCCCTGCCGTTCGCTATGGACGTGGAGAAATGCCGTTTTAGTTCGCCTCATTATGACCCACAAGAGGGAGTGGGGCCTAATCCCGCAGACCTGAAATTTTTTCGCTAAGGGCGCTCAGGGAGGGGGCCGCCGGAACTCCGGCGCAGCCGGTCTGGTTGTTCCAGCCGCCAGCTGCCTTCCGGGGAATTCAGGCGACTCAAAGAACTCCGGAAGCTGAAAAAAGAACCGTGCGCCGCTCCCGCGATACCCTATGACGGATCGCTATACCGGGGAAGACCGGCTTGATCAAGCAACCTTCAGCGGTCTGAGGGGGATTTTCTGACACCGGCTCACGCTGGAGTCAATGCTTTTTCAACAAGAATAACGGGGGAGATTTCCCGGCCGGTTTTTCAGCTGATACTGCGGGGGAAAAGGCGGCTTGGTCACGGAAATGTATGCAAAAACAGTTTGGGAACCTCGAGGAAAAAAAAATCCCAAGGTTGCTAACAACCTTGGGATAGGTAAAATTTGGTAGCAGGGGAGGGACTTGAACCCCCGACAACGCGGGTATGAACCGCGCGCTCTAACCAACTGAGCTACCCTGCCGGGCCCACGGTGAAATGTGCGCCTCACCGCGAAGAGGCATTTCTTACCGAAGTCCTGTAATCTTGGCAAGAGTTTTTTATTCCTGTATTGCCAGTGCCCGACGCATGGTGTAGAGAATCCTTGCGCAAACGCGGCCAGAAGCCCTCCGTAACGCAAGGAGCAGCATGTCAACAATTATCCCTCAAAGTGAACTTGTCCGCCGCGCAGCGGAATGGCTGCGCGCAGAATTGGCCTCGCATCCTGACAGGCCTGTGGAATCGTTGCTTGACGAAGCCGGTATGCGCTATAATTTGAGTCCTAAGGAAAGCGCCATGCTGGCGGATTTTTTTAGAGACGCGGCCGAACGCGTCGGCACAAGATAAAACGGCCTTGCGGCCGGTTACTCTATGGTGAACTTTTTCCACGTGACGTTGATCCAGCGTTCCCTTGCCCGGGACTTGGCCCAGACCTTTTTGCTCTGCCTCGTTTCTCTGTTGACGCTGATCCTTATCGGGCGCGGCGTGCAGTTGAGTGATCTTTTTTTCGGCCTGGAAATAGGCTTTCTGGACGCCATCTCCCTGTTTGTTTATTTGACCCCCTTTTTCATGCTGATCATTGTGCCTCTTTCCTGCATGCTCAGCGTTTTTTTGACCTTTTTGCGCCTTTCCACCGATAGGGAAATGGTGGCTCTGCGGGCCGGCGGCATCAGTCTGTATCAGCTTTTGCCCGCGCCGCTGCTTTTTTGCCTGCTCTGCGCGCTTTTGAACACCGTTATCTCCCTCTACGGCCTTTCCTGGGGGATGAACGAATTCAGAACGACTATCCTTGATATTGCCAATAAGCGGGCCCGAATCGTCATCCAGCCGGGCGTTTTTAACCAAGATATTTTCGGGCTGACGTTGTTTGCCCGGCAGGTCGATCCACAGACCGGAGAAATGCGCCAGGTTATTTTCGAGGATCGAACCCGAGATCGCCAAAACCGCATCACTATTTTAGCTCCCAGCGGCTCGATCACCACAGATAACGCCACAGCCAGCCTCGTTTTCCGCCTGCAGAACGGGCACATCTACAGGGCGGACGGGCAGCAATTCGGCATCCTTGATTTTGATGAATACATAGTCCGGCTGGATCTCGCCTCCCTCTTCAAGAATATAGATCTTGGAGACGTCAGGCCCAAAGAAATGAGTTGGGATGATCTTGTACGCTATTACCGGGAGCGCAACGGCCCAAGTGAGCGCTTTCAGGCCAAGGTGGATGTTGAGCTGCATAAACGTTGGGCGCTGCCCCTGGCCTGTATTGTCCTGGGTATTTTTGCCGTGCCTCTGGCCAGCGCCTTTGAGGGCGTGCGCCGCCAAATGGGCGTTGTGCTCTCGCTGATCATGTTTTTGGCCTACTACAGTGTTTTTTCCCTTGGAATCTCCATCGGCGAATCCGGAAGAATTCCGGCCTGGATCAGTTTATGGGTTCCGAATCTGCTCTTTTTGGTCCTGGGGCTGATCGGTCTGTATCTGGCGGTTCATGAACGAACTCCCACCTGGCGCGGCTTGCTGATGCGCCTGCCGTTCTATAGACGGAAAATTGAGGCCACAGAACACCGGGAGGAGGATGCCTCGTGAAGCTCCTGACCCGTTACCTCATTTATAACAATCTGTTTCTGCTGTGCAGTATTTTGCTTATCGGTACGGGCATCTACCTGCTGACCGATCTTTTTGACCGCTTGGACCAGTTTCTTGATGCCGGTGTGAACGGCAGCATCATCCTCTGGTATTATCTGGTCAAGACGCCGCTCATTATATCGCAGATTCTGCCCGCCGTCTTTCTGATCGCCTGTATCGTCCAGCTCAGCCTGATGACGAAATCCCGGGAAATTACTGCCTTGCAGGCCGGGGGCGTAAGCCCTGCGGTTTTTGTCCGCTTTATTTTGGTCTATGGGTTGGTTTGGGCTCTGGCCCAGCTTGCTTTCTCTCAGGCCTTGGGCGTGCAGGGGGATAGGCTGGCCGGGCGGATATGGAAAGAAGACGTTCGCGGCAAGGAAGTCGGCGAGGTGGAGCTTACGGGCCTCTGGTTTACCGATGGCTCGGAGGTTGTTCACCTGGGATTGGCCTATCCGGAAACCGGCAAGGGCAAAGATTTTTTGGCCTACCGCCTGACTGACAACGGCACGAACTTGGAACGCATTGTTCGCGCAGAAAGCTTTACAATTACCCAGGGCTCCTGGGTTCTGCACAATGTGGTCATTATTGCTCCGGAACATTTCAGCTATGAGAGAGTGCCGGAGATGTCCATTGTCCTGCATCAGGATCTTTCCGCCTTTACAGCCATAGATCCCGGCGCCAACTTGGCTTCGCTGCCGGTCTGGAGGCTGGGGGAGAGTATCCGTAGCCTCGAGGCTTCAGGCTCCAATGTGGAGGGACTGCGCACCGCGCTGCATGCCAAGCTGGCCTACGCCGCCTCACTCATTGCCATGGGGCTTTTGGCCCTTGCCGTAGTTCTTTGGACGGCCAATATTTACGCCGCGGTGGGAGTGGGGCTGTTGGTGACCTTCCTCTTTTTCGCCGTCAACATGATCTTTAACACGATGGGGGAAAAGGGGCTTATCGCCCCGGTTGTGGCCGGATGGTTCGCTGATGCGGCCTTTGTCGGCTTGGGACTGGCGGCCATATTTTACAAAACTCGAAAGCCTCGTTCCGGAGCCTGAAGCAGAGCGCCAGGCACAAACTATTCTTATGCTTCGCGCTCTCTTCCTTTAGAGGAAACAAAGCTTGAGAGCAGGGGGAACCGCTAGAGATCCTTTTCATTGTTTCTTGCTTGAGGAGCGCCGCTTTAGCGTGGTTTTTGTTCCCCTTAGGAAGCTGTTCAATACATGAAGCCAATCAGGATGTCCCCTCTAGTCAGCGGCGCTCTCCTCACCACCTGCAAAGCCCGGGGGGAACCTTGAGAAATCGCCATAACGGGACAAGATACTGTAAAGAACCCGGTTGCAATCTGCAACCGGGTTTTTTCTATTAAGGCTTGAGCCAATTGAGGGGGCGAAGCGCCTGAAACAAAGAACCACCCGCTATGCGGGCGGGGGTGATTGGCTTAGTATAGACCTCTTACTGAGCGGGCAGCACGGCAATGGCAGGAGTGGTCACGACGTAGGGCAAGCTGGAATGGACATTCCGGCCGACCAGACGCCAACGGTAGATATTCGTGGGAGAGGTCGGACAGTACGTGAAACTGAAGGCCCCGCTTGTTGGGTCAAGCGTAAGCTGGTCCAGCCGGAATTCCGACCATTCCCTGGCGTTGAACGGGCAGGTTGGGCAGTTGCCGGCGTCATCCACCGGAGCCAGTTCCAGGAGTATGCTGTCTACCATATCGATGGCCCCTTGGACCACGCCGCGTACCAGCAAACATTCCCCGGCTGCAGAAAGACCAGTAGAGGAAAAGCTAAAGGCATCCGTTTCCTGAGGCGGGCGGGGAAGGCCGGTTTTACCGCAGGCTGTCAGGATCAGCGCGATGGAAAGCAGGAGCGCCGCGCAACGGAAGGGGCGGGTATCCGGGCTTGTGGTCATACAGCGTCGCCTCCCCAAAGGGTTTTCCATTCCTGGAGGCGCAGAGCTGCCTGCACAGGGCTGAGATGGTTGATATCGAGTTCTTTTAAGGCGGTCAGCAGAGGATGTTCTTTTTCCGGTTGTTTTACCTCTTCCTGCACAGGGGGAGTCTCCTCCACGAGCAGGCCGGGTAAAAGCTGACGCATTGCTAGGGTTTCAATTCTGGCTGCTTTGGGGCCACGGTTTTTTTCCAGCGCCTCAAGAATCTGCCGGGCGCGTTGCACCACTAAGGGCGGAACTCCCGCCAGCCGGGCAACTTCGATGCCATAACTTTTATCTGCCGGCCCCGGCACAAGTCTGCGTAAAAAGATGATTTCCCCGCCGGACTCGGCCACGGCGATATTCATGTTGCACACCCCCGGAATACAGCCCTCCAGCGAGGTTAACTCGTGGTAATGGGTGGCAAAGAGTGTGCGGATGCTGCCTTTGGCGCGTTTGGCCAGATCTTCGACTACCGACCAGGCAATGGCCATGCCGTCAAAGGTGCTGGTACCCCTTCCGATTTCATCCAGAATGACTAAACTTTTGGAGGTAGCCTGGCGCAGGATGCGGGCTGTCTCCATCATTTCTACCATAAATGTGCTTTGACCGCGCGAGAGATTATCCGAAGCGCCCACCCGAGAAAACAAACGGTCTACCAGGCCGATACGGGCCGCCGAGGCAGGAACAAACGAACCCATTTGCGCCAGGATGCAGAGGATGGCGGTCTGCCGGAGCACGGTAGATTTTCCGGCCATGTTGGGGCCAGTGATCAACAGGAGATGCCTGTCGTCATCCATGCGCAGATCGTTGGGAACAAAGGAAGCCTTGCCCTGCGCCGCCTCAACCACGGGATGGCGTCCATTGCGAATCAGCATGGCGAGCCCGTCATGCAGCTCGGGGCGGGTCCATTCCCCATTACGGGCGATTTCCGCAAGGCTTTGCCAATAATCCAGCGCCGCCACAAGGGAGGCCATAAACATGATGCGTTCCCGACTCTCGGCGATGGCTTCGCGCAAGTTTTGGAAAAGAGTATATTCGAGCTTTTTCCATTGTTCCGAGGCGGAGAGGAGTTTTTCCTCTAACTCGCGCAATTCCGGAGTAACCAGGCGTTCGGCGTTGGCCAACGTCTGACGGCGGATAAAACGCTCGGGAAGATTGGTGGTTTGGCTTCTGGATATTTCAAAAAAATACCCGAAAACCTTGTTAAAACCGAGGCGCATCCGGGCAATGCCTGTAGCCGCCTGCTCTTTTTCAAGTAACGCTTGAAGTTTTTGTTCGCCGTGCTCGACCAGATCCAGCAATTCATCCAGCTCGGCATTGTATCCCGGCTTGAAAAGACCGCCTTCAGTGATAAGCGGCGGCGGAGCATCCACTATGGATTTGGCCAGGAGGGCAACCTGGTCTTCCAGAGGGTCCCATCGGTTCAAAAGGTCGAGAACGGGCGGCGGGAGGGCCTGGCCCGAGTATTCATCCGCCGTGGCGTAGCGCCCCCGGGTGTAGCTTCCTGAAAGGGCTTCACGAACCAGGGCAAGGCCGGCGAGGCCATCACGCAATCCAACAAAATCTTTAGGGTTGGCCCTGTTCAGACTGATGCGCGTCGAGAGGCGTTCCAAGTCATAGACCGTATCCAGGCTTTCCCGTAGGCGTTGACGCACATCATCGTGCTTGACAAAAAAATCAACTGCCTCTTGCGTTTTGACAATGGTCTTCAGATCCCGCCAAGGATGGCGGAGACGTTCCTGGAGAAGGCGTCCGCCCATAGGCGTCATTGTTTCATCCAGGGTATGGAAGAGGGTACCGGAACCTTTGCTCCCATCCAGACGGCGGAAAAGCTCCAGGTTTCTCTCGCTGACCTCGTCAATGATCAGGTGTTGCCCCAGGTTCAGGGGAGCAAAGGGGGCAAGGTGGCCCACATCCTGCTTTTGGGTTTGCTGAAGATATGTCAGCAGTGCGCCACAGGCCCGGGTCAGGCTTTCCTTATCCGCCAGCCCAAGGGCATCCAGAGCAGCCACGCCTTGGGCCTTCAAAATTTTTTCCGTGGCTGCCGTCAAATTGAAAAAGGAACGCCCGGGAACCCGAACCTGGAAGACTCCGGCTAACTCAATGCCCTTGGGCATGTGCAGTTCTTCCGGGGGCACGTCCGGCACCAGGAGTTCGCGTGGGGAGAGCTTCTGAATCCATTGCCAGAGTTCGTTCTCGCGTTTACTGAACAACCCGGACCATTCGCCGGTGGAATAATCCAGCCAGGCAAAAGCGCCGTTCCCCTTAGCTGCATCCCAGATATAGGCGCCAAGGAAACTATGGCTTTTGGCGTCCAGAGAAAGCTCGTCAAGGCAGGTGCCCGGGGTATGGACATGGATCACCGCCCGTTTGACCAACCCTTTGACGCTTTTGGGATCTTCCATCTGTTCGCAGATGGCCACCTTATAGCCTTTTTCCGTAAGTTGGGCGATGTAGCTTTTGGCCGCGTGATGGGGCACGCCGCACATAGGGACCGGCTTATCAGCCCCGGGATTGCGGGAGGTGAGGGTTATTTGCAGTTCGCGGGAGGCAGTGACGGCATCGCTGAAAAAAAGTTCGTAAAAGTCGCCCATGCGGTAAAAGAGCAGGGCATCAGGATATTGTTTTTTTATGCCCATGTATTGCACGAACATGGGGGTCATTTTACCGGCGTTCCCGGCGGAATCGGCGGTAAAAGACAATGCTGCCGTATCCCCGATCGGGGCATCCTGCTTGGGATCAAAAGAGGTAGCCATGGCTAGTCTTTCAGGCTGAGACGGTAAGAAACAGTATGCCAGCTGCCACAGCGGGGGCAGAGATAAAATGCCTGGTTCTGCTTGAGCCCGCACACCGTGCAGACAAAGCGCTTGATGTGCTGCAATTGATCTGCAAAGTATTCGACCTGCATGGCCAGCGAGGGGCTGAATTCGCCGCCGAGAGCGGCCAGATGCAACAGCTCCAACCGGGCTGCCCAGAAATCCGGCTGGACAACCAGCGCTTTGGAAAGCCAGATCTCGGCGTTTGCTATATCCTGGTTTTCTTTGAGCAGGAGAGCGCCGTAATAATGCAGCAAGATGTGAGGGGGCTGCTTTTCCAAAATGGGAATAACAACCTTACTGAGCAAGGCGGCAAAACCGCGGTCCGAATTTTGGGGCCTCTCTGCCTGAGCCGTGGATACGGCTGCGTTCGTCGCACTGTGCGGCTCGAACCCGGGGCAGGCTTGTACTCCGTCAATAGGTTCTTGCGGCAGAGCCTCTTCCAAGCTGCCGTGTTCCTGAACTGCCGTATCCGCAGCGTCGGCTCCGGCTTGGCCATCCTCCTCCGCGGCAGGCTTTTCAGCAAAGTTGCTTGCCTCTCCAGGCGCCTCGATGATGGAGGGATCATCCTGAAGAGCATCCGCGTTGTGGGGGGCCGGAGGGGCCGGCTTTGAGGAGCCTTCAGCTTCGATGGTCTGCGCCTGGCGGTGTTCCTCCTGATACAGGACTTCAAGCAACAAGAACTGGAGGTGCGGGGGAACACGGTAGAGGGCCTGCTTCAAAAGCGAGGAGACTTTGCGCCATTCGCCCGCTCGTGCGGCCATCAGGATGAGAGCGCTCCAGGCGTCTACGGAACCGGGATAGACGCGGGTGGCTTTTTTGAGCAATCGTTTGGCTCGCGCGGTATCGCCGGCATCGGCCACCTCTTCGGCAGCCCGCATCAGATAGTGGGCCTCGCCAATATGGTGACCAAGCTTGCCATAGGCATCAGCGGCTTTTTCAAAGCTGCCCGCGCCGGCAAACAGCTTGGCCAACTCGGCTGTGACGGCTTCGGGGTCATAACCGAGCTTCCGGGCTTCGTCGTAGGCATCCAGAGCCCTGTCAACAACGCCGGCGCGCCGGTAATCCTGGCCGAGTTCAAAACAGGCTCTGGCTTTGAAGGAACCGGCAAGACCGGCTCTGACGATCAAGCCTTCACGTATCAACACTGCCCGTTCAATGTCACCCTGGGCACGAAATAAATTGCCGAGAGCCATATAGATTTCAATGGCTTCAGGGTTATTTCTGGCTACCTGCGTCAAATCATGGATTACAGAAAGGGTATCCCGGCTCGCCGGCATTTCGCCTTCTCCCAGAAGAGAGAAGGAAGGAGTGGCCTTGCCGAAAAAGGAACGGACTGTGCGCCGGATAGTTCTGAATAATGCCATGATGTTTCTCCTCGTCGGCGTCTCGGGAAAACCAAGACGCGAAAAAAACACAGGGAGCCCGATTGAGCGAGCGGCCCGTTTGGCTCGAGCCGCTCCGGATACGCGTGGCTATTCGGGCTTTGTTTCGGGCTGCTCTGAATCGACCTTTTTAGCGTCAACCGCGGCAGCCTCAAGAAGCGGTTGCGATTGCAGAGGCAAATCCCGGAAACTCTTAAGTTCTGCTTCAAGCGCCTTGGCTTTTTTCTCTGCTTTGCGGGCTTTGCTTCCAAGGCGCAAACGATCCAGCAGAAGAATGCCCAGGGTCAACAGCGCTCCGGCCAGGAAGCCGCCAAGGACAACAAAATAAAACGGCACGGCAGTCGCTCTCCACTGGTAGCCGAAGTAAAAATCCATTTTCAACTCAAGCGGCGTGATCAGCGCAGCGCTGTTCTGAATAAAAAATGCTAACGCCGCAAAGAAGAAAAGAATTATGAGCAAAGCCTTCATGAACCGCATGCTGCCTCCTTAAGGGTGGAAAGTCTGTCAAATGAGGATTTCAGTTTGGTGTAGGTTGCGGCCAGATGTTCCGGCATCGTGCGCACCTCGCCCAGAACTGCCATGAACGATGAATCGCCGTTCCAGCGGGGAACGATATGAAAGTGTATATGTTCCTTGACTCCGGCCCCGGCGGCCGCGCCAATGTTGAACCCGATATTGAACCCTTCGGGAGAGAGAATTTCACGCAGAATGCCCACACTTGTGCGCGTTAAGGAGAAAAGCTCGGCGGCTTCTTCATCGCCCAGGTCGCAAACATCCATGACGTGCCGGTAGGGCGTCACCATGATATGTCCGTTGTTATAAGGAAATTTGTTCATGATGATAAAGTTGTGTTGCCCGCGGAAAAGCACGCCGCGTTCCGTGTCTTCCCCACAATCCGGCGGAAGACAGAAAATGCATGAATCCGGTTTGTGGCCGAGTATATACTCCATACGCCAGGGAGCCCATAAACATTCCATAACAATGCCTCGTCCCTTGTGTTTACACACCTACCGCCCCAAGAGCAAGCGTTTGCCGCCAAAATAAGGCCTGCGCCGACGAGACGGCGGGGGAGATTACCTGGTAGCCGGGGAGGGGGCGGTTGCGGGCTGGGGGCACTCCCCATCCCGTTCCCGCTGAAGCAAACGGGCCGCAAGGAGGAGCTGTTCCTCACGGCTCTTGACATTGCCATCCAGCTTGGCAGCCAGCACGCCTTGAATAATCCGGCTGTAAAGCGGGCCGGGCTCGGCTCCCATGGCGGTGATGTCTTCGCCGGTTATATCGGGTTTTTCCAGGTACAAACGGGTCAAGAAGTATGAGAGATCTTTAGAAAAATCCTGACCGTTCATTGCCATCAGCACCAAGACTCCCTCGATCTCCAGGTGGATAAGCAGAGCATAGAGGCCGCTCATGCTGCCGTCTTTTTCTTTCCAGACCGGCAGCATGGAATTTGCCTGGCGCACGGCCTCCCGCTGGCGCATGAATTCCGTCTTGCCTTTGGGGGTAAAGCCTAGTCTCTCAAGCACCTCGGCCGCCTGAACATATTTGCCGCCCTGAGCCAGGAGCAGCAGGTAAACCAGCCAGTGGCGGGCGTTTTTGCCGGTATAGAGCCGGGCATGCCAGGCCAAAACAGATTCAGCCTCACGCAGATGCGCGATCTTGCTCGGGTTCAGTTTGAGCAGTGGATGAATGGTCCTCCAGATATCAAAGGATTCCATTCGCTGAATGCAGTCCACAGCTACCTTTTCCTCAAAAATATGCCGGAGTTCGTTAAACATACGCGCGCTGGAGAGCTTTTCCAGCATGCCGAGTTGCAGAGCATTTTTGATCAGCCGTTCGGTCTGGCCGCCGATGCGAAAATCAAAGCGTTTCTCAAAACGGATACCTCGCAAGATTCGGGTCGGGTCTTCAATGAAGCTTAAAGAATGCAGCACGTTGATGGATTTATCCTTTATGTCGCGTTGCGCCCCGAAGGGATCTACCAGCATGCCGAACTTGGCCGCGTTGAGTTGCACCGCCAAAGCGTTGATGGTGAAATCACGGCGGGAGAGATCCATTTTGACCGATGCAAGCTCCACGGTGGGCAGAGCGCCGGGATATTCGTAATACTCCAGCCGGGCCGTGGCCACGTCAATACGCTGCTCGTGTCCATCCTTGTTCGTAAAAAGCACCACTGCCGTTTTAAACTTATAATGGGGCCGGACCCGCCCGCCCAGTTTTTTGCCGAGTGCTTTGGCAAAGGCAATGCCATCACCTTCTATACTGAGGTCAATATCCAAATTGGAGCGGTAGAGGAGCAGATCCCGTACAAAACCGCCTACGGCAAAGACGCCGTAGCCGAGGCTATCCCCCAGATTGCCGGCAAGCGCCAGAAGCTCCACATGGCCTGCGGGCAGTCGCTCGGAGAGCAGGGAACGGATATTCCGTTCCCGTAACGGAGTTTCCAGCGGATCGGCTTCAGGAATGCGCAAAGCCTGATCGCCAACCAGCAGGCGCATGATGTCTGTCCGGGTCAGCACCCCGACGACCTCGTCGTTTTTGACAACCGGCACCAGCCGTTGGCGCTGGTTCAAAATTATCTCCATGGCCGGGAATAGGGTGGCCTCCGGAGAAACGGTCAGGACGTTTCTCTGCATATAGGCTGTCACCGGCTGTTCCCCCAGCTTGTGGAATATGGCTCGCGCCGCAGTCTGCTGTTCAAGGTAGCCCACACAGTGCCGGGTTCCGGCAGCCAGAACCGGCACCGCTTTAAGACCATAGCGATTCATTACTTCTCCGGCCGCGGCGATAGTTGAATTATCTTCCACGGCTTTGGCCGGACTGGTCATATGGTCTTCCACAGTTACCTGAGGATTGACCAAACTCATGAGCAGGGCCAGGATTTCCGCCCGTATCTCGGTCAACGTTTTATCTTTTACGGCGGCTGAAGCGGCGTAGCTGTGGCCGCCCCCCCCCAGGGAAGCACAGATGCGGCCGACATCCACTTCTTCCACCCGACTGCGGGCCACGACATGAATCCTATCGCCCATCCTGGCCAGGGCAAAAATGGCCTTAATATTTTCCATATCCATCATTTTGTGGACGATCAGCGCAAAATCTCCCAGGTATCCCTCCAAGGAGACCTCGCAGAGCACGACAGTGATGCCCTTGATATCATGGGTGGCGGCATTTTCCAGAAGTGTGTTCAGTACCGCCAGTTGTTCACGTGTCAGATCTCTGCTGACCAGTTCACTGATGATTTCGATATCCATCTTGTGCCGCCGCAGCCAGGCCGCCGCCTCCAGGTCTTGGGCGGTCGTGGCGGCAAAGGTGAAGGAGCCGGTATCTTCATAAATGCCCAGCCCCATCATAGTTGCTTCATCCGAAGAGGGCTCGATATTTTTTTCCATGAGCAGGCTGACAATGATAGCCGTAGCGGAGCCCCAGGGCTTGATAACTTCCAACTCCCCATGCAGATCATCATCCGAATCGGGATGGTGATCATAGAGATGGATGCGCAGCTCAGGGTTAGCAAAAACGGCTTCCACTTGGGGAATCCTTGATTTTTGCCGCGTATCCACCACCACCAGCGTGGAGACTCTGGAAAAATCTATTTCCCGTGGCTGGATGAGGTGAAATAAATAAGCGATGCTGTCTGTGAAATAATGGCCGTCATGCCGTTCTTGGTAACCGGGAGCAACGAGCACAGCTTCAGGATAGAGATGTTTGGCCGCCACCATGGCCGCCAGAGCATCGTAATCAGCATTGTTGTGGGCCGTGATTACGGTTTGGGGCTGGATTTTGCTGCTTTGCATAGAATCTGTTCCTTGTTGTCGGCGTGGCGCGCCGCAAGTGGGGCTTTGGGCATACGGGGCGGGAGGGCGGCCTTGGATCATTCGGTGCGCGGGGCGTTCCCGGAAGGGCCGCTACCGCCGTTGGACCGGGGGTGGTGGGTTTTATGGACTACACCCAGGCGGCTTTTTTCCACATGAGTATATATTTCTGTAGCGCTGATATCCGCATGACCAAGGAGCATTTGTACTGCCCGAAGGTCGGCTCCTCCTTCCAAAAGGTGCGTGGCAAACGAGTGGCGGAAGGTATGCGGTGAGATAGGGCGGCCGATATCCGCCAGCAGCGCGTAACGCTGTACAATTTTCCACAGCGCCACACGGCTGAGCCCGCGGCCCGAGCGATTGAGAAACAACGCCGGTTCCTTGGGGGAAAACAATGGCCGCCAGATATGGGTATACTCCGCAAGAAAGGTCGCTGCTTCGTTATGCACCGGCACGAGCCGTTCTTTGGCTCCCTTGCCGAAAACTCGAACCAGGTTGGTCGCCGGATCGAAATCCAGAGCCTTTAGGGAAACAAGCTCGGAGGCTCTGAGGCCGGCGGCGTAAAGCATTTCCAACATGGTTCGATCTCGGAAACCAAGTTTTGTGCTGCAATCCGGCTGGGCCAGAAGACGTTGCATTTCCTCTTGGGAAAGCACCTCGGGCAGGGAACGGACGAATTTCGGATTTTCCAGAAATCCGGCCGGATCGGCGCTGAAAAATCCTTCACGCCGGGCAAAGCTGAAGAGGCCCCGCAGGGCAGAAAGGCGCCTGGCAAGGCTGCGGCCGGAAAGACCGCGCGCGCGAACATCGACTATATAGAGAAATAAAGTCTGATCGCTCACCTCCTCAAGAGGAAAAGACCTCTCGGCAAGGAAGGATAAAAAATCCGAAAGATCCGCCGAGTAAGCGGCGAGGGTGTTTTCGGAAAGTCCCTTTTCAATGAGCAGATGTTCCAGATAGCGGTCTGCCAAGGGATGAACCGGCACTCCTTCCGGACTCGAAGGCATCGAGGAGGGGAGCGCGGATGTCGTTTTGCTCATTCTTACTTCCTGCCAATTCTTGTAGTTTTTTTCAAGACTCCAAGCCGGCCTGGCGTCGTCTTTTGACAGGCTTTGCTTGAAGCGGTAAGGAACAGGCATGCACAACGCTTTTATCAGTTTGGGCGGAAACCTCGGAGATGTTCCTGCCACCATGGCCGCAGCTCGGGCGCGGCTCGGCTGTATTCCCGGGGTAATCCGGACCTCTTTTTCCGGATTGTACCGAACAGAACCCTGGGGAGACAAGAGCCAGCCTTGGTTTTACAACGCAGCAGGGCATCTTTGCCTGGAGGAGGGGATACGCCCGAAAGATCTGCTAAGGCAACTCCACGCCGTGGAGGAGAGCCTCGGCCGAATCCGCAATCCGGCTCGGCGTTTTGGCCCCCGGACCATTGACCTTGATCTCCTTTTGTTTGATACTTGCATCTCTCAAGGGGAAGTACAGCTCCCCCATCCGCGCATGCACCTGCGCGCTTTTGTGCTGTTGCCCCTTCTGGATCTGGCTCCCGGCCTGCGTTTTCCGGATGGAAGGCTTGTCAAAGAGGCCTTGGAACAACTTTCCTACACCCAACAGGGAGATACCGTCTTTCAGGCGGATTGACTCCCCAAAGGACAGACACCATGATCAAAGCTCCCGAAAAAATTCTCGGCGTTCTCGGCGGTATGGGACCGGCTGCCACGGCTGAATTTCTCCGGCTTCTTACCGTGAAATCTCCGGCAACCCGGGATCAGGAACACCCCATCGTCTATGTGCTCTGCGATTCTCACATGCCGGATAGAGTTGAGGCCATTGAGGGCATAGTCCCGGATCCCACCCCTCGTTTTAAAGACGGCTTTGAAAAGCTCATTAGCTGGGGGGCGGATCTTTTGGCTACTCCCTGCAATACGGCGCATGTTTTCGTCGATAAATTTTATAAGGATCTGTCAGTGCCGTACATCCATATCGTCAGGGAAACCATTGCCTCCTGTCAGGCGCGCAGCCCGCAAGGCGCTTGGCTTCTGGCAACCACAGGCACCTGCCGTACCGGGTTGTACGAAGAGCACGCCAAGGAAATGGGCTATACTTTTCATAAGGTCGATGACGCGGTGCAGGATCAAGTGCAGCAGTGCGTAAGGTTGGTCAAAGCTAATAAGATGGAAGAATCCGGCAAGCTGATGCGTTCTATTGTTGAAGGGCTCTGGAAAGAGAAAGATATTCTCGTTGCCACAGCCTGCACCGAATTGCCGCTGGCCTATGATGCTTCCGGTCTGCCGCCCGAAAAGAATGCTTCCAGCCTGGATTCCTTGGCTGACGCCTGCCTGGAAGTTTTGTATCCCGGCGTGTACAAGCGTTCGTAGTCGGGGGATTAATGATACGTTGGATCGTCATCGCCCTGGCGGTATTTATTGTTTACAAGTTGTTTGCCAATGAGAGCAAACACCGAGCCTTGCGGAATAAGGAACAAAGCCGTAAGGATGCTGAACGTAAAAGGGAAGCCGGGGAATTGGTGAAGGATCCTCTATGCGGTACCTATGTTTCCAAGGAAGAAAGCGTTAGCGTGCGCGATGGCGACACGGTTTATCGCTTCTGTAGCTATGAATGCCGTGATGCTTTTTTGAAACAGATGGGTATTGCCGTACCAGGCGAATCCCGGAAGGGTGATCCCCGGCACTGAGAAAGAACGATGTGTAAGCTCCATAAAAAAGCGCCCGAAAGGGCGCTTTTTTATGGTTTATAAACCTGCCCGACCGGGAAGAACTACCAAGGCAGCGCTCCCCGGAGGCTGTATTGCTGCATCAGGCCGCGGCAGGGGAATCGCCGAAGAACAGCAACAGAAAACGCAAGATCCACATCGCAATGAGTGCGTTAAAGATGGCAATACCAATCTGCCATCCCCAATACTTGGGATTGGAGCCGGAAGTGCCAAGGCAACGGCCCATGTATTGCAGCAAGGCTCCCATCAAGATAATGGCCGGAGCAAGAATGGTGACATGCACCGGAGTAAGAACCCCATCCACGGCCATAGCTGCTGCCATGCCGGCACCGCCGCCCATGGACATAAACGCAGCCAGAAGCACGGCCAGCGCCTGACCGGGGAGCCCCCAGAGAGACATAACGCCGCCGGCCCATTCACCGAGAAGGTCCATAATGCCGGTAACATTCAGAATACGAATAATAACGAAGGCCATGACCACGTTAGGCAGCATGCTGGTGGTGCCGATGGTCCAGCCGCTCCGGGCGCCTTCAATAAAGTAGTCAATGGCGTTTTTCTTTACAGGTTTCGACATAGAACGTACCTCCCTAAGCTTCCGCACCGGTGCTTTTCTTGCTTTGCATCTTCAGAATGAGGCGCATGATGTTGGTCCCCATGATTTTGCATAAAAAGATCACAACCAGGGGAAGCCCGAGGGGCACTACAAAATAGGCCTGCAACGCTCCGGCAATGGTGGCGAAATAGTTGGTGATCGTTCCATTGGCGCTGAACTGCAAGGTCGTAAACAGGGTTCTCTCTTCATCCGTTATATGACCATCGTCAAAGAGTTCTTTGGTCATTGCCGCTGCGCCGTCAGTGCTTTGCAGGTGGGTGATGAAGGCCAGACCGGTGATGCCGGGAATGCCGAGCAACGGCTTGAAAAAGGGCCGGATGATCTTTTCAGCCGCGAGCAGGCCGCCATAACCGTCAACAATTTTTACCAGACCAAGGGCAAGAATGACGGAGGGGCACAAGTTTAAGGCAAACAGAAAGCCATCTCTGGCGCCAACGCCGCCAACGCCGCGGAAGTTGTTGGTGGATTTGGCTATGGTGCCAAAACTGCCGTTAAGAATGTTGAAATCAAAAACCTGGAGCCATGCCGGCCACCAACTGTCAGGAGTGTGTTTGGCGAATACGCCGGAAAAAATGATACAAGCCAGCGCAAGCAGAACATAGCTTGCGACAGTAACTTTTTGAGTACCTTCCGAACTCATGGTGTATCCTCGGTTGTTCAAATTGAGACAAAAACAAAAACCCCTTGCCTTCCTTTCAACCCCCTATATTCTGATTTTTGCGGTGCCGCTTTTTTGCAAAAGCAGCACCTACCGCACAAACCCCGTCTGAAAACGGGAATGAGAGGCTGTGGTTCCCTTGGTGAAGGGAGCAGGTCATACGACCTTTTCGATAAAGATAATGTACTCCATTAAAAATCAGCCGACCTTTTTGGCTGCAAGATCAGCCATAATTTTTACCCCAATAGGCAAGGCCCTGAGATCAAGCTGCATGGTGGGGGTATGGCCGCCGGTGGTCTGATCTGCGCCAATGCCGATGAAGGCTGATTTGATGCCTGCCTCGGCAGCGTAGCAGTGGAAATCTTCACCGCCGGGCGTGTATACGTCAGGAACGGCATGGCCGCATACCTTGATAATGGAGGCCTCGGCTTCGGCGGTGAGATTCGGGTCAAGCTCCGCAGCGGGGCAACCGCCATCATCAATGATTTCCACAGTGCAGCCGATACCGGCAGCCCCAGCCTCAATAGCGCGGCGGGTTTTTTCAAGCAGCTCTTTCATGCCGGCGTTGTTTTGCGACCGCAAGTCGAAGGCCATATCCGCAAATTCCGGAATGATATTGGTGGCTGTTCCCCCCGCGAGGCAACGGGTAACTTTCACGGAGTGGGGCGTTCTGGGGTCGATGTGAATCGCGTTAATATTATTGATAATAGCAGCAGCGGCATCCAGAGCGTTTACGCCGCGATGAGGCCAAGCTCCATGCGCCGCTTTGCCATGCACTTTGGCCAAAATTTTCCAGGAGGAACTATGCCAGATCGCCCGGGCCGCCTCGCCGACTTTGGCTTCGGAATTATTGCGTACATGCAGACCCACGATTTCGTCCACGTCGCCCAGAAGGCCGCTTTTGATAAAGGCCCTGGCTCCGCCCAGAAGCTCTTCAGCGGGCTGAAAGATGACCTTCAACGTGCCGCGCCGTACGCCGCCATGGGCCATAAGGTCTTTAAGCGCATAGAGCAACATCGTGCAGTGCGAATCATGACCACAGGCATGCATTACGCCGGGATGGGTAGAAGCGTAGGGCAGGCCCGTTGCTTCCTCGATGGGCAGGGCATCCATATCGGCGCGCATGGCAAAGGTAATGCCGGGTTCCTTGCCTTTCATTACCCCCATAACGCCGGTACCACCGATTTTCTCGGTTACTTCAAAGCCCAGTTTTTTCAGTTCCTCAGCCAGAAATGCTGAAGTTTTAAACTCCTGAAAGCCCAGTTCCGGAATCATGTGCAATTGTTTATAGGTTTCCAGTATTTCTTCCTCATGCTGGTCAACCCAATCAAATAGTGCACTCATAGTTGTTTCCTCCGGGATAGAAAGAATCAGATGATTTTGCCTATATTGGCTATATGGGTTGCAGATGTCAAGCTATTCGCAGGAAAGTTACGGTTTGCGTCTTCAGCAGACCTTTTCAAAACGTGATAAGTTCAAGAAATATTCAATACTGACAGGAATATATATGCTTTTTGCACGATAACTTTCCGCTTTGGCATGCTGCTGAAAGGCTAACGCCACGGGGACACGGAACTATCGGAACGCACCAATAGCCAAATAGTCCGGGAAAAACTGTACATAAAGCTTCTTATGTACCCCATGTTGTGCGTTAATCAGTAATCTTGTTGGGAAATTGTTATATAATTGCGGCATAGCTGAACAGGAAAAGGTGGTTTCACGTCATAAATGATACACATAGCGATTTTTAAAAGATTCTATTGGAGCGGGCGAGCAACGATGGATCGCCGTATTTGTAATATACAATGAATCCATTCCAAACGAATGTGTAACCTACGGAACCTTTAGGAAATACCAAAAGAGGCCTGTGACAGAGTTCTTTTGGGGGCTTGGAGCGATTTTTTGCGAAATAAAGGGAAAGTTTTGCTAGAACAACGGCAAATTTCTTTGGGCAAAGCATTTTCTCATACAAAAGTTAACATAATTTACATTATGGGACATTTTTATTTCCATCTCTACCATATCCGTAAGGCCTAGTTATAACGCCAGGATGGCTAGACAACTCATAGCTATTCGCGTAACAACACCGCAAGGCGACGCCGCAAGGCCGTTCCCCCAGGATGATTAAAAAATTAATGATTTTACCTAATTAAAAGTATTTTCAAGCGTTGCGTTCATGCATGTTCGAGACATGACGGCGATAGCTCGGTACATGATTCGGCACAGCGATGAGGTTTGTCTCAGCTTGTTCCATGTGTATGCTGGCTATATTCGGCAATCGCGCCTGAATTTCTACCCTTCAGCCCCAGGAATCCTATGAGCCAGGGCTATATCAAGGTTACTCAGCGCACAGGCCGCTTCATCAGGCTTGTTCGTTGCGTTCATATTCTTGTTCTTCTGTATGCGCTTGCTGTGCTTATACTCAGCCCCCAAGAGATTAGCGAAGATATCAATCCGTTGTTCTTGAAGGAATTCTGGATGGGCGCGTTTCTCTCCTTTCCGTTGATTATCACTTCCGGCGTCTCTTTGGTTTCTCTTGCTTTCAACAGGTTTTGCTGTCTCTCCCTTTGCTTCTGTTTTTTTACCTTTCTTGGCGCCCTTGCGCTGGCTCCTGCCCTTTCTCCGGCTGCTTTTCCCCTGCTTTGCCTTTTCGTATTGCTTTACGGTTCGAGTATGCTCCTTTTTCTCTCCAGAATCCGCAGTCGGTGGGTGGAAGAAAACCCCGCCTTTCGAGAGCTGGCCAGGAACAATGCCTTTTATAAACCCCGCCGTTAAGATTTTTTCCCACGAGGCCCCCTTTCCGGATCCAGACTATTATTGATTCTGGTGCATCTCAAGGTGGTGTGCCATCTTTTTTGCCCGAGGATATGTGGCTCTCTGTTTTGCCTCCTAAATGACCTTATAGTTTCCCCAGTGTTTGAGCGGATGACCGTTGCTTCCCCCAGGCAGTAATGCATGAACATGCCGTCTTCGTAGAAAGGACCGCAAAATTTACAGTTGACCACACGCTGTAACCTTTTAAGGTATAGAAAAGGCCTTACGGCGTTTCCTGAATATCGTAAAAATCGAAGGAGTATCCATGAAAACCTTGATTATTTTTTATTCGGTCTACGGCCATATCTATGCTCTGGCTCAAGCTGCTGCTGAAGGAGTCATGATAGCCGGCGGCGAGCCGGTTTTGCGGACCGTTCCCGAAATACTCTCACCAGAAGTTCTGCAAAAAATCGGAGCTCTGCCGGCTGCTGCTCGGGGGGCCGATTTGCCGACCGCCACTCCTGAGGATATGGTTGAAGCCGGGGCAATTCTTTTCGGCAGCCCTACTCGTTTTGGGGGCATGTGCGCTCAGATGCGCGCGTTTTTGGATTCAACAGGCAGTTTATGGGCCAAGAGCGCCTTGGCCGGTAAAGTTGCGGGCACTATTGCCTCGTCAAATACTCAGCACGGCGGGCAGGAAGCTACGCACTTTAGTTTTCACACCTATATTCTTCACCACGGCATGCTGATTGCTCCCGTACCGTTCAGTACCCCGGAACTGCATGGCAGCGATGTCGTTTGTGGCGGAAGCCCTTATGGTTCGGGAACTATTGCCGGTGACAACGGCAGCAGAGAGATCAGCGAAGCTGAAAAGGAAATCGCTCGCCGGCAGGGCAAGTTCCTTACTGAAGTGGCCAAGAAACTCGGGCAAACCGTATGAACACTGCGTTGACGGCTTTTGTTGCCCGTCTTTAAAGCGTTTCATGAGGGAACTGGCTATACTGCTGCATGGCGTGAAAGCAAAGCCTCCCTTTTAGTTGCGACGGCCAGGCTTTCTGTAGGTAGGCAAATGTTTGCCCCACGTTGTGACCCCAACGGCCCTGAAGGAAAGAATTCCGGGCCGTTGGGGTATAACCAGCGGGGCAGCAATACGTATACCGATGAAATGTATTGAGGAGCAGCCCCTAGATCTTGTTTAGTGGGTGAAAATCGTGGGGAAATTGCCATGGCGTCTTGCTGACATCGTGGTGCAGCCCCTGTTTAAGAAGCTGCATGAAAATCCGCCGGGGCACGCTGACCCCCCCAAAGCGGGCTAAATTTTTCGTTGGTTGTTGGCAATCCACCAGGCGGAAGCCGCGAAAGGCCAGGTACGAGAAAAGCCAGACCAGGGCACACTTGGATGCTTCGGGAACACGGAAAAACATGGATTCGCCAAAAAAGACCCCGCCAAGAGCTAGTCCATAGAGGCCACCGGCCAAGCGCCCATCCTGCCAGGCCTCCGCAGAATGGGCATACCCGGCGGCATGGAGGTTGCAATAGGCCGTAATCATATCCCTGGTAATCCAAGTGCCCTTCTGCCCTTTCCGGGCCGTTTCAGCGCAGCCGGTGATGACCTCCTCAAAGGCCGTATCCAGGGTGATGGTAAAGGTTTCGGCATGGAGTATCCGCCGCAGTGAGCGCGGGATATGGAAGGAATCCGGAAAAAGAATAAACCGTTCCGGAAGATTCCACCACAATATGGGCGTTGTCTCGTCATACCAGGGAAATATGCCGGAACGGTATGCCGCGAGTAGACGCTCCGGCGAAAGATCGCCGCCCACGGCAAGCAGGCCTTCAGGAGAAGCAAAACGCAGGGAAGGAAAAACCACATCCCCGCCAGGCGGCAGGAAGACCGGGCTCATTGTCTCGTATACCAGGAGCCTGCCCGAGCGGCAGCAAAAGACATCTTACCCCTCCTTAGTCCCCGCAGCTTCATACGTAAAGGAAAGCGTATCGCCGGAGGTATCCACCATAGCGGAACCGCCGGCTGTCAAGGCGCCAAACAGCAGTTCGCGCGCTAGGGGGTCTTCAAGCTGTTCCCGGATCAAACGCGCCAGGGGCCTTGCGCCAAAGCGTTCATCATAGCCTTTTTCCGCAAGCCATTCTCGAGCCGCCGTGGAGAGCGCGAGACGAACTTTCTTTTCCTTAAGCCCGGAAGAAAGCTCGGCAATGAATTTATCCACAATGCGGCCCATAACATTGGGAGAGAGGTTAGCAAAGGGGATCATAAGATCCAAGCGGTTACGAAATTCCGGCGAGAATATCCGCTCTACTGCTTTGCGGCCTTTGGCCGCGGCGTCAAAGTTCTTTTTAGCGGAGCCGAAGCCGATGCTGCGGCCGGACATTTCAAAGGCTCCAGCGTTAGAGGTCATTATCAGAATGCAGTTGCGAAAGTCCGCCTTGCGCCCGGTCGTATCGGTCAACGTGGCGTAATCCATAACTTGGAGCAACACATTAAAGATATCCGGATGCGCCTTTTCAAGTTCATCCAATAGAATAAGGCTGTGGGGGGTCTTCCGGACTGCTTCGGTTAATAGCCCCCCCTGATCAAAGCCAACATACCCCGGCGGCGCGCCGATAAAGCGGGAAACGGCGTGCTTTTCCATATATTCGCTCATGTCGAACCGCAAAAAGTTGATCCCTAGCGATGCGGCCAGTTGCCGGGCCAGTTCTGTCTTGCCGACGCCGGTGGGACCATAAAAAAGGAAAGAACCCTGAGGTCGGTCACTTTTGGAAAAACCGGCCCGGGCCCGCAAAACAGCCCTGGTTACCGCGTCCACGGCTTCATCCTGTCCGAAGACCGCTCCGCGCAGCTCGTCCTCCAGAGTGTGCAGTTTTTCTTTATCGGGAAGATTGACCTTGACGGAAGGAATACGGGCCATAGCGGCCACAACCCGCTCGATTTCGGCAACGCCTACTTTTACGCCGTTCCTGCCGCTCGTACCGAGACGCGTTGCCGCACTCCGGGCCAGACAGGCGGCCGCCCCGGCTTCGTCAATAACATCAATGGCCTTATCCGGCTGGGGTTTATCCTGCAGATAGCGGCCGGAAAGGCTAACCGCCGCCTTGAGGGCGGCCACTGAATAGCTGACCTTATGGTGCCTCTCGTAGCGGGATTTCAGCCCCTTGAGAATGGCCACCGTTTCCTCTTCGCTGGGTTCCTGGATATCGATTTTCTGAAAACGGCGGGAGAGAGCCCGGTCTTTCTCCAGGTGATTTCGGTATTCCTCATGGGTTGTTGAGCCAACGCAGCGCAAGCGGCCTGAGGCCAGCACGGGCTTGAGAATATTGGAGGCGTCCATAGAACCGCCGCTGGTTGCCCCGGCCCCGACAATGGTATGTATTTCGTCAATCACCAGAACGGAATTGGGAGTGCTCTGCAAAGCGGCTACAACCGCTTTGAGCCGGGCTTCAAAATCGCCTCGGTACTTGCTGCCCGCCAGCAGAGAGCCCATATCCAAAGAAAAGACTTTGGCTGTTTTGAACGCCTCGGGCACCCTGCCCTCGTAGATGCGCAAGGCCAGTCCCTCGGCCAGGGCGGTTTTCCCCACGCCCGGATCACCCACGAACAACGGGTTGTTTTTCCGGCGGCGGCACAGTATCTGGATACAGCGCGTCAGCTCCTCTTCTCTGCCGATAAGGGGGTCAATCAAGCCCTGTTGGGCTTTGGCCGTCAAATCCTGGGTGTACTTGGCCAGAATCGCTGCAGGATCTCTGGAGCTCCCCTCCTCGCCTTCTTGCTCCGTGCGTCCTTCTTTTGGGGCTTCTTCCTCGTCACGAAAACGGGCCACAACCTCCAGCAGGCCAACACGGGTAATCCCTTGGGAAAGGAGAAAAAAAGCGGCATAAGAATCTTCTTCTTCAAGAATAGCCGCTAAAACGTCACCAATTTCTACTGTCTCTTTGCCCGCGGCATGGATCTGCCTGACAGCCCGCTGCATGACCCGCTGCATGGCCAGGGTTTGGACCACCTCCACATCGATGCCCTCAGGCAGCGAGTTCAAGGAAGAACGGAAAAATTCTTCAAGTCTCTCTTGCAGTCTGTGCACATCAACGCCACATTCTTCAAGTATATCAACGCCATAGCGTTGTTCAGTAATAGCCAGCAAAAGATGCTCCAAAGTCAGGAGCTCGTGACGCCTGAGCTGCACATCGCTGACCGCCGCGGAAAGAGCGGCCTCAAGGTGTTTGCCAAGCATGGGTACCTCTATTATACAACTTCCAGAGTACAGCGGAGGGGGTATCCGGCTGCTCTGGCTTTGCCGTGAACAAGAGCCGCTTTTGTTTCGGCCACTTCTGCGGGATAGATTCCGCACACCCCCCGGCCTTTTTCATGGACCATCAGCATAATGGCCCTGGCTTCTTCCAAATTCTTACGAAAAACGTCAACCAACACGGAGATTACAAATTCCATAGTGGTGTAATCGTCATTATGCAGAATAACCGCATAACGGCGCGGCTCGCGAACCTGTTGTTTCAGCAAAACGGCATTATCGGCAGAAAGAGAAGCGTCTGGCATACTACAATCCTGAACAGCCGCGAAATGACATCAGCGTTATTTTCATGTCCTTTCGCCGCCTGTTGAATGGTGAACTGGTCCGACGTCCTCCAAAAGCGCCTGTTTTCTTTTTGCATCGCATCAGCGACTGATCCGGGTTTAGGTCCGGGATATCTTTCAGCCTTACCGTGGAGCGACGCAAAGCGCTTTCCATAGATAAAGCACAAACAGGCCTTCGTACAGATGCCGGAACACAACAGGATACTATAATATGTGATTATTTTCTGTCCAGACGAATTCCCGGATGCGGGCCGTCCCGGTATTGGGGGAATCAGGAAGGGGCATTGCTGGTTGAACGGGTTTTTCTGCGTTCCTGGCCGAAAACAGCGTTCTGCAATTCGGATAACGTCTTTAGGCCTTCGGCCTTCCTAGAGTCCCCCGGCTTTCCTTCCACAGGTTGCGGAAAATACAAGGGGGTATAACCGAGCCTGCGGGCCTGATCCAGCCGAAGGGAATGCCCGTTAACCGGCCGTATCTGCCCGTTTAGATCCACTTCCCCCCAAAACAAGGCTCTTTCCGGGAGGGGAATATCATATACCGAGGAGAGGATGGCCGCCACCAAAGCCAGATCCATGCCCGGATCCTGCATACGGAGGCCGCCGCCGATTTTAGTATAAATATCTAACTGGGCAAAGGAAAGTTTCAGGCGTTTTTCCAGCACGGCCAAGATCAGGTGAAGCCTGTTGACGTCAAATCCCAAGGCCGCGCGGCGGGGTATGGCTAAAAACGTCTTGGTGGCAAGAGCTTGAACCTCTACGGCAAAGGGACGCTGCCCCTCAATAGCCATGACGACAGCAGCGCCGGAAAGGGAGGCGTCTCGCGCGCCGAGAAAATACGTGGATGGGTCTTCCACGAGAGCCATGCCCTGCCCCTGCATTTGGAACACCAGGAGTTCCTGGTTGGGGCCGAAGCGATTTTTGAGCACCCGCAGCAGGCGGAAAATTTGCTGCCTGTCCCCTTCCAGGGAAATAACCGTATCCACCATGTGCTCCAGGAGCTTAGGGCCGGCTATGGCTCCATCTTTGGTTACATGGCCGACGAAAAGAACGCTGGTCATGCTTTTACGGGCCAATTCGCTTATTTCCAGAGCCACAGCCCTAACCTGGCCGACGTTGCCGGGCAGCCCCTCGGCAGCACTTGTGGCAAGAGTCTGTACAGAGTCCACAATCAGCAAATCAGGAGCCGCCGGACCTTCCAACACGGGATAGACATCGTCGGCCCGAGAGGTGGAAAGAGCATGCAAACTGTCGTGGAGCACCCCAAGACGTTCTGCTCTGGCCTTGATTTGGGGCAGTGATTCTTCTCCGGAGAGATACAGGACATTCCGGCCCGTAGCGGCTACAGCACCGGCAAGTTGCAACAGTAAGGTCGATTTGCCGATTCCCGGCTCTCCTCCGATTAACACTGAAGCTCCCGGCACAAGACCGTTGCCGAGAACCCTATCGAGGGCTGCAAGGCCGGTGCTGAAGGCACGCGCTTCGGAATCCGGCGCATCCTTGAGCGGCATAATGGCGCTGCCGCCGGAGGCGGCCGCCCTCCCCGGCCCGGCCTGCGGCAGGGTAACGGCTTCCAGGGTATTCCAGGCGCCGCAGCCCGAGCATTGTCCACGCCATTGAAGGGATTTTGCCCCGCAGGCGCTGCAGATAAAGACATCTTTTTGTTTTGCCATACGAGCTCAATCCACAGTCAGGTCGTTCCATGGCCTGCCGCCGTCACAAGTAAAAGCCGGGCTGTGCCCGGCTTTATGGGATGAACGGCACGCACCATGATGAAGTTCATGTGAATCCGTTGCTTCCCAAAAAATGACGGATTGTAACGGAGCCGCCAACTTAAGGAGTGACGGAACCGGCATCCCGCCTGACGTTCAGGTCGCCTTCCTGCGCATCTATGATGCGAACCTTGAATTCATAGGCGGCCGGCGGCTGATTAAAAAAGATGATGGTAAAGGGAACATTCCCCCCGGGCAGAATGTTGGTATTGGCCAAGGCAATGTCACTTTGCCGGTTAAGACGCTCGCGCAGTTCCTCATCACTCAGAACCTGCAATTGGAAAAGTGAGAGTGTGATCCCGCAGTATTGCTGCTGGATAGCCAGCACCTGCCCGTATTTATCCATGAGCGTGGCTTCCAGAAGGATAAGACTTTTAGGCGTTGTAGAACGGTTCTCTACCTTGCCTTCAATAACAACCATGCGTTCGATTTTATCATTATTAGTGATCAGCACCTGACGCATATCGGTCAGGGCTAAATTTTTCAGTTTGTCTTTAAGGATATCTTCTTGAGGTGAGGATGGCGAGCTAAAGGCGTGTAAAATAACATAAGCGCCAAGTCCTGCCAGCAGGATTGTCAGCACACCGGCCAACAGGAACAACAGGATCCGTTTTTTGCCGGAGCCTTCGGTTTTCGGTTTGGGAGGGGCGGCCTGCTCGGGCCTTTTTCCTTCTCCGCCCCCTCCGACATTGGTGATAATATCTTCAAAAGAAGGAACCGCATCCTGAGGAGTGCCGGGCCTATCATAGTTAGCGGATCTGGCGGCGCGTGGGGCGTGCTGTTCCGGCAACGGAGGTTCAGGAGCGGGACTTTGAAACCCGGCAGACTCGCCTTGCGGTGCGAAAGAATCCAGCGGCGGCAATGGAAAAACAGTGCCGCAATTGGAACAACGGGCTTTACGTCCCGGCTTGTAGGCCATATCCGGGATATTAAAACGCGTTCCGCAATTGGGGCAGGTTACCAGCATGATTTTTCCTCGCACCGGGCTTTGCTCGGTCTCCTACACCCAACCTGGGGAAAGGGCACAAGAGACGAATTCACCAAACCGTATATCAGGTTATTTGTCAAATACCACTTCATAGATGCCGGGCAACTCCCGATGATGTTCCGCAAAGTCCAGCCCATAGCCAACAATAAAACCTTCATCGAGCCGAAACCCCGCAAAATCGACCGTTACGTCCACCTCTCGCCGCTCGCGCTTGTCAATGAGCGCGGCCAGCCGCAAAGATTTTACTCCTCTTGATTGCAACTGCCTGATCAGGAATTGCATACTATAGCCGGTATCCACAACATCTTCAACCAGCAACACGTGTTTGTTTTCCAGGCTCAGCTCCACATCCTTGGTAAAACCGATGCTCTTAGACTCGGTCCCCAAGCCATAGCTGGAAATCCGGACAAACTCGAGTTCCGGCTTAATGGTAATATACTTTACTAGGTCCGCAAAAAACATGAAGCCGCCCTTGAGCACACAAACAATGACCAAGGGTTCGTCCCGGTAAAGGCTATTGATTTCTCCCGCGATTTCCCGAACTCTGGCGGCAATGGCCTCCTCCGGGAAAACAGGAGTTAACGTATAGCGACGCCCGTTCATACCGGCTCCCGGATCATGGCAACTTCATCGCAGTTGGGGAACTTCGGGCAATCTATACAATCCGTCCAGATTTTCTGAGGTAGATTTTCCTTAGGAATTTCCTTGAATCCCAAACTGGCAAAAAAGGCTACTTGGTAGGTCAGGCTGAAAACCCGGTTAATGCCGAAATCTCTGGCCTCGCCAAGACAAGCCTCTACAAGAAGCGAGCCATAGCCTCTGCGCCTGGCGTTCCCCGCTACCAGCAGAGAACGTACTTCGGCCATATTATCCCAGGCTATGGCCAGAGCGCAACAGCCGATAACCGGGGTGCCCTCGCCATGATCCAAAACCCAAAAATCACGAAGCTTGGTATATATTTGGTTGAGGGAGCGAGGCAACAACAGCCCTTGGGCCGTTCCCTCCATGACCAGGGCATGGATGCCCTGCACATCCGCCATGCGTGCTTTGCGTAGCTGTATATCCGACACGCCTGCCTCCGTAAGTGCTTTTTTTCCCTAAAAAGTGTCACTCAGCACAGATTGCCGCCTTTTGGCCTTCCACGAGCTGATTCAGGTTGTGCCGCAGCAATGCTTCAGGCAAAAGGCCCGGCTGGCTGTAACATAAAGCTCCTTCGCGATCCACGATGATCATGTGCGGTATAGCGGAAAGTTCGAGAGCCGCCAGTAAATCGCCCTGCCCTGTATATACCGGATAATTGAAACGGGTTTTCATGGCGAATTTGCGCAGTTCCTGGATGTCTTCATCAACGGAAACCCCGATGAGAACCAGCTTATCCTCCGGAATTCCCTTGCGTATACCCATGAGGTGGGGGATTTCCTCCTTGCAGGGCGGGCACCAGGTAGCAAAAAAGTTGATAAGCACAACTTTGCCTTTGGCATGCTCCAAGGTCTTCATCAGTTCTTCAAGGCCGAAAGGAGCAAAATCCTGGTCAGCCGCAGCTTTTCCTGTTCCCGGAGCTCCGCAGAGGCAAACAACAATGAGCAGGAGAAAAAACAAGGTTCGCATCATATTTGATAATCCTTTAGCCTTGGATACGGGCAGAGCCCGCGCTCTCCTGCTCGCAACCGGCGCGCAGGAGATTCTTGGCAACCCGTACGGCGTCAACCGCGTCGGAGGAGTAAAACGCTCCGATACTACGGGCATACTCGGGCGTGACCACCGCGCCTCCGACCATAACCGGAATGCCAAGATTGTTTTCTTTGACCAGGGCCAGGGTATCTTCCATGCGCACCATAGTCGTGGTCATGAGGGCAGAAAGCCCGATCAGATCGGCTTTCTTTTCTCTGGCTGCGGCAACTATGGCTTCGGCCTTGACGTCTTTGCCCAGGTCCACAACACGGAAACCGTGGTTTTCAAGCATCAGATTGACGATGTTTTTGCCAATGTCATGGATATCGCCCTCTACTGTGGCCATGATTATAACCGGCCTCTCTTCTCCCGCGGCGGTTTCTTCCAACAGCGGCCGCAGCAAGGCAAAGGCCGCCTGCATGCTTTCGGCCGAACGGATAAGCTGGGGCAGAAAATACTCTTTGCGTTCGTATTTGCGGCCGACTTCGCCGATAGCCGGGATCAGTCGTTTGTTCACGATATCCAGCGGGCGTTCTTCTGCTTCAAGGGCTGCTTTCACCAGTTCGGGAATATCCTCTTTCCTGCCTAGAACAACCGCTTCGCTAAGTGAAGACGCCTTGCCCTCCGTTCCGGGATTATTCTTTTTTCCGCTGCCTCCGGGGATTGTTCCCCCGCTCCCGCCGGTCCAGGAAGCATAACCGCTGATAAAGGCTTTTGCGGCGTGGTCCTTGCCGGTCAACAGATTAGCCGCAGCCGTCTCTTCCATAAAACGTTTAGACGAGGGGTTGGCAATGCAGGCTGAAAGACCGGCTCCAGCAGCCATGCTCAGGAAGGAACTGTTGATCAGTTCTCGCGCGGGCAGGCCGAAGGAAATATTGGAAAGCCCCATCGTGGTAGGAAGTTTCAGCTCTTCGGTGCAGTAACGGATGACTGCAAGGCATTCTCTCGCAGCCAGCGGGTTGGCGGAAATAGTCAGCGCCAGCACGTCAACCATGGCCAGGCGCTTGGGAATACGCAGTTCTTCCATTCGCCGCAACAGCGCTTCGATAATGGCAATACGCTGGGCCGCTGTCTCCGGCAAGGCTTTCCCTTTCAGCGGCAGAAGAATGAAAGGAGCTCCGAAATCGCGGCAGAGCGGACCCAAACGATCCATACTGCCCTCCTCGCCGTTAATGGAATTGACCAGAGGCGAGGCAGGATACATGGCTAGGGCTGCTGCAATGGCTTCGGCATTGGAAGAATCTAGGGAGAGAGGCAGGCTGTGCCGGGAGACAAGACGCTGGACCAGTTCCGGCAGCAAGGATGTTTCATCCACCTGCGGCGCGCCGACATTCACATCAAGGATATCGGCGCCGGCCAGAACCTGCTCGTCGGAAAACCGCAGAGCTGTGGTAAAATCGTGTGCGGCCAGTTCGGCGGAAAGCTGTTTCTTTCCTGTGGGGTTGATGCGCTCGCCAATAATTCTAACCGACTCATTCAGGCCGATGCGGACCAGGGAAGAACGGCTGGTGAGAATAATTTTACCCTCTTCCCGCACAGGCGGGGCCGGAGGGGCTT
Source organism: uncultured Desulfovibrionaceae bacterium (assembly GCA_949741925.1). Classification (GTDB taxonomy): domain Bacteria; phylum Desulfobacterota; class Desulfovibrionia; order Desulfovibrionales; family Desulfovibrionaceae; genus JAJDHY01. Next base: position 21,251 of record CATJOY010000050.1, on the reverse strand, counting down.
GCTGTTCCAGATTGCGGCGCAGTTCCCTAATATGGGCGGGCGTCGTTCCGCAGCAGCCTCCCAAAAGACGCGCTCCGAACGTTACAAAAGAAGCTGCCGCCTCGGCAAAGGGAGCTGCTTCCAGCTTGAAGACGGTTGCGCCATTCACCAGTTCGGGGAGCCCCGCGTTAGGCTGCACCAACAAGGGGATATCTGTGACGCGCCCCAGGCGCTCCACCAGGCCGCCCATTTCCAAGGGGCCGGCGCTACAGTTGATGCCCAGAAAATCTACCGGCATATTGGCTATGGCGGCGGCAAATACTTCCGGCGGTGTTCCTGTGAGGCTGACCCCTCCCTCATAGGTCATGCTGACGCCCAAGGGCATGTCGCCCTCAAGGCGGGCCGCATAGGCGATAGCTCTCGCCTCGGCCAGATCGAACTGGGTTTCGGCGAGAATGAGGTCAACGCCGCCGGCAAGCAAACCGCGAATCTGCTCGCGAAAAGCCTCGACCATATCATTAAAAGAAAGCTCTCCCAAAGGAGGGAGGAACAATCCGCTTGGGCCGACGCTGCCGGCCACAAACACCGGCCGCCCGGTTTCGGCGGCGGCTTCATCCGCTGCGCTGCGGGCGATCTCCGCCATTTTACGGTTGAACGGCAGAACCTCCAGGTTCTTGGGCAGTTTGAAGCGGCTGCCCCCGAAACTGTTGGTTGTCACCACATCGGCTCCGGCCAGGGCATATTCTTTATGGATGCCTTTGACCACCTCGGGACGAGCCAAACTGAACTCTTCAGGGCTTTCACCGGCTGGCAGCCCTCTGGCCTGAAGCATGGTGCCCAGACCCCCATCGAAAAAAATAATTCTGCCGGAGGCAAGAAAGTCTCTGAAATACGGCACGAAAGAACTCCTTGAAGTAGGCTCCGTTGCCAGATGGCGGTAACAGGTTCAATTTGTTTTCTCTACTGAAAATCGTTGAAAAGGACAAATAAAAACTGTAGCTAGAAATGAACGGCAAGATGTATTGTGTATGGATGCAGCAGGCAGGGAGCATACCAGGTGCGCATGTATCTCAATAAATACGGAGCCCTGCCCGCTTTGTAGCACGAATGCGACGGCTAACGCCTCCGTCGTTCATATTTTGTTTTGAGGTATTGAAGGTATACTATGGCCAAAACAACCTCCCCCCCCCGATCGGCCAAGGGGACCATTCGCCGCAAAGATCCCCCCCCCGCTAAGGTTATTGCTGAACCCGAAGTCTTACCGGCTGATGAAGAAGTGGACGACGACCCGGATGAGAGCCATGACGAGCCGGAGTTTCTCGCAGAGGAACTGTTGTTCGAGCCGGAAGAAGACGAGGCGTTGTGCGCTCCCGGCACTGCTGAAGAAACCGCTTCGGCAGATCGACTGCCTGTGCCCGTTCGGCGTAGCGGCTTGGATAGTTTGCAACAGTATCTCCAGGAGGTCAGCAGGTTCCCCCTGTTAAGCCCGGATGAGGAATACTCTCTGGCTAGAAAGGTTATAGACGACAACGATCCTGAGGCTGCTTTTCGCATTGTTTCAGCGCATCTGCGGCTGGTCGTTAAAATTGCTATGGATTTTCAACGCCGCTGGATGCAGAACGTGTTGGATCTTATCCAGGAAGGCAACGTTGGGTTGATGCGGGCCGTATATAAGTTCGACCCGGAAAAGGGTATCAAGTTTTCCTACTATGCTGCCTTTTGGATCAAAGCGTATATCCTGAAATTCATCATGGATAACTGGCGCATGGTGAAAATAGGCACGACCCAGGCCCAACGAAAGCTCTTTTACAACTTGAACAAGGAACGCCAACGGCTGATCGCTCAGGGGTTTGACCCGGATACGACTACCCTTTCTCAAAAACTGAATGTCAGTGAAAACCAAGTTCTGGAAATGGAGCAGCGCATGGATGGCGGCGATGTTTCCCTGGATGCTCCGCTCGGCGGTGAGGATAATCCGGGAACCAGCCGGATGGAAATGCTCCCTGCCCTTGGACCGGGCATTGAAGATATTCTCGCCGACGGAGAAATAGCTGAAATGGTGCAGGATAGATTGAAAAGCATCATTCCTTTGCTTTCCGATAAAGAGTCATATATATTACGACATCGCCTGCTGACGGACGATCCGATCACATTGCGGGAGATCGGCGAAAAATACCATATCACCCGGGAGCGCGTACGGCAGATTGAAGCGCGGCTTCTGCAAAAGGTTCGGGATCATTTTTTCAAAGAAATCAAAGATTTTTCTTCTGATTGGGTTGCTCCCTGAAAGGGTGCTGCCGTTGGCAAAGCCCCCCTGCCGGGCACGTTTTGGGGGAATATTCTGTTGAGGTTTTTCATGAGCGCCCTCTTCACCGCCTTCAGCCGTTTGCGGCCGCTGGCGTTGTCTCTTTTCCTGCTGCTTCCCGCCGCTGTTCTTTCCGCCGGCTGCGCCGGCAAACACGTTGTGGATTGGAACCTGACCCCATCTGCCCAACACGTCTACCACTATCTTGTGTTGCACGAGGCCATTGTAGCCAATGACCCGGAAATGGCGCGTCAAAGTTTGGAGAGTCTGCTGGCTCTGAAGCCGGATATGCAGATTTACCGTGACGGGGCGGAGTATTATTTACTGAGTCGCCACTATGCCGAGGCCCGGCTGCTGGCCCGAAGGGGGCTGGAACATTTCCCAGGCGAATTCTCCCTCTATCTTGTTATCAGCGAGAGTTACGCCCAGGAGAGGGCCTACGCTAACGCCGCCGACACGCTGCGCGAATTCCTGACCCTGAGCCCGGGCAACGTGGATGCTCTGCATGAACTTGGCCGTTTATATATTCTCATGCAGCGTTTTGCCGATGCCGAGGAATGCCTCCGGCGCATTCCGGAGCAAGACCGGGGAAGCGCGGTGCGCTATCTGTTGGCTATGGCCTTGTTGGGGCAGGATAAAATTCGCCAGGGCGAACGGGAGTTACGGCGTGTTGTGGACGAAGACCCTGAATTTACTGATGCCTGGGTCAATCTGGCTGTCGCCGCCCAAGCCAGAGGGCAGTTGGTCCGGGCTGCTGATATCCTTACGGAGGCTCTGACCCGCAACCCTGAGGATGCCGCCCTGCGCCTGCGTCTTGTGGAGGCCTTTGTAGCGTCTAAACGTCCCGATCTTGCCCTAAAAACAGCAGAGGAGTTTTCTTCCCCTACCTATCGCATGGAGTCGGTACTCTTGATGCTGGATGGTAAGGCCTATGCTCAGGCTGAAACCCTGTTGCGTCGGATGCTGTTGCTTCAGGATGCTCCGCCCGAGATCTACTTTTATCTTGCAGGGATCGCCTATGAATCCAAAGGAAACATTAAGGAAGCCCTAGCCCTGCTGGAACATATTCCTCCCGGCGACGAGCTGGCCGAGAAAGCTTTTCTGTGGCGCCTCGATCTGCTGACTGAAAACGGCGATAGCGAAGCGGCCAGAACTCTGGCCCGGGAGCGCCTGGAAGCCCGCCCCGATGAGCCTGAGTCCTTTATTGTAGCAGCTCTCACAACGCAACAGGCTGGAGATCTTAAGGCCGCTATTGCCCTTCTCCAGCAAGGCCGGGAAAAATGGCCTGATCATGAAATCTTGCTCTACCATCTGGCTCGCTTCCTTTATGACGACCTTCAAAAAGAAGAAGGGCTGCGGATAATGGAAGAAGTTATCTTGTTGAACCCGGGCTATGCCCCGGCGCTTAACTTTATCGGCTACTCTCTTGCCGAGGAAGGCAGAGATCTGGAGCGGGCTATCCAGCTTCTTCAACGGGCTGTACAGGAAGACCCCCAAGATGCCCATATTGCCGATTCTCTGGCCTGGGCCCAATATCAGGCCGGTAGCTATAGAGAAGCCTGGGAGACCATTTGCCGGAGTATTTTCCTAGGGGGGGATCATCCTGTCATTTGGGAACATTACGGCGATATTGCCAGGAAGGTCGGCAAGAAAATCGAGGCCCGCAAAGGCTATGATAACGCCCTACGCCGTAAACCCGAGAACCCGGATATAATCCGCGAAAAGCTGCGTGCCTTATGAAATTCTATGCTTGTCTACCATCTCCCCTCCTGCTCTGCCTGACCCTTTTTCTCGCTGCCTGTTCCACAACCGGAGCCGGCCGGGGCGGCGATCTTCCGCCGATGGATGCGGCTTTCTTTAGGCAAGCCGACCAAGCCTGGGAGCGTTTTCTGGATGTATCCCGCACAGGAGAGGCTATGACCGGCCCTTTCCGCGTCAGCGCCAATCTGTATTACGCCGGGGATGAAGGGACCCAACGGGTCAGCGCCTATTTTTGGGGCAACGGTGAGCCGGCGCTGCCTCTGCGTCTGGATATCCGGGGCGGCATGGGCACTGTTCTCGCCGCTGTGCGAGAGGATGAACGGATCTTTTCAGCCTATGTGCCTTCGGATAAGGCTGTTTACTTCATGCCCAGGGCTGAGGGAAATCTTTTAGCTTTTGATGTGCCTCTCCCCTTTTCTCTGGGGGAACTTTCTCTGCTGTTCACCGGGAGGTACAAGGATTTCTTTTTCAACAGCCACGAGGAGGCAATGCCCCAAGCCGTTCCCGCGGAACAGGGGAATATACGCTATGCCCTTCGGGATGTACCTTTGGGGGGAAGCTTGACCCTGTCTTCTTTAGGGCTTCCTCTCAGTTGGTCCCAGCCTGGCGGCACAGGCTGGACAATCAGCATCGAGTATGCCGAGGATAGCACCCGCACCACCCCGCAACGCTTGCGTTTTGCCCATGCCGCAACGGGCAGAAAGGCCACGGTTGTACTCCGCGAGCTGGCCAGAACAGAACCTTTTACCCCGGATCAACTGGAACTTACCTTTCCCCCGGATACCGAACCACGGCGTATTGTGAACCAACCGGAGAAGAGCCATGAATAATTTTTCTACAGCCCATGCTATTTATATCGCTTCCGACCATGCCGGTTTTGCTTTGAAAAGCGTTCTTGTCGGCAGAATGCGGGAGAACGGTTTGCCGGTGAAAGATCTCGGCCCTGAGAGCGCCGAGCGTGTGGACTATCCGGATTACGCTCGATTGGTCTGCGCAGAAGTTCTGAAAACCGGCGATCCGGGGGTGCTCATTTGTGGCACCGGCATTGGCATGTCCATAAGTGCTAACCGCCATCCCGGAATCCGGGCAGCGGTCTGTACGCATGAATTCCACGCCCGAACAAGCCGCGAACACAATAACGCCAATATTTTGTGCATGGGAGAGAGAGTAACCGGACCGGAACTGGCCTGGGAATTGTTGTGTCTTTTCCTGAAAAGCTCGTTTGAAGGTGGGCGTCACCGCCAGCGCGTCGATAAGATTGAAATCCTCTAAGGGGCTCAATACACTGTGTCCGCGAAAAGCCGCGTGTTTCCCCCTGCTCCGGGAGGCGGAAGCACGGCTGTTTTGCGGCAGAAATGTATTCGGCAACAGCCTAGCGGTCATTTCTTCAAGTAGTAGTTTACCTTTTATCCGAATCTTTGAGGTTTCTCATGCAGCTATATAATTCGCTTCCCAAACGAAAAGAAGAGTTTTCCCCTGTCCGCGGCAACAAGATCAGCCTCTATGCCTGCGGCATTACCGCCTATGATTATTGCCACATTGGCCATGCCCGTTCCAACGTGGCGTTTGACACGCTGGTCCGGTATCTGCGGCATCTCGGCTACGAAGTAACTTTTATTCGCAACTTCACCGATGTTGATGATAAAATCATTAACAGGGCCAATGAAGAAGGCCTCAGCAGCGAGGCTGTGGCGCGTAAATACATCGATGCTTTTCATGAGGATATGGATAGGCTGGGCATTCTCAGAGCCGATGTTGAGCCTAAGGCCACCGAGCATATCCAGGAAATGCTTGAACTCACCGCTACATTGATTGACAAGGGGCACGCCTATGCCACCCCGGCAGGAGATGTTTATTTTCGGGTGCGTTCCTTTCCGGAATACGGCAAGCTTTCGGGCCGAAGCGTGGATGATTTGCGTTCAGGGGTACGCATCGATCCCGATGAAAATAAGGAAGATCCGTTGGATTTTGCTCTTTGGAAAGCAGCTAAACCGGGTGAACCTTCCTGGGAAAGCCCCTGGGGCCCGGGACGCCCCGGTTGGCATATCGAATGCTCAGCCATGAGCCAGCGTTATGCGCCGCTTCCCTTGGATATCCACGGTGGCGGGTTGGACCTGATTTTTCCGCACCATGAAAATGAAATCGCTCAGTCGGAAGCAGCCAAGGGCGGCACCTTCAGCCGTTTTTGGGTCCACAATGGTTTTGTGCAGGTGGATTCGGAAAAAATGTCCAAATCCTTGGGTAACTTCAAGACAATTAGAGATATTCTTGAGGGCTATCTCCCTGAAGTGCTCCGCTTTTTCCTGGTCTCCCGCCACTACCGAAGCCCCATAGATTTTACTTACGAGGCTATGGAAGATACAGAAAAGAATCTGCGCCGTTTTTACGAAACCATGGCGCAGGTGCGGGAAGAACTCAAACGGGAAAAATGGGCTGAAACGCCCTTGGCTCCGGAGTTTGCCCGTGAATTCGACGAGCTGGAAAACGCCTGGAAGGCGGCTATGGATGATGATCTCAATACCGCCGCAGCCATAGGGCACATGAATAATTATCTTCGTGTGGCCAACAGACTTATGGAAAATAAAGAAACCCGCAAAAGCCGCGAGGCCCGGGAGCTTCTTACTCGATTCCTGGAAAATATGGACTCTTGGGGGGCTATTCTCGGGGTATTTCGGCAGGAACCGGCAGAATTCCTTAAGGAGTTGAGAGATTGCCGGGCTCGGCGGATCAAGCTTGATATTCCTAAAATTGAAGAGCTCATGCAGAAACGCCTTGAGGCGCGCCGGACCAAGAATTTTGCCGAGGCCGATAAATTGCGCGAAGCCATTGGTCAGCTAGGTGTTGCCGTACGCGATACCCCGCAGGGGGCTGTATGGGATATTCCATAGAAAATAGATCGGATAAAAACCTCCCGGCTCGAGTGGCAAGTCTCCTCTGCCCCGCGAGCCGGGGCAGGCCCGTCGCGGTCCGACTGATCGCGGGGCTATTGGCTGTGGGTATTTTCCTAACGCCGAGCTTTGCCTTGAGAGGCCAGGCTGCTTGGGGAGATTTCACCATAGCCGATGAAGCTGAACTGGGAAAACAAATCCGCATGTCCGTGCGTTCTTCTTTCCCCCTGGTAGAAGACCCGGAGGTTGTCACCTATATTAATGATCTGGTCAGCCGTTTGAGCGTGGGAGTGCCTCCCCAGCCGTTTCCTTTTGTGACCAATGTCATTCGTCACAACGCCATTAATGCCTTTGCCGTACCCGGCGGAAATTTATTTATTTTTACCGGATTGATTCTCGCCATGGAGCATGAATCTGAGTTGGCCGGGGTTGTGGCGCATGAAATGGCCCACGCCACGCAACGCCACATAGCCAGTCGCATCAAGCAAATGCAGGCCGTCAGTCTGCTCTCATTGGCTGGCGCCATTGCCGGGATTTTTATCGGCGGCAATACTGGCAGCGCCCTGCTGACAGGAACCATGGCCGCGGGGCAATCTGCCATGCTGAATTACAGCCGCTCCGACGAGACAGACGCCGACCACGTGGGTATGACCTATCTTGTAGCCGGCGGCTTTCCACCTGACGGCATGGTCGGCGCTTTTGAAAAGATCCGTCGCCAACAATGGCTTTTGGGTCTGGATATCCCCACCTACCTTTCCTCACACCCGGGCATCGGAGAGCGGATCAGCACGCTCACCGCGCGTATCGGAGCCTTGACCGCCACTGTGCGCAACCGAGACCATGATGACCGGGCCTTCTTGCGCGTGCAGGCGCTTATACGGGGACGCTACGGTGATGCCGAGCCCTCATTGGCCGTTTTTGCCGCTCAGGAGAAAGCCGGCGGGCCGCAACGTTGCTTGGCGTTTATGGGAAAGGGCATCTTGCTTTCTCGTCTGAACCGCGTCAATGAAGCCCGCCAGGCCTTTGACGAAGCCATACGATGCGGCGGTACAGATTCGCTTATTGTTCGTGAGGCCGGGATATTCCATTACATGAAGGGTGACCATGCTCTTGGGGCACGCCTGATTCAGCAAGCTGTTTCCATGAACCGTAAAGATGACATGGCGCTCTTTTTTCATGCCAGGGTTTTGTTGGATAACGGCAATTTCCGCGAAGCCCGGCGGTACCTCCGTGAAATTTTGGTCCGCCTGTCTGACGACGCTGAAATACATTTTTATTATGCTCAGGCTTTGGGCAAGGATAACAAGATGTTTGACGCGTACTTGCACATGGCGTACAGCGCTTTATACAGTGCGGATACGAAAAAAATCGCCCCCAATCTGGATAAGGCGAGAGCCCTGGCGGTCACCGCTGAGGATAAGGCAAAAATTAAGCGGTTTGAAGAAATGCAAAAAGAGCGTCGAGACATTTTGCCGTGAAACCTTTCAAAAGCTGTTTTTTTAGCCATAAATATTTAGAAAACGGGCCTGGTAACGCTTGCCTAGTTGGGCTTCCCGCTGGTATAGAACGAGTCTTTCGTCATACCGATTTATTTGTTGCGGCATAGATTAGTTCACAATGCTTTAAGGAGCGAACACAATGTCCGAGGCTTTCAAAAATTCAGATTTAAAGGATGCGGCGCCGGAAACGCCGTCCGTTGAACCTGCCGTTTCGTCTGCTAAGGTTCCCGCTGTATCCGCGGAGGCGCCGGAAGCCGCGCCGGTTGCCCTATCTTCGGCATCTGCGCAGCCGGTCTCCCCGGCGGCAGCTCCGGGGCATCCCGAGGAATCCACTGAAAGCTTTGCTGAACTTTTCGCCGCCCAGGAATCCAGTGAAACCCCAGGCGCCCATCTTACGCCGGGCCAGCGCGTTAAGGTTACTGTGGTGGCCGTAACCAACGATACTATTTTTGTCAGCACCGGTACCAAGGTCGATGGCATTGTGGATCGTGAGGAACTGGAAGATAAAGAGAGAGCTGCACCACAGGTGGGTGATGTTCTGGATCTCTATGTTGTGACTGTTTCCCCTCAGGAAGTTCGCCTCTCCAAGATGATGAGCGGAGCCGGCGGTTTGGCCGCTCTGGAGGAAGCCAAAGAAGCGCGTCTGCCTGTTGAGGGCAAGGTTAAAGCCCTGGTCAAGGGCGGTTTTGCCGTGGAGGTAATGAAGCGCCGCGCTTTCTGCCCCATGGGGCAGATGGATCTGCGTCCGGTTACCGAGCCCGAGGCCTTTGTGGGCAAAACATTTCCTTTTGTGGTTACCCGTCTTGAAAAGGCTGGGCGGAATATTGTACTTTCCCGTCGAGTTCTGCTTGAGCAGGAGCAAACTGAAAATCTCAGCGCGTTTCTCGAGCATGTTAAGGAGGGCGACACGCTGGAGGGTTCCGTTACCCGCCTGGCAGCCTTCGGAGCCTTTGTGGAACTGGCCCCGGGTATTGAAGGATTGGCGCACCTTTCCGAACTTTCGTGGGCGCGCGTTGCTCAGGCCGATGAAGCTGTTTCTGTAGGGCAGCCCTTGAAAGTAAAAGTTTTGGGTATATCCCGGTCGGAAAAAGGCACCAGGATCTCTCTTTCTGTCCGTCAGGCAAGCGAAGATCCCTGGAATTCTGTCACAGCGAATTTCCGAGAGGGGGAAGTCGTTTCCGGAACAGTGCAGCGCATTGCGCCTTTCGGCGTTTTTGTCTCCCTCGCTCCCGGGGTGGAAGGCTTGGTTCATATCTCCGAATTATCTTATGAAAAGCGCATTCAGAAAGCCGAAGATGTTGTCAGTGTGGGGGAAGTTGTTTCCGTGCGTATCAAGGGCATAGATACGGATAAAAAACGAATTTCCCTCAGCTTGCGCGAAGCTGGAGACAATCCCTGGGATTCTGTATCCCAAAATTTTGTTCCGGGGCAGGAAGTCTCCGGTGTTGTTGAAAACAAGGCTGCTTTCGGTGTTTTTGTTACTTTGGCCCCCGGCATCACTGGTCTCGTGCCGGCTTCCAGCATTTCCGGCGCCCGGAATAAAGCCGGTTTGGATAAGGTCCGCGGGGGAGAAAGTGTAACTGTGGTGGTGCGGGAAATCGACGCGGCCAACCGTAAAATTACCTTAGGCCTTCCCGGTTCCGAGAACGAGACCTCTGCCCGGCGTCCTCGTGAGGATAGCGACTGGAAAAAACACGCTCCCAAACCCTCTCCGGTCAGTTTTGGCGGCACACTAGGCTTGGCCCTTCAAGCAGCTGCCGAAAAGAAAAAGAAATAGATCTCCCGTTTTTTCCGAGCAAAAAAGACAGTGTGTTTGCGCTGTCTTTTTTGTTTAGCCAGATCAGATGCGATAAAAAGAAAACGCTTCCCTTACAAGGAGGTAATCAGGTTCCTTTGGTTTATGGAGGGCTTCCCCTAGATTTTGTCGGCCCCTACCGACCCCTCATATGCTGATCAACACATAACAACAATCGGAATCTGGAGGGATTATCTCTTGCCGGGGACGTAAGAACCAGCAGCCCCTAAAATTTTTATACTGCCCTCCTCCCCAACAATACGGTGATTATACATTGAACAGGAAGTGGGTTACATCGCCGTCTTTCATAACATATTCTTTCCCTTCGGTTCGTAACAGCCCCGCGGCCCTGGCTGCGGATTCCGAGCCAAGGCGGATAAAATCGTCGTACGCGATAATCTCTGCCCGAATGAATCCTCGTTCAAAGTCGGAGTGGATAACTCCTGCGGCCTGGGGGGCTTTAAAGCCTTCTGAAATAGTCCAAGCGCGGGCCTCCTTGTCGCCGGCCGTAAAATAGCTGATCAATCCCAAGGCCTTGTAACCGGTTCGGATAACTGCATCCAGGCCGCTCTCCCGGATGCCGTAAGATTCCAACATCTCCTGACGGTCTTCATCCGACAGACCCTGCATTTCTTCCTCAATTTTGGCGCAAATACTTAAAAAGCCAGCCCCTCTGGCTGCGGCCAACGCTTCCAGAGCCCGGGTGTGCTTGTTGCAGCCTCCTGCGGCCATGCTTTCTTCATCAATATTGGCGCAGTATATCACCGGCTTGAGAGTTAATAATCCCAACTCCCGCAGGGTTTCCCTGAAAAGATCAGAATCCGGCCGAGCGATGGCGGCAGCATTTCGACCTTGGTTCATTTCTTCAAGGAAAACTTCAAGTTCAGCTTTCAATCCCTGTAAGGCTTTGTCGCCCTTGGCCTGTCGAGAAATTTTTTCCAAGCGCTTTTCAACGGACTGAATATCGGCCAAAAGGAGTTCGGTTTCAATCACTTCCACATCGCGGACAGGGTTAACTCCCCCCTCTACATGGGTAACGTTTTCATCATCAAAACAGCGGACGACCTCAAGAATGGCGGCGCATTCTCGAATATTTCCGAGAAACTGGTTGCCAAGACCTTCGCCTTTGCTGGCTCCGCGAACCAGGCCGGCGATATCGATAAAATCCACAAGAGCGTAAACGGTTTTCTGGGGTTTGACCAAGGCGGTTATTTTGTCAAGCCGGGCATCGGGCACGGGAACCGAGGCCTTATTCGGCTCGATTGTACAAAAGGGGTAGTTGGCGGCTTCCGCATTTTGCGCCTTGGTCAAGGCGTTGAACAAAGTGGATTTGCCGACATTGGGCAGGCCGGTGATTCCTATACTTAAAGCCATAATGACAGGTCTCCTTGGCAATGTCTGAAAGGCATGAAGAAAAACGCCGGAAAGAACGGTCAAAACCGTTAGGTGCAAGCGGGTTGCTCCCCTGCTTCTGCTTGCCGGCGCACATGTTCAGGGGCAGCCTTTAGCTCTTTTCCGAGAAAAAGCCAATGCCCATACGGGCAGCACAACAGCAAACGAAATAGAGCGCTCTGCTTTGAGCCTCTATAGAGTATTTTGCACATTTGCTGTCCAGAAGGCGGTAGCTCTTTTCTTAGAGCGTTATGAAGTAAAAGAAAGGTAATTTCATTCTCTCTTATTACTTTAGTACCGGCGCAGTATTGCACAATAATCAATAAAAATTCTTTGCAAAGGTTTTCTATTTGTTTTTTATAAAAAGGATCGCTTGGCAATGATGCCGTGTTAGGTATGACGCATGACGCTGTAGAGGTGCTTGGTTATGTCGTTTGCGGTAGTTTCGGTGCAGACAGTCAGGTCTGGATAGTTGGGAGATCGGCATTGTGGAAGCAGAGGCTTTGGCAAACGAACTTTTCCCGGAGCCGGCGATGGAGCGTTTGGCCTTACACCGGGCCTGAGCACATGGTTGAACCCTTTCCCAATTCCCCCTATGGAAACGGCTGCTTGGCGCCTTGTCTTCTCTTTCGCCCAAAGGTTGCGGAATACTTATGAAGGGTAAACAGATAAGGCATTATACATGAGGAACTCCATTCCCGTAACTGCCCCGGTTTTCCCAAGAATCCGCTTCGTTTTTCCTCCACGAACGTTGACCGCCTTACAGTATTCCTTCTTGAAAGTATCTGCCCTGGTTTGGGGCTCTACCAAACAGCACGTTTTTGTTGCCATGCGGCATGCAGTTCATCTCCCTGAGGGTGATTTTTGGCTACTGAATACTTGACGGGGCGGCTGAATCGGCTATGCTTTACCCAACTCTCGAAATGCGTATGAAACTCTATAAAAAAAACCATGTATAGAGCTTCTACTACTTGCGTTTCGGTCACATTTCATGTAGGCGTTGGCAATGGGCCTTGTATTGGCAAACCAACATTATTTATTTTTGGAGGAGAACATGAAACGTTTCAAACTTGTAGCCCTGTTTACCGCGTTGGCTGTAGCGTTGGCTGTCACTGCCGTTGCCGCGCCTGCCGCCGGTACCATGGTGCCCAAGATCGCCAGTTTTGATTTTCTGGTGGACTATTCAGGGTCCATGATGAGTAAAAACAATTCCGGCAATCTGAACGGCAATCAACCCGTTAAAATCGATGTGGCCAAAGCTGCAATCGCCCGCGTGAACGACAAGATTCCCGCACTGAACTATGCCGGTAGCATGCACACCTTTGCTCCCGTTACCAAAGTCCTTGATTTGGCTCCTTACAACAGGGCTAATATGGGCCAGGCCGCCAAGAGCTTGAAAAACAATCTGGCCATTTACGGCCGTTACACCCCGATGGGCGATGATATCACCGTCCTGCAGGATGAATACAACGCCATGCCCCGCAAGGCCGCTGTCATCCTGGTGACCGACGGTGAATCCAACTTGGGTGTTGATCCTTGGGATCGCGTGAATGCTATGTATTCGGTCAACCCCGATATCTGCGTGCATGTTATCTCCCTCGCCACCTCCAAGGAAGGCAAGGATACCATTCAGCGCATTGCCGCCATTCGGCCCTGCTCTGTGGTTGTTGAAGCTCAGGATTTGATCGCCAGCGACGCCGCTGTTGATAAGTTTGTACGCGATGTTTTCTATGATGTCGTTGCTCAAGAAAGCATTGTTCTCCGGAGTGTTCAATTCGCGTTTGATTCTTACGCAATCGACGGTCCCTCCTCCGCCATTCTGGATGAGGTTGCTTCCATCCTGAAGCAAAACCCCGGTCAAGTTCAACTGAACGGGTATACCTGCAACATCGGCCCCGCTGCATACAACATGACTCTGTCTGTTAACCGCGCTGATGCCGTTAAGGCCTACTTGGTCCGCAAGGGCGTGCCCGCTTCTTCGTTGAATACCGCCGGCTACGGCATGACCCATCCCAAGTACGACAACCGCACGGAAGAAGGCCGCCGCCTGAACCGTCGCGTGGAACTCTTCTATAAGTAAGAGTATCGCTGTTCAAGGCCCGGTGAGCAATCGCCGGGCCTCTTCTCGAAGCAACAATATGTTTCTTTCTTTTTTCCGGGTTTCCCGGAATTTTCCTTATTATAGAGTCTTAATAGGAAAGACTATGCATACGAAGCCACATGTTTTTCTTCTCTCGCTATCTATTTCTTTTGTCGCTTTGTTCGGGCTGACCGGTTGTTTTTTTAAACAGGATGTGGCCGAAACGCACGGCGCTTACGTAGCAGAGGGCAGCCTTTCTGATACCGCGGCTCCGGCGCAGCCCGAGCCGACGCCTACTCCCCCGCCTGCGGCTGAAAAAAAAGGAAGCTCTAAAAAGCCTGCTAAGAATGTTGCTGCCAAAAACTCCTCTGCCAAGTCGCAGAAGACAGACTCGAAAAAACGCGCGGCGGCCGATCCTGAAAAGGTCCAGCGGGATCTGGATGCCTTTGCTAAAGATTGCCTGGCAAAAATGAATCGCAACATTCGACCGGGGATTAACGCCAAAGAAGTGGTCGCAGTTGCCGAAGGTTTTCGCGCCCGGTATCTCCTGATTGATCCGGATTCCCTGAGGACCTCCTTTTCCGCATCTGAAAACAAGGCCGTAGACTATATAGGGCGTCTCAGCTATCATGAGGTTGAATACGTTTGCGTTGGCAAAACCAAAGCCCAGGCCCTGGCCGGTCCTTTCAGCGAACATAACCGCCGGCCATTGACTGAATTGATCAAACATATGCGCGGCAAGTGGAGTTATTGATACTTGCTTCTGGCAGGCCTTTCAAAGCCTTTTGCAAAGCAAAAATCCCGGTTTTTCTCCGGGATTTTTTTATTCTTTTCTTTACACTCCAGGCCCCCGGCAGCTATAGCCTTAGGCGGCACTTGAGGGCCATGCGCTCCGCGCCTATGCTTGCCGTTTTCCGTATTCGTCCGGCTCCAATCATACTTTATCCATATAGGAACCTACTATGCGTGCGAAAACATATCTTACTGAAAAGCTGACTCCTCTGCTCGCTTCTATGGGGCTTGCCTGGCCCGCTAAAACCGTTATTGAGCCCCCAAAGGATAAACAGTTTGGGGATATGGCTGTCAACATTGCCTTATTACTCGCTAAAGAGGCCGGGAAACCTCCCCGTGATCTGGCTCACGACCTGGCGGCCGGTCTTCTGAAGGGCGATGGCGTCGTGGCTTCTGCCGAGGTGGCTGGCCCTGGGTTTTTGAATATTCGCTTCAGCCAAGCATTCTGGCAGCAGACTCTCTGGGAAATTGAGCGGGCCGGCGATACCTTTGGTTCTTCCACCGTGGGCGGCAAGAAAAAGTTTCAGGTGGAGTTTGTCTCTGCCAACCCTACCGGCCCTTTGCACATAGGTCATGGGCGGGGCGCCGCCGTAGGCGACTCTCTGGCCAGATTACTGCGCTTTGCCGGCTATGACGTACATACCGAGTACTATATTAATGATGCGGGCCGTCAAATGCGTCTGCTGGGACTTTCGGTCTGGCTTCGTCTCCAGGAACTGGCGGGGAAATCTCCCACGTTTCCTGAAGATTGGTACAAGGGAGAGTACATAGTGGATATAGCCCGGGAACTCCTGTCTGCTACGCCGGGCCTTGCTGACAAAGATGAAGAGGAAGGCGTACACATCTGTTTTGAATACGCCATGAACGCTATTCTTGCCGGAATTAAAAGAGATCTTACTCAGTTCCGAGTAACCCATGAATCTTGGTTTTCTGAACGAGCTTTGGTCGCCACCGGAGCTGTTGAAAAAACTTTTGAACGGCTGAAAAACTCCGGCTATACCTACGAAAAAGATGGTGCGCTTTGGTTTCGTAGTTCGGATTTCGGCGACGACAAGGACCGGGTACTCAGAAAATCTGATGGCAGTCTGACCTATTTTGCCTCGGATATCGCCTATCACGATAACAAGTATGATCGGGGTTTTGACTTTTTGGTGGATATATGGGGGGCTGACCACCACGGTTATATCCCGCGCATGCGGGCCGCCCTTGCCGCTTTGCACAAAGCGCCGGAAAGCTTTGAAGTGATCCTGATCCAATTAGTCAATTTACTACGCGGCGGTCGTCAGATCGCCATGTCCACCCGAGCCGGTCAGTTTGATACTTTGGAAGATGTGGTTAAGGAAGTTGGGGCTGATGCTTCGCGTTTTATGTTTCTTTCCAGGAAAAGTGATAGCCAACTGGATTTTGATCTGGAACTGGTCAAGCAACGCAGTATGGAAAACCCTGTATATTACGTACAGTATGCCCATGCGCGTATCTGCGCAGTGCTCCGTAAAGCTGCGGAGCGCGGCATAACGCTGCCGGATGATTCCCCCCTCTCTACCTTGGCCTTACTGACGGAAGACATTGAAATAGATCTCATGCGCCGCCTGGATTCTTTTCGGGATGTGGTCGAAAGCGCCGCCCAAAATTTGGCGCCGCACCATATCAGTTTTTACCTTATGGAGTTGGCCGGAGATCTCCATCGTTATTATGCCTCGTATCAAGCGCTTGGTGCCGGAAATGAAACGCTTTCGCTCGCGCGCCTGTTGTTGTTGCGCGCTGTGGGCCAAGTTCTGCGCAACGGCCTTGACCTGCTTGGGGTAAGCGCGCCTGAGAGCATGTAACGCCTGGAACAGGCGGGGGGTAATTATGGATATGCCGCAACGCGTCGGGAATGGAGCCCCGCAGGCAAGACCAACGCAAAATTTTTTACAGCGGCAATTCCGGCTTACGCTCAGTTTTGGCCGTTTGCTGGCGATCCTTTTCTTTGGCGGCGGGGTGCTCATCTGGGTCTTTTTCTTTGGCATTTTGCTGGGGCGCGGCCTGAATCCGGAAGACAAACTGCCCGAATTGGCAAATCTGATGCCTTCAGCCCCGGAGAGCACGCCTGCTGCCTCTGTTGATGTGCCCCCCGATAATTCTACGGGGAGTTCTAGTCCCTCCCCTGCTGACAGCATTCTGCGGCCGGATGAACTTGCTTACCACACCAGTCTCAAAGGTACTTCTGCAAACGCCCCCTCGACGGGGCGGACTCCTTCGCCTTCTAAGACTCCCTCGACAGGCAATACCCGGCCGATCCCTCCGGCTGCCTCATCACGTCCCCCAGCCGCCAAGCCCTCGATTGCTCAGACCGGAACCGGGAAATCCACCCCCGCAGCCCAGCCGGTTCGGGAGACCTTTGACTACGTTTATCAGGTTGCGGCGTTCAAAGGAAACGAACCCGCCGAAACATTGCGCAAGCGCCTTCAAGCTGCGGGGCTTAAGGCTTCTGTAGAAAAACAGGCCACGGCAACGACAACCTGGTATAAAACTTTAGTCCATTTCAGAGGGGAACCGGATGATACCCGTCTCCTGAGGGACAAGCTCTCCACTATGGGAATTGATCGTATTCTGATGCGCAGTAAAAAGCCGGTAAAGCCTTGACGCCTAATTGGCATTGGGGCAAGTTGAAGGCATTAACACCAACGGGTACAATTGTGTGAGCAAAGAAGACCAAGCAGATATATCTTTACCGGGGCATTTTGCAGCGCCCATAGCGGCTTTTGGCGGCTCATTCATCCGGCTTGTCGGAGAGATGGGAGCTGTTTTTTTGTTTATGCTTGCCGGTCTGAAAGCACTCTTCAGCGGAACAAAACAGCTACGGAAGATTTTTCGGCAGATGTACGTTATCGGCGCTCGGTCCTTTTTTCTCATCGCCCTTATAGCGGCTTTCACCGGTATGGTATTGGGGCTGCAGGGATACTATACCCTGGTAAAATTTGGGGCTGAGGGGATGCTTGGCGCACTGATAGCCCTCTCCCTCATTATGGAACTCGGGCCGGTTTTGGCGGCCATTATGGTGGCCGGTCGCGCCGGCTCGGCCATGGCTGCTGAGATCGGCGTCATGCGCATCAGCGATCAAATCGACGCGCTGACAGTCATGGATATCGATCCCCTGGGCTATTTGGTTTCGCCCCGTATTGCCGCCAGTTTGATCACCTTTCCTCTCCTGACGGCGCTATTTGACGTTATAGGCATTCTCGGTGGATACGTCAGCGGCGTGATCATGCTGGGCATGAACGGCGGCGTTTATTTTTATCGTATAGATACCAGTGTGGTTTGGCATGACGTTAGCGGCGGGTTTATCAAGTCGCTGGTTTTTGCTCTTATTGTCTCTTCCATCAGCTGTTTTCAAGGATATTTTGCCCACATGCGCCGCGACGGCGTCGGCCCGGTGGCCGTGGGCAACGCCACGACCAGCGCTGTGGTCACCTCCTGCATTTTGATCCTTGTTGCGGACTATATTCTAACCTCCTTTCTGTTATAGGTGTGGCAATGACTCAAGGGGCATGGGATATACGGCTTGAGAACCTGAAACTGGGCTACGGTGATACCGTGGTGCTGCATGATGTTGCGGCCACATTGCCCGGCGGTAAGATATCCGTCATCCTCGGCGGATCGGGGGGCGGAAAAACAACGCTCCTTCGGCATATTCTCGGGCTTTCGCGTCCCCTAGCCGGTAAGATTTATCTGGGCGGACATGATATTTTTGCCCTGCCGGACAAAGAATTCCGCCGACTGCGTAGAAGTATGGGGGTTTTGTTTCAAGATGGAGCGTTGCTAGGGGGCCTGACATTGGCAGAAAATGTAGGCTTATCTTTGTACGAGCATACCAATCTGCGTTTTGATGATATTCGTGGTCTGGTTTTACATAAACTTTCGCTGGTTGGTCTTGAGGACTTTGCGGATTACTATCCCAACCAGCTTTCCGGCGGCATGCGCAAGCGCGCGGGGCTTGCCCGGGCTTTGGCCACCGATCCCCCGCTGTTGTTATGCGATGAGCCGACTTCCGGGCTTGACCCGATCAACGCCGCGCAGATGGATGCTCTTCTGCTGGCCATGCGGGAACAGTATCCAGATATGACCATCGTCTCGGTTAGCCATGATCTGGCCAGTTTGTACAACATCGCAGATCACGTGTTGGTGCTGAATTCCGGAACAGTGGCCTTTTCAGGCAGCCTTGAAGAATTGAAAAACACTGACGATCCCTTTTTACGTCGTTTTCTGGATAGAAAAGCGGATCGTGTGCCGGCCGCTGCTGCCCGGAATCCTGAGCTGGCGCCAAAAGTTCGAGCTGCGCTTGATGCCTGGTTGAGCCGTTGACTCGCTGCCATGAGAAACGACAAGGAATGTCTCTATGATGAAGAAATATAACGCTGAACTCGCCGTGGGCGTTTTTGTATTGCTTGGTCTTCTGTGTACAGCCTATCTTACGGTTCGCCTGGGGAAAATGGATTTTTTTTCCAATAAAGGCTACGAAGTTTATGCTCTGTTCACCTCTGTTACCGGCCTGCGGCCTGGGGCGCAGGTTGAAATATCCGGCGTATCCGTTGGCAAGGTGGCTAAAATCGAGCTGGCTCCGGATTACCGCGCCAAAGTCTCATTGCGTATTAATGATGGCATTAAGCTTTCTGATGATGTAGGCGCGGCCGTGAAGACCAGCGGCATCATCGGCGATAAGTACATAAACCTCTCTCCCGGTGGCTCCTCTACGGATCTTGCACCGGGTGACGAGATAACTCAGACCCAGTCCACCATTGATATTGAGTCGCTCATCAGCAACTATGTATTCGGGAGTATGAAAGAATGAAAAATTCTCTTATCTTATTGATAGTAACTGCTTTTGTCTGCAGCTTTTTGCTTATCGGAACTCCGGCCCAAGCTGCTCCATCGTTATCGCCTACCGACACCATTAAACAGGCTGTTAATGAGGTTATGAACATCATGAAACAGCCCGGTATTACAGATCCTGCGGTTCGTCCCAGTCTGTTAAAAAAAATTCAGAACTTAGTTCAGAACATGTTTGATTTTGAGGAATTCTCCGCCCGGACTGTCGGGCCACAGTGGCGCAACTTCACGCCGGAACAAAAAAAACGCTTTAACACCGCTTTTGCTGATTTGCTCCGGGCCCTGTATATAGAGAAATTGGAAGGATATAACGGAGAGCAGGTCGAATATACCGGTGAAATAAAAAGCACCAAGGGCGATAAGGCCGAAGTGCAGACGAGTATTCTCATTAAGGATAAGCGTGTTCCGGTATCTTACAGGATGCTGGTTAAAGGAGATGTTTGGCGGGTCTATGATGTGCTCATTGAACAAATGAGTCTTGTCGAAAATTACCGGGGACAGTTCAGAGATATTATTGCCAAAGGCAACCCGGAACAACTTATCCAGCGGGTCGAGGCCAAGGCCGAAGAGATCCGCAAGCAAAACGCTTCAGGACTTCCCACAAAGGAATAATTATGCGTTCCGGAATTCTTGCCCTGCTTGTTATTTGCCTGCTGGCGGGTGGCTGTGCCTCCCGCCAGGATAAGGATGCTCTGGCAACCTCCAGAGAGCAGGCGACAATACAAGCCTTGGATGATGATGACCGTTACCTTGAAGAAGGTTTTGAGACCCAGGTCATCCCCGACCCCATTGAGAATTGGAACCGGACCATGTTTGCCCTGAATAACGGGTTAGTCACTATGGTCGCCAAACCGGTCAACGCGGTATACACCCATGTGGTCCCGGGCCAATTTCGTGAGGGCATCGGCAATTTTTTTACTAACCTGCTCTTCCCCGTCAGATTCATCAACAACCTCTTGCAGGGAAAAGGACAGGCGGCGGGTAAAGAATTCAGCCGGTTTATCATTAATACCAGCGCTGGGATTGGCGGCTTTTTTGATGTGGCTGCCACACATCCGGATCTGCAGGACCATGTGGACGCCGATTTTGGGCAAACCCTTGGCGTGTGGGGGGTCGGTGAAGGTTTCTATCTTTACTGGCCTATCTTCGGGCCGAGCAATCCCCGGGATACGGTCGGCCGGGTGGGAGATTGGTTGATGGATCCCTTAACCTATTATGTACGTCCGTGGAGAGTTACGCTGTCTATTCAGGCTTTGCGCGCGGTAAACGATCTTGACAGCACGCTGGACCTATACGACGATATTACCAAGTCCGCCATTGATCCCTATACAGCCATCCGTGATGGCTATACCCAGTACCGGAGAGCAAAAATCGCCAAATTGGGGGAATGAAGTTCCTCCAGTTAAACGTATGCTCTCTTGTGGAGAGCCTGGTGCCGCAGCCCGAAATGTGTTCGGCTTCATCCTGCTCTCTTGATAAAAACTGGTTTAGTATTATGTCGAGAGGCGGTTTTGACGTATCTCTGAGGAGATCGAGAGTTTTTCATTGAGGAAGGCAGCTATTTTTCCCGGCATCAGGTAATGAGTTACTTCGGCCCGGTATAACGGTCTGCTGTATTGGCACTCTATGGAGATTAATACAATTTTCGATGGTAAAAAATGCCCTGTGGCAGACACAGGGCATTTTTTATTGTTTTTTATACTTTCCGGCAACGCTGATAAAATACCTGTATGGGTCAGCTCTCGACTCGGAGCATTACGCTTGTATTCCCTGGGGAGAATCGGAAAAGCCATCCTGGCCTTTTGAGGCAATATCCTTCACGCCTCCCCCGCTGCCGGCATTGCCGGCAGCCATAGCGGTAGTGATATCCGAGAGGTCAGCTTTCCCTTTG
>CATJOY010000049.1 GCA_949741925.1 uncultured Desulfovibrionaceae bacterium | reverse complement strand
TCGGTCGCTCCCCCCGCGGGAGCGTGGATTGAAACAGCGCCCTGAATACCTCGGAGGCGGCCGACAAACGCGTCGCTCCCCCCGCGGGAGCGTGGATTGAAACAGCATCTAATTTTTGCAGTTCCTTGGTTTTGTGGGTCGCTCCCCCCGCGGGAGCGTGGATTGAAACTCGCCATCGCGTCCATAATGCCTATCCCCATCTGTCGCTCCCCCCGCGGGAGCGTGGATTGAAACTGGGGCGTAATAGACCGCCTCAAAAGGTCTGGCCTGGTCGCTCCCCCCGCGGGAGCGTGGATTGAAACTTTGGCGAGTACGGCTGGACGCCGCTCACGGCCGTCGCTCCCCCCGCGGGAGCGTGGATTGAAACTTGCGGCGCATATGAGGTGCAACAAGAAAAGGAAAGTCGCTCCCCCCGCGGGAGCGTGGATTGAAACACGTGCTGAAAAAGTAGCGACGCGCGAACGTCCACGTCGCTCCCCCCGCGGGAGCGTGGATTGAAACCCGCTACTAATATTGTGCCGGTCCCTGTCTCTTTGGTCGCTCCCCCCGCGGGAGCGTGGATTGAAACTGACCAGACATTAGTCATCCCGAATCAGGCTGGGTCGCTCCCCCCGCGGGAGCGGGGATTGAAACTGCCTGCTTGTCAAGATCATCCTTGGTAACGACGTCGCTCCCCCCGCGGGAGCGCGGATTGAAACGTATTCCGGCCATTCGCAGCGCAACGGTGGGCCTATTGTTCCCTACTTCGGGGCACAGACGACAAAAAGGCTATACCTATGCCCAGCCCCCGGTAGGGTTCAGGGTACAGATGTCTTGCCATACGTCTCGACCACGCCGGGGAGCTGCGCCGTGATGGCCTTAATACGCTCGGAACTAAGCGGGTGGGTAGAAAGAAATGCTGGCCCCTCTTGGCCCTTGTTGACCGCGGCCATTTTCTCCCAGAGGCTCACAGCCGCCGCCGGGTCGTAGCCCGCTTTGGCTGCCAAGATAAGGCCGATGCTATCTGCCTCGGATTCGTGGGAGCGACTGTAGGGGAGCATGAAGCCAACCTGGGTCAACGCAGTAAAGCCGCTGCCGCTGAGTTCACCCAACGATTCGTTGCCGGTAAACACGGTTACGGCCACGCTCCCCAGGGCTGAAGCCAACGACCCCATGGTAGAAAGGCTGACCCGTTCCGCCGCGTGCCGGGCAATAACATGCCCTACCTCATGCCCTATAACGGCAGCCAGTTCACCGTCTTTCCCCCGGGTCAGATCCAGCAACCCGGTGTAGACAAAAACCTTACCGCCGGGCAGGCAGAAGGCGTTCAGGGCATCATTTTTAAGGGTGTGAAATTCCCATTCAAAATCAGGGCGTTCGGCCGCCTCGGCAATGCGTCTGCCCACGGAGACAACCCGTCTCGCCCGGGCCGTGCCCCGTTCCTCTTCTTCGCTTTCCAAAACCTGACGGGCAGCCTCCAGGCCGAGACGGCGTTCCTCCGGTTCAGACATGGTGATAAACTGGCTGCGCCCGGTATACGGCGCCGTAGCGCAACCGACTAAAAGGCAGCCTGCCAGCAACACCAAGAGTATACGGGAGGTACAGGAGATCATAAACAAACTCCCTTTCATAACGGCATATTCTAAAAATCAGCAGAACGGGCTTGACCTCGACGGTCAATGACGTATCTTCCCCGTGAACAAAGGCGGCCCCAAAGCCTCCGCGACTCCCTGCTCCCGGCTTCGTACAGCGTGCGGGCTTGCCCGTATCCGTGTTTACGACACTCTACCCCGGTATACAAGGCATTATATATGGCGAAAGACTTAATCATCGTGGAATCTCCGGCCAAGGTGAAAACCATCAAGAAGTTCCTGGGGCCGGGGTACATGGTTCAGGCTAGCGTGGGGCATGTGCGGGATCTGCCTACCAGCAGTCTCGGCGTGGACGAAAATAATAACTTTGAGCCCGTGTACCAGGTTATCGACGGCAAGGAAAAGGTGGTTTCCTCCTTGCGCGAAGCGGCCGCCAAAGCTGCCCATATCTACCTGGCTCCCGACCCGGATCGTGAAGGCGAAGCCATAGCCTGGCACGTGGCCGAGTTGATTAAGGATGTCAGCAAAGCCCCCATCCAACGCATCCAGTTCAACGAAATCACCGCAAAAGCCGTCAAACAGGCCCTCGCTCAGCCCAGAAGCCTGGATCGAAACCTGTTTGACGCCCAGCAGGCCCGCCGCGTTCTGGATAGATTGGTTGGCTACAAGATCTCCCCCCTGCTCTGGAAAAAGGTGAAGCGGGGCATCTCCGCCGGCCGGGTCCAATCCGTGGCCCTCAAGCTCATTGTGGACCGAGAGCAGGAACGCCGGGTGTTTATCCCTGTGGAATACTGGAATTTCAGGGCGTTTCTGGAAGCCGGGCAGCCGCCGGTGTTCCGGGCGGACCTCACCAAAATAGACGGTAAAAAAGCAGTCATCGGCAATGAAGAAGCCGCCCTGGAACTGGAAGCCCGCCTCAAAGGGCAGCCCTTCATCGTGGAATCAGTGCAGGTCAAGGAACGCGAAAAAACCCCGCCGCCGCCGTTCATTACCTCCACGCTCCAACAGAACGCCAACCAACGCCTCGGTTACACGGCCAAACGGACTATGAACATCGCCCAACGCCTTTATGAAGGTCTGGACCTGGGCGAAAAGGGCACCACAGCCCTGATCACCTACATGCGCACCGATTCCGTGCGCATTGCCGATGAAGCCCGCGACGCAGCTCGAGAATTCATCGTCGCTACCTTTGGGCAGGACTATTACCCGGCCAAGCCGCGCTACTACAAATCCAAGGGCGGCGCTCAGGATGCCCATGAAGCCATCCGCCCGGTTGATGTCACCCTAACCCCGGAGAGTGTAAAAAGCTTTCTCACCCCCGAACAGTTCCAACTCTACAGGCTGATCTGGAATCGTTTTACCGCCTCGCAGATGGCCGGGGCCAGAGTGCTGGATACCACGGTACTCATTGATTGCGCTCAAACCACATGGCGCAGCAAGGGCGAACAAATGCTTTTCCCCGGCTTTCTGACGCTGACGCCGCAAAAAAATGAGGATGTGGAAGATCTGCCCCCACTTAAGCAGGGCGAAACGCTCCGCCTGGAGAAGCTGGAAAAAGAACAAAAGTTCACCCAGCCGCCACCGCGCTATTCCGAAGCATCTCTTGTGCGGGAGTTGGAAGAACAAGGCATCGGCCGCCCTTCCACCTACGCCAGCATCATTTCTACCTTGCAGGATCGGGAATATGTCACCCTGGTGGAAAAAACCTTTGTGCCCACAGATCTTGGAGCCATTGTCTGCCAACTTTTGAGCGCTCATTTCGCCAATCTGATGGATACCGGCTTCACCGCCCAGATGGAAAACGATCTGGATACCGTGGCTGAAGGCGGCCGCAACTGGGTTGAGCTGATGAAGCGCTTCGCCTCCGAATTCTATCCCACCCTCAGCCAAGCCGCCAAGGCCATGACCATGGTCAAGGGCGGCCTGCCCACGGGAATGCCCTGCCCCGATTGCGGCAAAGATACCGTGATCAAGTTCGGCAAGGCCGGCCCTTTCTTGGCCTGTTCCGGCTACCCCGACTGCCGCTTTACCAGTAATTTTACCCGTAACGCCAAGGGTGAGATCGAACTCTTGGAAAAAGAAAAACCCAATGCTGAAGTCGTGGGCGCCTGCCCGGATTGCGGCAAGGATCTGGTCGTTAAGAAATCCCGCACCGGCAGCCGTTTCATCGCCTGCACCGGGTACCCGGAATGCACCCACGCCGAGCCCTTTTCCACCGGTGTTCCCTGCCCTCAATGCGGCAAGGGAGAAATTGTGGAGAAAAGCTCTAAGCGCGGTAAGATCTTCTATTCCTGCAACCAGTACCCCCAATGTGATTATGCCCTCTGGGATAAACCTGTTCCCGGCCCCTGTCCCCAATGCGGCTCCCCCTTGCTGGTTGAAAAAAATACCCGCAGCTTTAAGGGTATTGCCTGCCCGGATAAAAATTGTCGCTATAAAAAAGGTTCCGGCGACGAGGAAGATGAAGGCTAGCCTCTAAGGCTGCCGGGGAGGAACGATCCGTGCGTTTTCCTCCCCGCTCCCCCTCTGTATCCCGCAACAGGGCCGGGGTTTTTCTCCTTCTCCGGTCCGTAACCCTTCAGGATGCCTTATGCTCGAGCTTGTTTCTTTTCTCTGCGGCGGGTCGGTTATGGTGCTGGAAATGGCCGGATCACGGCTGCTGGCTCCGTACCTGGGCACGTCCATTGTCGTCTGGACCGCCCTGATCGGGGTCATTCTGGCCAGCCTCTCCCTGGGGTACTGGTTGGGCGGTAAATTCGGAGATAGAACCCCCACGGCCCCGAAATTGGCCCGCATCATTCTGGGCGCAGCGGCTTTTGTCATGCTCGCAGCCCTGATCCAAAGCTCTCTTGTTCCGGCTCTGGCCGCTGCAGGTTTGCCCCTTGAAGTAAGCGCCGTTCTCGCGGCGCTGCTGCTCTTCACCGCTCCAAGCGTACTGCTGGGCATGGTCTCGCCGTACATCATTCAGGTCAAGTTAGCCCGCCTCAAAAACACGGGCCAAGATACAACCGGCGCAGTCATGGGCCGCTTTTTCGCCCTTTCGACCTTGGGCTCAATTCTGGGGACTTTTCTGGGCGGGTATTTTCTCATCGCCCTGGTAGGCTCCCATATGATTCTCTATGGCGTCGGGGCCTCCCTGGTCATATCCGCTCTGCTGTGCGCGCCACAACAGGAAAAGATGACGCCGCTGGCCCTGCTGGGCCTGGCCGTGGGCATGATGATCTTCCTGCACACGCACCGGAACACCGAGCCGATCCAGGGGCTCTCCATCGACACCCGCTATAACCATTTGAGCATCGCAGAAGGCAGGCTCGCCGCTTCTCCCCGACCGATGCGCTTTCTGATCACTGACCCCGGTTCGATCCAATCCGGCATGTACCTGGACGCGCCCCAAGAACTGGCTCTGGATTACACCCGCCATTACGCCTTGGCCTGGCACGCCGTCCCCGGGGCCAAACGATTCCTCATGCTGGGCGGGGGCGGGTATTCCGTTCCCAAGCACCTGCTGCACACCATGAAAGATATGACCGTGGACGTGGTGGAAATCGATCCGGGCATTACCGAAGCCGCCCGAAACTATTTTGCTTTGCCGGATGACCCGCGTTTGACCATCCACCATGAGGACGCCCGCATTTTTCTGAATAAACACGCTGTCTCGCAACCCGGCAGCTATGACGTGATCATGGGCGATACCTTTACCTCAAGCTATAATATCCCCTTCCACCTGGGAACCGTAGAGTGTGCCCGGCAGATCCATGCCTTGCTGCAGAAAGACGGGGTCTTTGCCTGCAACATTATCTCCGCGGTCACCGGGGACAAGGGCAAGGTTTTCCGGGCCATCCGCTCTTCATTTGCCGCGGTGTTTCCCCAAGTGCATACCTTCCAGGTCAACAGCAGCGCCAGGGGAGACAACGTGCAGAACATTATGATCCTGGCCCTCAAAACCCCGCGTCCCCTGCCTCTTGCCTGGAACGACGACCTCCGCGCCCTGCTGGCTACGGAATGGACCCAGCCCATAGCTGACGATACCCCGGCCCTGACGGACGACTACGCCCCGGTAGAACGCTATGCCATGGCCATTTTGCGCGGCAGGTGATCCGGGGCTTCCGGCAAGGCCCTCTCCTTATGGAGCGCCAAAGAAATCCTTGACTCAGGCCTGCCCGGCCCGCGCCCCTACGGGCATAGGAACTTCGCTTCTGTTCCCCTTTCGCCTTCCTGCGAAATGCCCCTCCGGGAAGGCTCTCTCGAAAAGGCCGGGACAACGCCTCGGCAGCCCAAAGAATACCTCCGGCTGCTCTCCTGTTCGGGCACAAGAATGCCCTATTCCCCTAAGAGGGTACACCCAGCTATACCCTGCCGGGAAAGTCGCTCGACTTTCCCGACAGCCTCAGGTACATAAATGGGTTGTATGCATCCTTTACCAAAGTACAGGAAACCAGAATGCCTCTACCTGTTGCACCCGGCGTATCCGCCGTTTCCTCCGAATCGGAGATGCCCCCCTTTCTCCGGATTCACAGCGAAGCTGATCTGGCCGCGCTGAAAAAACGTCTGCGTGGCCGGATGCAAGCCGGAGAGGGTGAAGCGGGCAAAACCGAAAGCAATGTCCGGGAAATCCTGTCCGCGGTAGAACAGCGCGGCCTCCAGGCCGTGCTTGAGTATACCGCAACCTTCGATGCGCCGGGTTTTTCTGAAGCCATGTTCGCTGTTTCTCCGAACATCCTGGCCCGGGCCGCCGCATCCATTCCAGCGGATGACAGGGCTATCTTGCGTCAGGCTATTGAACGCATCCGCGCCTTTCACGAGCGCCAGCAGGAGCAATCCTGGTTTATCCCCCAAGAAGACGGCAGCATCCTCGGGCAGATGGTCACCCCCCTTGACCGGGCCGGGCTCTATGTTCCGGGCGGCCGGGCTGGTGAAACCCCGCTGATTTCCAGCCTGATTATGAATGCTGTTCCGGCTTTGGCGGCCGGGGTGCGCGAAATTGCCGTTATCTCCCCGCCCCGCCGTGACGGCAGCCTGAATCCATATATTCTGGCGGCCGCCCATGAACTGGACATCAGAGAAGTTTACGCCGCCGGAAGCGCCTGGGGCATCGCCGCTCTGGCCTTTGGCGCAGGTCCCCTGAAGCCTGTGGATATCATCGCCGGCCCCGGCAACATCTGGGTAACCACGGCTAAGCGGCTGTTACTGGGCCGAGTGGGCATCGATATGCTGGCCGGTCCCAGCGAAATCTGTATTATCGCGGATGCATCCGCCAATCCGGCCTGGCTGGCGGCGGACATGCTCTCTCAGGCGGAACACGACCCCATGGCCTCGGCCATCTGCATCGTGCCCACGGAATCTATGGCCCGGAATGTGGCGGCCGCAGTAAAAAATCAGCTCGCGGATCTGCCTCGCGCGGAAATTGCAGCGGCATCGTTGCGCAACTGGGGCGGCCTGATCATTGCGGATGGCCAAACCCCCGGCATCGCCGCCGCAGATATTGCCAACGCCCTGGCCCCGGAACACCTGGAACTCTGTGTGGCGGCTCCTTGGGATATGCTCCCGGCCATCCGCCATGCCGGAGCAATCTTTTTGGGCCACCATGCGGCCGAAAGCGCCGGGGATTACTTTGCCGGGCCCAACCACGTGCTGCCTACCATGAGCACGGCCCGTTTTTCCTCGGCCCTCGGTGTGCAAAACTTTTGCAAAAAAACCAGTATTCTGGCTATGAGCCCTGCCTTTGCCGCGGCCAACGCGCCGGCCATCGCCCGAATGGCCCGGCTGGAAGGCTTGGAAGGGCATGCCCGGTCCATGGAAAAGAGACTTGAACAACAAACGGCTATCCGGAACTGTTGAGCCCCTGCCCGGCTCTTTCCGGAAAAGAATACGCAAACGCCTGATGGCGTATCATGTGAAACGGATCCTATTGCCCGTTTCGTTACCATAAGGGAGTTACCATGCAGGTTGTAAGTCATACGTCCATTGCCGAATATCCGCTCGTGGCGCGGGGGAAGGTACGGGATATTTACGAAATTGACGCTGATACCCTGCTGATGGTCGCCACGGACCGCATGTCCGCCTTTGATGTTATCATGTCCTCGCCCATCCCTTACAAGGGCGTGGTGCTGAACATGATCACCCAATTTTGGATGGACAAGGTTAAACACCGTATTTCCAACCATCTCAAAGAAACCGATGTAGCCCGTTTTCCTGCGCCGCTGCAAAAATACGCGGATCAATTGGAAGGCCGGGCCGTGCTGGTCCGAAAAGCCAAGCCCCTGACCGTGGAATGCATTGTGCGCGGCTATCTCTCCGGCACCGGCTGGAAGGATTACCAGGCTACCGGTAAGCTGAGCGGCCATACGCTCCCGGAGGGCCTGCTCGAATCCGGGAAACTGCCTGAGCCGATTTTTAGCCCGTCCACCAAGGCCGAACTGGGCTCCCATGACCAAAACATCAGTGAGGATGAAGCCGCAAAGCTCGTGGGTGAGGCCATATACGCCACGGTGCGCGAAACATCGCTGGGCATCTTTAAGGAAGGATGCGATTATGCCGCAAGCCGGGGCATTATCATCGCCGATACCAAGTTTGAATTCGGGCTTGTGGGCGACCGCCTGACCCTGATTGATGAGGTCATGACTCCGGATTCCTCGCGGTTCTGGCCTGCTGATCAATACCGCCCCGGCAAAGGGCAGCCTTCCTTTGATAAGCAGTATCTACGCGACTGGCTGCTGACCCAGCCCTGGAACATGGCCCCGCCGCCGCCCGCGTTGCCCGAGGAGGTTATTCGGGAAACCAGCGCCCGGTATTTGCAGGCCTATGAAATTATAACCGGCAAAACGCTTGCCGTTTGAAAAGCCGAGCCTCGGCCGCCGAGGGCGCCTGCCCGGGGTCTGCTTCTCAGGATATTCGTTCGAGGAAAGCCGAACATTTTCCTCTGGAAGGAATATGGAAAGACAGCGGGCACAGGCCGTTGCAACGTACTCCAAAGCCATTTTATTCGGCTGACGACGCCGCCGGAAAAACGACGGCGTGGGAAAACTATCTTGAGCAACAGGCCGAACCCTATCCGATCACCCGGACATGGTCCGGGGTCATGCCGGCGGCCATCGCAATTGCACTATGCAGGAGGAGGATTCATGCTGTTACAAGGAAAAAAGGCCGTCATTTTCGGCCTCGCAAACAATAGAAGCATCGCCTACGGCATCGCCCGCGCCTTTAAGGATAACGGAGCCGAAATCGCCCTGACCTGGCCTTCCGAAGCCATCAAAAAGCGGGTAGACCCCCTGGCTGAAGAACTCGGAGCGGCCTTTACCATGCCCTGTGACGTCACCAGTGACGCGGAGATTGCTTCCGCCGCCCAAACCGTCAAGGAACAATGGGGGACAGTAGATATTCTGGTCCACGCCGTGGCCTTTGCTAACCGCGAAGATCTCCAGGGCCGCTACATTGATACCTCCAGAGATGGTTTCGCCCTGGCCCTGAATATTTCCGCTTATTCGCTGGTGGCCTTGGCCAAAGCCTTTGAGCCGCTTTACTCCCCGGAGGCTTCGGTCATAACCCTGACCTACTACGGGGGTGAAAAGGTTATCACAAACTACAATGTTATGGGTGTAGCCAAGGCGGCCCTTGAAGCCTCGGTCCGCTACCTGGCCTATGATCTGGGGCAAAAGGGCGTGCGTATTAACGCTATCAGCGCCGGGCCCATCAAAACGCTGGCCGCCTCAGGCATCGGCGGTTTCGGCAAGATCCTCTCCCATATCGAGAAACATAGCCCCCTGCGCCGCAATGTAACCATTGAGAACGTGGGCGATACAGCCCTCTACCTTGCCTCCCACCTGGCAGCGGGGCAGACCGGCGGCATTCTCTATGTGGATTCCGGATATAACACCTCCGGCACCCAGTTGGGAGATGCCTGATGTCCGCTCCGATCCCTGACGCTCCCTTTGCGCCGGACTTTGCCAAGGGAGGCGGCCTGGTGCCCGTCATCGCCCAAAGCGTGGAAAACGGCCGTGTGCTGATGCTGGCCTACATGAACGAGGAAGCTTGGAATAAGACCTTAGAAACGGGCGAGGCCCATTACTGGAGCCGCAGCCGTTCCTCCCTCTGGCACAAAGGCGGCACCTCCGGACACGTACAAAAGGTACGAGCCATCCGCCTTGACTGTGATAAGGATACTGTGCTGCTCCTGATCGAGCAGATCGGCGGCGCAGCTTGCCACGAAGGATATGAAAGCTGTTTTTATCGCCAGCGGCAGCCGGATGGCTCCGTAGCCGTCTGTTCAGAAAAAGTGTTCAACCCGGCAGAGGTGTACAAATAATGTCCTGTCCAATCATCAAACTCGGTCTCCCTAAGGGTTCCCTGGAAGACGCCACCATCAATTTGTTCGCCCGGTCCGGCTGGAAGATTACCATGCGCTACCGGAACTATTTTCCGGAGATCAACGATCCCGAAATTACCGCCCGGCTTTGCCGTCCTCAAGAAATGCCCCGGTATGTGGATGAAGGTATTCTGGATGTAGGCCTGACCGGCCGGGATTGGATTCTGGAAAATGCGGCCAACGTTGAAGTTGTGGCGGACCTCGTCTATTCCAAAGCCAGTTACCGCAGCGCCCGTTGGGTTCTGGCCGTGGCCGGGGATTCCCTCTACCAAAAGCCCGAAGATCTGGCCGGAAAACGGGTTTCCACAGAAATCATGGGCATTACCGAAAACTATTTCAAGGAACGCGGCATCCCCGTAACCATCCAGTATTCCTGGGGAGCTACAGAGGCTAAAGTAGTCGAGGGCCTGGCCGACGCCATTGTGGAAGTTACCGAAACCGGGGCCACCATCCACGCCCACGGCCTGCGTATCATCGATACTGTGTTGGAAACCAACACCCAAATCATCGCCAACAAAAACGCCTGGCGGGATCCGGCCAAACGGGCCAAGATCGAACAACTGACCATGCTCCTCCAAGGCGCGCTCCGCGCCGAAAACCTGGTCGGGCTCAAGATGAACGCCCCAACCAAAAGGCTCAACGAAATTATGGCCCTGCTGCCCGCGCTCAATTCCCCCACGGTGGCCAACCTCCAGAACCCCGACTGGGTATCCCTGGAAATTGTGGTCAGCACCCCGGTGTTGCGCGAACTGATCCCCCGGCTTGTTGCCGCCGGAGCCGAAGGCATCATTGAGTACTCGCTCAACAAGGTTATTTGATACCACCGTAGGGGGAGCTTGCAGAGCGTTTTAAGGGTATCGAGAGAAACCGCTCGAGTGCTCTCAAGGCGGCAACGCCCGGCTCGGCCTGCGTTACCGAGCTTTCCGGCCGCAGCCTGCGCATGACCGTCAATGTCATGCCCCGCCAGGACGAACGTATGATGGTGCGCGCCAGCGCCCAATATAACATCCAGACGGTGACGAACCCGGAACCCTACCAGCAGTTCTTTGACGCATTATCGAAATCCATGTTTCTGCAAGCCCACCTGGAAGAGTAACGCTCCGCCGAGGACTGACGGAAGCTAAAAAAGCTCCCGTCAGTCCTCGGCGGCCAAATGCCGCCGCAAAGAGGTTGCGCTGATTCCCAGTTCCTTGGCAGCCGCTATTCTATCGCCGCCATGCCGAGCCAATGTATCCCGAACAATCAAAGCCCTGTGAAAGGCAAGTTGTTTTTTGAGGGCGCCTGAACCGGGGGCCTCGCACTGCCGCCCGGCCATCGCCCCGACTCGTTCTCGGCGCGGCCGGGGTGAGACCGGGCCCCACCCAGCCCCGGAAGGAGCTGAAAACAAGAGCTGTTCTCCAACATTCGGCCCAAAGCCGGGGTCTAGATAGCGCTTATGTTCGCGCAACAGTTCTTCAAACAGGGCCTCATCCACGTTCCTCTCCCCCAGCAGCACCAAATACCGTTCCACCACGGCCAGCAATTCGCGGATATTTCCGGGCCACTCCTCCTCCCCCAGCCGGGCCAGCATGGACGGAGCAAGGCAGGCGGCGCTCCGGCCATAGGCAGCCAGCAGCTTGCCGAGCAGAACCGGAATATCCTCCTTACGTTCACGCAGGGCAGGCACATGCAGATAGAGCCCCATCAGACGGTAAAACAGATCCAGGCGAAAGATCCCCCGGCTGACCATGCCCCCCAGGGGTTGATGGGAGGCGCTGATAACCCGTACATCCACAGGGATAATGCGCCCGCCGCCAATGCGCATGACCTCCCGGCTCTCCAACGCCCGGAGCAGGCGCAGTTGCACAGCCGGGCTGATCTCGCCGATCTCGTCCAGAAAGAGCGTGCCCTTGTCTGCCAGCTCAAACAGCCCCGGCTTGCCGCCGCGTCTTGCACCGGTAAAGGCTCCTTCCTCATAGCCGAACAGTTCGCTTTCCAGAAGCGATTCCGGCAAGGCGGAACAGTTGACGGCCACAAACGGCCTGCTACGCCGCGGCGAGGCCGCGTGCAGGGCGTGTGCGGCCAGTTCCTTGCCGGTACCGCTCTCGCCGCCGATAAACACATTGGCATCGGTAACGGCATAGCGGGCAATCTTTGCAAGCATTGTGCGGACCAGCGGGCTGGAACCGAGAATATCTTTGCTGGTATAGCGTGTTCTGAATCCCCCGGCGTACAGCTCATCGCCGATTTTCCGGTTGATCTTCTGCAGCGAGGCCACGTCGTGCAAAAAGGCCATAGCGCCGCTGACCCCGGTCCGACGGGTTACCGGGAAGGTGTTGACCAGGAGCCGTACCCCACCTATGGAGATAATCTCGTCACTGCTGGTTTTCCCCTCCTCCAAGGCTCTTTCCAAAAAAAGCTCCCGGCAATGGCGGCCGAGATCTTCTTCACGAGCCGTCTTCAGAAGCTTCTTGGCCTGGTCGTTGCAAAAAATTACCTGCCGATCCCGATCTACGTAGATCACGCCTTCCTTGACATGCTGCATGATCTCCTTGAGTTCGCCCGTATAGGCTACCTCCAGACGGTTGCGCGCGGCCAAGGCCCTGGCTCGAGCCAAGGCGGCTTTTATGTTCCGGCTGTGGGGAATATCCAGAAACGTCCGGCCGCCCATCTCTTCCATTAACCCGCTGGTCACGCCGCCGCCCACCGCAACCCTGGTGCCTTGAGCAAACTCCTCCCTGATCAGCCGGTGCATATCCGTCTCGCCGCTGTAGGCAACCAGACGGATTCTGATGCCCACCAACTGCTCCATGAAGGCTATATCGTACGATTCCTCCACATGAGCCGTCAGCATGACCTCGGAACAAACCTCCCGAGCCCGGCAGAGGGCCTGAATGATGTCGATATCCGAACGTTCAATAAAGGTGGTCACATTGCTGAATTCCCGAAAGACCGAATGGCGGCAGTGGCCGTGGCAAAGAATGACCTCATGCCCGGCTTCCAACAGCGCCCGCGCATCCGCAACGCAAGTATCCAAGCGGGTTACGGCCACAGTCAGGGCATAGCCGGCCTCTTCGCTTTCCCGCCGGACGATTTCTGCCACGACATCCGAGTGCACCAGAGCCGCAAATTTGAACGGTTCATCCATAGGTCTCTCCAGCCTCAACGCTAAGGGCCTGTTTCCCATACTTTTCCCCGACAGCGTTCCAGGGAAAACCACTCTCAGTACAGCCGCCTGTGCCGAGGCAAAACGTTTATTGCATCCCTGCCCTTCCGTTGTGCTCCTCTGCGATGCCCATCAAGAAAAACAAACAACAGAATAGAAGAGGATGCTTCGCCTCAGCCGCGCCGGAGAACCGTATTCCACGTTACGAAAAATCTCTTTAAGGCAGCTTCTCTTATCAGGGCCTTTGCTCCCGGAAATAATCGGGAGTAGACAGTTGATGTGCCGGTTACTCCAAAATTGAACATATAAAATACAATAATTCCTCACAGATAAAAAATATACACCAAAAATTTCTAAAGCGCACGCAAAAATGGTTCTATGAAACAACCATTGGGAAGCTGCGCCGCCTAAGCCTCTGCCATACTTTGTTATTTTTGTAACAAACAGGTTGGTACGCCTTGTGCATTTTAAGAACAAACAGACGACGGGGGCTGGGCATGAACGACCTTCTTTTCCGTAACGGCAGAATAGTTGACGGCAGCGGCAACCCCTGGTTCAAAGGCTCAGTGGCGATAGCCGGGAGCCGAATTTCCGCCTTGGGCGCGGAAGCCGAGCAGGCTGAAGCCGCCAGAGTCATCGATATACCCGGCAAGGTAATCTGCCCGGGCTTTGTAGATACCCACAGCCATTCAGACTTGCGTATTCTGGCCGCTCCCCTCTCGGAAGCCAAAGTGCTGCAAGGCGTAACCACTGATAACCTGGGGTTGGACAGCTATTCCCTGGCCCCTATCCGCGATGAAGCCAAGGAAGAATGGCCATGCTGCTCTCAGGCCTGGCCGGAAAGAGCACCATCCCTTGGACTTGGAATTCCTTTGCCGAATACCTGGATGCCATAGATGCCGCGCGGCCCTCTGTGAATGCCTGTAGTTACGTGGGGCTCGGCACGGTGCGCAACTACGTAATGGGTATGGTGAACAGGCCCCCGGAACCCGCCGAGCTGGAGGACATGCGCGCTCTGGTGGCCGAGGCCATGGAGCAAGGGGCGCGGGGCATCTCGGCCGGGCTCATCTACACGCCCAACAAATACCAATCCACCGAAGAACTCGTGGCCCTGGCGCGGGTTGCTGCGGCCTATGACGGCATCTTTGACGTGCACATGCGTAACGAGTCTGACTCCATGGCCGAAGCCCTGGACGAGGTTATCCGAATTGGTCGGGAATCGGGCATCCGGGTCTTGGTCACCCACTTTAAGTGCCGGGGGAAAGCGAACTGGGGCAAGGCTGAAGCCATGCTATCCAAGGTAGACGCCGCCAGGGCTGAAGGCATTGACGTGACCATCGCTCAATATCCGTATGCCGCCAACAGCACGCTGATGCATGTTTTGGTGCCGCCCTGGTACCATCAGCGCGGCATGAAAGGCCTGTTGGAGGCCTTAGAGCATGAACGCGAAGCAGTCAAAAGGGATATGCTCAGTACCGAAGGGTGGGAAAATTTCAGCCAGGTCATGGGCTGGGAGAACATCGTTGTCTCCTCCGTGGAAAGTCGGGAAAACGCCTGGTGCGAAGGCTTGAGCTTGGTGGAAATAGCCCGGCGTCGGAACGTGGACGTGCGCGACGCGGCCTGTGATTTACTGCTCCAAGAAAACCTGGCCGTGGGCTTAATCGGGTTCGGCATGAGCGAAAAGGACGTAGTCACCATCATGCGGCACGGCGCCATGTGCGTCATCACGGATGGCCTGCTCAGCGGTTCCAAACCCCATCCTCGCGCCTATGCCGCCTACCCCCGGTTGCTGGCCCGCTATGTGCGCGAAAAAAACGTTCTCGGCCTGGAAGAAGCGGTGCGCAGAATGAGTTATGCCGGGGCTCAGCGGCTGCGCCTGCCGCGCAAAGGGCTGCTGCTGCCGGGCTGGGATGCGGATATTGTGGTCTTTGACGAAGACAAGGTTTGTGATCGCAACAGCTTTGAAAACCCTCTTATCCCGCCGCAGGGGATTGATTTCGTCCTCGTGAACGGCGCTCTTGTTGTGGAAGCAGGACGCCACACGGGAGCCCGGCCCGGACGCGTTATCCGGGGGCGCTAGGGGCTGTTTTGCAAAGACAGTATTCCGCGCAAGCCGCCGCGTTGCCCGAGCAAGAAAGGTAAAAAGCAGGTGAAGAGAGGGCATACGCGGAGATCGATCTTTTCCGGCTAAGGTCGGCAGGGCGAAAAGCGGCGTCTTAGCAGCGCAAACGGAGCGGAAAAACAATCCCGGACCGTAAAACGTTGCAAGGCTGAAAACGAACACGCTGACGGCGGAAAACGCCGCTTGACCAGGAGGTGGAAACAACATTTTTGAGGAAGGCCATCGGCCCTGCGCGCGAAGCAAATGCGCCCTGAAAGGATGGGGAACGGAGCATGCCGTGGCAGATCGTGTTTCGCCGTTAGGCCTGTGGCAGCATTGTAAAGACAATCAGCTCTGGACACGGGGGAGTTTGCATGAAAAATCGTCTCTTCGCCATCTGTCTTACCATCGGTATCACCGCGGCAATCGGCTTTATACCTGAGCTTCGGGCCGCTCCGAAAGAGCTGAAGGTTGTGGGGCAGCCCATGGCTATCGGCATGATCCAAAAAAAAAGAACAAGCCTTCTTCCAAAACCTTGCCCGGAGTACCGGCCTGGATATTACGGTTACCTATACCCCTCTCGACGTGACAGGGATCAAATCCTCTGAAACCCTGCGCCTGATGCGGAACGGCTTATTCGATATCGTAGCCGTTCGAGGCCCTGAGGCCTCCCAAGATGAGCCCTTCCTCCTGGGCCTTGATCTTGTGGGTCTGAACTCTGATTTCAAGACGGCCCGGGCTACCTACGATGCCTACCGCAACGCGCTCTCCGAACGATTTGAAAAGCGTTTCAACATGGAACTTCTCGGCATGTGGATTTTCGGGCCGCAGGTCTTGTTCTGTAAGCCCGAGATAACCGGCATCAACGATCTCAAGGGTAAAAAGGTCAGCGCCAGCAACAAGAGCCGGGCCATTTTCTTGGAATCGGTCGGGGCCATTCCGGTGGCTATGGATTTTTCCGATGTCCAACAATCCTTGGCTAAGGGGGTTATCGATTGCGCCATCACCGGGGCCTCTTCAGCCAACTCCGCGGGCTGGGTGGAAGTGACCGATTACTTTATGCCCATCGGTTTTCAAGCCGCGTATAACGGCTACGGCATCAGTA
Organism: uncultured Desulfovibrionaceae bacterium; assembly: GCA_949741925.1. Taxonomy (GTDB): domain Bacteria; phylum Desulfobacterota; class Desulfovibrionia; order Desulfovibrionales; family Desulfovibrionaceae; genus JAJDHY01. Next base: position 26,767 of record CATJOY010000049.1, on the reverse strand, counting down.
AAAAGGCCATGAGCCGGTTTACGCCCGAAGAACAAGCCATCCTGCGCGAGGCCTTCACCACCTTTGTTGATGAAATCTGGATCTACGCCGAAGAACTGCATAACGATGCCCTGCGTTGCAACGTGGGTGAAGAGCCCTGCACCATGTTGAAGAAGGCGGATATGCAGTTGGTGCCGGTAACTGAAGAAGACATCGAGATCTTTACCAAAGGTGTGCGCGAGATCTCGTTCCCCTCCTGGGCCGCGCAATGCGATAAAATCACTCCGGATTGCTCCACCATCTGGAAATCCCTGTTGGGCGAGCGTATCGGCATGTGATGCCGGTGTGGCCGGGTGATGGACCATAGCCCGATTGCGACCGGCACGGCCATTACTCCATCATCCGGCCCTCTTTCCCTCCCGCCGCCTGGAGAGGGGAAATGCTTGGAACGGTTGTTGGCTGCCGCGTTCCTCCCGCCGCGTGGGGAGAACCGCGCCATGCGCCGTATCGCCGAAGCGCCGCCTCCAATACCGGGCCAAGCCTTTGAGAGCACGATTCAGACCGTGACGGAGAAAAACGCTATGCAAATCCGAGAACGATTTATCCGGGGGTGCAGCCTGCTCTTTGGGTATCTTTGCCTGATCATGGCCCTTGCCGTAGCCGGCGAAGTTATCTGCCGGAAAATTTTCGGTCTGTCCCTGCAGGGAGCCAACGAGCTTTCCGGGTACATCATGGCCTCCATTTCCTGCGTGGCCGCCGCCGTGGCCGTGCCCGGCAGGAACCACATCCGCATTGATATCCTGCATTTCCGCCTACCGCTCAAACTCCAGGCCCTTTTCAACTGTCTCGCTGCTCTCAGTCTGGCCGCGCTCGGCTGTCTCCTCTCCCTCATGGCCGCCAATGTGCTGCGGGATAGTTTCGAGCTTGGGAGCACCGCCGCAACGCCATGGGCCACCCCCTTGATATACCCGCAGGGCGCTTGGAACGCGGCCATGCTGCTGTTCACCTCCGTAGCCATTTTTTACGGATTCAAGGCGCTCCTGCTTCTGCTCAAAGGTGATACAGCCGCCCTTGTGGCCGACTATCAGCCCCGGGCCGCCAAGCAGGAAGCCCGAGAAGAAAGCAAAGAAGCGCGGGAGCGCGAAGAAGCGCGCGCCGGAGAACACTCCCCGCGCGCTCCGGGAACGCCGTAACACCGGCGGAATAGACCGAACACCACGTTTTCCGGCGCCGCCCGATAGGCCGTTGGCCAGAGACGTTTAAGGAGAACAGCATGGCAAAAGGATTTCTGCTTTTCTTTCTGCTTGGTCTGGTCATGATGCTGGTCGGCCTGCCCATCGCCTCGGTCTTGGGCCTGATCGGCGCCCTAAGCGGGTATCTGCAATACGGCGCAGCGTTTCTCTACTCGGCGGGCAGCGTCATTTGGGGCATGCAGAATTCGGAGACGCTGACCGCCATACCGTTGTTCATTCTCATGGGGGAACTCTTGCTGCGTTCCGGTATGGCCGATACCATGTACGAAGCCCTGGCCATCTGGCTGCACCGGCTGCCGGGGCGGCTCCTGCACACCAATATCGGCACCTGCGCGCTGTTCGCCGCTACAACCGGCGCCTCCATCGCCTGCTCGGCCACCGTGGGCACAGTAGCCCTCCCGGCCCTGAACCGGCGAGGCTATGCCAAGCCCATATCTCTAGGCTCATTGGCCGCCGGGGGCACGCTGGGCATTCTTATTCCCCCCAGTGTGGCCATGCTGGTTTACGGGAGCATTACCAATACCTCTATCGGCAAACTCTTTGTGGCCGGCATTATCCCCGGCATATTGCTGACTTTCTGTTTTTCCCTCTATATTTTCCTGCGAGCCCTGATCAAGGGGGATCCCCCGGATAGCGACCACTACACCTGGAAACAACGCCTGGCGGTCTTGCCGGGGCTTGTGCCGCCTCTAAGCATTTTCCTGGTGGTCATGGGCAGCATCTACCTCGGCTGGGCTACCCCCACGGAATCAGCCTCCTTGGGCGTGCTCATAGCCCTCCTGCTGGCCCTGTTTAAAGGCCGTCTCAACTACAACGTGCTTTCCAAGTGTTTCCTCAACACAGCCCAGGTGGCCGGCATGGTCCTGCTGATCATGGTTTCGGCCTACCTCCTGAACCTGACCATCAGCATGCTCGCCATTCCCCAGCTCCTGACCCGCTTTGTAACCGGCCTGGGCCTGAGCTTTGTAGAGCTGATGCTGGCCTTCATTATCTTTTACATTATCCTGGGCATGTTCATGGATGTGCTCTCCATGCAGGTGGCGACCATCCCCATCGCCTACCCCCTTGTCGTGGCTGCCGGAGGCGATCCCCTCTGGTTCGCCGTGTTCATCGTGCTGATGAGCGAAATGGCCATGCTCACCCCGCCCATGGGCATGCATCTCTTCGTCCTCCAAGGCATCCGGCTGGATGACGGCCCCATCAGGGATGTAATGTTCGGCTCCGGCCTTTTGTGCTGATCATGCTGTTTGTGGCCCTGGTTCTGCTGGCGTTTCCGGAACTGGCAACCTGGCTGCCGAGCAAAATGTAGCGTGGCTGCGCGCTCCGGGCCTTCGCGCCACAATGGCGTTCATCAAAAGGAAACCGTTTGTATACGAGAACTCCTTGCCCGAAATACCTGTTATTTCCGCCTCTGACGCGGCTTTGCCGGGGCAAGGACTCTTACTGAAAAAAGGAGATGACGGCATATGGTCGGATCACGAATCATCCCCTCGCGCTACCAAGATTCCGTGGTGCTTATGCGCGTTGCTTCCCGGCTTCGGGAGATGCCCGGGATTGACGAAGCCGCCTTGTTCATGGGGAGCGAAGCCAACAAAGCCATTCTTCGGGCCAACGGCCTGGCTACATCGGAGGCGGAAAAAGCCCGTCCGGAAGACTTGATCATTGCCGTGCGCCTGGATTCCCCCGATGAGGAGCCGGGAGCAACGCCGGAATCGGCCACATTGCAGGCGCCGCGCCTCTCCCTAGAAGAGGCATTGTGTAGGCCGAAGATATGCTCAACGAAAAAAAAACAATCCGCCGAGGCTGAAACGAGGCGTCTGTACAGCCTGGATGCCGCCCTAAGGGCTGCAACGCGAGCTACCCTGGTCTTTATCTCCCTTCCCGGGCGGTATGCCGCGGCCGAAGCGCGCAAAGCTCTGCGGGCCGGAAAGCATGTTTTTCTCTTCAGCGACAATGTGCCCCTGGAGGATGAACGCTCTCTAAAACAGGAAGCCTGCTCCAGAGGGCTTTTCTGCATGGGACCGGATTGCGGCAGCGCCATGCTGAACGGCATCGGCCTGGGGTTTACCAACGCGGTATCCAGAGGCAGAATCGGCCTGGTCACATCCTCCGGAACCGGCCTGCAAGCCCTGGCCTGTTATCTGGATCGACTCGGTGAAGGCATCTCCCATGCCGTTGGCGTAGGCGGCCGGGATTGCAGTCCGGAGGTAGGCGCGCTGATGACCAAGGCCGCTCTGCTGGCCCTGGATGCCGACTCGAAAACGGAACTCGTGATCATCGTCTCCAAGGCCGTATCCCCCGGCGTTATGGCAGATTTGGAATCGTTCCGTGCCGGCCTGAAAACCTCGGTACTCTTCTGGGCGTAGGCAACGCAGAGGAACACAGCGAACATGCGGCCGCAGTTTCCGGGGGCATGCAGCGGACGGTCACCCTGGATGAAGCGGCCCTGCTTGCGGCGTGTCGCCTACGGGGCACGGTGGATGCAACGGCCTTGCAAAGCGCCGCGGATTCCCCACCCTGGCCGGAAGGCGGCTCTTCCCGCCCCCGGAACATCGTCGGCCTGTACACAGGCGGCACCCTGGCCCACGAGGCGGAAACAGTATTGCGCGGCGCGCTTGGCCCGGCGGGCCTGGCCAAGGATACGGCGCGTATCCTGGATCTCGGCGACGACCGTTTCACCGTGGGCAGGCCCCACCCGATGATTGACCCAGCCCTGCGCAACGAAATCCTGGCCTTTGACCGGGACGGTATGCTCTTCCCGCCGGAAACGGATTGCATCGTGCTTTTTGATCTGATCCTGGGCCGAGGGGCGCATCCCGACCCGGCCTCAGGTCTGGCCCGGGCCTTGGAACAGGCCCGAAAAACCGTCCATTCCCGAGGCGGCCGTTTGCTGGCTCTCGGCAGCATCGTGGGAACGGCCCGCGATCCCCAGAGCTTGGAGCGTCAATCCGCTTGCCTGCGTGCTGCCGGAGCCCGCCTCTTTTCCACCAATTCCGCGGCCGCGCGCCAGGCGGCCCGCTACAGCAAGGGGGAAGCATGAGCCTCTTTGACGAAAACCCGGTGGTCATCAACCTGGGCGTCGATGTTTTTGCCGACGAGTTGCGCGACCAGGGCGTAGACGTTCTGACTGTAGATTGGCGGCCGCCGGCCGGAGGCGACAACCACCTGCTGCCCTTGCTGGAGCTGCTGGAAGAGCGCGCGGGGGCGCAAACCGACAAAGCCAACAAAGAATGCCTGAAACGCATCGGAGAAAGCACGGCTGTGCTGGTGGATGTTCGCCGGGCCGGCGACGTGGTGCCGGGCCTGGATGATTACACGGTCTATCACGCGGGCGCGCCGCTGGCCTGGGAGGAGATGTGCGGGCCTATGCGCGGCGCGGCCATCGGGGCTATCCTCTTTGAGGGATGGGCCGCAACCGCTGCCGAAGCCGCATCACTGGCCGCCAACGGCCGCATTCGCTTTGATTCGGCCCACAACCACCGGGCTCTCGGGCCGATGTCCGGCATCATAACCCGATCCATGGCCGTACAGGTGATCCGCAATGACGTTCATTCCCTGGATACTTATGTCACCTTGCATATGGGCTTGGGCAAAGTGCTCCGCCACGGGGCTTATGATCAGGAAGTCCAGAATAAGTTACGCTGGATGAACGGAGAATTTGCCGCGCTCTTGGGCAGGGCCGCGCGCGCGGCCGGGGGCATCGATATCAAGGGGATCATCAGCCAGGCTCTCCACATGGGCGATGATTGCCACAACCGCAACAAGGCCGGAAACGCTCTGCTGCTCAACGCCCTGGCTCCGCATGTGGTCAGCGCGGGAAGCAATACGGAAGCCATCCGGGCCATCACCTTCATCAACCAGGGCGGGCATTTCATTCTCAACCCGGTCATGGCCGCCTGTAAAGGCATGCTGGATGCCGGCGCGAATATCCCGGGCTCGACCATTGTTACGGCTATTGCGCGCAACGGGGTCACAACTGCTATCCGGGTCAGCGGAGCCGGCGATACGTGGTTCCGCGCGCCGGCACCCATGATCAACGGCGTATATTTTCCGGGATTCGGGCCTGAGGACGCAAACCCGGATATGGGAGACTCGGCCATTACCGAAACCGCAGGCCTGGGGTCCATGGTCATGGCCGGGGCCCCGGCCGTCGTGCAGTTCATCGGCGGGGACGCCGCTTTTGCCAGGGAAACAACGCACCGCATGTACGAGATAACCCAGGGGGAACATCCGGCTTTCAGCCTGCCCGCTCTGGATTTCAGGGGCAGCCCCTTTGGCATTGACGCGCGCAAGGTGATCCGGACAGGCATAACCCCGGTGATTAATACGGGCATCGCCTGTAAACGGGCCGGCGTGGGCCAAGTAGGGGCGGGCATCACCGAAGCCCCTATGGAATGCTTCGTTAAAGCCCTTACCCATCTCGCCGCCTTCAAGGAGGAATCATGCTGAGCCCGGCCCCGCGGAACATAGGGGAAGCCGCCGGGGCTCTCCGCCAGAGGCGTTACACTTGCCGTGATCTAGTGCTTCACTATTTGGAAGGGCTGGAAGAACTCCAGCCTGTGCTCCGGGTTCTGATCAGCCCCAATGCCGATGCGGCCCTGGCCCGGGCCGACGAATTGGATACGGAACTGCGCCGGGGCAATGATCGCGGCCCCTTGCACGGCATACCCTATTGCAACAAGGATATCTTTGCGGCCCGGGGCCTGCCGCTGACCGTGGGCTCGCCGCTCTTTCGGCAACGCATTGCCACGGAAGATGCCGCCGTGGTGGCGCGTCTTGACCGCGCCGGAGCCATTTTGTTGGGGCAGACCAATATGAGCGAATTTGCGGCAACCCCATCCGGCCGTAACCGCGCGTATGGCGACGTGCGCAACCCCTGGCGGGAAGGGCGCACCCCCGGCACCTCCTCCTCAGGTTCGGCAGCGGCCTTGGCCGCCGGCCTGTGCCTTGGGGCCACCGGCTCGGATACCAGCAACTCCATCCGCAGCCCTGCCGGGTACTGCGGCGTGGTCGGCCTGCGCCCTACTCCCGGCCTGGTCAGCCTCCACGGCGCTTTTCCCCGGGCCGCCAGCCTGGATTCGCCCGGCCCCATGGCCCGAACCGCTCGTGATGCCGCCCTTCTGCTGAACGCCATGGCCGGGTACGATCCACGGGATGCGCGCAGCCTGAAGAAACCCGATGAAGACTATACCCGAAATTTGGGCCCAAGCGCCGCAGGCCTGAACGTGGCGCTGGTCACGGATTTTTCCCTCAAGGATGTAGATCCGGAAGTGGCGGCGGCCGTGCTCCGGGCCGCCGATGCTCTGCGGGCCCGGGGGGCTCGGCTCCTCTCCCTATCGGTTCCGCTTTTGGAGCACGGTCTTGATCCTGAAGCCCTCTTTGACATCCTGAGCTACGAATTCAACGAAATCATTACCCCCATCTACGAAGCCACCGCCAATAAAAACCTCTTTGATCCCGCAGTGTTAGAGAATATCAGGCGGGGCCGCTCGGTTCCCCAAACGCGCTACCAAAACGCCTTGGAGGCACGCAAAGCCTTGTGTGCGACCATGCAGCGCTCCTTTGGCGTAGCAGATCTCCTCATCACGCCCACAACACCGGACCCGGCCCCCACCTATGACCAAGCCGAAAACGGCTGGGAGCGCCAACGCCGTTTTCTGATACCTGTAAGCTACCTGGGGTTGCCGGGCCTGGCCGTGCCCGGCGGCATCAGCGCCGAGGGCCTGCCTCTCGGCATTCAATTGATCGGCAAGCCCTTAGAAGAAGCCAAGCTGTTCCAAGCCGCCGTGGCCTTGGAGCAAGCCGAGCTGTTCTCCGAAAAACCGGGGATATTTTGGGGCTGAGCTTCTTCCCCAAAGAGAAGGAATCTTCCGGGGGATGGGGAATTCCTCGTAGCCGCTTTGCGGGGCTGTTTCCAAGGCTGTTTCTGCTATGCGGCTGCCTTTTGCCCCTCGCGGCCTCGGCTTCCCCCTATCCGGCCCAGAGGCTTTAGGGGGCATCTTTACCGGAGCAGCCGCTCTTTACCCAAGCGGCTGCTCCGACATCGCGCCCGACCTTACGGGCCGGGCACAGAGAAAGAAATCTCCGGCGGTCAAGCCGAGAGAATCCGTTGTGCTGCTTGGTCTTCCTGCTCGGTAATAAAAGCGATTCCGGTGGCTTCCGCCGTTTCCCGGTTCACCGCCGCTATATCCGTGCGGCCGATACGCTCCAGCCTGAACTTGCGCGCGCCGCCCATCAGGTGCTGCAACCCGCCGCCCAATCTATCGCACATGGTCCACATGGCAATGGCTCCCAAGGGGATTTCCCCGATAACATCCGCGCCCAGACGTTCTTTGATATCGTGGTACCCGGCAAAGATCTCTTCAGGGGTCGAGCCGATATCGGTTACGGTTTTGGGGAGCTTATCCCAAGAGCCGTTCACCTTCTGCCGCCGTTCGGGGAACAAGGCCCCCTCAATGTTGCAGCCCAGGAAAACCGGCACCATAAAGGCCCGGCTCATGCACACGGCTTTGGTATGGGGCGCGCCAAGGGCCAAAGCCTTGAACACCTGCGAAGGACGGGCCAAACCGCCGCCAAGGGCAATATCCACAACCTTTTTGCCCCTGGCCGCATATATTCCGGCATATTCGCGGGCCTTGGCGTGGAGAAGGATGGAAGGCACGCCCCAGGTATCGAGCATATCATTGGGGCTCATGCCGGTGCCGCCGCCGGAGCCATCGATGGTTAACAAATCAAAGCCGAGATCCGAAGCAGCCCGAATAGCCAGGGCCAGATCCGCCATGCCGTAGGACCCGGTTTTCAGGGCCAGGGTGGAGGCGCCGGCGGCACGCAGTTCCGCGGCCTTGGCGGCCAAAGCTTCTTGCACCTGATCAGGGTTCTCCTGGCCGGGATAGGTCATACCGGTGTAGCGGGTGAAATATTGCAGGCGTCCGTCAGCAAAGGCCTTGGCCACCTCGGGATCTTCCGGATCAGGGCGGATACAGTACCCCTGGCTCTTCATAAACCGCGCAAAATCAAGATCACGGATCAGGCCTTCGCCGCCAATAGCCTTGGCTCCTTGGCCCCACTTGATTTCAATAACTACCTTTGAGCCGTATTTTTCAGCTACGTAAAGGCCCACGCCGTTGTTGGCGTCGTTGACGTTGAGCTGGACCAACAAGGTTCCATAGCCATCATGATAGCGGAAGTAGGATTCAATGCGTCGGTCAAGATCCGGCAGGGCCGTAATGCGCCCGTTTTCGTAAACGCAGCCCCGGTCGCCCCCGCCGACGTTTTCGCCGATGACCAGAGGAACGCCGCACAGAGCCGCGCCCACGGCAAAACTATCCCAGTATTTATCCACCACCGGGTTACGGCTCAGCGCGCCGATGACAAAGGGAAAACGGCAGGGGGTTTTGCTGACTGAACCGATGGTCGTTTCCAGAACAGCATCACAATAGGCGATATCGCCCCGGGCCGCTTTTTCCCGATCTGCTCCGTCGCTGCCGTACAGAGCCCCCTTGATGCGCAAGGCATTGTAGGAAATACCGGCGCCTCCCAGGTTGTCAGAGCCGATGCTGGCGTTGCCGTAAGAATTCGGGAACAGGGTCCTGCGGCCGACAAGAGAAGAGAGCCACGTTTCACAGCGGCCCTGGCAATCTACCCGGCAATAGGAACAAAGCCCGGATTCGCACGGGGTTCCCCGGTTCACGCTACCGACTTTTTCATTACTCTTATTCCACATGAACTATCTCTCCTCACTGCGAATTTTTGCGCTTGCATGCATAGGCCATGCCGCCTTGGACACAACAAAAATTACCAAGAAAACAAAGAGATACCGCAGTCTTTCCGAATAGAACCGACAAAATCGGCGCTTATTTTGCCAAATATGGCGTACAGACGCCAGATTTGACTAAGCAGAGTATGCTTCCCCGCTCCCGAGAACTGCACGGCAGCCCCAACCATAGTGATCCCCTTGAAATAGGATATCCTATAGCACAGGCCGCTGGCTTCACTTCCAGCCGTTCGAGCCCGGGCAAAGAGCGTGGCCGTGCTTTGCGGTCTTCACCGTCCACCTCATATCTATAAGCAAATGACGGGGTTGCCGCGAGTCTCAAAAGAACGATCTATAGTAGTGTTTATTTCCCTCTAAGGCAACCCTCCGTTGTGTCCGCCTCCCCCTGTACGCCGAGATACCGCTGATAAGAAGCCACTATATAGAATTACCTATATAATGCCCACCATAGAATGAGGCAATGCGCTTCGCGCACTTCCTCCTTGCCGCAGCAGGCCGGGCGTACTTGACGAAACAGCTCTTGACACCTTAGACGGACTGAGGAGACCCTTTGCGCTCCTCAGATGGAGGATGCAGCGCCCGCTCGGAACGCGGCATCCGAACAGATAAGTCTTCTCTCCTGAATCGTGTCCCCAAGAGCAGCACCACTGAAGAAACAGCCCGTACCGTCTCGAAAACATCGGGGGAGGCCAAACGGAAAAAGGCGTAGTCCATGATCAAACTCTCCTTGGTCATTCCGTGTTATAATGAGGAACAGACGCTTGCGGCCTGTGTGGGCAGGGTTCTCCAGCTTCACGATGACGAAGTGGATCTGGAAGTTATTATCGTTGACGATGGCTCTGAAGACGGTAGTTGCAAAATAGCTGAAGCGCTGGCCGCCCGGCATCCCGAGATCATCCTGGTGCGCCATGCGCACAACAAGGGCAAAGGGGCCGCGCTCCGCACCGGGTTGCTGCGGGCAACGGGCGAATACATCGGCATTCAGGATGCGGATAATGAATATAATCCCCTGGAGTATAAAAAACTTCTGGTTCCCCTGCTCGACGGCCGCGCGGATGTTGTGTTCGGTTCGCGCTACCTCAGGCCCGAAACCCGGCGGGTGCTGTATTTCTGGCATACGCAGATGAACAGGATGCTTACGTTTCTTTCCAACATGTTCACGGATCTCGGCATTACGGATATGGAAACGTGCTACAAGCTCTTCAGGCGCGAAATCATCCGGGAGATAGCCCCGCGCCTTCAGGAGAACCGCTTCGGGTTCGAGCCGGAGGTCACCGCGCTGATAGCGGAAAAACGCTGCCGCGTTTACGAATGCGCCATTTCCTATACGCCGCGCACCTTTGAAGAAGGGAAAAAAATCGGCTGGAAAGACGGGCTCAGGGCGGTTTACTGCATCATGCATTACGGCGCGCACCGCGCCCCCCTGCCAATGCAGCTTGTACTCTATTTTTTCATCGGTCTGCTCTGCGCCGTGTGCAACATCAGCCTTTTTGCCGCCCTCGTCAATGTATTCCCCCTCTTCATCGCTATCAGCATCGCCTTTTCCCTGGCGGCGGCGCTCAACTACCTGTTGTGCATTCTGATTCTCTTCCGGCACAAAGCGCGTTGGTCCGCCAAAGGCGAGTTCCTTGCCTACGTCTGTGGGGTAGGGATTATGTGGGGGATGGATTATCTCTGCACAGCAGGGTTGTCTTTTCTGGGCATGGGTCTGATCCCGGCCAAAGTCTGCTCCAGCGGCATAGGATTTATCGGCAACTTCATGGTGCGAAAGTATCTGGTGTTCTAGGGGCTGTTTCCCGGGGAAACCAACGGGTTGGAAAGAAAGAAGAACGCGCGGCAGGGCATGGATACGTGGAGGGAAACGTTGCCCGAGGCTCACGCATCCGGCTCTGTGCCCGGTCTCTCCCCACGCGGGGCCTGGCTTGAGACAAGAGAGGCGAAACGGGGCCTCGTTTCAAATGAGACCACGCTCACTTCCCACGCGGTGGAAACGCCCTTGATCCATGCTTGTTGCTCGTATGAAAACGGAGGATATTTACCGCTTTTTGCAAATCTCTCGCCTGTGGATGAGGCAACGCCAAGACAAGTTTTTCCCTCTGCCGGCAAGGCAGCGGGCTTGGCATCCCGGCTCTCTCCTGTCTCTCGTCACAGAGTTTCCAGGATGCTGCCCCGTAGCAAAATCTTCTCCCCCCACAGCACGGTCACAAAGCAGCCAAAGGCCAAAAACGGACCAAAGGGGATGCGTTCCCGGCGCAAGGATAAACGGCCTGAGGCCTTGATAAACCGGCAGGCCATAGCCGCCAGACCAGAAAGAGAGGCGGCCAGCAGCAACACCGGCAGGGCGGTCAGGCCGCACACAAAACCGAGGGACACCATCAATTTGACATCGCCGAGTCCCAAGGCCTCTACCCCGCGGGTCATAAAGAAAAATTGCCGCAGCCCCAAGAGCAGCGCCGCACCCGCCAGGCCACCGGCCAAACTTTCCCCCCAGGGCATCCCCAAGCCCCACACCGCAATGAGAAAGCCCGCCGGAATCAAGGGCAGAACAAGAGCATCGGGCAGAATGTAACAGGCGGCATCAATGCCCGAAAGCACAATCAGCACGCCGAAAAACAGCAGGGCAGCAAAAAAGGCCGGACCAAAACCATAGCGCGCAGCCAGCGCAGCCGCCGCCAAACCGGAAACGCACTCTACAAAAAAAGCGGCAAAGCCGATGGGCGAGCCGCAAAAGGCGCACCGGCCCTTCAGAAACAACCAGCTTGCAAGGGGAACTAAATGGAGCGGCCGCAGCGTTCTTTTGCACCCGAAGCAAAAAGAACGGCCTCGCAGAGGTATCGCATGCACATAGCGATCAATGCACACGCCGTAAAAGCTGCCCAAACAAGCCCCCAGCGCAAAAGCCCAGGCCGTGAAAGCCCACGATAACGATGCTGTATGTGCCATTTCCTCTTCCCTGCTTCGGAGTGTCGGCGCGCTCTCCCCGCGCGGCCTGGTAAGCGCGGCCTTCCCCGCGCAACGTGCCCGGAAACGTTCTCTCGTTGCGGAGAACCAGGGGAGTGATCCATTTGGCTTTCTCCCCGGCCGTGTTCCTCCAGGGCCTGAAGACGGTACCCATGAACCCCTTTCGTGAAAGAATCAATGCCCCCTTATAGGGGGGGGACCAAGGGAAGTATTCCCCTTGTGGGCTCCGAGGCAAGGTCCCGGCCGCCGGGGGCATTCAGGCAGTATGCGGCGTTACCGGATATTACAACCGGGGAGCCACGGGAAAGCGCACTGAATGACTGACCGATGTATCACCCTGACGCAGGGAGATTTCAAGGCGCACAAAAACCGGCACAATCCCGCCCGGATTCACCGCGCAATAATCCTGCACTCTATCCCGCGACCATTCGTAGTAAAACTTCAGCGCTTCTACATTGCGTACTACGGGCAAGGGCAGGGTATCCCAACCCCCGTCAATGGAAGGATGGGGGCGTTCGGTGCGCATCAAAGTCCACAATTCGTCATCGCCAAGGCGGGCCAGGCTGTAGATAACCAATACGCGCCGCATGACCGGGCCCACTTCCTGCTGTTCCACAGAAATGCCGCTGACAAACTCCAGCAGGCGAATAGCGCTGCCGTCTATATCTCCCCTGCTGACAAAAGCGCTGGCCCGGGGCAGAACACGAGCCCCGCTCTCCCCGGTGGAGCCGATAAAGGCGAAATCCCTGGCCATAGTGCGCAGATCATCGCCCAAAAGCCCTATGAGGGTGCGCATTTGCATATCGCTTTCACGCGATTCCCGCATTTGGGCATAGACAATCACCATATTGCGGAACACGGCCATAAGTCCGATAAGCAAGATACTCGTGAGCGCCACGGCCACAAGCAGCTCCAGCAATGTAAAGCCCTTCTGCCCCGCCGCTTTCATCGGGCCACCGTAGCGCTTTCAACGGTCAGGCTCTGGCCCGGGCCACAATCCACCGTCAGGCGCACCAAAACCAGGCCCGGCTCATCCGTGCTTTCAGTAGCAATCAACCAGCGGCAGTCCTCATGGGGCGGCTCGCACATCCCCTCAGCGCGAACCGGATGCCGCAGGTTTGTCCCGTGTTCATAGGCCACCTCACGCGCCAGCAGGGCCAGCGCATCCATGGTTCGCGCCCTGGCCACGAGGCGGAAAAGATTGTTGTTCAGCGCCAGGATGCCCACAGCGCCCACGGCCACAATAGCCAGGGCCACCAGAACCTCTAACAGGGTGAACCCGTTGTTGCCGCATACTGTCCGTTTATTCATGGCATATCCACGGGCGCAAGCTCGCCCCAGGCATCGGGCAAATACATGCCCCGGGCCGTTACCGGCGGCACAATGCCGGAAAAGTACACCGTATGAATCTCTCTTCCGGAACCCGCGTCCTCAAGCCAAATGACCGTCGGCGTGATAAACCCGCGCGGGCCAAAGACCAGGCTTACCCTGCCTTGGGTTTCCACAATGTTGCCCTCTCGCCAAACCTGGAGAACCCTCGCCCCGTGCGGCATGGAAGCTTCAAAAATATCGCTGTCCGTTGCATCATAGTGAAAGGCCATGCTGTCGTATCGCCGCTGGATGCGCAAGGTATCGGCGGGCTGGCTGTTCAGTTCCCGGCGGCGCAGGGCAATCAGATCCTGCTCGGTAAGCGCCCCCTGCCGGGCTTTTTGGCTGGCAAGGTCATTCCCGCTTTGTTCGGCCGGATCAGCACCATCCCCGACAATCGCATCCCTAAGGCGCATTTCCCGCCGTCTCACAGCCCCTAAGGGAGCGCGGTAATAAACGCCCTCTTCCAGATCCAGCAGCAGTTCCCAGGGGCGTTGCTGGAGCATGGCCATCTGCCGGGCTTCCTGGCCGGCCACCGCCAGATTCCGAGCCAGTTCTTCCGGGCCGGAATCGGCGAGTATTCGCGGCGCAACATTCATGCCCAGGCCCCAGAGTATGCCGATAATGGCCAGCGCAACCAAGAGTTCAATCAGGGTGAACCCCTGCCGGCGGCACCGGGTACGCGCCATCAGTGCACCAAGGAGCTCATTTCAAAAATGGGCAGGATAATGGATAAGACCACAAAACCGACCGTAACGCCGAGAAACAGGATCATTAACGGCTCCATAAGCGCGGTGAGCATCTGGGTGCGCGCCAGGGCCTTCTCCTCGTTATCGGCGGCCACAATGGCCAGCATGGCCTCAAGCCGCCCCCCGCGCTCCCCGGCGGCAATAAGCTGCACATCCCCGGAGCGCAAAAATGGGGATGATTCCAGGGCCACGGCCAGGCTCCCCCCGGATTCCATGCTTTTCGCCACATAATCCACGGTTTGTTCCATCACTGCATTATCGGCCACGCCCCTGGCTATATCAAGAGCGTGCAGCAGGGGAACGCCATTGTGCAAAAGCATGGCCAGGGTGTGGGTTACGCGCCCCAACACGGCGCAACGCACGAGTTCCCCGGCCACGGGTAAACGAAGTTGCAGGCTATGCCAGCGCAAACGCAGAGCCGGTTTTTTCATGGCCCTGAAAAAGGCTATCCAACACAGGGCAGGAGATACGACCACCACCGGCCACCAAAGGGCAAACCAATCGCTGATCGCCAACAAAATAACTGTGGGTAACGGCAGGCTTTGCTTGGCGCTGATGAACAACTCGGTGACCTTCGGCACCACAAAGGAAAGCAGCAAGGCCAGAATAAGCCCGCCCACCAACAGCATGAGCAGGGGATAGGCCAGGGCGGCGGTCATTTTGCGGCCGACTTCACGGCGGCGGGAAATAGCATCGGCCAAACGATCCATAACCGAGGCCAGAGAGCCGGAAGCCTCTCCCGCCTGCACCAGAGCCACAAAACCGGCATCGAAAATATGGGGGAACTCTTTGAGACCGGCAGCCAAGCTGCTGCCTTCGCGCAAATGCTCGCGCAAACGATTGATCACCGTACGCAACGGAGCCGGAACATTGCCCCGCTCCATCCCGGAAAGCGCCTCATCAAGCGGTATGCCCGCATGGAGCAAAACCGAAAGCTGACGGATAAGCGCAACCAAGTCATCCTGGCGCCCCCGCTCCCTGAACATAACGGCCAGTTTTTGCCGCAACGCCTCCAGACCAACGGCAGCGGCTCTGTTGCCGGCAGGCGAAAGCTGCCGCAAGGCAACCACATAGCCGATTGTTTCCCGCACCTTACGCAGGGCATCAGCTTCAGAATCGGCCGTAAGCACGCCTTTACGTTTTACTCCGGCCTGGTCCAGGGCCTCATACTGGAATTCGGGCATAACATGCGGTTAGCGGCACATGCCGGAGGCGCGCACAACCTCAAGACGGGCGCAATTGCCCATGGCGCAGGCCTCCGTAAGGTCTTTGCAGCCGAGATCTTCCTCATTGCGCAATAAATAAGTATCGCCGCGCATGACCAGCGCTTCGGACCACTCCGGGTCAAAAGCCAAGGCGCGGCTGAAATCATCAGTAGCTTTGGCGGTATCCCCGCACAGGCGGCGCGTTATGCCCAAGTTATAGTAAATCAGGCTGTTGCCGGGGGAAAACTCCAGAGCCCGGTTGAATTCTTCTTCCGCTTGAGCACACTGTTTACGGGCCAGATACACCTCGCCCAGGCCTGTATGGCCAATAACGGGCTCCAAGCCAAGGGCAAGCACGGCCTGGTAATCACGTTCCGCTTCCTCATACAGCAGGGCATCCAGATACGCGGCGGCGCGTCCGGCCAGAATGGTGGAATTATCCGGGGAAAGCGCGAGAGCGCGGCTGAACTGCTCCGCGGCCACGCCCGGTTGGCGTTTGCTGACAAAGGCCGCTCCAAGGGCAGTCCAAACATCGGCATTATCGGATTCCAGGTCAATGGACCGCCGAAAGGCCTTGATGGCCTCGTCAAAAGCTCCTGTTCCGTACAGGGCCAGCCCGTAGTTATACCAGGCGGCGGCCGAAGCCGGAACCTCTTGCGTGGCCCGCTCGAGCAGCGGCAAGGCTTGGGCGGAATCGCGCAGGGAAAGCAGCGAAGCCCCGGCATTGATCAGGCTGGGGCCGGCTTGGTACCGGGCGGCTCCGGCGGCCATAAAGGCATCATGGCTGCTTTGGTACATGCCAAGCCGGTAGTCTTCTTCCGCCTTCTGAAAGCTTGCCTTTGCCTCTTCAGGAGTAAGCACGCGCTGCCGTTGCCCTGTACTCGCAGCACAGCCCGAGGCCAAAACCGCCGCAAGCAGAGAGATAGCGATGCGCAGGCAAAGGCTCATCGGCGGCTCTCCCGTTCATCCCAGTTATTGATATCTTTATTCACGCCTTCGCCGCCGGGCACGCCGTCAGCGCCCAGGCAGCTCAAATCGAAATCCCCATGCCGTCCGGGCTGGGTATAGATGAATTCGTTATCCCACGGATCTCGGGGTAGCGAATCCATATACCCGCGCTGGGGGTAGTTACGGGGAATGCGGCCGCTGGTAGGTTTTTCCACCAGGGCGCGGAGCCCTTGGGCCGTATCAGGATAGACGCCGTTATCCAGACGGTATTGATGAAGGGCCGTAGTAAGGCTTTCCATTTGCATCTTGGCCTTAACCACCCTGGCTTTATCCGGTTCCGCCATGATACGCGGCACGACAAGCCCGGCCAAAATGCCTAGAATGGCGATGACCACCAACATTTCAATCAAAGTAAAACCGCTTTCGACCTTACAGCGTCTTTTGTTGCGTTGTTTCCGCATAGCAAAATTCCTTTATAGCGTTCCACCCAAGAGATTCTATTGTATAGCCGACCACACGACAAAAGGCAAATACATTATCAGGCCCCGCCGCCTGCGCAAGGCCGCCGGAGCCCGGCTCGCTTACTTGGGCCTTCTGACAAGGAAGACGGCGTCAACATCCATAAACCCGCTGTTGTTTCTGCGTATGTTTAAAGAATCAACCGTCATTTCCGGCATGGCTTTCTGGGTTTCGTATAAAAAACGCGCCGCCTGCTCACGGTCCAATTGGGTAAGGGTCACACTCAAATGCTCCTCGACATGCGCTTCCAGTTCCCGCACTTCCGGCCTGAGCTGGCGGACAGCATCGCTGAGCCTGGCGGCGCGGAGAGTATCTTCCATCACCGCGTACAGCACTCCCTGCCCCTCTCTTCGCGGATCATTGGCGGCAAGCCGCGTCTGGCGTCCGGCCTGAAAGGCTTGCAAGGCCGGTTTTGCTAAACGCGCCGCCTGGAGTTGGCGGCGGAGAGCATCGGCTTCCTCCCGCGCGGCGCTGCTCCAACCGGCAAGCCCGCCCCAGAACAATAGCAAACATACCGGCACGAGTGCCGGCAGGCACAAGATCATATGACGCGGAGTGAATCGCATGGCTCTTTCACCGGGGTTCAGGGTAAGCGGTCATGTTCCGGCAAACGGATTTTCCCTTCAATTTCATAGCGGACCCGTTGGCGCTCACCGCGCTGGACATTCTGCAAACGAACATCCTCGAACAACGGCAGAGCCGCCAGCTTTTCGCGTATCGTATCGGCCACCTTGAAATCTGCAACCGTACCGCTCAAGGTGAACTGTTCCTGAGAGAGGGTCATGCTCTCGGCAACGCCCTGCATATCAGGCAACAGCGCCTGATGCACGGCCGTAAGAATATCAAGGGCGGTCTTCTCTTTTGTTCCGGCTCTGGCCCGTTCCGCCAGGCGTCGTTCGCGCAGGCGATCTTCCATAATCCGCTCCATAACGGCCATGGGCGTGGTTGGATCCACATCAGGCAAGGCTTCACGATAGGTGCGGAAAAGTTCCTGCCGGAGGGGGCGTAGTGCGCTGCGCTCACGAATCCCCTGAGCCACCTCGAGAACACAGAGAGAGGCGATCACGAGACAGGCTGCCGCGCAGACCTTGAGCGCCGGGCCCTGAGGGGTAGGCGCATCGCTTGCGGGAGCCAACGCTCCGGTCAGGAAATTGATATCCGTTTCCGGCTGAGGCAGAAAGAGCGAAGCGGCCAAGGAGGCGGCCAGGGCCGCCCCTTCCGGCGCATCGCCCACGGCATCCAGAGCGATATGCCGCGGCGCTCCCGCTTTTTCCACCGGCAGACCGAGCATAGAACTGAGGCGCCGCATTCGGGAGGCAGCTATAGCCTCGTTGCCGGCCATGAGGAGAACCCGCTCGACCGGCCCGGCCTGCTCCACAAAAAAAGCGATTCTTCCGGCGAACCGGTCGAGACCGCCCTCGCCGGGAGGAAGGCAAAGAACGGCCTCAACGCCGCCTCTGCCCAAAAGGGTGTAGGCCTCACCCGCCTCATCCGTGTACACAACACATACGTTCCGCTTGTCTCCGGGATCTCCGGAAACAGCCTCTTGCGCCGCCGCATCCTCAGGCACAATTCCGGGCTGCTCTGTTCCTCGGGAATTCGTTCCCTCAGGCCGGAGAAAGGAAAGAGCGGCACAGGCCGGAGCAAGAGCGCGTAAGGCAAGCCCCCTCTCGGAAAAGGCGCGCGTCAGGGCAATCACATCCTCGCGCTTGACGGCGGCGGCGGTTATGCTGAACTTCCCTTCCGGGGTTCGGTGCGGCGCGGTGTGGGCCAGGCAATACTCGTGCAGGGGCAAGAGTGAATTTTCCGCGAATTCATGGGGCACCACAGCCTTGATCTGCCGCTGTCCGCCAAAAGGAAAGCGCAGATGCCGCACGACGGTTGCGCCGAAATCAACTCCAAAAACGGCGGATTCTACCCCTCCCCACGCTTCCAAACGCTCGACAGCAGCCGCGGCTGTTTCTTCCGGGCCGGCCCCCGGCGGTAGGGAAACGTACCCGGCATGGGTGGCGATAATGGATTTTTTGCCATACTGGAGCCGTGCAAGGCACAATCCCGCGCCGGTGCGCACAATCCCCGCCGCCGTTCCGGGAGCGGCCAGAGAGGCCAGGGTAAAACGCGAAAACGCCGCAGGGTCAATACGCGATCTGACTGCGCGTAATCTGGCCAGGCCTTCGCTCAAAGACGGCAACTGCATGATGACGGTCCAAACCTGTTGTTGCGGTTACAGAAACTCTGAACGTTGTCGAGGTGATGCCGCAGAGATTCCGCAGGGAGGTTGTTTTTTCCAGTTTAACCTGTTCGGCTGTTTTTTCAAACCAGCGCCAGTCAAGGCTGTTTAAGGGGTTGTTTCGGTAATCGATAACGCGTTCCACAAAACGATTTTTTGTTCCCTCATTGGCGTCCAGGGGCACGGCAAACACCAAGAGGGGGTGGGCCGTATTTATATTGAGCGGGCCTCGGGCATGGATGCTCAGCAAATCGCGCAGACCGGGAATTGTCTCCGTACCGTAAAAAAGCGTTTCCACATCCTTCCTGCCGCTGCCCGGCCACTGAATAAGCAGCAGCTCTTCCAGCGAGCGCATGCGCCGGTGGGGCACAACCAGCGGCACGGCCTGGGCCAAATACTTGGCGTCCAGGGGATTTTTTCCTTTAACCGGCGCTACCCAGTTACAGACCTCGTCCACATACGCTCTGGGGTTGCCGGAAAGGCCCATTCTCTTGACCAGGGTCTCTACCAGGCGCAAAAAAAAGCCGTAGACGCCCTCCGGGTTTTTATCACCTGCCGTGACTAAATTATTGACGCCGAACCGGCTGTTCTCATCTTCAATGATTCCGGTAACCCAACCGGTGGTGAAAAACGTAGACATCCGTTCACATTTGGCCGGTAGGTAATTCCACACATCATAGGGGCCATCTCCACCCCCCTCATCCTGAAGCAGGAGATCACGGGCCAGGGCAAAGCCCGCATCCACCAGCCCCGCCCCCACAACCTTGCTGCGCAACGTGGCGGAACTGGAAAGATCCATTCGGGCCATGCGCACGGCTTCAAGCCCTAGAAAAGCCATTCCGGCGATGACCACCAGCACCAGAATCAGCACGGCGCCGCCCTCCCCGGCCTTACCGCATCGCCGCTCAGAGCCCCGGAGTAATCCGCGCATCGCTTACGGTCCCCTTAATGGCGAGAGGCAGAAACTGCCCCAGTTCCAGCCGTTGACGCGCTCTGGCATCCATGAGCAGGGCCGGCGCTACATCCTGCGGCCTGGCCTTGACTTCCCCGCTCAGATCCACCTGTGAGGAAGGAGGATTGCGCCAGTTGATCCGCGCCGTGCCGCCCAAGACAGCGGAACAGGCCTCATCGGAAAACGTGACGCGCCGGATGGCGGCTTCACTTCCGGAGACGGCAATATCAAAATCTATCGCGCCGTTGCGAAACCGTTCCATAGTCAGTTCCGAGACCGCGTTACGTGCCGAAGCCAGGGTTACACGGCCGTTTACCGTCAGATCACACTGACGCGAGAGGGGGAGGCCTATCGCGCCTGTAACCAGCGCGCTCAGCGCACCCTCAATATCCGGATCAAACCGCTCCAGCGGCCCCAGAATATGCAAAGGCATGTTCTGCACGCGCAGCGTTACGGCAATGGCGGAAACATCAAAGGAGCCTCCCGTGGCCACATCCAGGGTGGCGCTGCCCTCCCCGGCCCGAGCTGTAGCGCGCAGAACGGCCTTGCCGGATAAAAGTTGCCAAAGTTCCGGCCGTATCATCAATGTTTCCAGACGCAACAACACCTCGCCCCGCCGTGGCGCAACCAGGGCCACATCCTTGATTTCCAGTTCGGGCGGGAAGATATGCACGGTCATATCACTGTAGGCAACATACTCCAAAGGCAAGGCCCCGAGCATCCGGCGCAACCTGTCGGGCAGGGTGAGAAGCTGCTGATTGATGACAAAAAAAACAAGAAATAATACAATAAAAACAATAAGATAGGAGCGAATTGCCCGAATGCCGGGAACCCGGCCCCCCCAACGTGCGCCCAGATCGCGCAGGCCGCCGAATTTCATTGATTCACCACGCGCAGTATTTCGGTGAGGCTGGTATCGCCGTTTGCCACCTTACGGCAGCCATCGCGGCGCAGAGTAACCATGCCGTCGCGCAAGGCCGCCTGGCGCAGCGCGCCGGCATCAGCCATACGCAGGGTGGTCTGCCGTATTTCGTCGCCCACGGGCATAATTTCATAAATGGCCTTCCGCCCCTTAAACCCGGTTTGATGGCAGGCGGAGCAGCCTACTTGGCGATAGATGGTTTGGCCTTCCAACGTCGCCGCATCCTCGCCGAGTTCACGCCACAACTCCGGGCTCCCCGTATCAACCGCTTTGCATTGCGGGCAGAGGACCCGAACCAAGCGCTGGGCCAGCACCACGCGCAGCACCGAGGCCAGCAAAAAGGGTTCCACGCCCATGTCGATCAAGCGGGTGACGGCGCTCGGCGCATCATTGGTATGTAGGGTGGAAAAGACCAGGTGCCCGGTAAGCGCGGCCTGAATGGCTATATCCGCGGTTTCTTTATCGCGTATTTCCCCGATCAGGATCACATCCGGGTCTTGGCGGAGCATGGTCCGCAGACCGGCGGCAAAGGTCAGGTCTATCTTGGGGTTCACCTGCATTTGCCCGACGCCGGGAATCTGATATTCTACCGGGTCTTCGATAGTCAGAATGTTCTTATCCGGCGCGTTGATGCCGCAGAGCGCGGCGTACAAGGTTGTGGTTTTGCCGCTGCCGGTGGGGCCGGTGACCAGGATAATACCGTTGGGCATATGGATATATTGTTCCAGCATGGCCCGGGTATCGTCGCCCAAGCCCAGCTCGCCCAAACTGAAGACGTTGGCGTTTTTTTCCAGAAGGCGCAGCACCACGCGCTCGCCAAAGGAGGTGGGGAGTGAAGAAACGCGCAAATCCACCTGCCGCTCGCCCAAGGTAAGGGCGATGCGCCCGTCTTGGGGCAGGCGTTTTTCGGCAATATTCAGCCGGGCCATGATCTTGATGCGCGAAACAATGGCGCCGTGATAGCGGCGCAGCAGGGTATGCCTATCGTAGAGCACGCCATCAAGGCGGAAGCGAACCCGCATGGCATCCTGATAGGGCTCGAAGTGGATATCGCTGGCCTTTTCGCGAACAGCCTGGGCAATGATCAGGTTGACCAGACGAATGAACGGCGCATCGTCGTTTTCTTCCAACAGGTCGCTGATCCTCTCGTTTTCAAAAGGAGCCAGAATTTCCGTCTCCCCGGCATCGAGGGAATCAAGCACGTCGTTGGTCGTGGTATCGCTGGTGCGCTCACTTTCAAAGACCGACTCCATAGCCTTGACAAGAATGCCGGAAGGACAAAAAACCGGTCGGATGTCGCAGCCCAAGAGCAGCGCGGCTTCCTGGCGGAGCGGCAAGGCCGCGGGATCGCTCAGGGCCAGGAGAACCCCCTCCTCCCCGCGCAGCGGCATGACCATGTTCCGTTTCAACCAAGGATAGGAAAAGAGCCCGGCCAATTCCGCATCCAGGGAATCTTGGGGAATTGCAGCTATAAAGGGAAGCCCCATGGCTTCGGCAGCTAAGCGGCATAGCCGGGGTTCATCAACCACGCCCTCTTCCCTAAGCCAGCGCCACAGGGGAACGCCGCCGCGCGATTCCGGGCGGCAGGCCCTGGCTAAGGCATCTTCGGGCATAAGTGCCGCCTGCCGGAGAATGGTTTCAATATATGGGGAAGACATGACGGTTACCGCGCCTGCTCCAGACGCGGCGGCAGCGTGCGGATAGGCATCCGGGCCGCTGTCAGCCGTCCGTCATCCCCGGTGGTGATGCGGAAAAGAATCTGGCGTTTGGCCGCTTCCAGCGCCATCGCCTCTTCTCTGGTCTTGACCACCTTAGGGGTGATGAAAAGGAGCAGGTTGGTATCGCTTTGCCCCTTTTCCTGGGATTTAAACAGCCAGCCAAACGCAGGAATATCGCCCAGCCCCGGAACCTTGTTGGTTTCGTTGCTCGTTTCTTTGGAAATAAGCCCGGCAATGACCAGGGTTTGGCCGTCTTCCAGCACCACACGGGTATTCACTTCGCGCCTGCGGGTGGTGGGCATGGCCAGTACCTGCCCATCGGAAACAATGCCCGTGCTGGTGACCCGACTGACGATCTGTTGCACCTTCAGGTTGATTTTACCGTTCATGGAGACTTGGGGCAGGATATTCAGCGTTATGCCTACGTCGCGGTAATCCACGGTCTGCACGGTGCGGTCATCGGAATTTGTGCCCACTGAAGATTGCGTGAGAAAGGGAATATTTTCCGCTACCACTACCGAAGCCTCTTCATTATCAAGGGTCATTAACTGCGGCGTCGCCAAAATTTTGAACCGGTTGTCCGAATCCATGAAGTTGGCTAGAATGTTCAAGTTGGTAAAATCCATTCCGGCAAAGCTAATCGGCGCGGAAATAACGCCAAAAGAGCCCCCTGAGGGCGGCGTCACCAGGGTCGTGTTGCCGAGAGTCTGCGCGCCAAGCCCGGCGTTGCTCGGGCGAGAACCCCCAAAGAAAAGGTAATCTGTGCCGCCGATGCCTGAAGCCCCTCCGGCATACCAGTTAATGCCCATGGCCCTGGTCACTTCCGTGGAGGCCTCCACGACCATAGCTTCAACATAAACTTGGCGGCGTTCCACATCCACTTGGGTCACCAACTCGCGAATAGTATCGAAATCCCGCGGCGAGGCGGCCACCAAAAGCGAATTGGAAGCCTTATCCGCCACCACCCGCACGTCGCTTACCAAAACGCGCTCGGCCTGGCCCGTAGATTCGCTGGAAGAGGAAGAAGAGGAAGAAGAACTCCCGCCAAGCCCCGAGCTGCCTACTAAGTTGGTGATGACCGTGGCCAGATCTTCAGCGGAGGCGAACTTCAAGGCTATGGCCCGCATATCGCCCTTGCCCGGCGTGGTGGGCAGGTCAAAGGAGGCTATGGAACGTTCCACGATGCTCATGCTTTCCGGATCGGCCACCACCACGATACGGCCGGTGCGCTCATCGCCCACGATCACGGCAAAGGAGCTTTGCGCTTGCCCATCCTGCTCGCCGCGCCGCGAACGGGCCTGCATCATACGGTCAATCTGCTGCGCCGCCGTGCGGGCATTGGCATGGCGCAAGGAAAAGGAGCGGAAGCTCGGCCGGTTCAGGCCTTGATCCACCTCCTGAACCACAGCCAATACTTTTTCCATCAACCCGGCCGACGTGGTCACGATCAACGTATTGCTCGGGGCGTACACCGTAACCGCGCCCTGGCCGCCCAGCAGCTCCGGCAGAGATTTTCCCAATTCCACCGCGCTGGCTTGGCGCAAGGGAATAACGCGGGTCACCAGCTCGGCCGCAAGCGGGCGGAGATCGCCCCCCCCCTTGATAGGCGCGGCGGCCCGAGCATCCGCATCAGGCATGATTCGGTAAAGGTTGCCGCTTTTGATCACCCGGAACCCGTTCATTTCCATGATATTCAAAAAGACTTGATAGGCTTCGTCCACTGATATGGGCGTGGGCGAGAACGCGGTGATTTTCCCGGTGACCCGCTGATCTACCAGGAAGTTCCTCCCGGTGATTTCGCTGAAGAACTTAATCAACGCGGTAATATCCACGTTATTGAAATCAAGGTTGATGGTGCGGTCTGCGCCAATCCGCGCCAAGGCATCAGGCCCCAAGGCGTCGGATTCGGATGGCGCGGGCGCGGCAGCCGCGGCGCGCTCCGGAAAGGCCGCGCCGCCCCACAGCAGAAACAAGAGAAGGAGCAGGATAACGGGCAGGGCAGGCAACGGGCGTCTGGTCGGTTCCTTGGGGTGCAGCATGGGACGTATCACCTCATAAAAAAGTCATTACGGCCGGGCGTTAGGGGCAGGATTTCTTCCCCGCCTCGCCTCACCGGCATTGCCTGCCGGGGCAAGATCCCCGGTGTTGGCGCTTACAAGCTCCACGGTCCGGCCGTTTCCTTCAAGCAAGACCGTATCACGACGGATTTCCTTGACAGTGTACCCGGCTATCTCTTGGCCCGGGCGCAACGTATGCTGTTTGCCCTGGTGCTGGATGATGGCGCGGGTATCTTCGGGCCTTCGGGCCTCCACTGTCCCCATGAGAATAGCGTTAAAAGCAGCGGGCCCGGAGGCGGTTCGGTTATGGCTTTTCAGGTTGAACAAGTTGTTGGATTGCAAGGCCGCATAGCTGGAAAAAGGCGGCATGGTCGATCCGGGCGCGGGGGCGGCCGCCGCGGCAGAGAAAAGCGGGGCCATGGGCAGGGAGGCGGGCGTCAGGGCAAAGGCGCACGCCCGCGCCAGGAGCCAA
Organism: uncultured Desulfovibrionaceae bacterium; assembly: GCA_949741925.1. Classification (GTDB taxonomy): domain Bacteria; phylum Desulfobacterota; class Desulfovibrionia; order Desulfovibrionales; family Desulfovibrionaceae; genus JAJDHY01. Next base: position 1,660 of record CATJOY010000049.1, on the reverse strand, counting down.
GCCGTAAGAATAACGGCCAGCCAGATCAACAGGCCTGTAAATTTTTTGCCTGAAAAGGGCATGCGTCGCTTCAAGAAATCCCACGCGGGGAGTAACCGTTTCATGCCTGGCCTCACCATAGGCTTTGAGCCTGTGCCATCGTCTTGCCCCTACCTCCGAGGGGCGGGGCGTTCCTCCAGCCCTCCCCCCTGCCGCGCGGAAAGAAGCTGTTTATGCAAAGCGTACGCATAGACTGCCCCGACCGGGGCCGCCGCGATAAGGAAAAAAGAAGCCAGAGCATACACATCGCGCCAGCGCCAGATATTGAATATGCTCACCAGGGTGGTCCAGCTTGGCGGCAAAAAGCTTCGGGCCGCCCAGGAAGGCGGGACGGAGCGCAGGGCATGAAACACGCCGCCCAAAGCGTAGTTCAGCAGTTCCGCTGCAAAAGCCAGGGCGTACAGAGCCAGGACGAGCCCCAGCCCGAGGGCCGCGCCGCGCGCAAGCCCTGCCAGGAGTATTCCAGCCGAGAACGGTTCGGCCGGAAGGATCATCGACGAAGATCCGAACAGCCCCCCCTGTGCGTTCGGCGAGACAGAGGGCCTTGAGGGCAGCGGGGCAACAGCGCCCGCGGGCAGCGAAACGCTCTGAGAGCGCTGCTCCTGAAGTCCGGCGCGCGGACGGAGCAGCAGAAAGAGAAAACAGCAGGCCAGCGCAAGCAGGCTCAGAAACTGACTAAAGGAAAGACCGTTCCAGATGCCCCTATCCAGATCAGCCCGGAAAAATTCTAGAATACAGCGCATAACGGCATAGGAAACAATATAGAAAAGGGCCAGACGCCCTTTGAACCGTTCACTCCGTAAGAGGCGCAATAGGAAAAGAAAGAGCGCCAGGTTGCCCGCGGCCTCGAAAAGTTGCGTCGGTATGCGCAAGGCAGTAACTACCCGCCCTCCAATGACGTTGGTATACTCTATGGCGCACAAGGCATCGGATTCCACTCCATAGCAGCAGCCCGCAAAGAAACAAGCCAGCCGCCCCCAGATGTGGAACAGCGGAAAACAGACAATGGCCAGATCAACCAGCCGGGCGTCAAGGCCCCCATCCCACACTCTGCAAAGCGCTACAAAGGAAGCCAGAAACCCCACCATGCCGCCGTAAAAAACAAGGGCCATGCCTGTATACGCCAGGGTAGCGCCGGCCAGCCCCGCGTATAGCTGGGCAAAATAGCCAAAAAGCCGCGCGCCGGCCAAAAGACCAATGCCGCTCAAGACAAATATTCTGGTATAACGGGGGATGGAATATCCGGAGCGTAGGAGGAGCAAGATAAAGGCCGAACAGGCAAAAGCGACGCCGAGAGCGGAAAAGAACAGATACGGTGGTATGCCAAAGAGGTATACAGTGGTTATATCAACCTTCACACAGCACCTGCTCTTTTTCGCCGTCCCATCACTTTTAGGCCAGCCATAAACAGCAGAACCAGCCGCAATCTTGCCGCAGGGCTGCTTTTTTGCGCTTCGCCGCCCCGGGAGCCTTGCTCCCGGGGCGGCACAACCCCCGCAAAAGCGGGGGTTGGCATCAACCCGGGGGCAGCCTTACGGCTACCCCCCTGTTACCTATGCAGGATGTACGCAGAGGTACCGCGTCCCTCCGGCATAGTTTTCTTTAGCAGCTCCACCAATCG
>CATJOY010000048.1 GCA_949741925.1 uncultured Desulfovibrionaceae bacterium | reverse complement strand
TCTAAACGCAATCCCATGCGCATTAAGAACGGCCCGGCTGAAAAGTCGGGCCGTTTTGTTGTGGCACGTTGGATGGGGTATCTATCCCACGCGGGGGGGCGTCTGAAAAGACATAAAAATTTTCCGGCACACTTTGGTATGGAACACGAGGCATGTTCAGCAGAACCCGGCCGGAAAATCAGCCACCACCTCCGGCAGCGGCGCGGTGGGCCTAAGGCCGCCGAAACCGATCCAGGCGTCAAGCCCGAGAGAAGCGAACCGGCCCGTGCCGTCGCCGCCCAGGCAGAGGGCGCGGGCTTCCCCTGGCAGGAGGCGGGCCGTGACTGCATATTCCAACGGCTGGCGGCAGTAGGTGCGCACAAGCGTATGCAATATGGCCGCCAGGCGGGAGCCGGGCAGCAGACTGCGCAAGGTGGATTCTTTCAACAAGTTGAATTCAATAACGATTTTTCCTTCAAAGCAGGGTACGCTTTCCCCTAGTGTGGCCTCCTCGCCCAGGGTGGCAGCGGCAACGCCAAGCCGCAGCCGTTGTTCTTCGGGAATGCGGGCTGAGCGCGGCGCATTGCAGCGTATATGGGTTGTGGCGCAGCCGCTTGCATCGGCAAGTATGGCCCGCAATCCCGAGGCCGTGCGTACCCGTTGAAAAAAGAACCCCGCGTAACGCAGGAAAATGCGGTCCTCCGGCAGCCTGGCACAGAGGGCGCTCTCACCGAAGCTTGCGAGAGCCATGAGCATTCGGTCCGCTTTGGGATCAAAGTCGGCGATGCGGCGGTACAGGGGGTGGGCGTAGGAGGAGACAAGCGCATGCAACAGGAAAAACTGGTTGTTGAAAATATCAAGGAAATCGCGGGTAACGGAGCCATCTTCGGCCTGTTCGTTCAGCACTTCTTCAGTATAGAATTTGGGCAGAGGAGAGGAAGCGCCATAGAGACCAAGGAAGGTGGCTGTAAGCCGGGCCCGCTCAAAGGGCGGTCTGCCGGTGGTTGTGGAGGAGGAAACCGGGGCGGGCGGCAGGTCGAGTTCCAGGGCCGTCACGTCCGAAGATGCAAAGCCTAGGCTTAGGGCAGGGCGGAAGCGCAACCGGCCGCGTAATAAGGCCTCCAATTTCCGGGCGTTGTCCGGGTTGGCCCACAGACGCAGCAGACGCACGGCTTGAGCAAAGGCATAGCGCTGCGGATGCTGCAGAAGATCCCGGATTACAGGCGGGAGGGGCTCGGCTGGTGTTTGAACCATTGAAAAACCCGTTGGTTGAGGGAATCGGTCACGGTGACCCGCATGAAACTGTTGATAGGGGAGTATTCATGGAGAAACCTGGCCATGACCATGCCGAAAAGGCACATATCGCCCGGATTACTGAACCCGGCCCGGTCTAGGGAAATGGCCAGATCTGAACCGCGTATGGGGCGGCCTTTCCAAAGAAAATCCGTCTCGTTCGCGGTAACCGAAAGAATGGCCGCGAGCCGCCGTTTGTTGGCGTTGGCATAGAGCGCGTCAACTTGCTGTGGCAGGTAGGTTGCAAGCAATGCTTTCAAGGTCTCCACGTCGGCCAGCGGCAAGTAATTGAGGTGCAGATGCGCCAGCATGGCCCAGAGTGTATCGCCGTCTCCCGGGGCGGGAGCGGGCCGGGTCGGCGGGGTGAGGTTGGTGAATTCCGCCAGGGCCGGGGAAGTAGAGAGGGGCATCCGTACGTCGCCGATATGCAGACGGCTCGGCAGGGCGCCGTTGCTGTAGATAACTTCCAGAGAAAGCACCGAAGCCTCGGGCATTGCCTCACCAGGCAGATACATGGGGAAGAGCCGCATTTCCCGTTGCCCGGCGACATTTTTCGGGCAGTGCACGGTATAAGAGGGCGCTCCGGCATGGGGCGGCGCGGTTAAAAGGTGCTCGTAGCGGCATTCTTCGCCCGTGGGGCTGATGGCGGTCACGTTTTCGATGTGGTAGGGGATATAGGCGGCTTCCCGGGTGGCGTTGGGGCGCACCGGGTAGCTCTCCCGCCTGAGATCGGCCTTGATGGGGACTGTGGCAAAGGGAAACAGGTTGACGGCCGGGGTGGCGAATAAGGCAAAATCCTCCGGCGCAAAGGTCGGAAAATCCTCGGGCAGCCCGGGCGTTAGTTGGAAAAAACAGGTGACTGTTTCGGCGTTTCCGGTTGGAAATCCTGTTTCCGGCAGCATGATATCCAGAAAGAAAAATTTTTCCGGGAAGACGTAGTATTCCTGCAACAGCCGGTACCCTTCCCAGGCGGTGGCAGGATAGGGGAAAAGGCCTTCCTCAGGGCCAAATCCCGCGGGACAGAGTGAGGCGGGCGGTAGACGCAGGCTTGTTGTTCCGGCTTCGAGGCTGATCCCGGTTGTGGAAAACAACAGGGCATACAGCCTGTGGGCGGCGTTGGCCCGCGGCCCGGTCAGGAATAGGCGCAGGCGGCTGAGGCCATTGAGGGCGCCGGGAACCGTTAGGGCAAAATCCAAGCGCAGGCTGGGCGGTTTTCCGGGCCGGGTTTCTGCTTCCACTCGGGCAAGCCGCATGGGGGCAAGCTCCACCGGCAAGGTTGTGCTGAAGACGCAGGAAACGCCCTCCACTTCCACAGAACCAAGCCTGCTGCCCTTAGGGATGACCAGGGGGGCGCGCAGCGCCGCCTTGGGCGTAAAGCGCATTATCGTGCAACTGGGAATATCGCGCAGGAGTTGCGGCAGAACAAGGGCGCTCAGGTTTTCCGCGATGCGGTCATAGCTTTCGTCCAGCTTTTGGGCGAGCTGGCCGGTAAGGTAGGCAGTTCCTTCCAGCAGGCGTTCCACATCCGGATCGGACGAAGGACCGGCCAGCAACGGGGCTATGGCCGGGTGGGCTCGGGAAAATTCCGCCGCCAGGGTGCGCAGGTGTTCCAACTCCCTTTGGTAGTACCAGGCTGTATCCATATTCAGGTCGTTCCTTCGGTGAGGCGCACTGTACCGGCGGCATCCAGCAAGGTTTCAAAGTGCAGGGTTTGCACGCCGTATTCCGTATTGACGGCGGCCTCAATGGTAAAGACGGCGGCAAGGGGGGCTTCCGGCCGTGGGGAATACTGCACCGTTACCGCGGCAAGACGCGGTTCATAGCGCATAATGACGCGTTCCAGATCGATTTTAAATTCCTCTACGGTTTCCTCGGTAAAACTGCGGCCAAGATCCGTCACATCCGCAATGCCGTAATCCGGAGCAATGGGAACGCTGCCCCGACGGGTATTGAGGATGGCCGTAAGATGGCGCGCCAGCGAACGTTCGAGGCGCTGCCGGGCGGTGAGCCCGGAGAGCTTGTTAGGGTTTTCCAGGGCCGCTATGCGTTGTAAAAGGGTCAGGTCAGGCATGAGTGTATTCACCGTTTGCATTCTGCGGCTACAAAGGGCAATACCCCCGGCGCAAAGCGGTGGCCGCGCAGCAGTTCTTCCGCACCGGATATGCGGTAGTCTAAAGTAATTTCATTAATGCCCAGCCTATTGAGAAGAGCCTTTTGATCCGGGAAATCCGCGGCATGGAAGGTTCTTGAGCCAAAGCGGAAATCGTTCAAAAAGGTCAGGAAACCGTTTTCCCCGGCGTACAGAATATCCAAGGTAAGGCTCTTGAAACGAATGGTTAGGGTCGTATCGCCGCAGCCGCCTTGCCGCCAGGTAAATCTGGCGGAAGCGGGGCTCATGTAGTTGATAAGATCCTGTTTTTCACGGGTGCAGTGAAGCGAAAGCTCTACAGCGTAGGGTGTTTCTAGGGCCCCTTCGTTAACATCGGCCGGGAGCGCCGCGATGGTCACGCCGTATTCATCGCGAACAGGTTCGTAGCTGCTCAGGCCCGCGTTCAGAAAGGCAAGGAAGTCCGCTGTAAACGGCAGGGGCTTGCCGGCCAGGCGTTCCGGCTCGTAGCCGGTCAGGGTATGGTTGAGGAAATAGGCTACGGTATCATCCGCATAGTGCCGGACAACGCCGCCCTGTTCTGCAAAGAGCCCCTGCTGGAGCTGCGAGGGGGCAAGCCTTCCGGCCTTGGCGAGAACGTTTCCTTCCCAAAGGGCCTGAATCTGGCAAGAGGCCTCATTCATCAAGCGTTCCATGAAAAAGTTCAGCGGGCCGTTGGCAAGCGCATAGACCGGGGAATCTTGGGAAGGGTTCGGCTCAAGCCTGGCGTTCAAGGCATGCGCGGCAGTGACGGCCAGCGTGAGGGAGGCTTGGGAGGCGTTGGGGTTGTTTTCGTTGGGCATGGCTTCCTTGACCGCGTTGAAAGCAAGATCCTTGCCCATGGTAAAGGGCACCAGAACGCGCAGCGCGTCAAGATATTCCCGGAGATCCTTAGTAAGAGCATGGGCCTTTATATCCCGTTCCCTGGCAGCGGCATCAGCCTTGTTGCCGAGATCTTCATACAAGGTTTTTGCCTCGGTTTTCAGGCGCTCGGTCAGGGATTGTTCCGGTTCGGCGCTCTCCCGTATGGTCAGACGTATGGATTGGGCCAGAATCGCCAGCTCATCCAGCCACTCCGGGGCCGGGTTGAGATAGCGGCGCACGGCCCGGATTTCGTCATCCATACGCAGGAGCAAGGCAAAATAGGGGTTATGGTCCGTGCTCATCAGAGAAACGGCCTCGCCGCGCACGGGCAGGGTGGCCAGTTCCGTGGCTGTTGTGGCGAAATGCAGCGCAAAGCGCTGCCAGGCGCGGCAGTATTCCGCTGCGTACCAGCGGAAAAATTCCTCACGGGAGGAACCAAGTTCCCCGGCATCCAAGATGAGATTCAACGTATCCAGGTATTCCCGGGTTACGGCCAGCCCTTCTCGGGTATAGACGGGATCAAGTTCCAGGCTGTGCAGCGGCCCGCCTTGGCCACCAGGCCAGAAACTCTCGGCCCTGACCGGTGAGAGCGTTGCGAGCGTGCTCGCGCGGTGGATGATCCACTGCAACGAATGGGATTTGATTTTCGGCATCTGGGCCAGAGAGGCCCGCATGGCCCGGAGCGTTTGTTCCCGTTCAACCTGGTTGTTCATGGAATAGATACACCGGGCTACGCTGTAAGCAACGGAGGGGGCCAACTGTGGCGCGTCTTCGAGACCCAGAGCCTGGAGGATGCCCTGAGGCATGGCGGGAACTTGGAGCAGATCAGCAAAGCGTTTGCCTTGATTTACCTCTCTCAGAAGGTCATACCGCCAGATGACATCCGCAATCAGAATGAAAAATTCCCGGTCCTCTATATCTGCCGTGAGCCGGCTGCGTTGTTCATCGAGCCGGGCCAGGGCAGGTGCGAGAATACTCCGCAAAAAGGCTTCATTGAGCGCCTCGGCATAGACGTTGTAGGCAGCCCTTGCATGATCAAAGCCCATGGAAGGCAGAAAACCGCTTTCGATTTCCTGCTGGAGCCGGGCTTCATCGCGAAAGTGCTGTTCAAAATGGAGCAAACGGCGGGCTATGCCCGTATCCGTCGGCAAATCGCCGCCTTGGGCCATGCGCCCTAACAGGTCGGCGTTATGCTGGTAGGAGAGGCAGAACAGCACGCTGAGGCCAAAGGTGGCCAGCAGCATACCTCCGTAGGCGGCCGCCCGCACCGAGGAACGCCAGCGCAGATACTCGGCAATGGGCCGGTAGAGGTTTCTATCCACCGGCAGCACCCGGCCGAAGAAATCGTGCAGAAAAACCCCGCCGGCGCTCTCACGAACCCGAAAAATTCGTTTGACTGAAGCGGCTAGGGAGGGAAAGGCCCGGCTTTCTTCCTGCGGGCCGCGCAGGGCGCTGGAGAAAAAGATACCGCGCAAGAGCGGGGTTTCCTGGTAAGGGTTGGCCGCGAACAGCTCATCTGCATAAGCGCGAAGCGCGGGGAGCAGGGCCCGGAGTTCTTCCCAGGCAAGAACGCGGTGCGGCGCGGGCGTATTCTCCGGGCCGGGATTCCCGGCATAAAGGCAAAAACTGCGCAGGCGGTCGGCCAGGCTTCGCAGGGCGCGGGATATCTGGGCATCGACGGGCAACAAGTTGCTCTTCTCCGGGGATTGAACCAGAATACCTACGCTTTGTTTCTTCAAATCGTCGGGCAGGCCTTCCAGCAGTTGCGCCATACCGGCAGGCAGGTCGATTTTGGTCACCATGAGGTAGACCGGAAACTTTGCGCCCAAAATGCGCATGATTTCATCGATGCGGCGGCGCAAGGAGCGGGCTTCGGGCAGAAGATGTTCCCCGTCGCCGTAAAGGGTATCTGCAGCCACGGCAACGACCAGGCCGTTTAACGGCTCTTTTCGCCGGTAGCGGGCCAGCTTTCCGAGAAAGGCTCTCCATTCGGCGCTGTCTTCCGCTTCGTGCAGGGGAACGGCATAGCGGCCTGCCGTATCAAGGATTACGGCTTCACGGAAAAAATGCCAATCGCAGTTGCGGGTACTTTGCACGCCGTCTTCCGGGCCCACGTCCGTTTGCATGGCGTTTAAGCCCGAGTGGCTGACGGAGGAGGATTTTCCGGCCCCGGTCCTGCCCATGATCATATACCAGGGCAGCGCGTACAGGGGATTGCCCCATTTGCCGAGGTAGGATTCCCGCATGGTTGAGACCGCTCGGTTCCAGCGGTTGTCGATAATCCGGTTTTCTGCTTCGGCTTCGGCAAGGCCCGGCGCATCGAGGGTAACGATTTTCTGGATCTGCAAGCGCCGCCGCCGCCGGGCCAGGAACCGTCGCGTCGCCACGATCAGGAGCAGCAGGGCAGCCGCCAGGGCGGCGCAGGCTGCGGCCAGGCTGCGCGGCAGATCCAGCAGCATACAAAGGAAAAACAGCCCGCCAATGAGGAGCGCGGCCAGCAGGCTCCAACCAAGGAGACGCAAAAAGGTTTTCAAAAGGCCTTTCACGGGAGAGCCCCCGCCTGCAAAAAGGGTTGAAGAAGTTGATCAAGCCGCGTCTCACAAAAAAGATACAACAACGCGGTGACGGCAGGCGGCACGATCCAAAGGAGCCAATCCAACAGGTCGAACCGACGCAGCAGATCGATAGTTTTGCGCCAGGTTCCTCGTTTCACAACTGTTTCAACGGGCGAGAAAAAGAAGGGATCGGCACGATGGCGCACGGCCGGAACAAAGTGGCCAATGGCCTCCAGGCGCTCCCGGATGGCTGCCGGATCGTTGTAGAACATGCCGGTAAAGCCTTGGGCCAGGCACAGGGCAAAGATTTCCAGAACGGCGCACAGGGGGCCGGATGCGTCGTTTTCTTTCGGAGTCTCCGGGAGCGGATCGCCCTGTGCCGCCGGTAAGGGCTCAAGGGGCATGGCGCTCTTTGCTTCCTCAAGAAGGGCATCCAGAATGCGGTAAAAATCCTCGCCGGCGGTGGCTGTGCCGTGCCGGATGAATTGCAGGGGTTTTTTCAGCCATTCCCGCCGGCCGGGCCAGGAGGTTGAGGAGAGTAAGGCTTCATCGATAAAGGCGCAGATGGCGAAATCTGCCGCCTCTATCAACGCGCCGGAGAGCCCCGTCTGGATGGCGGTTCGCCCTGCCCGATCCATAAGCGCGGTCAGTCGTTCTCGGAGCGCTTCGGCCGAATCGGGGGAGGCCTCTTCTGCTTCGGGTTCGCCGGAAACAGCGGCCAAGAGGGCTGCAACAAGGGCTTCATTAAAAAAATCGCTTCTCATGGCTCAACGTCCCGTGGCCACGAGCCGGACTTCCGCTCCCTCGGGAGCCCCTTCCCAAAAAAGGCTGATTTTTTCTTGTTCCACAATGGTTTTCCAGAGCGGATGGGCGGTATCCACACTGTACCAGGCTGTTTCCGGGCGTTTCAAAAATCCCGGGGGAGCCGAGGGCGTTTTGGTCAGCGGAACGCCGGAAACAGCTTTGGCAATGATCAGATTCAGCCGGTCGCGTGCGCCCAATTTGATAAACCGCGGCAGCTCTTCGGCCATGCTCTCCGTCAGCCCGGCCGCATGGACCCACAGCCAGTATCGGCAGGAGGGGGAGAGAAAATCTTCCGGCATATCGGCCGCGAAATAGGGCGGATCCGGCAGGAGATGCAGCGTTTTGGATTGATCAATACCCAGGCTGTCTAAGCGTTTGATTATAAGGGCACACAACGGTTCAAAACAGGCCCTCGGATCTTCGTGGTTGTACTCGGGGATGCCGTTCGGCTCGGCCGCGGTGCGGCCCAGGCAATCCATATCATCGTAAAAGGAAGAAAGCTCCCCGGCAAAAATGCGCAGTGCGCCGTACATATGCCAGGGATGGGTGTTCGGCGCGGCCTGGAGATGAGCCAGGGCCGGGATGTGCCGGTTCAGGATGCCGAGGGCGGCAAAACTCAGGATAAAACGCATATCCGGGGCTTCGGCCCCCACAGTTGTTTTATACCCGGCCAGGCGACCGGCACAGGAGAGGGCCGTATCCCGGACTTCTCGGATCAAAGCCATAAGGCGCGGGCTCGCGTCCAGGCAGAGGAGCGGCGGCAGAAACTGCGGATCAAGTTCGATATGTTCGCCCGCTCGCCGTACAATGGCTATGGGTAGGCATTCAAAATCCGCATAGCGCGAACGATCGGTATCACGGATGAGCACCGGCGCGAGCTTGAGGCGTTGCACGGGCGCGGGAGCGGAGGTGCCGTAGCAATCCGCCATGGGGTCAGGCTCCTCCGCGTAAACAAACCGTTTGCCGGCGAACTCCTCAGCTTCCGGGGCAGCGTTGGCGCCGCCGCTTTTGGGGAGCGCAAGGCCCAGATAGAGCACCCCGGGCTTATCCGGCGCGGGCCACTCCTTACTCAGGGCCAGCGGGGCCAGGGAGGCATCAAAGGGTACATTAAGCGCTGCGCCGCTGGGGAAAACCGCTTCCAGGCGTTCAATAGCCAGAGCGTGAGTCGGGTCTGATCCGCTGAAGGTTATCCGGCGCACGCCCCAGAAGTAGGGCAGGCCGTAGCGGCGCAGGAGTTCGATCTCTCCGGTTGTTACCGCATCCGCAGCCTGAAAATGCTGCGGGTGGAGAAAAAGCCCTTGGCTCCAGAATACCGGCCTGTATCCTTTCACTGTTCTCTCCCTGTTGCGGCTTGGGGTTCCGCATTGCCGCCGCTTTCTACCAGGGCGCGGGCCGTGAGGCGTAAGGCCAGATCCAGCGTGCCTGCCCGGTAGGTTATCGTTGAGGGCCATAAGAGATGCCGGGTAACAATTTCTTGGGGCCGGATCTCCCAGAGGCCGAAGGATTCTGCGGGCGTAGAGTCGAAATAACCGCAGACCAGACCGACAAAGAGGGCGTTTTCAGCCCGATCCAAGGTAAAAACGGCGTTTTCCAAGGGCTGCACGAAGAGCCTGACAACGCTTTTGACTGAAGCGTCAAACGCTTCGGCCTTGAGCAGGGCGGCAATCCCCTCCGGCGTTGCGGCGCGTTCCAAAAAGGCCTCCGGCGTATGCAACTGGTAAACGCATACTTGAATACTATGGGCCTTGCCGTCGTAAAGATTGAGATTTCTCTCCGCGCTGAAGTGCAGGCGAATGGCCTTTTCCACACGGGGCCAGAGGACGAGGGCCGGGTCATCGGCTTCCAGCGAGGGCTTCGGAGGCTCGGCAGCGCCGCACCCGCTGAGAACGCAGAGAAATGCTGCCAGAAGAGTGGTTGCGAGGCGCAAACCGCCTGGCGCTTTGGCCCGGCCTGCGCCTTGGGGCAGCCCAGCAATCGTTCCGGATTCTGCGTGTTTCCCAGTCGCCGAGCGGGAGGCGGCGCACCATCCGGGGGAGAGGGAGGAGCGTCTTGTAGAGCTGCCCAAAAGATTGCGGAGCCGCGCTGCACAGAACGGCGGAGCCGGCGGCTTGGTTGAACCCATCAAAAACGACAGCGCCGCAAAAGGCCGGAAACCTGCTTCCGGCGAGAGCCCCGGGGGGCATACTGCCTCTGACGGAGGCATGGCCTCTGGCCGGCCCGATGGATCCGCCGGAATAGACAGGGCGGAGGATTTTAGATATATATTCATCAAAAATTTCTTTATGGTTTGCAATCTTCTCCTTCAAGAGGAAAAAAAGTGTTGCCAAGCCGACGAAGCCGCTGCAATCCTTACCCTCTCTCCCTTCTCTCTTAAGGGGGAGCCACTCCGCGCGCCCCCTCTCCGTCGGCTGCGGAGTCAGTCGGCTAATGGGGCGACTGGGGGTTAAACATACTATGCCGTATCGTTTTGCCTTGCTCTTTTTTGTCTGCTGCGCCGGGCTCCTTGCCTCCGCCCGGGCCGCTGGCGCGGGCATGATCCTGCGGGAGGTTCCGCTAGGCCATACCGCCGCCTGGGAAAACCATGTCGCCTTGCTGCGGAATACCCCTTCTCCGGCAGCGGTTCGCCCCTTTCGCGTAAGCGCTCCGGCGGCTTCGTTTGCCCCTGCCGGCCGCCAGGCGGTTTCGGCCGGGGGGCTGCCTTTAACTCCCCCCCTGGCTCTGGCCGTAGCACCGCCAGGCGGTCCGGCTGATTCGGTGCCCGGCGAGTGGCGGCCGCGCATCCGTCTCGCGAGCAGACGGCACGGCGTATCCCCTGCCGTGCTGGCGGCTGTGCTCAAGGCCGAATCCAACTTTAATTCCCGCGCCGTATCGCCCAAAGGGGCCTTGGGCGCCATGCAGATTATGCCGGCTACCGGCAGAGAACTCGGCCTGCGGGATTTTTTTGATCCCGAAGCGAACCTTGATGCCGGCGCGGGCTATCTGGCCGCTCTTCTGCGGGAGTTTGCCAGCCTGGAACTCGCTTTAGCCGCTTATAACGCCGGTCCTGAGGCTGTCCGCCGCTACGGCGGCGTGCCGCCTTACGCGGAAACGCGAAACTACGTGGCCGGCGTGCTCTCCTTGGTTTCCCACTATAGCGGCGCTTGGCGCTAGGAGCTGTTTCCCGGTATCTTTTTCCTGCCGCGCCGTTTTTCTCCGGGCAGCGTCCGCCGGAAAAATCGGCCTTGGCCTCTACCCTCTCCGTCTTGCCCGCCTTATTTTATCTACCTTGGCAAGGGCAAGTATGTGGCTTTGCCCGGATGCCACGCCTTTCGCGCCTGCCCCCGGCCTTGCGTGCCGCTGTATTCCTCATGCCGTCAGCGGCCGGGCGGCATTCGGACCCACCAGGGGAAGGCTTCCCCCGCCCCTCAAAAGGAGAAAATGCTCATTGCCAAGGGGGCAAGAGGCCGGAGCGTGGAGGAGAGCACAACGCTCTGGCGGCGGAAAGCGCCGCTCACCCTGGAGACGAAGGCAAACACCGCGTTGCGCCCTCAGCCTTCGGGAGCGCCCGCCATGTGCCGCTTTATCGGGGCAGCTCTATTCTCAGTTGTGCCCCGGCAGCGGTGGGCGTGAGCTTGGCCCTGGCTCCTCTGGCCACGCGCATGGAATGGGTATGAACCAGCAGGCGCAGAGTGCGTGATTTTGAGACAATCATGGAAATCTCGCTAACCTGGGGCAACGTGCTTGAAAAGGAGGCATTTCCGATATCGGAGGTCCATGGTTCGTCCAGCGTGATAACAAAGGTAGGCGCATCCTCAAGGTAATAACTGCGGAATTTTTCCGGGGTAAAGCCTTTATTTCGCGCTGCCACGTACTCCAAATCCAGCGTCACAATATCTTTGGGCCCGCCGCTCTGTTCAGCCAAACGCAGGTCAAGGAAGCGGTTGAACTCCGGATCCGCCGCAGGCCTTGGCTCCGGAGCCGGGGCGGGCGGAGGTTCCGGAAGGGCAGGCATCTGGCCCAGCCGGGCTTTCTGATGACGCGCGGTGATCCGTTGATCAGCTTTGATCAGCCAGAGCGGCTTTTCGCCGGTTATCTGCATGTACATGAAGGTCATGCCGATGGTCCAGCAGGCCAGCAAGAGCAACTGCGATTTTCTTGAATACAGAAAGATCATGGTTTCCGCGCGTTTATCCCGGGGCCCTTGCCGGGCATGTGCCGTTCGAGCCTGCCTTCTAGGGATAAGGTAAAATTAACGCCCATGTATTTGAAGTGGGGGCGGGCCAGCATGGTAATAGCGTACCAGCCTGCTTCATTGTCGATTTCTCTAACATTAATGCGGGCCATGCGCAAGGGACGCCTGCTGCGGGTAAGGGCATCCGGAGTATCCATGGCGGTGACGTACTGGCTGATCCACCTGTTCAATTCTCGTTCCAGTTCGTCTTTTTCCCTCCAGGAGCCCATGTTTTCCCGCTGGAGCACCTTGATGTAGTGGGCCAGCCTGTTCATGAGCATCATATAAGGAAACTGGGTGGAGAGGCGAAAACTGATTTCCGCGGAAGCGCCTTCGGCGGTGCCGGGAAAGGCTTTGGGCTTCAGTGCCGAATTAGCGGAAAAGAAAACCGTTTCATGGGGTGTTCTATCAATGGCCAGGGGGATGAAACCGAGTTCGGCAAGTTCAAACTCGCGGCGTTCCGTAATAATGGCCCGTGTCGGAATTTTATCCTGAATGCCCCACATGGCTTCATGACGGCTGCAGGGCAGATTCTCCACCCTACCGCCGCCATCCGGGCCGATGATATTGACGCACCAACGGTATTTGGCAAAACTATCCCCGAGTCTGGCCGCCAGGGCAAAGGCTGTGTTGCCCCAGCAGAAGGCCTCTTCGTGGTCCGTTATTTCGGTGAAGTTGAACGATGAGGCCGGGGGAAGGCCATCCTCGCCATAGGGCAGGCGCAGCAGGAATCCCGGCAGGGTAAGGCCGATATACCGCGCGTTGGGGCTTTCCCTGAAGCTGTTCCAACGGGCGTGGCGGGGGGAATCAAAGACGCTGGGGAGATCTTTGATATCCGGCAGGTTCTGCCATTTTTCCAGGCCGAAGAACTCCTTGCCGGCTGCGGCGAAAAAGGGCGCGTGGGCCATTGAGGCTACAGAGGCGACGTATTGCAGCAGTTGGATATCCCGGGGGTCGGGAGTAAAAAAATAATCCGCAATGACGGCCGCCACCGGGATGCCGCCGAACTGGCCGAATTCCGCGGTATAGATGTGCCGGTAGAGCCCGGAGGTCACCACCTCGGGGGAATCCTGAAAATCTCGCAAGAGATCATCTTTGGAAACGCTTATATACTCCAGCCGGATGTTCTGGCTGAAATCCAGCCGCTCTGTCAGGAAAAGCAGCCCGCGCCAGGTTGCTTCCAGGGCCAGGAAATCCGGGTGGTGCATGATGGCGTTGACCTGCTCGGAAAGCTTTTCATCCAGGAGAGAAATCAGATAGTCCACCATGGCCGGCGAGGCCGTGGCGCATCCCGGGCCGGCAAGGCACAGGAAGGAGCGCAGCCCTTCGCAGAGAGCCTCGGTATCCGTAACGGGCTCGGCCTCCGGCAGGGTCGTAAGAATATCGTCGAGGATAGGCCTCATGCCTCAGCCCAAGGCGGCGGGGCTCAAGAGCGCGATGCGCCGCCGCAGGTCGCGCAGTTCCTGTTCATGGCCGGAGGCATCAAGGGCAAGGGCATTGTGCACGGCCAGGAGGGCCTCGAGCGCCAGACCGGGATCCCAACTATCTAGATCAGGTGAAGCGATTTGCTGCAGCAGGGCTTCGGCCAGGGCCAGGGCTGCTTCGGTTCTGCCTCCCTCCTCCACCAGACGCAACTGATAGGCGCGCAACCGCAGGTTTGCCGCCCCTGAAGCCGATTTCGTCGCATCCAGAAGAGCCAAGGCCTCGTCGAGTTTCCCTTGGCCCGCCAGCTCGTCGGCCGAAGCCAGGGCGGCGTGTTCATCGCCCACAAGAAGATGCGGCGCGCCACCGGCCGCCGCCTGTCCGGCTACAGGGATTGCCCTGCGGGGAACCGTGCGTCCGCCTTCCCGGTTTTCCCTTTGGCCGTCTGTTCGGCATGCGGCCTTGCGCAGCCAAGCGATGGTTTCCGGGGAGGCAAAGGGTGTTCCATCGGTAAAGGAGAGTTCTTCCACACCGGCCAGACGGGAGAAAAAGTTCGCGCTTTCTTCCTGAACACGCCGCGCCGCGTCGGCAAACTGCGGCCCAAGAGAGGTAAGGGCCGTATGAATGAGTTCCTGGCTATCCAGGCAGAAGGGGGCAATGGCAAAGAACTCTTCGGCCGCAAGAGCCGCCTCCAGGGCTCCTCCCGCGTGGAGCTGCTGCCGTATCCGGGCCAGGGCGTCCATATCCGGGGCCGGGAGCAGGGTTTGGCCTTCTTCGGCGGCGGGCAGGGCGGCAATGCCGCCCCAAATGATCAGCCTGGAAAGCTGCCACAGCGCCGCATCAGCCGGATTCACGCGGCGGGCCGCTGCAAGGTAGGCCAACCCCGCCGCGGCAAAATGACGGCGCAGCACAACGGGATCCTCCGTATCGGGAAGCGGAGCAGCGGGCGCCTCTTTTGCGGGAGCGGGCGAGCCTTGGGGAGAAGGCGCCGGCGCGGCGGGCCGGGCGGCCGTGTCTTCAGCGGGAGAGGGCGGCTCCGGGGCCGGGCTTGCCGCCAGGTCTTCCGGCGCGGCAAGATCACCCGGTTCGGCGGCGGGCTCTTCCGTCGGTAGACCGGTTGGTTGCCCCGCCGGTTGCTCTATCGGCTGGTTGACGGGCAGCCGGCGGACAACAGCGGTCATATCGCGGAGGGAAGAGGCGTCGGGCATCAGCGTGGCAATATGCTCATCCAGCCTGGCGAGTTCATCCAGCAAAGCCTGTTGCTGCGCAGCGGGGAGAGGTTCGCCTTGAGAGGCGATTTTCTGGAGAAAGCCGTAGCTGCGCTCATGCCACCAATCAACGGCGTTGACTCTGCCGCGCATGCGTTTGAGGGCGGGCCAGCCCGTTTCCCAAAAGGTTTCCAGAAACCCTGAAAGCACCCGCATGCCGTCCAGCAGCCCCTCAAGGCCGTGGTTCTGCCACAGCGCTACGCCCAGGTAGGCGGCAATTTGCAGATCCTTTGCTTTTTCGGAAAGGAGCAGGACCGCGTTTTTTTCGATGGCAGGCCAGGAAACAGCCGTTCCCTGGCCGGAAAAGCTCAGTTTTTCTATCTCTTCGAGCACCGCGGCGTATTCCGGTTCATAGCGCGCGTCGTCGCCGGCCGGGGTTTCTCCGGGCACAGGGCTTGCGCCGAGCGATGCAAATATCTCCGCCATGTGCGTCTCCGGTATGTAGGGAATCTCGGGGCTCCCCGGGGCGGCATCAGCACGGGGGCGGTCCGGCAACGTTGGCAGGAGGCCGACGTTCGTGATGCTCTATACCAAGACGGGCAGGCTTTGTCATCACCGGCTCCATTGCCCGGAACATTGCTGCTTCCGGGGATGGGGCAGCGAACCCTTGGGAGCTGCTCGCCCGCTGCTGCCCGGCAGAGGACCACCGGGCAGAAAAGCGAAAGGAAACGCGGGGCGACCCTTCCTGTGCTCCTGCTTTCCCGGTGAGCGCAGGGAGCGGATCTTCTGCCGGAGGGCTTGAATTGCCCGGAGTTTTAGCCTATCCTCCTCAATTCGGTGAATGTTTTTTCTTTTCCGCTGCTTCCGGAAAGCCGCCGCGCTTCCGCTGTAGAGCGCATCTTCCGCCGGGATCGGCCCGGCAAACAGGCCTGACAATGTCTCGGTTACTGCATAGCTACCCCTTTCGTTTCCTGATTTTTTTTATTGGCGTTGTGTTCATGGCGCTGGGCATCGCCTTGACCACAAAACCGAACCTCGGCACAACGCCTATTTCGGCCCTGCCCTTTGTGGCCAGCCTGGGGCTTCCCTTCAGTATGGGCTTTTTCACCGGGGCCGTGAACCTGGCGATGGTGGGCGCGCAAAAGTTTTTGCTTGGGAAGAAGTTTTCCAGGATACAGTATTTGCAAATTCCGGCCGCCTGCGCCTTTGGCCTGCTCATCGATTTTTGGATGGCCGCGCTGCCGGATCCTTCTGCAGGGCCGTACCTACTGAAGTTTCTGTATCTTGCGGCGGGCGCGCTGGTCTTGGCGTTCGGGGTTTTTGTGGAGGTCAGCGCCAATGTGGTGGTTATGCCGGGCGAGGGTATGGTTCTTGCCCTTGCCGTCGTGCTGCAACGGGATTTCGGCATGCTTAAGGTCGTGTTTGATGCCTCTTTGGTCGTGCTGGCAACCCTGCTCTCCCTGGTCTTGTTTCACGATATCCAAGGCGTGCGGGAAGGCACAATCCTCTCCGCTGCGCTTGTGGGCTGCCTGGTAAAGCTGTTTTTTCTCATCCGGTCCAGGCTCACCCCGGGGGTAAAGGACCACTCCCGCCCGCGGAAATCCTAAACTACCCGCCTGGAACCGTTGTCCTTCGGGAGCGGATGGTTACGGAAAATCAGCCGACTGTTTCGCATCCATGAAAAAATACTGTCACTCCTCCGGATAAGGGGCTACGTGTTGAGTATCATCATACAAGGAGGCGATATGAAGTATACGCTAAAAACTAACGATACGCTAAAATGTTCCGCCTGTGGCAACAAAGATTTTGAGGAGAAGACTATTGAAGGCAAAGGCGGCGCTCAGTACTCGGTGTATATCTGTAAAGATTGCGGCCATATTATGGGTTTTGCAGAGGCATTGAAGGAAAAATCCTAAAAGAGCCCTTTGTTTTCTTTTTTCTGTAGCGGCGCGGCGGGCGGGGGGGGGTGGGGGGTGCCCACCCCGCGCGGGGAGGCGTTTGGCGGCTTGCCGGCCCGGGCGCGTTTCCCAGGCGGCCGGGCCGCCAATGAAAAGGGGCGTCCGTTACCGGACGCCCCGAAGCGTGCGTACCTTACAAATCAGGCAGCGTTAGGCGGATTTATGGGTTTCTTTCGACTTTCCGCCGGTGTTGTTCCCGGATTGTTGCGGGCGATTTTCGTTTTTGCCGCTCATGGCCATACCGTCTTTATTCTTTTGGGATTGTTGGTTTTGGGATCCCTTAGATTGCTGTTGTTGTTTTTCCACGATGTGATCCTTTGTCAATAAAGGGTTGAGGTTGGTTCCATGTGTCCTTGTGACAGGGCCTTTGCCGTGATCGGACCTGTGGCGTTGCACGGCCCGACAGCGCGCTTCGTTACGTTTACTCGGTGCGGCTGTAAATTTTAGCGCTTAATCATCAACTTATTGTCAACCTTGCGAACACCCTTAACGCTCTTAGCCACGTTTTCCGCCAGGCTGATTTGGGAGGAGTTATCCACATCGCCCATCAGGGTAACGGTGCCATCCACGGTGACAACCTTAATATCCAGGGAATCAAGGCCCTTCTGCGCCAGGAACTTGCCCTTGACATCAGCGGTAATCCCGGCGTCATCCAGGTATTCGCCCACGGTTTGCCGGTCTTCTTTGGCGTTCAGACGGTCCATGGTGGCGTCGTTGATGGTTTCGCGGCTGGTGTCGGAGAGGTTGGATGAAGCGATATCCCGGGCGGTGCCTTTGGCGTTGACCGTGGCTTCCCGAGCAGCCCTTTGGGTTGCGGCCGGATCAGCAGCTACGGAGTTAAGCGCAATCAACGTTGATACCGCAACGATAAAACCGAAAAAAAGAATAATAGGTATTGTTCTGGTCATGACGATCTCCTTTGCTAATGATGGAAAGAGTTCCATTCTTTAAGCCCAGGATACCGTAAAAAAGAAACTGTTCTATGATTTACTTCAGTAGATGGATTATTAATCCTGAATACAATGTCTGTTATTTATAACAATATACAGCGTAGACAAGCAGATGATATAGTAGTGATAGCGAGGGTATATCTCATGATATAATGGCCTAAGGAGGCATTTTGGCATATTTCTGACCGAAAACAGGCCTAGTGTGTCTGATACTAAGAGAAAGTCGGTCCCTCGGGATCGCTGGAGGAAATGCCATGGCGCTAGTGGTAACCTTTGAATATCGCGCGGGCGTATCGCGTGGGCTGCTCGACAATGTTCGTCTGACCGGAAATTGGGATGCCGAGGGCCGTTTGAGCGAAGCCTGGAGCAGCCTGCCTATGCGGCCGTTAGAGGGTGATTTTGGCGGCTATACCGCCGAAGTTTCCTTTGCCGATGAGGAAAAGGGAAAAACCGTTATCTGGGGCGTTCTGGCCGATCTGCCGGGGCGTAAGGATACCTGGGCGGTTCCAACCGAGAGCGGCCCGGCGGATGCGCCGGATATGAAGCGGCGGTTTGTTCTGGGCGAAGAAGCATGCCAGCGCTATTGGGTGACGCCCTACCGCAGCCTTGGCGCGGCGCGTCGCGCGGACGGCGGTATTCTTTTTTCCGTGTGGGCTCCCAACGCCCGAGCGGTGGAACTGGTTACAGCCGAAGAGAACAGCGGCGGCTATATTGGGGATGACGGAAGAGGCGTTCAGGAGAGCTACGCTCTGAGCCGCGGCCAGGGCAACATTTGGAGCACGGATCCGCACGATCCGGCCATGGCGGATTTTTCCGCTTGGTCGGGCAGGCTCTATATGTTCAGAATCACTAGGGATGACGGTTCAGTGGCCTACAGAACGGATCTTTGTTCCCTGGCCCAGGCGGGCAGCGGCGGTAAGAACCCCGCGGAACCGGGAGACGGCGGCGAGTGGAACGGCCAGGCCAAGGATCTTGATTGTACCAAAAGCTGCTCGGTGGTTGTGGATCAGAATACAATCAACGCCCGGGCGGGGGATGGCGGCGAAGCCGAGTGGGTTTCGCCGGAGGATTTCTGGCGGGAGGAATTCGACCCCCTGCGGCCCGTGCCGACAAGCCTTCAGGATCTGGTCATTTACGAAATGCATGTGGCCGCTTTGGGTGCCGGTCGGGAAGGCCCCGGAACGCTTGAGGATGCCATGGGCATGCTGGGGTACCTGGCCGATCTCGGCGTTAATGCTATAGAGCTTTTGCCGGTCAGCGCCTTTGAAGGGGTTGCCGGGTGGGGCTACGGCGCTTCGCATTACTATGCCGTCAAATACGGGCGCGATGCCCTAAAACGGTTTGTCCGGGCCTGCCATCGTCAGGGCATAGCGGTGATCATTGACGTGGTCTATAACCACTATACCCCGGATACCGAACGCGTGCAGTGGATGTACGACAGCGTCCGGCACGACCATAACGCCTATTTTTATTACAAGGGAACGCAAGAGGAATATCCGGATTTCCCCGAGGGTGGTTACTGCGATAACATGTCCACCGGCTATCTGCCCAATATGGGCGAAGAATTTGTGCGCTCGTGGTTGATCGGCAGCGCCGTGGCCTTTGCCCTGGATTTTCATATTGATGGCTTCCGGATGGATCTGACCCAGGCCTTGCACAGCTTCAATGTGCTGCACAAGGATGGCAGCCCCGTGCCCGAGGCCAATGAGGCGGGCATCCGGTTTATGCGCGAGTGGGCGCGGACCTTGCGGCTTTTCAAGCCGGGTCTCTTCCTGTTGGCCGAAGACCATAGCGGCTGGGATATGCTCTCCCGCTCCTTGAACGCCGGCGGACTCGGCTTTGACGCTGCCTGGTGGTCTGAGTGGTACCACCAATTGATCGGCGATTCGGATCAGGATGATTCCAAGGCCCGCCTGCTGCGCAATGCCGGGTACGGCACCTCTAGGACTCTCAAAATGAACGTTTTCGGTGGAATGATCATGGGCAGCCCCGGCCGGATCGTCTACCACGAATCGCATGATGAATCCGGTAACTCTGAGCATTCGGCCCGGAATATGAATGTGGCGGTCAACGGCATGCTCTTTGATAATACCAGGCCATGGGCCGAAGCCCGTTGCCGGGTAGCCGCCGGGCTGACCCTGTTCGCGGCGGGCACGCCCATGTTTTTTATGGGCGAAGAGGTAGCCGCTGTGGAACCTTACCGCCACGACGATTTTCTGGAACACCGCGAGGATTTTCAGGCCCTGCGTGCCGGGACCGGGGCGGCCATGTTCCGTTTTTATCGGGATTGCATCCGCCTGCGTCTGGATACGCCCGGCCTGCGCTCGCCGTTTGTCGAGGTGCTCAAGGTCCACAACAAGGATAGGGTGGTGGTCTTCCGGCGGTGGTGGGGCAATGATGAATTCCTGATAGCCGCCTGTTTTGCGCCCGATCCCTTTGAGAACTACGGCATTGGGCACAGAAGCCTGAAGGGCAAAACCTGGAAGGAAATCCTCAACAGCGATAGCCCCGTATACGGCGGTTTCGGCGTGCTCAACGAAGGGATGCTGGAGAGCGCCGAGGGAGCCCTCTCCCTGCGTATCCCGGCCTGCGGCCTCGTGGTGCTGGTCAGGACAAATTAACACTATGCAAGGGAGGAGGAAGAAGCCTGTACCCTCGGATGGCCCTTCCTCTTCTCAATCCCCCATGACGCTAGGTGAATTGGAAGCGTGCAATCACCTTGAGGGTCAGGAAGCTGAGGAGGGCACAGAAGATCGAGGCCGCGAGGTACACCCAGGCAAGGCCGAGATCTTCCATGAAACAGGCCAGGATAACAAAGAAGCCCGTGGGGGCGTAGAGGCCGAACATAATGCCCTGGACGAATTTCCGGGCGGCTTGGGGGCCGTATTGCTTGTGGTTGAAAACGGTCATTACGGAAGTGAAGACCGGAAAGACCGAGAGCAGGCCGCTGTATTGCGGCCCGAGCACGGCGGCGGTTCCGGTCAGGCCGAGGAGCAAAGCGGTAGCCGCGACCATGCGGAGGGGAATATCCCACCAGGGCGCTCCGGCAGGGATCGCGCCGAGGGGCTGCCTGCCGTTAAGGCACAGCGCGACGGTAAGCAGGGAGATGGTTAAAAGGGCCGATCCGCCTATGCCCAGTGGCAGCCTGGAGAGCCCTTCCAACGAGAGGAAGTACCAGACAAGAGAGATACAGGCGGCCAAAGGCCAGGAAAAGCGCATGGCGCATCGACTGTAGGCAATACAGAAAATCACGACGCCGACCATCCCCATGACGCTGCCGCGGGCAGCCAGAACGCCAAACTCCGTGCCTTGTTCAAAGGCCAAGAAAAAGGTGATCGGCCCGCCGGAGAGAGGAAGCGCTGTCAGACAGCCGCCGATAAGCGGCCCCCAGCGCCGGGCAACAAGGGTGGTGAGGATAATCAGCAAAGGGGTAAGCGAGAGCTTGATGAGAAAGACGCTCATGGGGATCGAGGGATGAGGGTTATAAAAAAGAATACCTATCCCCGGCGGCCTTGCTTGGCAAGCAGCGCTTTTCCCGGCCTCCTGAGCCGCGGTATGCGCCATGTTGTGACGGCAGGGAAAACGAATATTGACTCGGGAGCCTGGGAACAGTATCGGGCAGGAAGGGGGGCGGCTCCAGGCCCGGGGTAGCGGAACTGCCTCCTGCCCGGCTTTACGGGCCTTTATTTCGCCCCTGCCGGGAATGAGCTGAGGAGTATTGCTATGAGCGCTTATAAGGTTGTCCTTCATGTGGATGCTGTGGGCGGATTTCTGAAAACCGCTCTGACCAACGCGGTAAACTTTGCCATAGCGCTGCCGGGCGAGGAGTTGAGCCTGGTGCTGGTCGTCAATGGCCCGGCCGTGACCCAGCTTGCGGACAAAAATATCTGGCCGGATCTCACCAAGGCGGCTGAGGCCGGCTTGTGTCTTCGGGTCTGTAACAATGCCCTCCGGTCTACTGAAACCAGGCCCGAAAGCCTGTTTCCGCAAAGTGAAGTGGTCCCGGCGGGCATTGTGGAACTGGTTCGACTGCAACAGCAGGGCTACGCCTACATTAAGCCCTGATCTTTCGGATACCGGCCTGCTGCTTGTGCGGCTGCGGCACGGGGGTTCTCGATTTTCCGGGCCTCCCGGCCCGGGGCGCGTTTTCACAAAAGACTCTGTCTCCTGCCTCCTGCAAAAAAGATAGAAAATTTCGGTTATGGCAGCCTGCGGCGCCGGAGCGCTTGCTTGGGGCGCTCCGGCCCTTCCGGCTGCCCGACGCCTTCGGAAAAAACAGGTATGCTTTTGGGGGCAGCCGGTGTATTCCTTTTATTTATAATGAGGACTTCGGGGCCCGCCCGCAGGTGGGGACGCCCGAGAACAGGATAGCTTTACCGTGAACAGAGGTGTTTCATGCTTGAGATCAAAGATCTGCATGTGGAGATAGCCGGGAATCCGGTGCTGCGGGGCGTCAGCCTTGCCATCGAGCCGGGCGAGACCTTTGCTTTGTTCGGGCCCAACGGGTCCGGCAAAACAACGCTGCTTATGACCCTCATGGGCTTTGGCGAGTATCGGATAACCGGGGGAAGCATTCGTTTTAAAGGGAGAGATATCACCCATGCCCCCATGTACGAACGGGCCCGGCTGGGCATCGGCATGTCGTTTCAACGGCCGCCAACTATCCACGGTTTGTCGGTGCGCAATTTGCTCGGGCTTTGCGCCGGCAAAGAGCGGCGTGTGGACCCGGAAGCCCTGGCCGGGAGGGTCAATTTCGGCCGTTTTTTGGATCGGGATGTGAACGACGGGTTTTCCGGCGGCGAAATAAAGCGTTCGGAAATGCTCCAACTGATGGCCCAGGAACCGGATTTGTTGCTTTTTGATGAGCCCGAATCCGGGGTGGATATCGAAAACATGGCCCTTATCGGCCGGACAGCCAAAGAGCTTCTTGGCGGCGGCGTGGAGGGCGGGGGCTGCTGCCCCAGCCGCCAGCTTGCGAAAACCGGCAAATCCGGCCTGATCATCACCCATACTGGGTACATCCTTGAGTATGTGAACGCGGACCGGGGGCAGGTTATGTACGAAGGGAGGCTGTGTTGCGAGGCAAAGCCTCTGGATATCCTTGAACAGGTCCGCAAGTCCGGGTATCGGGAATGCCTGCGTTGTTTCATGGATGACGCCGGAAGCGACGGTCTTCCCGCAAAGGCCATGGAAAGGCAGGAGGTACGCCATGCTTGATCTGAAGCATTTTAATTTTACGGATGCCGGGGATAGCCTTCAGGATTTTCGCTCGCTTTCGGATGCGGATAGAAACCGCCTGCTGCACGCGGGCATTGACGTGCAGGAACAGGGCCGCAGTGGTTCCTTTATGCACATGAACCATGACGGCGTGCGCTCGCAAAGTTTCCGGGATGGCCTGGAGCTGATGCATATCAAGGAGGCGCTGCGTCGTTTCGACGGCCTGCCGCAGTATTACTGGAAACTGCTTAACCCGGATCAGGATGCGATTTCCCGGGCCGCCGCGGAAAATCTGCACGGCGGCTATTTTATCCGGGCGAAGAAAGGCGTGAAGATCAGCGAACCGGTGCAATCCTGTCTGTTCATCAAGGGCAACGGCGTAGGCCAGAACGTGCACAACCTGGTCATTGTGGAGGAGGGGGCGGAACTGCACATTATCTCCGGCTGCGCCACGGCCGAGGGCACGGAAGAGGCCGCGCATCTGGGAATATCGGAATTTTTTGTAGAAAAGGGCGGCAAACTGACCTTTACCATGATCCACAATTGGGGCGACAACGTGGCCGTGCGGCCGCGCACGGCCGGGGTGCTGGCCGAAGATGCCTCCTTTGTGAACAACTACGTGTTGCTCCAACGGGTTAAAGATATCGTCATGTACCCGACCATCTCCCTAAACGGCGCGAATTCCGTGGCCCGGTTCAATTCTGTGGTCGTGGCGCCGGAGGGTTCTCATGTGGATGCTGGCAACCGGCTGCTGCTGAACGCCCCGGGCACGCGAGGCGAAATTATCGCCCGCACCCTGACCACCGGCGGGACTATTATCAACCGGGGGTTCATCGGGGGCTATGCCGCGCCCGCCAAGGGGCACCTCGAGTGTAAGGGATTGATTCTCGGGGAGGGGCGCATTCATGCCATTCCCGAACTGGATGCAAGCGTGGATGGGGTGGAGCTTTCCCATGAGGCCGCCGTGGGCAAGATCGCTCAAGAAGAAATAGAATACCTGATGGCCCGGGGCTTGGATGAGGATGAGGCCGCCTCAACCATTGTACGGGGTTTTCTGGCGGTGGATATCATGGGGCTGCCCGGAGAACTGCAAAAGGCTATGGATGATGAGATACAGCGTCTCAATGCTTCCGGAGCCATGTAAGGGGCTGCACCGGAGCGGATTCTCGGCTACGTGGTGAAAAGGCCTCGCTCGCAAGGAGGAGGTTGATGCCGCTATGAGGCTGCCCGTACCCTCTTCTTTGCGGGCAGCCCTACGCCACAGGCCTTGAAAACGCCGGCCTTGCGAAGGCTCTTGTGCGGAACGATCTCCTCCGGAGCCTTGCCCCCTCGTGAACGGAGGCGGGGGCGTCTCTCCTGCGGCAAGCAGCGTGCCCTGAAGATGCTTGCCCCGGCCGGATCATGCCCGCGGCGAGGGGTTCAAAAGAAACGTGCCGATCACTTCTTCTTTTTATCGAGCAGCGCCTTGATGCTTTTGTCAAAATCACTTTCAAACAGGCGATCCTGGACAATACGGTATTTTTCAAATTCGCTTTCCGCATAGTGTTTGGCCGCTTCCATACTGACCTTGCCGCTATCGCGCAATACTGCCAACTCGGTGAAATCCAGGAATCCATCCAGCCGGGTGGCCCAGTCTTCCATGGTCATAGGGATTTTACGCCGGGCCCGTTCTTCGGCCAAATCCAACCAGGCGTTGACGATGCGGCCCAGGGATTCCAGTTCTTCTTTGACCAGGTAGTTTTTGGCAATGCCGACATCTGTTTTGAGAATTTTGCCGTCCGGGGCGCGCCCCCAATTGGTCAGGCCCATGTGGGCCTTATCGCTGGAGGCTCGGTCCATAATCAGTTCGGCGGCGGTATGGCCGTGAATGGCGAAGTGGAGTTTATTTTGCACCGTGGCGAAAAAGGCGCGGGTAGTCGGAGCATCCTTATTGTAATCTATGCTGGTCGCATAGATATCGGTAATTTTTTGATAAAACTTGCGTTCGCTGAGCCTGATTTCCCGGATTTCTTCCAGCAGCCGCTCAAAGTAATCTTCATCAAGAAAGGCGCCGTTCTCCATACGCTTTTTATCCAGCACATACCCCTTGATGGCGAATTCCCGCAGAACCCGGGTGGCCCACTGCCGGAACTGCGTGGCCCGTAGAGAGTTAACTCGGTAGCCCACGGAAATAATCGCATCCAGGTTGTAGAAGTCTAGCTGGCGGGAAACATTGCGCCCGCCTTCCTCTTGAACTGTTCGGAACTTCCTAAAGGTTGCCTCTCGAGATAACTCCCCTGTTTCATAGATATTTTTTAAATGTTCATTGATTGTCGGCACACTAACGGCAAAAAGCTCAGCCATGAGCTTTTGGGAAAGCCAGATAGTTTCATCTTCATAACGGGCTTCTATGCTTTGGCTGCCCGTCTGCCCGGTGAAAATCAAAAATTCGGCTGTGCTGTTGCGGATAAGCCGCACCACACCTTTATCATTTTTTTGCTTTCGATTCACGATATCATGCCTCAGCAATGTTGGTAAAGACCGGCCGTTTTGCATAAAAATCCATCGGATTCTACGGCAGGGATTTTTATTCAGTGTTTGTGCGGAGATCGGCGTCCTGCGGCGCTTTCCTGATCGAGCGGCGTTTTTCCGGTTGTGTGGCGAGCCGGGCGGCTTCCGGATTACAAACGCTGCATCAGGAAAAAGCTTTGGTGCTAGGTTCGTCAATTATAATAATAATTTTCCAAAGCGTGCGGGAAAACGCCTTCAGGCGAGGGGCGGCCTTGTGAAGCAAGCGTACGCTCTGGCTTCATTGCCTGTTGCTGTATTGTGGGGAGAGAGGATAGCAAAATCCGGGGTTTTTTCTGTGCTTCCCTTTACCGCTCTGTGTTGTGCTGCATAGTGCGGATGTACTACAGGCCTGATCCGGCCAGGGCAGGGCGCGCCGTGGGAGGAGGGGGGCGGGATCAGGCGGATGGAACAGGCTGGGCGAGGGGGGTATTGCCCCTAGCCGCCCGGGAGATGCCCGAAGCAAAGGGCGCGATACGGTACGGATTGTAACGCAATAGATTGTAAAATGATGCTTGCGAAGTACTTTCTGCCGCAAAGAAGGCGTATAGTGATTGTACAATGGCCGTAACAGGTAATAAATGAAATAACGTTGACAATAGCTGATGCGCGATGATAACGCCTAAGGGCAGTTTCCGGAGATAGCGTTGTTGCCAAGCCGCCGTTTTTCCCCCGGCGACATGAGCCGGAAAAAACGCATCGCGTAAGGGTGCTCAAAGCTCTTCGGGCTTTTTTTGTCTTCTTTGCCAGGGAAAAATTGCGGTTTTTCCTGAACGGAAATCTTCAGAAACTGCTTGGCGCAGTGAGCGGTTTACAGCATGGCCCAGGGCATGCTGCCTGGAATTTTTGCAAGGGCGGCCGGTTGATCACCTGAAGGTGGTCGAAGCCCATCCCGAAGAGCGGGAGAAAACCGGCGTTTCCCCTGTATGGCAGGGGCCGGAACAAGAAACGCTGCCTAGGGAACATTTCGGGAGGATATAATGGCGGAAAGTGCGCAGGAAGCCATGGAAAACTATGTGCTGCATACGGATACCGGCGCTGAGGTGCGTTTCCGGGGCAGGGTGTTTTCCGAAAGCTCCTATATTGACGAAGATCAAGGGACACTGACCCGGCTCAAACTCTATGTCACGGATGACAACCGGCAGGTCTATTCCGTGGTTTCCGGCCCGGGAGATGCCAAGTGGCGGCGGGTCTACGTGCTGCGGGTAGAAGATGATCTCTGCCATATCAACAACGGCGTTCAGGATATTACCTTGCGTACGGACATGCTTTTGACCGCCGTTTTCGGTTTGTGCGGCATTGACCCTACCGCAACGGACGAGCTGCGGGTTTCTCTTGAGGAAACGCTGAAGGCCGCCAATATCTGAAGGGTGCGCCGGGCTGCGCGCCCGTGCCGTCTCCCGAGCTTCTTTGCGAGGAGCGCGGTTTCCGTGTTCTGATCGTTAAGAAGCTTTTGGGGGTTCAAGGATTTTTATCCTATCTTTGTTCATTGAAAGCGCATGCCGCCTGCTGCGCACCGTTTCTCTCCATTCCTTGTGGTAGCCCCGCGGGCTTTTCAGGCATCGTTTCTCCCGGCGGCATCAGCCGGAAAAAACGGGCTTGGCGTGTATGTGGTACGCCTCTGCTCGTTTTTTCGTTTTTTTTGTTGGGGGAAACTATGCGGTGTTTCACGGAGAAAAAGAACCGGGAAACGCCGCCGGCGCTTATTTTGCCGTTCATCCCCTTGCCTTTGCCGGATAAAAGCGGCAGAGTACAAAGTGAAAACCGGCTACCATGCCGCCCTGAGGATGCGTGGAGGCCGGCGACGAGTGCACGAGGCACGAAAAAACCCTCTTCAGGGAGAACGGTGGCGTGACGCGCGGCAAAGCCGGCAAGCGTATCTTCCTTCCTTTTATTTCAGGGAGGATGCGCAGCGGCATTTTTGCAGGCGGCGGAGCCGGGACGTAGAGACCAACTGAAGAGCATATCATACATAAGAGAGGGCAATATGGCGCTATCCAAACAATTTCTCAAGGTGCGGCCTGTCTGCAAGGTGCGTTTTTCCTTGACGCCCGAGGAATGCGGCGATGCGGCGGCAGTATTTCTGGTGGGCGATTTCAACGGTTGGGATCCTGAGAAAACGCCGATGCGGCGTATGAAGAACGGCAAATTTACGGCTGACCTTGAGCTGGTTCCCGGCGAGAGTTATCAGTTTCGCTATTTGACGGATGACGGGCGCTGGCTCAATGACGCCGCGGCCGATGCCTATGAGTTTTGCGAGTTCGCCCAGGCTGAAAACTGCATACTACAGGTGTGAACCGCCTTGCCGGGGCACGGCAAAACACGCTGGGCCATCAGAGATTCGGGCGCGTGCCGTTTTGCTTGCGCAGGGGGCTGAGGCTCACTGCCGCAGGCCTTGCAACGGCAGAGGGCTTTGTTTTTGCCCTTGAAAAGGGGGGGCCGCAAAGAAAATCTTTCAGGCAGCCTCACCCAGGGCTCGCAGAGCCCCGCTCTTGTTTCTGAGGAGGCTTTTTGAAGAGCGCCTGCCCTGTGTATTGCGTGTAACGGCTTGAAAGAAAAGTATTCCTGGGGGGCCGGGGCGCGGTATTGCAGCCTTTTCGGAATACCGAACACACGGGGAAAGGGCGAGGGCCCCTAAAAGAGCGGCACAAGGGATGGGCACATGGAGCAGGTTTCTTTTGAAGGAAGTTTTATGCAGCAGCCGTTGGAGGCTGTGGCTGCTTATTGGCTCTCCCTGCGTAAACTGGTGGGCGGCAACCGCACCTTAAAACCGCTGGAACAGGAGGCTGACTTTGTTGCCGAGCCGTTTGCCAGGCATCTGCTCGCTCTGGCCTTGAGCGATCTTGCGCCGGCCCGGTTCAGGCAATGCGCCTCTATCGGAGCGCGAGCGGAACTGATGCGCCTGAGCCGCCAGATTGATTTCATGCGCATTACCGTGATGGATATTGCCCAGGGAGAAAACCCCCGGCGGACACTGGCGCGGATGCTGGCGCTTTTTGCCGCGCCTCCGGAAAATCCGGAAGCCTTATTGGATAAGGCTCAAAACACGCTCAAGCGGGCTTTGGACCGGAAGGCCACCCGCGAGGAGTATCTGGTTGACCACCGCCTGAGCGATGCCGAGCTTTGCGTTGTCCTGCTGTTTTACGCCGTCATGGCCCGGCGTCACGGCAAGGCTGCCGGCCGTCCTTTCTTGCCCCAGGTTGGTTCGGCCTACTTTGCCGACGGGCTGGCCCTGGTCGTGGATGGCTTTGATTTGCCCTTTGTCCGCAAGTGGCTCAAGAAGTATAAAGAAACCCTGCTTACCGATATGGACCGCAAATACGCGCTTTCCATGGATATGTGCGAGGCCCTGCGCGACCGCCTGCCCTTTGAAGCCATGGAACTTCTGGCACGATCCCATATCCGTTAAAGGAAACATTGGCCCGATCTTCGCGGGACCGGGCCGGGAATATCGTACAGCGCCCGGCGATTGTTGTTGCCGGGCGCTGTAGGGCATTATTGCAGCAAACCGGCCTCGCGGTAGTATTTTTCCGCGCCGGGGTGCAGGGGAATTCCCGAAAGATCGCTGACGGCCATTTTCGGGGTAACGGTTTTCATAACCGCGTGGGCTCGGGTCAGTTCCGGAAGGTTCTCCCAAAAGGTTTTTGTCAGATCATAAACGACATCTTCGGGCAGAGAGGCATCTGTCAGTAGCAGCATTTTTACTGCCGTGGTCCGGGTATCTTCGGTTTGCCCGTCATAGGTTCCGGCCGGGATAAGAAACTCGGAGTACCAGGGGTATTCGGCCTGGATTTTTTTGATCAGTTCCGGTTCCATGCCCACCAATTTACCGCCCGCTGTGGCGCACATTTCGGTTACTGCCGCTGTGGGCAGGCCGGCCATGATCCAGGCTCCTTCAAGCTGTTTGTTGCGCATCAGGTCGATGGATTCGTTGAAGCCGACGAACTGGGCCTTGATGTCTTCCGGGTATTTGAGCCCTGCCGCGGTGAAGTGCACCCGGGATTCTACTTCGGTGGTGCCGCCGGCCGCGCCGGGCGCGAAGCGCAGGCCCTTGAAATCGGCCAGATTGTTTACGCCGGATTCCGCGCGGGCCACGACCTGGTTGGGGTTGTAGTAGAGGCCCGCCAGAACGCGCACATCCTTGTAAGCGCGGTCTTTGAAGCCGCGTTGGCCGTGCAGGGCTTCGTACGTGATGCTGGAGACGGCGAAAGAGACTTGCGCATCTTTGCTCAACAGCAGGTTGAGGTTCTGCACCCCGCCGTTGGAGGCCTGAACCCGGGCATTGACATAGTCCAACTTGCTGTTCCAGAGGTTGGCGATGCCTGCGCCCAGGGGATAGAGCGCGCCGGTCGT
The DNA here is from genome assembly GCA_949741925.1 of uncultured Desulfovibrionaceae bacterium. Lineage (GTDB taxonomy): Bacteria > Desulfobacterota > Desulfovibrionia > Desulfovibrionales > Desulfovibrionaceae > JAJDHY01. Next base: position 144,761 of record CATJOY010000048.1, on the reverse strand, counting down.
GGCAGCCGTGGGGAAGCTCAGGTTGATTTTTTTGGCTGCCTGGACCGGGCTGACACTGAGGCAAAGCACTGCCAGCAGAGCCGGGATAAGAGATTTGATCATAGGGTACTCCTAAGAAGGTTGAAGGTGAAAAAGGAAAATTTTTACCATATCCTGCGCGCTCCTGCCTTTTTTCTCCCCATGTGAGGGGGAGAACCACGGGCTCGGGCCATCTTGCCTTTGCTCTTGGGAGGAACGAACTCTCTTTGTTTCATGCCGCGGGAGGGTAACATGGTTCCCTTAATGGGGGGTCCAGGGGGAATCATTTCCCCTGGTGGGGTCCGGGGCAACGCCCCGGCCGCCGGAGGCATTTCCGGACGACCGGCCGCCGGAGGCATAGCGGGCCCGGCTCCAGATTAAAACAACGGCAAAGAGCGTAAGGCCGAGGGCATCGGTGGCCAGGTTAGGATCGATAGCCAACCCGGCCGTTGTCAGGAGCAACAGGCGCATGAGTGGAGTGCAGGGCCCCAGGAGCCAGCCTTCCAGCCCGGCGGCCAGCGCGGCCATGCCCAGCGAGGCCGAGGCCACGGCCCAGACCGTGCGCAGGATATCTTGGGAAGCATCGTAGAGCAGCAGCGGGTTATCCAAAAAAAAGAACGGCAGGATGAACCCGGAGAGGCCCAGGCGGACGGCGATAAGCGAGGTCGTGGTTTGGTCTGAGCGGGCAATGCCCGCGGCCACGTAAGAAGACATGGCCACCGGCGGGGTAATGTTGGAAAGGCAAGCATAGAAGAGACAGAACATATGCGCTGCCAGCGGGGAAGCGCCTACGCCCTCGAGCACGGGAGCGGCCACAGCGGCAACAATGACATAGGCCGCCACCCCCGGAACGCCCATGCCCAGGATAACGCTGATCAGCATGACAAAGAAGCCCGCTAGATAGAGCTGGTCTTTCTGGACATAATTGAGCACTTCGTAAGCAAAGGTGACGCCCAGGCCCGTTAGGGAGACAGTGCCGATGATGGCGCCGATGATGACGCAGGCTGCGCCTACGCCCACCGCGCTTCTGGCTCCTTCATCCAGGGCCGCAAGGATGGCGCGCAGGCCCATGCGGGTGCGCCTGGAGCACCAGGAGGCAAAAACGGTGCTGATAATGGAGAAGGCCGCGGCGTACAGGGGCGTGTAGCCCATGAACAGGACCGCAAGAAGCACGGCCAGAGGAATAATCAGGTGCCCGCGTTCGCGGATAACTGTAAGAGCCGCCGGAATATGTTCCCGGGAAAGGCCCGAGAGCCCCAGTTTTTTGGCCTCAAAATGCACGGCTGCCAGGAGAGCCAGGTAGTAGAGAAAGGCGGGAGCGGCCGCGGCCAGCATAACCGTGGTGTAGGGCACGCCGAGGAATTCGGCCATGATGAAGCCGACTGCCCCCATAATGGGCGGAGCGAACTGGCCGCCGGTGGAGGCTACGGCTTCCACGGCCCCGGCAAACGCCGGGGAATAGCCGGTGCGCTTCATCAAGGGAATAGTGATGGCTCCGGTGGTAGCCACGTTGGCCAGGGCGCTGCCGTTGATCATGCCCATCAGGGCGCTGGCGATGACCGAAACCTTGGCCGGGCCGCCCGCGCTTCGGCCTACCAGGGTCAGGGCGATGTCGTTAATAAAGCCCGAAAAGCCGCTGTGCTTTAAGAAGGAGCCGAAGAGCACAAAGAGAAAAATATAGGTGGCCGAAACCCCCACGCCCACGCCTAAAAGGCCCTGGCTTCCCCAGAACATGTGGTCCGCTACCCGGTTCCAGGCAAAGCCGGTGTGGCCGAAGGGCCCGGGGATGAATTCGCCAAAGAAATTATAGGCGTAAAAAATAAGCGCCAGCCAGGCCAGGTTGCGAACTACCCGCCAGGCCATGGCAAAGGCCACAACCACCCCCAGGGTGGCGGCCCATTGATCCGGCGTGGTGAACCAACCGCCGCGCAGGGTGATGGCTTCGTAGTTGAGCAGCAGATAGCCAAAGGCCACGTAGCCGGCTGCAATGCTCACTATATCCGCCCAGCCGGGGCGGCGGCGCTTACGCGCTTCTCCGTGCCACGCCGGATAGAGTAAAAAGGCCAGGGTCAGCATGAAAAGGATGTGCCAGACCCGCAGACGGATGGCGTCAAATACCGGGAAAACAGCCAGGTAAAGCTGGAACAGAGACCAGAGAACAGCGATGGCGCTCGTGATTCCGGTCCAGAGGGGGCCGTAATGGCGTACCCGGGATTCGCTTTCCTTTTCTTCAACCAGCGCGGCGGCCTGCTGTTCCAAGGCGGCTTCAGCGCCTGGAGCAAGGCCGGGTGCATGTACCTCGGCTCCGCGCCCGAGGGGATGCGCGGAACCTGGCGTCAGAGAACCCGGGGGCGTGGTTTCGGGAGCCTGCCGGGCGTCCATCTTTGGGGTTAGAGGCTGCATGGTTCATCCTTTTCCGTTGCGGTGTCGAGTTGGGGGCCCATGGGGTAGCCGCCGAGAAAACGCAGGCTGGTTGTGGCGGAGCGCAGAGCATGCAAGGCAGCGGCGTGGGCGGCATCAGTGAGATCGCATTCCACATCAACAAAAAAAGCGTATTTCCAGGCACCGTGACCGGGATGATCCCGGCGTAACGGCCGCGATTCCAGTTTGCGCATATTCAGGCCGCCGCGCTCGAGGCAGGCCAGCACGGCAGCCAAGGAGCCGGGGCGATCTTCCACGGTGAAGAGGAGCGAGCTTTTCATGCCGGTTGTCTCCCGGGAGCCGGGGCGGATTGGGGGGAGAATCGCAGGCGATTGCCCGGAGGTTTCCCCGGCGGCAATGATGACAAAGCGGGTCCAGTTATCCGGGTCATCCTCGATGGACCGGGCGAGGAGGCCGAGGCCCAGCATGGAAGCGGCAAGGGGGTGCCCCAGAGCGGCGGTTCCCGGTTCGCCGGCGGCGCGACGGCCGGCCGCTGCCGTGGATTCCATGGCGATCAAGGCCGCGCCGGGCAGATGGTCGCGCAGCCAACGGGAACACTGCGCCAGCGGTTGGGGATGGGAATATACGGCCTTGATGGAAGCGAGATCCGGTTCCCGGCTCATCAGACAGTTCGTGATATGGGAATACAGCTCAGCCAGAATGCGGGCATCGTGCTCCAAAAGCAGATCAAAGCTTTGTCCGACTGTGCCGCGCAGGGAATTTTCCAGAGGAACCAGCGCGAGATCCGCGTGGTTTGGGCCCTCTTCTTTGAGAGCGGCGAAAAGGCCGGGGATGTCGCCGGCGGGGAGCAGCCGCAGGCCGGGCAATGCGGCCTTGGCCGTGAAATAAGAGAAGGTGCCCTTGGGGCCCAGATAGGCAACGTTGAGGGGGCGGTTCGCAGGGAACAGAACGTCTGAAGGCATGGCGTTTCTCCGAAAAATAATAAAAAAAGCCGCGGAGATACTCCGCGGCCTCGGGATAAACACATCGTTTCACACAAGGATCAGACGAGCGCCTCCGTGCCGCAACGCCTGGTAAAATAAAAGTAGCCGAAAAACCAATCGGCTATGCGGCGCCTTGAAGCGCTGGGAAGTATTTCAAAAAATTCCTTGTTCATTACGATAGTATTTTTACGTTTGGCGCGTCAGCTTGTCAAGCATCCGCCGGATGGGCAACGGAATACGGTTCACGCCGTGCCCGGATTCCCCTGTAAATACATCATAACCAAGCTAAATATAAGGAAAAATTTTGCAGATAGGAGAAATATCTTGACACAAATGTAGCAACATGTAATGTTATAACATCAATAATATGACAGGCCTGGCGCGGCTGCGCCGCGTGCCGCAACGAAGCGAAGATACGTTCCCCTGCGTGGGGATGAGACCATAGAGCATTTTCATAGTGAAAGTACTCCGGAGGCATGCCCAACCGGTTTCAGGGCCTTCCTGAACCTGCCTCTGTTGTGACCCTTTTACTGACGGGGGACTCATGGTTTACAGTTTCGGGGCTATTTTTGTCATTTTGATGCTCATCGGCCTTCCTGTGGCCTTTGCGCTTATCGGCGGTTCCGTCGGCTATTTCTTCCTTTCGGATAAAATGTTCTTTCTCCAGAACCTCGCTCAGAAACTTATCGGCGGGGTCAATCAGTTTCCCTTGCTGGCCATCCCCCTGTTTATCCTGGCCGGGGAGATCATGAACCAGGGCAAAATCACCACCCGGCTGATCGATTTTTCCAACGCCGTTGTCGGCCACTGGCGGGGCGGGCTGGCCCAGGTGCTGATTGTAACCAACGTGCTCTTTGCCGGGTTGAGCGGATCGGCCGCTGCCGGAGCCGCCGTGCTCGGTTCCACCCTGATCCCGGCCATGGAGAAGAACGGGTATTCCCGCAGCTTTGCCGCGGCCGTTACCGCGGCTTCGGCCATTGAAGGGCCCATTATCCCGCCGAGCATCATGTGCATCCTCTATGCTTTTACCATGAATATTTCGGTGGTCAGTTTGTTTGTGGGGGCTATTGTCCCGGGCTTATTGCTGGGCGGCGGGCTGATGCTCTGTACCCGGCTTATCGCCGATTGGAAAAACCTGCCCCCGGCCAGGGAACGCGTGCCTCTCGCGGATATGGCCCGGGCCTTCAAAGGCGCGCTTTTACCCATGTTGACGCCGGTTATCATTTTGGGCGGCACCATGGGCGGCGTCTTTACGGCCACCGAGGCCGCGGCTGTCGCGGCTGCCTACGCGCTGATTCTCAGCCTGTTTGTTTTCAAAACCATCGCCTGGAACGATCTTTACGGCATCTTCAAAAAGGCCATGATTTCCTCGGCTACCATCCTGTTTATCTGTGCCTGCGCCTTTGTCTTTGCCTGGACGGTAACCCTCTCCGGCCTGCCGGCAGCCGTGGCGCAATGGGCCGTTGGCATCACGAACAACAAATATGTGCTGCTGCTGATCATCAACCTTGCCCTGCTCGTCGTGGGCATGTTTCTGGATGCCGGCCCGGCTGTGCTCATTGTTGCGCCTATCTTGGGCCCTACGGCCGTCCAGTTCGGCATTGATCCCGTGCACTTCGGGCTGATCATCTGCATCAACCTCTGTGTGGGCCTGGCGACGCCGCCCATGGGCCTGGTTCTTTTCGTCACTTCATCCGTGGCTAAGATCAGCATGGGTTCCATGCTCAAGGATATGGTGCCTTACTGGATTGTCCATGTGGCGACCTTGCTGGTCATCACCTATGTTCCTGCCGTCACCCTGGCCCTGCCGCGATTTTTCGGCTTTTAACCCTGGAGGTTTTCCATGAAACGCTTTTTTGCCCTTGTTCTCGCCGTGGTTCTTTCTACTGCGCTTTTTGCTGGCAGCGCTCCGGCCGCCGAGCAGTATGTCATGAAGTTCGGGCATGTTTCCGCGCCGAACAACGAGACGGATGATCAGCTCATGGCCCTGTTCATTAAATCCTATCTGGAGAGCCGTTCCCAGGGCAGAATTAAGGTGGAGATCTACCCTTCGGGCCAGCTCGGCGGCTTCAGGGAAATGCTAGAGCAGGTGCAGAACAATACCTTGGAATGCACTTCCACTACTGTTGGCGGCATCGCCAGCTTTATGCCCGAAATCCAGGTGACGGATCTGCCCTATACCATCCGGGATGAGGCTGTTGCGCAAGCCCTTTTCAACAGTTCTTTTTTTGATGACGTGCGCGCGGAAGTGCTGAAGCGGACCGGGAATATTGAACTTGTGGCTGTGGGCAACACCGGTTCCTGGAGAAACTTTGCCACCTCTAAGAAAAAAGTGGAAAAGGTGGCTGATCTCAAGGGGCTGAAGATCAGGACCATTGAATCCGATCTGCAAATGCAACTGGTCAGAGAGCTTGGCGCTGTGCCGACGCCCATTTCTATGAGCGAACTGTACACCGCCCTTTCTACCGGGGTTGTGGACGGCACCAAGAACTCCATCGGCGACTATGTGCCCACGGGCATGGCCGAGCAATTACATCATATCCTGCTCGATGAGCATACCTATGTGTTCGGGTTTACATGGGTCAGCCGCCAGTGGTTGCAAAGCCTGCCCGCCGATCTGCAACAGTTGGTGCTGGATGCCTGTATTCTGGGCACCAATGTGCAGACCAACTTCAATCTGCAATACCAGGCGCTGGCTTCGGCCCGCTGGCTGGAAATGGGCAACACCATTGCTACGCCCACTCCTGAAGCTATGAAGGAATTCCATACGGTGCGCGATACGATGATTACCTGGTTCCGGGGCCAGTTCGGCGAGGAGTGGCTCAACAAATGGATGGCCGCCGTGAAGGAAGCAGAGGCCCAGGTGGATGCGCGCAACGCCGGCCTGATAAAGTGATGGAATGCGGCCGGGGAGAGAACCCGGCACGCCGTGGAAAAGACCGCATCCTATGGGGTTAGAGAAAGAAGGGGTTAGCCTTCGGGCGGTTTTTCCCAAGGCGAGCGCTTTGCCGGGGCGGCTCAGGCCGTCCCGGCCGGACCACCAACGGAGGCAGCCATGCCGGTACGTGGAATCTTTAAGGCGCTGACAGCGCTGGATACCTTTATTATTCGTCTGCTGACGGTGGGCGGCACCCTTATCTGTATCATCATGGCGGCAGCCGTGGTGGTGGCGGTTTTTGCCCGCTTCGTGCTCCTCTCGCCGGTTGATTGGAGTGAAGAGCTGCCCAAGGCGTGTATGGTCTGGATGACCTTCATCGGCGCGCCTGTTGTGCTGCACAACGGCGGGCATATTGCCGTGGATACCTGGCACAATGTGTTGCCTTATCGCCGGCGCTGCCTGCTCAAGGCCGCTGTTTCCCTGCTCTGCTGCCTGTTTCTGGCTTTTTTTGTCTTCTTCGGCTGGAAAGCCACCTTGGCGGCCGGGAACCAGCGCATCATCATGCTGAACAATCTTTCCATGTCCTGGATTTATGTTTCTGTTCCCCTTGGCAGCGCGGCTTTTTTTCTTTCCAGTTTGCTGCGGGCCTGCCGAGAGCTCTATCTGGCCTTTAGCGGCGAAACCCTTTCGCCTACAGGAAATTCACAATGATTTACGATTATATCGTCATTGGAGCCGGAAGCGCCGGCTGCATCGTAGCCGCCCGGCTGGCCGAGCAGAAAGCTTCCACGGTGCTTCTGGTGGAGGCGGGCGCCAAAAGCTGGAACCCCTGGCTGCACATTCCGGTCGGCTATTACAAGAACGTATATAACCCTAAGCTCACCTTCCAGTACATGACTGAGCCTGATCCCAACATCAAAAACCGCCGGATCGGCTGGCCGCGCGGCCGAGTGGTTGGGGGCAGCAGCGCTATTAACGGCCTGATCCACATCCGGGGGCAAAAAGAGGATTATAATCACTGGGAATCTCTGGGCAACAAAGGCTGGGGGTGGAACGACCTGCTGCCGTATTTTAAAAAGCTGGAAAAGCAGGAGCGCGGCCCCAGCGAATACCACGGCGGCGACGGCCCCGTGGCCATCAGCGATATGCGTGATCCGCGCGTTATCGGCCATGCTTTTATCACCGCCGGAAAAGAACTTGGCGTGCCCTATACCGATGATTTCAACGGTGAAGTGCAAGAAGGGGTGGCCCCCTACCAGCTCACTGTGGGCAAGGCCTTTCGCTCCTGCTCGGCCGATTACCTGCGGGGTAACAAGCCCAACCTGACGCTGGAGACCAACAGCCTGGTTGAGCGCATTCTGTTTGAGGGCAAAAAGGCTGTCGCTGTGGAATACCGGGATGCAAAGGGCCAGTTGCACACGGCCAGAGCCGGAAGGGAAATCGTGCTTTCGGCCGGGGCAATCGGCTCGCCCCAGATTCTCCAGCTTTCCGGCGTGGGCAACGCCGAACTGCTCAGGGAAAAGGGCGTGGAGGTCGTGCACGATCTGCCGGGCGTGGGGGAAAACCTGCTGGATCACTACCAGATTCGCACCGTGCATACATGCAGATATCCGATTACCATTAATGATCTCTACCGGAATTGGTGGCTGCGTATCAAAGCGGGCTGGCAGTATGTGACCAACTTCCGCGGGCCGTTGACCATCGGGGCCGGGCAGTTCGCCGCGTTTATGAAATCCTCGCCCGAGGAGCCCGTACCGGATATGGAAATCATTTTTATGAGCTTTTCGGCTCCCGGACCGGGCCAGATGCCGCACCGTTTCCCCGGTTTTACTATTCTGGGCTACCAGCTCCGGCCCCTCAGTCAGGGCTATGTGCGCATTAAAAGCAACGATCCGGCCGCCCATCCGGCCATTTTCCCGAACTATCTTGCAGAAGAGATCGATCTCAAGGTGACTATGGAGGTCTTTAAGACCTGCCGCCGTTTTGCCCAATCCCCGGCACTGAAACAGTATATTCTTGAAGAGCATATCCCCGGGCCCGGCGTGGCGGATGATGAGGCCATTGAAGACTATGTGCGCGGCGGCGGGGGCACGGTCTTTCACCCGACCAGCACCTGCCGCATGGGGAATGATGCCCGGGCCGTGGTGGATGATAGGCTTCGCGTCCATGGCTTGGAAGGCCTGCGCGTGGTGGATGCGGCCATCATGCCGACCATGGTTTCCGGCAATACCTGCGCCGCGGCCATGATGATCGGCGAGAAGGGGGCCGCCCTCATTAAGGAAGACGCTCTCTTCTAGCGCATTATGCAGCATGCCTCCGACGGCCGGGGCGTTGCCCCGGAGCCTGTCAGAGAGAGCATTTTGGGGAGAGCATCCGGGGGGACCATGCCGCAGGAGAGCGGAACGGCCTCTTTGCCCAAAGGCGCGAGGGAGCCGGGAAGCCTCAGGGAATGATTTCCAGGCCCCCAAAGGGGGCTGCATATTTTCGTGGTCCACGCTATTCGAGGTCTAAAGGAGTAACTATGAGCGATAGAGTGAAAGGGAAGCGAATTCTTGTAACCGGCGCTTCCAGCGGCATCGGCAAGGCCGCCGCAAAAATGTTGGTTGCTGAAGGGGCGGAGGTTATCATAGGCAGCGCCAACCAGGCCAAAGGAGAAGCCGCGGCCGCCGCAATCGGCGCTCGCTATATCCGGGTCAACGTGCGCGAAGAACGCGAAATAGCGGCCTTTATCAACGAAGGCGCGGCGCTGCTCGGCGGTCTTGATGTCCTGATTCAGAACGCGGGCATTCAGTATGGCGGCGTGATCGAGAGTTTTCCCACCGAGCAGTGGGATGATATCATGCTGACCAATGTGCGTTCTATGTTTCTGGGGGCGAAATACGCTATTCCGCATTTGAAAAAGGCCGGCAAGGGGTCGATCATCAATACCGCTTCGGTGGCCGGAAAACGCGGCGGCGCGGGCATGAGCGCCTACGCGGCTTCCAAAGGGGCCATCATCGCCTTTGGCACCGGCCTTGCCCGGGAACTGGCTCCTTTTGCTATCCGGGTCAATACGGTGTGCCCCGGCTGGGTGGATACGGAATTCAACGGCCCGGCCATTGCCAACCTCGGCGGCCCGGAAGGCCAGGCCAAGGTCATCAAGGCCAACGTGCCCTTGGGCAGGCAGGCCACGCCTGATGAAATAGCGCCCATGTATGTATACCTGGCTTCCGATGAATCTTCTTTTGTTACCTGCCAATCCTACTTGATAGACGGCGGGCAGTTCAACTAGCCCTTTCTCGGGAAGGGGCCAGGCGCCCCGGAGAAGAAGCGAAAGCAAGCAAAACCCCCCTTGGCGCCATCTTGCGGCGCCAAGGGGGGCTTTTTTTAAGGCAGCCTAGCGAGCGTGCCCTTTCAGGTAATCGCTTTGGGCGAGATCCGGCACAATGCAATCCAGCCCGTTGTTTTGCACGGCGGCCTGCCCCTGCTTGGAGGTGAAGACCCGGCCGGGACCATCGAAGCAGATCCCGGCGGCCATGCGGACTTGGCCGCTGATGATGGTGTATTGAACCTTGCCGCAACTATGGAAAATGGCTACATCGCCATCCGCGCCCGGGGTCAGGTGCCCCTTGTTGGTGAGGCCGACCATGCGCGCGCCGCAGTAGGTAGCCTTGGCAATAACATCCTCCAGCTCCATGTACCGCATTTGGGCGAGGCGCAGGCCGTTTTCCAGGATGACGTTGCGGGGAATAAAGCCGCCGTCGGTGCACAAGGCGTTGACTACAAAGCTGCCGTCATCACGGCGGGCCGTGGCGCAGTTGACCATGGTCACAGGGCTGTTGACCGGGAAGGAGCACCAGACATCCGTATCCTTGCTTTCCCAGTATTTGAAGCCCTCTTCGGGGCTGAGATAGAGCATCTCGCTCCCTACCGGGCCGTAGATGCAGCACCAGCCATCTTTGATGGCCTTGGCCATGCCCGCCTTATCCGTGGTGTAGCCTTTTCTTTCCAGCCACATCCGGGTGACGCCGCTGGCCGCCCGGCCGGTTTCCTTGTTGATCAGCGCGCCGGTGCCGTTCATGACCGAGAGGTAGGATTCGGAAATGACGTTGGGTTTCTTTTTGAGGCCCTCCAGGAGGCGCTTGTTTTCCATAAGCACATCCTCAACCTGGCCGCGGCAATAGGCATTGGCGTGGGCCAGGTGCAGGGGATGGTTCCCGGCCAGCTCCAGGGCTTCTTCAACGGCGTTGATATTGCTGCCGTTGACCGTGCTGCCCGCGTGGAAGGCGATGTAGGCCCCGCGCTTATCTGCTTCCTCAATGATCCGGCCGGTGGTTTCCGGGGTGAAAGGGAAGTGCCCGCCCATGATCTTAATGCCGAAGGCTCCCGCCGCCAGGGCCTTATCAATGGCTTCGCCTATTTCTGCCGCGCTTGCGTCCTCGCCCTTGAGGTCGCGTTTGGGGGCCAGGGATTGCAAACACCCGGCATTGATGCCGCAGCCGTAGTTTTTGGCCTCATCCAGGAACATGCCGATGGGACCGGCCATATCCAGGGTGGTGGTTACGCCCTTGCGGAGCAGCATATGGAAGGAAAGCCCGCCGGCGCCTTCCGGAACCACATGCACGTGGGGATCGACAATACCGGGGGTGACCATCAGGCCGGAGGCATCAATAACTTCCTTGGCGTTGGTAGGATCCAGGTCTTCCGCAACCTGGAGGACCTTGCCTTCGGCCAGGGCCACATCCGCAATCTTGTTGACTTTGTTCAAGGGGTCAACCACATGCCCGTTTTTAATGAGCAGATCGATGTTCATACTGCATTCTCCTGGTTGTTAAATCCGTTGATGAGGTTTCCGCCGCTCCGGAGCGGATTCAGGCGGCCCGGGTTTCCCCGGAGGGGAACCGTTGCCGGCGTTTTCTGCCCGAAAGCGCTGCATGCTCCCGGAATGCCGCGGCGCGCGCATGACCGCGCCGGGAAACAAGCGCGGTGTCGGCCCGAAGGGCTTGTGCGTATGCGCCTTTGCGTCTGGCGCGGCGCCGCGCTGCGCGATTCAAGGATACGTTAAAATTCCTTTGCCCGCAGCCCGGCCTCTCGGCTCTCGCGAGGCCGTCCTAACGCTTCCAGGGCTTTGGCCAGCGTTTGCCAGCCGGCTTTGAGGTCCGGCCGGAGCAACACGGCCTGGCGGGCCAGGCTTTCAGCCACGGCGGCATCTTCGCCGCTGCCCAGGTACACGGCAGCCAACATCTGGAGGGCCTGAGCGTTCTGAGGCTCCTTGCCCAGGGCTTCGTGCAGGTGTTCCCGGGCCTCCAATGTTTTCCCCTGTCTGAGGCAAAGCTGTGCCAAGTGGCGCAGGGCCAGGGCCGAAGCTCCCGGCACCCCGGCCGCCCGGGTGTAAAGTTTTTCTGCTCTGGCAAAGGCCTTGGGCCCACCGTGTTCCAGGGCTGAGGATTCAGCCATTTGCCCCAGCCGGAGCAGAGAAAAGAGGTGCTCAGGATCCTGTTTCAGGCACCGTTTGTAACAGCTTTCCGCAGCCTGTTTTTCTCCCAGGCACTGGCAACTGTACCCCAGATTGTAGAGGGCCATAACATCGCCGGGGTCGCGCTCCAGGGCTTCGTCAAAGTAGTGCCGGGCTTCTTCGTGGCGGCCCAGAGAGGCCAGGCAAACCCCCAGGGAATTCCAGGCCAGGCCGTTATCCCTATCGGCCAGCAGGGCCTTTTTGTATTCCTCCAGCGCCGAGAGGGCATCCCCTTGGCTGAAGCTTTTATCCGCGCTGATGGTCAGGGCCAGGGAATCCAAAAGCCCCACGTGGGGGAAGGGCAAAAGAATGCCGTATTCCAGGGCCTTTTGACAGTTTTCCAGAACCGCGCCTTTGCGAAAGCTCAAAAAGGGATGGTAGGCCACGCCGGCGGCCACGCGGCCTTCGCCCTGCCCCTGGAAAAGTTCTTCGCCCAGGCGGCGGCAGAGCGCGCCGTAGAGAGCCGCCGTCTCTGGGCCTGCCAGGTTGGGGTGGAAAAAAATCAGGCTGGTCAATCCGAAACGGCCGCCCAGGATATCGTGCCCCAACATTTCCCGGCAGAGGCGCACGGCTTCACCCATCAGGAGTTCCGGCCGCGATTCGCTGCTATCGTAGGAATCCGCCCCCCCCGTGGCGTTTTCCGGAATCCCCGGAGGGATCGGTTCTCCCTGTTCCTGATTTCCCGGCTTAGGGGCGACGGAGGCCTCGGTTTCATCGCCGTTTGTCGGCGTCAGACGCAGGATAGCCAGGCAGAACGCATCGTATTTCTCGCGTTCCTCGCTGAAGCGGGCTAGAAAATCGCCGTGGTGCAGCAGGCCCGTGAGCGGATCGCGCCGGGGCTCCTCCCCGGAGGGGGCGCGGGCAGGGGCAAGGCCCGGCAGGAGGCGCAGCGTATCCCCGGCTTCCAGGTTCCAGGCCGGATCGCCCAGTTGGATTACCTCAGCCAGCGAGGTATCCCGGCGGACCTCGATCAGAGCAATTTCTCCCTTGTAGAGGGAGGAAAAGGGCGTGTTTTCATCCACAAAGAACGGGGGTTCTCCCTGACCGGGATCAGCCCAAACGGAAAAGCGCTGGCCTTCCATGGCTCCGGCGGCGTAGCCTAAACTGACGCGCAGTCGGGAAAGGGGCAGGGTTTCCACAATGCGGCCGCCCTTTGCCAGAATGCCGGCAAAACCAAGCACAGGCAGCGGATCAGCCTTATCAGCCAGTTCCCCGGCCAGGGCCGAGGCCATGCGGGCGTTGCGCAATAAGAGGCGGGCCTGTTCGCTGGCCGGTTTGCCAAAGGCTTGGCCCGGCATATCCTGGGGATAGCGGGCGTAGCCGATGGCTGCCCCGAGCCGGATTTTTTCCCGGGTCAGGGTGTGCGGCAGGCTGAGCCCCGCCAGAGCCGCCGCCGCCTTTGCGGCCATGGTCCGGCAGCTTTTCTCGCTGCCGTCGGGCAGCAACAACGCCAGCTCAAAATCCCCGGTCCGCGCCGCCATGGCCCGAGGGGGCAGAGAATTCTCCAAGCCCTCCCCCAAAGCGGCCATGATTCTCTCCGCAAAAAGATAGCCGTGGCGCAGCACAATGCTTCGCAGCGAGTGCAGGCGGATAGCCAGAAGCCCCGGGCAGCAGGCCTGGAGCGCTTCTCCGGTTGAACCTCCGGCTGCCCCGGCCTCATCAAAGGCCTGCCGCCGGGCGGCCCGGGCATCACGGCAGCGCTCCACATCGCCCGCCAGTGTGGCCAGCAAATGCTCGCGGGTAAAAAGGCCGGTCACCGGATCGCTCAGGCTGTTTTTATACAGCCGCAGGTTCTCCATGACCAGGGCCAGCAGATGCGGCAGAGCGGGCAACAGGGGCCTGACCGCGGCCGCGCGAACTCCTGAGGCTACATACAGCCCCAACAGGCGGGCGTTTTCCTGCGGGAGATCGGTTTGCTCAGGAAGAGGAGCGGCTGGGGGAGAAGCGGCAGGGAGGCCTTCCGCGGCGAGGGGGGGGGCATAGAGGGGTAAGATAATCCGCCGCTCGGAACCCAGATATTCCACCTGCCGGAGCGCCGCTTGCTCGGGAAAATGCAGGCTGTGGCCGCTGTGGGGGAGAAACGCGGCGATAGCGGCGCGCAGGCGCGGTTCAAAGGCGACCAAATCATGCCGCTCGAGGTTGCGGGAAAGAGGCCGGAAAGAGCCCTGCGGCTCAAGGGCGGATAAAGGGGGCTGCCGGTCTGTCAGCTGGTGCTGTCTGCTCATGGGGAGGCAGTCTACCGCAAGCCGCGCGCAAAGAAAAGGACTATGCGCCGGAAGACAAGGGCGGCCAATGGGGGCAAGGCCGGGGCCGGGCTTTACCCGGTCTTGCAGGAGGGAGCCGGGGCGTGAGATTGTTTTTGGTCCGCGCAAGGGGCTTTTTCTCGGAGTCTTTCTCAAGAGCGGGGCTGCCCGGGGCGGATGGGCGTTTGGTCTTTCAAGCGTTTCGGCCTGTACGCTTTCATGGCGCGTATGGTTTTTGCCTTGGGCGGGCAAGGCCCTCTTGCCAAGCCCGGAGCCATCGCCGCAGAGGAGTGCGCCGTCAGCCCCGGGCGGTACAAGACCGGAAAACGTTCCTGTTCTATTTGCCGTCGCGGCCGTCGTCGCAGGGTTCTCCGGTATCCAGCCGGGTGCTTTCCGGGTAGGCCGCGGTCAGGCAATGGCCCTCCGGGGCAACGTTGGCGTCCGGCAAGGGCTTGTCGGCGGCCGGGGCGCCGGCCGCGGCCAGACCCGGCGTATCCGGTGTGGTGTTCTCATCCGGGGCGGCGGATTGTTTTGCCCCGTCCGGGAGGCCGTCGTACCGGCCGGATAGGGGGGCGTTGTGGTGATCCGTATGGGGTGTTCGCGGGGCCTGGTCAGGACGTTCAGGTCCGGACAGCGCGCCGTTTTCTCTCGTGTTCATGAGAATCTCCTTCATTGATGGGGCTACGCGGGGGCTTTGTTCAGATTCAGGTTGCGCGCCGGTTTGAAACCATCTACGGCTTTCCGAAGCTCTTTCATGATCGCCTCCGCTTGCTTGCTGAACGTGTCGGGCAGGGCTTTGGCCAGTTCCTTGGTGACGGCCGTTGCATCCTTGCCGTTCATCAGCGAGTAATAGGCCACGGTAATTGCCTTGGCGGTAGGATCCATATCCTTGTCATCGCGGGTTTCTTGCAGCAATTTTTCATAGGCGGCCTTGAATTCGCCGGGTTTGTCAACGCGCCAGGCGCCGTTTTCAAAGATCAGGAAACGTTCGGGTCTGGGTGAAGAAGGGCGGGCCAGGGAAACGCCGTTCTGGGGATCGATTTCGTAATACATGAAGGAGGGATCGCTGATGAGGTAGCCGACCACACCATCAGCCACGGTTTCAGGATGCGGGCTGAGGTAGCCGTCATACGGCGTAATATACGCCGCGTAGCGCTCGGAACCACAGCTGCTGAGCAGGTAATAGCCGGCGCAGCAGTTCGCTCCGCCGGTAAAAATATCCACCTTCATGGTTTCACAGCCCTTGAGCGGCACGTTTTTTTCAATGTCGCCCGCTGTCGCTTCGCGGAGAGGCTCCGTATCCAGGGGAATTTCCCGGCCTTTATACCGCAAACGCACCGGGCGCATGTTGTTTGCATCCTCAGGGCCGCTGACCACTGTGAAGTCATAAAATACGGTTGTTGTTCCGGCATCCGTCTGTTTGGCGGCGTTTCCCCCGCTGGCGGCAGCGGGAGCAGCGGCCCCGGTTGCTTGGGAGCCGGAAGGTTGGGGGGTGGACACGGCTTTGGAGGATTGGGGAGCGGCGTTTGCCGGGGCGGCAGGCGCCGTTGTATTTGTAGATGTGACCGGCGTTTTCTTTTCCGTGGTGTCGGAACATGCGGTCAGGCCGCCCAGCAACAGGGCCAGGCCAAAGCAGAACGACAATTTTTTCAGACCGCCTTGCGCTCCGGCGCGGCCTGTCGTTATAAAGGGAGTAGTGAACATGGCAATCTCCTTTTTCCGGCCCGCACGGCCGGATGCATTGTCGTTTTTCTATACCGTCCGGCCGCGGGGCGGTCCATGATAAAGCCCCGGAACGGGAGCGTTGTGATCGGTGATACACCGGCAGATGGATTGGAGATACAAGGCCTCCAAAACTTTCACATTGCCCCGGCGCTTGCCGGGCTGCGCTGTTGACCTGAATGAGTTTTTCCCTGTAGGCTCTTATACGGGGCAGCTTTCCTGAACAATGCCTCGTCTTCGCGGCGCGCAATCGGAGTTGCGCTCTCCTGAGCGGCAGCCCCGAAAACTTCTGATCATCTTTATCTTTGGGAGGATACAATGGGCACATCAAAGGTGTATTTCAGCGATATGCGCTGCAAGGTGGGCACCAGTTTGCTGCAAAAGTTGGATAGGCTTTTGCTTGCAGCGGGCATCGAGCAGATTGACTTTGAAAACAAGTTTGCGGCGCTCAAGCTGCACTTCGGCGAACCGGGCAATCTCTCCTTTCTTCGGCCTAACTTTGCCAAGACCGTGGCTGACCGGGTCAAGGCTCTCGGCGGCTATCCCTTTCTTACGGATTGCAACACCCTCTATGTAGGCCGCCGCAAAGACGCTTTGGAACACCTGACAGCCGCCAACGAAAACGGTTTTTTCCCGTTGACCACGGGCTGCCAGATTCTTATCGGCGATGGTCTGAAAGGGACGGATGATGTGGAAGTGCCCGTGAACGGCGGTACGATTTTGAAGACCGCCTTTATCGGGCGCGCGGTCATGGATGCGGATATTTTTATTTCGCTGACCCATTTTAAAGGGCATGAGATGACCGGCTTTGGCGGCGCGATCAAGAATATCGGCATGGGCTGCGGCAGCCGTGCGGGCAAGATGGCCATGCATTGCAACGGCAAACCCTCGGTCAACAGCGAAATGTGCCGGGGCTGCCGCACCTGCGCCCAATACTGCGCTCAGAACGCTATCAGCCTTACGGGGCATAAAGCCCATATCGATCATGACCTTTGCGTGGGCTGCGGCCGGTGCATCGGCGTTTGCAACTTCAGCGCCATTGAGAGCGCCTTTGATGCCAACGGCGATGACGTCAACCGGCGCATGGTCGAATACGCCAAGGCCGTGGTTGACGGGCGGCCTCATTTTCACGTCAGCATTGTCAACCAGGTTTCGCCCTGCTGCGATTGCCACGGTGAAAACGACGCCGCTGTTGTACCGGATATCGGCATGTTTGCAAGCTTTGACCCGGTGGCGCTGGATCACGCCTGTATCGACGCGGTGAACGCTGCCCCGGTTATCGCCTCAAGCGTGCTTGGCCAGGGCGGGAAGGGCCACGGCGATCATTTCTCCGCGATCCATCCCACGACCAACTGGCGCAGCCAACTGGAACATGCCGAAGCCATAGGCCTTGGCAATGCCGGGTACGAGCTGATTACCCTCTGATGCCCTGCCGGGCGGCCCGACGTCCCCGCAAGCACGGCCGGGGGCGTCGGGGAATCGTTCCCCGGCCCGCGGTGGGCGGCGAGCAGCCCCACACTGTTGATTCTATCTGCCCTGGTTCTCCTTGGGATATTCCGATGCCGGATTCCGGAAGCGGCGCGCTGTTATTGATCAGGCGCGAAGCTGCTGGTAGACTGGAGCTGCAGGAGGGACTATGCCGGGAGCCTATTCAATACGGATTTTTTTGCCAAGCGGCGAGCCCAACGGCTTGAGGATAGTGAGCCGCCCGAACTGGACGGGAACCGGCGTGGTGTTTGCCCGCACAGGATTCCAGGAAGCAATGAAGCGCAAGGAAATGACCCAGGCCGGCGTCTACGTGCTTGTCGGCTCGACAGATGACAGCGCCCTGCCCACCGTCTACATTGGAGAAGGCGATCCTGTCCTTGGCCGTCTTAAAAGCCATAACCTGAACAAAGATTTTTGGAACTGGGCTGTAGTCTTTACCACAACTGACAACAGCCTCAACAAGGCGCATATCCAGCATCTGGAAAGCAAGCTGGCGGAAATTGCCAGGGACCGCAAGCGCTGTAATCTGCAAAACGGAAACAATCCCCAGCCGCCTACGCTTATTGAATCCGAGTTGGCGGATATGGAAAGCTTTCTTTCGTACATGCTTGGCGTTTTCCCGCTGATTGGCCTTGATATTTTTGAAAGCGCGAAAGGAGCCGGCAAAACCCGGGCCAAGGATCTGTTTTCTCTGAAAGGACGAGGAGGCATTCTGGCCAGAGCCTTGCAAAGTCCGGCCGGGTTCATTGTGTTGAAAGATTCTACCGCCGCTCCGGGGACTACGCCAAGTGTCTCCAAAAGCATCAAAACCTTTCGTGACGATCTGATCCGTCAGGCTGTTCTGGTGAAGAACGGCGATGTCTATGTTTTTACGCAAGAGTATACGTTTTCCTCCCCCAGCATGGCCTCTTCCGTGACCCTCGGGCGGAACACCAACGGGCGCTCTCTTTGGAAAAACAAAGACGGCAAATCATTAAACGATCTGGCAGCCGAAGCCGCAGATTGCGATACGCAGAATGACGGGGAAACGAAGTAATACGCCTCCCGACAAGGGGAGGGCATGTCCCCTCTCCCTCCGCGGAACGGCGAAACCCACAAGCCTCTGAAGAGGACACGCTGTTTTTCCCTTTGCTGCCGGGCCTACTCCCCGCGCGGCAGGCCTCCGAATCTGATCAGCGCCATAAGGGCTTGCCGCCGGCATGCGTTCATCATCTGCCGGCATACCGCTATAGCGATGTTTCCTGAGCTGTACCGACCTTTTCCCGAGCTGTACCGACCTTTTCCCGAGTCCTCCCCGAGCCCTAGGGAAAATGATCGATGCGGTTATTCCCACAACCCGAACAGCGCAGAAGAGGACGCTTCCGGAGGCTGTTTTCCTAAGGAAGGCATAGCCGAAGGCCGCTTCTCCGCCTTGGGCCGGATCGTGAACGCCCTCAACGGGCCGGTCCGGGATTTGTTCGAGGGCGAATACGAGTGTGGCGTTGCCTGGCGACTTTCCGCTATCAGTATCTAACCTATTGAAATACCGTGATGAATGGTCAAAGAAGAAGGGCAAATCACCCGGAGGCGCTCCGGAGCAAAGAAACAGATACAGATGGAGTACTCATGGAAAAGGAAAACCAGAGGCTTTCACGGTTTGGGGATGGGTTCGCGCTTGTGCCTTTGGGAAAATGTGCCCGTGAGGGGGAAATCGCCAGATGGCCGGATGCATGGCTTTCCGTGCTTGTCATCTTGATAAGCTTTGAAAACAAGAAAACGCGAAAATCCTACCCAAGCCTTGATACGCTTGCGGCGTTGGGCGGCATCAGCAAAGAAAATGCCAGCAATGCCATCCTGTTGCTTCAGAATAATAAATGGCTCACCTCTAGCAGAGAACCATCAATCCGTGGCCGCCAGCGATACGTTTACACCATGCTCTATCCTCCATACGTAGTTGGAGCAGGCGAGGGCAACAACTGGATATCCGTTTATGACGATGTGATAAAAAGCGGTGTATGGGCTGTTATGCCGCCCTCGGCGCGGAAACTGTTTCTTGTCATGAAGGCGTTTGCCATGGAGGGGTTTTACGCCAATACCGGATGGGTTGGTGAATATACATCAGAAAGCTACAGCAATACCTGCCATGACTTTGCAGAAGATTTCGACTTTATGCCCGCCTCTGTTCTTGATGGATTCGGGCGGGACCGGCCCACCCTGGCCGCCCTCTGTGGGATAGCTGAGAGAACATTTCGGGATGCAAAAAACTGGCTGACCGATAACGAATTGATGCATTTTTATGAGGGGGATTATTGTACAGGGCTGGCATTCCCTCATCAGCCGAAACGCTATGCCCCCAAGGTGCTTGAAGCGCTGGAGAACAAGAAAAAGCTCCAAAGTGAAGCGATAAAACGAGGATGTACCGGCCATGCCACAAAGAGATTACGAGCAATCAAGGTGAGGTCAAAGCAGGCCAGCCAGCGCGGCGGTGATCCCCGGTTAGGCAGAAGGGAACGCGGCAGCGCGGCGGATTCTGAACTTTTAAAAAGTATTGAATAACAATATGTTATGTATTATGCGGCACGGAGCGTACCTTTATGCGGCGGATTGTGTACTTTTATGCGGCGGAGCCTGTACGTTAATGCGGCGGGTTCTGTACCGGAACCAGTATCCTAACCAGTATCTCAATCTCTATCATAACCAATGAGAACCAGGAGCGCCCACCGTGAACGGTGTGGCGCGAGTCCGCGAGCTGTTTACCCTTTTCGAGCAAGGACAAGGAGGCAGCAGGGCAAGGCAGCTCCCCAGCCGTTGCCGCAAGCCGAAGCCCCCATCAAGGAAGACCAATGAACGAACTGAAGATGTTTGAAAAGGCTGGGGCGGCTCCGTCCGTGCCGTCATGAAGGACTATGCTTGTACGAAATGACAGGGCGTATTTCTCAAATTACGGCAGCAGCCCAATCGTCTCTCCACGCTCCAGAAGCACCCTTACCTTTGCAAAGTATTGAGCATTTGCATCATCACAAATACAGGTGAAGTACCATGAATCCATTCCTATACTTTCTGCTGTAGTGACAAAAGACATTTCATTGGTCTTACTACAATAAAATTGAGAAATTTTACTACATATGTAAACAAGAGACCTTCAACAAACAGAATAGCGCAAAAAAAGCAAAGTGTTCTGATATCCTCTACGGACGGCAAATTTCCAATTCTGCCCAATGTGGACACGACTGTTGCGTCAGGCGGTGTGTGTAACTTTATTGCCATGACCACCAAGCCACATCCTCCCGATATAAACAGTATGTACCGAACCCCCGTAAAACGCAGTAAAAACATAATCTGTAGCCAAAAAAAACTTCCCATGAACAATCCTATGACATCATTTTCAAAATATAAAGAATACCATTCAATATTATATATTTTGATTATTGAAAATAATAAATTGTATGCAGCAGTTATTACAAACAAAAATAGAATTACCTTGCTTGAAATAGAGAGTATTTTCATTACACTTTCTATACCGGGAATGACTTTTGGGACTGTACCGAACCAAGATGGATACATATCCTAGGGAGGGTGGGATGTGAACCCTCGATACAGGGTTACCCCGTCTACTCGCTTAGCAGGCGGTTCGGACGCATTTTTGCATGGTTGGTGCTTCAAAAAGACGTTGCTCTTGCTGCATCCGGGGGCATCAGGCGGAACCGGGGAAAATCTTTCGTGAGCGGAAGAGTATGCACGGGCAATCCGGCAACACTATCCTCGTGCTGCTTCTCGTATAGTCTGGGCAATCCACTGGTTCAGGCTGATACCGTTTGCAGCGGCGGCAACGCTGGCATCATAGTAGGTTTCCGGGTCAAGTCGAAGGGCGAACTTGCCTTGAGGCTTTTTAGCGGGTACGCCGTCTTCCTCGCACATGCGTAAAAACACATCCAGCGAGATTTTTCCTTCCCGTTTCAATCCTTCTGTGTCGGCAGCGTAGAAATCCGCGTCACCGTTCAGGCCGAGGAATTCACCACGGAACATTTCTATTTCCGGGTCGTAGGTAATTACAGCCTTGTAGCCGTTTTCAAATTCCATCACGTTTTTCATGGCTTCACCCCCTTGGTTTCCAACCATTTACGGATACTTGCGACCGCGCCTTTATTCGTTTCCGGTGAAGGATGCGGGCGGTGAAACACCCGCCTGTCATCAAACAACCGAACGCAGACGCGTGAGCCTTCTGCTTCGGATATTTCCGCGCCAAGCGCTTTAAAGAGAGCTTCGATATCCGTCCAGCGAACACTCCCGCTGAACGGACGTTGAAAAATCAGTTGCAGCGTTTTCTGGTGCTTGGCTTTTATAGGGTAATGATATTAATTTTTGATATTATATCAAGGTGGCATAGAACAGGGAGCACAGGAAGGTTGAGAGCGAGAGATGCATTCAAATTGTGGTTGTGTACGCTGCATCTCCGTCACCTCGTCACCAGTATACCTGGCTAGGCCAAGTCCCCTCTCAAGAAGGAACCTTTCGGGCTATTGGAGCAAGCTGAGCCCTTCGGCGTGGTTGTATGCCTGCGCGGACTCTTCCTCCGCGCTCGCGTGAAGAGCGGCAAAGTTCGTAAAAAGTATTCCAGTCAGCAACGTTGAGCATGATGCATCGCAACACAGGTTTCTAAAGCGCCAAAGCGTCAAGTACGCGGGCGGATACTCAAGGGGAACACAACCGGCGCTTCCTGTTCAGCTTCTTCCGCGTACTCCATAACGACCTTGAACCGCACAACAATGGGCGTTCCCGCGTTGGAAGCAAAAGTATGCACGGAAGTATGCGCAAACCGGGCATACCCCTGATCAACGTTTCACCTAACAGCAAAACGGCGAGTTACTTTTTATGGTAACTCGCCGTTTTTATTGATCTAACTTGCGGAGAGGGAGGAATTTGAAAATATATTATAATTATTTACTATATGTTACTATTTTATGTTTTGAAAATATTGTTACATATAAAGTTACCCGTGCAGAATTTTCTCAAACTTTTTGTCATTCATAGTGGACGAGGTGAGATTTTGTCAGAAAATTGTGGACTACATTACAATCCTGAACATGGATTTTTATTCGTCACTTTACTGATGCTGCTCACGCGCCAGAGGCGTTACTGCAAGGCGCATACCCATCGCGCCGAGAATCGCCTGAAAGCTGCGCAATTCAGGGTTTCCTGCGGCCGAGAGAGTGCGATAAAGCGTCTTGGGGTTAAGCTGCGCGGTTTCCGCCACGTCTTTCATGCCGAAAGCCGAAGCGACACGGCGCAGGGCGAGCATGAGTTCTTCCTGGTCGCCGTCTTCAAGCACGGCATTCAGATATTCGGCGGCATAGTCCGGGTCTTTCTTGAAGCTCTCTACAGTGGCTTCCTCGTGCGAAATATACGGCTTATTCATTGGAGTTCCTCCTTGCTCTTTATGCGGCGTAGGAAATCGGCTTTATAGGCAACAGCTCTGCTAATATCCGCGTCCTGGGTGCGCTTGTCGCCTCCGCAGAGAAGCACGACCAGCGCTTGCCCATGCTGGAAATAGTATACCCGATACCCCGGCCCGACATCGAGGCGCATTTCCGAAACACCGTCCCGGAAAACCTTGTGGTCACCGAAGTTGCCCATTGCCGCCCGGTCAACGCGGCGTAATATGGAAATCTTGGCGCGATTATCCCGCAGGGCATCCACCCATTCCTGATACAAGTCCGAACCGTTTTCGGCTGTGTAGTGAATGATTTCCATGTGGCAACAGTAGCTTTTAGGCGAAAAAAGTCAAGATGGGTGTGGGAGAAGTTGTCGGCGTTGAGCTGCCGAAGGCAAGCGAATAAGCCTCTTCACTCGAAGGGCAGGACAGGAGGTAGCGTTATCTCCTCTGTCTTGCCTCTCAATTACACCGTCCGATCATGCACGAATATGAAAAAATGACGTGTGCCGCCCATTAGCGTTATAATGAGCCTGAATGTGGCGGCTGTGGGCAATCCGTCAATAGGTTTTATAAGATTTTATAAATCGCGTTGCTTGTGGGCGAAAGTGTTACATTTGAGCTACGCAGAAAGGAGCTTGCTTTTGAATAGCTTTTGGATGATGCGTATTTCATCTTCACTGCTGATGTCGGTCAATTGAAATTTGCCAAGCAGATAATCATCAAAGCTAAGTCCAGGAAGTGACCTATCGTAAATAAAATAGTGGTCACTATTGGTAATTATGACAAATCGTGCTCCATGTTCTAGCGCATAGGAAAATGCCTGTTTCTGGGCAGCAACGAGCAATTTTTTAGATGACCATTCTTTTTTTACTTCCACGACCGCAACGCATTTATCATCCTTGACTATTCCTATATCTATGAACCCAAGTCGATACGTAAAGTCCTCTGCGAACACATACCCACAATATTCTAAAAAATCTTTTACCAATGCCTCATTATCTCTCTCTGAGTGATCATGAAGAGATTTTAAAGCGTGTACATTTTCGCAAACCCGCCGCAGAGCTTCGTCAACTGAGGGACGCGACTTGCGAGTTATTGTTTCCACCGGGTGAATGGGGATTCTTGCTGTTTGTAACTGCCTTAGTGCCTCAAAAGGCTTAATCACAGTATAAGAATAACGAAAATTTTCTTTGAGGCCCAGCCATGATGAAATGGTACTGGCGGGGATACTAATTTCTTCGATATTATCAAGAAAAAGCAGCCTATCCCAACCCTCGCCATACTTCCATAATGCATTTCCTAGCCCCGGGCAGCCATCCGTCTTGTATATTATTCTTCCACGCCACGTAAAAAAAGCGTTTCCCTTTTGGCCATTTGGCTTTAGCAAAAGCGGATCGCCAGGCTGAATAAGCGGAAACGACTTAGCATACCTGTCTTAGAAAGAGCCCAACAATACAAATAGCCTTGGGGATACAGGTGCTCCAAATCTTGAAAAATACTGGGTGGGCATAATGCTTTTACTTGAGAAAGCGAAATGCCATTGCGAATAGATCTATTGATGTTTCCTTGGTCAGCGACCATCCACGATATACATACCATTCCCCTTGGTCAAAAAAGTTACCCAGACAAAAGGCGGTTTTTCTGTTTCTTACCCGACAACGCAAGACAAAAGAAAGACAGGAAGTCGTTGATATAAGACGACTTCCTGTCTTTCTTGGACAAATAAAAACAAATATCTGGCGGAGAGGGAGGGATTTGAACCCTCGATACAGGTTTAAGCCCGTATACTCGCTTAGCAGGCGAGCTCCTTCGGCCGGCTCGGACACCTCTCCGCGCGCCGTCATAGCGGCGCCGCCACCATCGGTGGGAACCGTTATCTAGCCGGGAGCCGGGAAATTTGTCAAGTTTTTCCTGAAAGGCTTTTGCCTTTCTTGCGGCGGCATCCGCCGGTTTTGTGTTCCGGCGCGATGCCGGGCCGCGCCGCCCACAGACCGGCGAGCGGCGCTTTTTTCGTGTTACAAAGCGAGAAACCTGGTAAAAGGCATCCCCTAAGGACTGCGAGTTCAGGAGCGCACGGCCTGATGCGGAAGAAAAGCGCTAGAGGAGGGGCAGCGTTTCCCAGCCGTCTTTTTGAGCGAGCTTTTCCAGATCCGCGCCACCCAGGGCACAGAACGAGGCCTGTTGCAAGGCCCGGCCTAACGCCACGCCAAAATTCCGGAAATCTTCGGCTGTGGTGCTGAAAATTTCTTCGCGCATCCGGGAACGGAGTTCCTTGGTATCGCCGGAAACCTCGCGCGTGAACGAGGCCATGCCCTTGGAATCGGGCAGCATATAGGCATCCATCTCACCGATGGCGCCGATAATCGCCGCATCCAGTTCTCGTCTGTTCGGCTTGAGCGAAGAAAGATGCTCCGCTGTCCCCATAAAGGTGTTGATGGTCCGCTCAATATTGGGATCGCGGTAGGAAACCAAGCCGAAAGAACCGGTTATGCGGTCCAGGAAGCAGAAGGCTCCGTAAGCCCCGCCTTGTACCCGCACCTTTTCCCACAGCCAGCCGGTGCGCAGATACTTGAGGATGACGTGGGCCGAGCCGTGGTGCGTATACCCTGCCGTGAAGAGATTCGCGCCTGCCCCCACGTAGTTAACTTGGGCGGGCAGAATCAATGCTTCCCGAACGGGCAGATCCATGAGGCCCCAGTCTTCCGCGGCCCCTCGTTCCCGGCGGGGGAGCTTTGCGGCCAGGCCCGTAGCCAGATCCACCAGCTTTTCTTTGAAGGCGGCTTCGGCGGTGATGTTGCAGCGGAATCCCTCTCGGTTGAGAAGAAGCGCGCGCAGCCGTTCTAGATCTGCCAGGATTCCGGGCCAATCGGCTTCGACCCGGAGGGCCAGTTCGCGCAGGAAGGCAAGCTGGCTGATGCCGCCGGTCAGTTCGCCAAGATGCCCGGCAACAGAGCAGGCGGCCCGCAGGCGGGACATGACAAAGCTGTGCCCGGCCGGAATCAAGTTGTGCTCAAGACGGGCTTTTTCTTCCAGAACCATACGGCCGAACAGATCCTTGTTGTCAAAGCGCGCTTCCAAGACAACTTCGGCCAAGAGCGTGAATAACCCTTCCAAATTATCCGGCGTGGCTTTGCCGGAAACTGTGAACAGCGGCAGGGCCGGGCCTGCTTGGCCGCTCCCCGCGTTGCGGGAAAGCAACAGAGTCCCTGCATCCATGCCGCCGGTGATCCGGGCAATGCTCATGTTCAGATCGGCAAAATCTCGGTTTTTGGTGCCCATTTCCAGGAGCGCCCGAGAAAACAGAGGCAGCAGCGGGAAAAGCTCCACCGGAACCGCGCTGAGCTCGAAAACGGCTTCTACATACCCAATGCCGCCGGTGGGCAGATCGTGGAACCACAGCCTGTCATCCCCCAGGCGTTCCAGGGGAATATCCTTCTCCTTCCGGGGCAGATCGGAGACAGCCAGCCGGGGAATACGGGCCAGCAGCGCCGGGTCGTCAGGCGTTTCCTGCCGCTCTTGCAGCCGTTCCGCTTGCTGTGCCGCCGCCTGCTTATCGGCTTCGCCGAATCCTTTGATTTTTTCGTCAACACGGGCTTTTTCCGCTGCGGCTTCCCGTTCGGCCAGGGCCGGATCCGGTCTTAGCACCACCGTGACCCGATGGGGATTTTCCAGGAAATAGCTGCGGATCAGATCTTCAAAATACCGTTCTCCGGCGGCCAGACGCCGTTTGATGTTTGCCAGTGGTTCCTCGTAGCGCAGGGGAGCCAGGGGGTCGCCGTCGTGCAGCCAGGTTGTCAGCGCTTGGAGCATGACGGCAAGGCCTACCGGAAAGCGTCCGGTATTCTTCTCGCGCAAGGCAAACTCCACACTGTTGACGGCTGCATCCACGCATTCTTTGGGTATGCCGTTTGCAACCAGATCCTTGAGCGTTGTGAGGATCAAATCCCCGGCCTCGCCGGCCTTGCCCGGCTCCAGACCGCGTAGCCCTACCGAAAACATGCTCTGGCGCAGATCCTCTTCCAGGCCGCCGCCGGTCAGATCTTCGCCCAGGCCGGATTCCAGCAGGGCCCGCCGCAGGGGAGAGGCGGGCAGGCCCAGGAGAATGTGCTCCAGCATGCGCAAGGAGAGAAAAAGTTCCCCATCGGCAGTATCCGCCAGCAGCCAGTTGACGGCAAAGAGTTCTTTTTTCTCCTCCTCGGAAGCGGCATAGGGCAGTTCCCGGCAGACGGGCGCGGTAAAGGGTTTTTGCAGGGCTACGGCAGCAGCGGGCTCGCCTTTTTCAAAGCGCTGCAGCGCGGCGCCGACCTGCTCCAGACGCTCGTTCTCGTCATCATCGCCCCAAAAAAAGAAATAGGCGTTGGAAGGGTGGTAGTGACGCTGGTGAAAACGGAAAAATTCGTCATAGCGCAACGAAGGAATGGCTTCCGGATCTCCCCCGGATTCCAGGCCGTAGACCGTATCCGGAAAGAGCAGATGCAGGCTGTGCCGCGAAAGCACGGCCTCCGGCGAAGAGAAAACGCCTTTCATTTCGTTATAGACTACGCCTTTAAACAAAAATCCTCCCTGACCGTCCGGCTCCAGGTGCCAGCCTTCCTGATCCAGCACATCCTGACCCAGCAGGGGAAAAAAGACGGCATCGAGATATACTTCCGTCAGATTGCGAAAATCTGCCGTGTTGGCGCTGGCCACGGGGTAGCAGGTCTTATCCGGAAAGGTGAAGGCGTTCAGAAAGGTTTGGAGTGATCCTTTGAGCAATTCCACAAAGGGCTCCTTGACCGGGTAGCGTTCCGAGCCGCAGAGCACGGAGTGCTCCAGGATATGGGGCAGCCCTGTAGAGTTTTCCGGCGGCGTCCGGAAGGAAACCCCAAAGACCTTGTTTTCATCGCTGTTGCAGAAGGATGCCAGCCGCGCCCCGGTGGCCTCGTGCCGCCAGAGCCTGACGCGGCTTTTGCATTCTTCGACATGGTGTTCAGAAACCAGAGTAAATCCGCTGGGCATTGTCATCTCCATGCGCCGTGAGGCGGTATATCGTGTGTGGCGCCCTGCTCGCAGGGGAGCCGGTGTATCCGATCGGACGAGGGCGGGGGGCAAACGGCAGGCGCGAGGCCGGCCGGTTTGCCGGAACGCGCCCCGGAAAGAAGCCGAGAGCAAAGACGCGACCCCCAAGCTACCCTAAGGAGATTTTCGGTTCCTGCCAAGGAGGAAAAATGTAACAACGGGGGCAAAAACCGGGAGCCTCAACGATTAAGGGGGCTCGTTGTCAGAGGGAGGTCCGCCCCCCGTCATGTTTGGCGAATTGCCAGCGGAGCAAGGCGTTGATGGTTTTTGTCCGACTGCGTTTATTGTTGCGCCAGATGCCCTCAATATCTTCCAGAATTGCGCTGCGCTTGGTGGCCCCGGCTGAGGGGCAGGGATTGGCCTGAACCGGCAGCTCCCAATCCCGCGCCGCCTTGGCGATGGTTTTTTTCTCTACCAGCATCAACGGCCTGATAACCATCAGTTTACCGCCGAAAAACGGTTCCTTCATGCTCATGCCGTCTACCCGGCCGTTCTGGAACATGTTCATAAAAAAGGTGGCCGCCAGATCATCGGCGTTGTGCCCGAGGGCGAGATGGGTCAGATTGTAGCGGCCGCAGAGTTCAAACAGGCGTTTGCGCCGCAGCATGGCACAGTAGAAGCAGGGTGAGGCCTTGCGGTTTTCCGGGGAGTGGGCCCGGGGGCCATGGTCGGTGAGATCCAGATGGGCCGGAATGCCTTCACGCTCCAGCCAGCGGGCCATGGGCTCATGGCCGCGGGCGTCAAAACCAGGATTAACGTGCAGGGCCATCAGTTCATAAGGAAAGGGCACAATGCCCCGGCGCAGGTGCATTACGGCGAGCAGGGCCAGGCTATCCATACCGCCGGAAACCGCAACGCCGACCCGGGCCCCGGGAGAGAGCATCTCCAGCCGCTGAGAAAGGCGTCCGGCGGCGCGCAGACAGAGTTGTTGCGCAAAGCTATATTTTTTTCTGGAAATTCGCGACATGGTTTTTCCGTACCCGGAGGTTTTGAAAAAATAATCAGCCGGGAGCCGAAGGGATGGGCACAGGGCATTGCCGTGGCCAAGCCGCTCTATCGCCTCGGGCCATCAGCCGGAAAAAACGAGCGCGCCGTATGCGCGAGAGGCCGTTGCCCGCTTTTTTCGTCTCCCGGGCCGGGAACAGTATATCGTTTTTTGCCAAAGAACCGGCTTGTGCATCATCCCCTTGGCCGGGTGAGATCCGGGCAAACAGTTTCTTGACGCCAGGGCCTAATTGGCATAGGCCTAGCTCTTTAGTACGTCAATCATTTTCGGTCGGAGTAACGCGGGTTCCGGTGTATCCGCCTGCCCTCCCTTTGGCATATCCGGCCTCTTAACGGAGTTTTCCCGTGAACGCTTCCCACGACGGCCCCAATCCGGGTTTCCACCAGGTGCTTAAAAACGTTGACGCTCAAGAGCATGCCGAAACCAGGCGCAAGGCCATAAAACTTCCCACTAAGTCTGCCCAGGCCGGATATTTCATGCCCCTGCTTGAGCGCCTTGCCGAGCGCCAGGAACTCAATGAGGTCGTCAAGAGCAAGGTGGCTAAATCCTGTGATCTTCTGGATAGCGGCGTAAAGCTCTTTGCCAACGGCTTTGTGCGGCGCAATCACGCCGGCGAGGTTGCTTCCCGTTTCGCCGATGCTGATGCCGAGGCCTTGGCTGCCTCTGAAGAGCGCTTCTCCCTGGCCGGGAGGATCATGTTTTACCGCTCCTTTGGCAAAGTGGCTTTTTTCAATATCATGGATGCCTCGGGCACACTGCAGTGCTATGCCTCGCGCGATGTTCTCGGCGAGGAGGCTTATTCCGCTTTTAAAAAGATGGATATCGGCGACGTGGTCGGGGTGACCGGAACGCTTTTTCGCACCCACGCCGGGGAACTGACCCTGGAGTGTTCTTCCGTAACCCTGCTGACCCGCTCTATCCGCCCTATCCAAACCCGACACTACGGCCTGAAGGATGTGGAAACCCGCTACCGGCAACGGTATCTGGATTTGATTCTTACCCCGCGCACCCGGGAGATTTTTCTCAAGCGCATCCAGGTTGTTGCAGCGCTGCGGCGGTTCATGGAAGGCGAGGGCTTTCTCGAAGTGGAAACCCCCATGCTTCACCCCATTCCGGGCGGCGCCACGGCCAAGCCCTTTACAACCCACCACAACGCTCTGGATATGCAACTTTACTTGCGTATCGCCCCGGAACTCTACCTCAAGCGCCTGATCGTCGGCGGCTTTGAAAAGGTTTTTGAAGTCAACCGGAGTTTTCGCAACGAGGGCACCTCTACCCAGCATAACCCCGAATTCACCATGTGCGAGTTTTATTGGGCGTATGCCACCTTCCACGATCTCATGGATCTGACGGAGAGGCTTTTTGCCCATATCGCGCAAACAGTCTGTGGCAGTACGGTGATCCCTTATCAGGGAGAGCAAATCGATTTGACCCCCGGTTCCTGGAAGCGGGTTTCCTTTTTTGAATCCCTGGAAACCATCGGCGGGCATGAACCCGCCATGTACCGCGATTACAAGAGAGTGAGCGATTATATCAAATCCCGGGGCGAGAAAGTTGTGGCCGGGGAAAAATTGGGCAAGCTCCAGGCCAAGCTGTTTGATCTGGATGTGGAGCCGCGGTTGATTCAGCCCCATTTTATTTACCATTATCCCACGGAAATTTCTCCGCTTTCCCGGCGCAACGACGAAAATCCCGAAGTGACGGACCGCTTTGAACTGTTCATGACCGGTCGGGAAATGGCGAATGCCTTTTCCGAACTTAACGATCCTGTTGACCAGCGACTGCGTTTTGAGGAACAGGTGGCTGAAAAAGAGGCCGGTGATGACGAGGCCCATTGCATGGATGAAGATTACCTCAGGGCTCTTGAATACGGCATGCCGCCTACCGCGGGCCAAGGCATCGGCATAGACCGCCTGGTCATGCTGATGACTGATTCTCCTTCGATCCGCGAGGTCATTCTCTTCCCCCTGCTCAAGCCGGAAAGCTGACGCCGGAGTATAGTGTTGTTTTTTTGCCGGTATGGCGCCCGGCTGCGCGGGATGTTGTTTCACCCGATCCGCGAGATTTTTGCAGGCGGGAAAATCCGCTGCCAAGCGAAAATCAGCGTACAATGCCCATAAGGATACTACCGCCCTGCATGCGTTTTGAACTTTTCATTGCCTTGCGCTACCTCTTGGCCCGGCGTAAACAGGCGTTCATCTCGGCCATTTCCATCATATCCGTGCTGGGCGTCGCTCTTGGCGTTGCTGCTCTGATTATTGTCATGGGGGTAATGAACGGCTTTACCACCGACCTGCGTGATAAGATCATGGGGGTCAACGCCCATGCTATGGTTCTTTCCAGCGGCGCAGGCATGCGGGAAAGCCCTGAACTCCTCGAAAAAACCCTTTCAGTTCCCGGTGTTACCGGAGCCATGCCTTTTATTTATTCGGAACTGATCATCTCCGGCGCCGGCGGGGTAAAAGGCTTGGTCATTCGGGGCGTGGACCCGGAAAATGCCGCAAAGGTTCTGGGCATCGCCGGCCGGATGACCAAGGGGAGCTTTGCGGAACTGGCCAAAAAAGAAGGCCTTCCCGGCATCATTGTGGGTCGGGAACTTGCCTCGCGCTTGGGCGCGGGCCTTGGTTCCCGTGTGAACCTGCTGGCGCCCACGGGCGATAAGAGCGCGGCCGGGTTTACCCCGCGTATTCGTCCGGCCCGGGTTGTCGGCATTTTTTCCACCGGCATGTATGAATACGATTCTTCCCTCGGGCTGGTTTCCCTCGATACAGCCAGGAGCGTTTTGGGCATAGCCGACGAGGATTGGATTTCCGGATTGGAAATCACCGTGAATGATATCTGGCAGGCCGACCGCATCGGAAAGCAGGTGGCCCGGGCCCTTGGACCGGCCTACTACGTGCGCACCTGGATGGAGATGAACGCCAGCCTGTTCGCCGCCCTGGAACTGGAAAAGGTAGCTATGGCCATTATGCTTACCTTGGTGGTGCTGGTGGCCTCGTTTTCCATTGTCACGACCCTGGTCATGCTGGTCATGGAAAAGACCCGCGATATCGCCATTCTCATGTCTATGGGGGCAACCAGGGCTTCCATCCGCCGTATTTTCATGTATCAGGGCGTTATCATCGGCCTGGTGGGCACGAGCCTCGGGTATATCCTTGGTCTGGGCATCTGCATGCTTTTAAAGCGCTATCAGTTTATCAAGCTGCCCCCGGGGGTCTATTCCTTGGATTACCTGCCGGTGCTCTTGCAGTGGGGCGATCTTGCGGCCATCGGCTGTGGGGCCATGCTGATTTGTTTTTTGGCTACACTCTACCCCTCCCGGCAGGCTGCCGGGCTCGAACCGGTCGAGGCCCTGAGGTACGAATGATGGAAGCGCCTCTTTTCCGGTTTGATGCTGTAAGCAAAGAATACGATGGCCCGGCCGAAAAGCTGGTGGTTCTCAGGAACATCTCCCTGTGTATTGCCCGGGGCGAGTCCATCGCCCTGACCGGGGCTTCAGGCGCGGGAAAATCCACCTTCTTGCATCTCATGGGCACTCTTGATATGCCGAGTCAGGGTGAACTCTATTTTGAGGGTCGCGCTCTGGGGGAACGCAGTCAGGAAGAAAAAGCAGCCTTCAGAAATCGGGAACTGGGGTTTGTTTTCCAGTTCCATCATTTGCTGCCGGAATTTACTACGCTGGAAAACGTGGCTATGCAGGCTGTTATCGGCGGCATGCCCCGGTGCAAAGCCTGCGAGCTGGCCCGGGAGGCCTTGGCCGCTGTCGGGCTTTCGGGAAGGGAAAAGCAAATGGTAACCACCCTTTCCGGCGGCGAGCGCCAACGGGCGGCCATTGCCCGGGCCATTTTGATGCGGCCCAAGGTGCTGCTGGCCGATGAACCTACGGGCAATCTGGATGAAAAAAGCGGCGCCGCGGTGACGGAGCTGCTGCTTGAACTAAACCGGAACCTGCGTATGACCCTGGTGCTGGTGACCCATAACCTGGAAATCGCGGCCTTGATGGGCCGTCATTTGGAACTCAGAGCCGGAGATCTCTATGAGCATACGGGCTAACCTAGTGAGCTTTTTCCTTGTGGCGCTGATTTTTTCTTTTTGTCCGTCCGTCCTCTTTGCCGCGGCGCCGCAACAAGTACCTGCCGCGTCGGGCGGCCCCGGCGCTGCGGATGTAAAGATCCTGGTACTGCCTTTCCAGATCAATGCGGATGCCTCCATGGATCGTCTTCATGACGAATTGCCCGCCCTTCTGACCCAACGTTTGCTGGCTAAGGGCGTGGCTGTGGTTCCGGAACGGGAGGTGCTGAACCTGTTGCGCCGGGAGAAAATTGCTACTGTCAATATCCAGATTGTGCGGGGCCTGGCCCGGCGGCTGGGAGCAACGGCCGCTGTTTACGGCAGCTATAGCCAGGTGGGCGACGCGTTTACCATAGACGCCCGTTATGTGGAGGTGGGCGAAGGCGAGGCCGTGCGGCCGTTTTTTGTTGAGCGGCCTCAGGTTATCGAACTGCTTCCGGCCGTGGATGAACTGGCTGCCCGGGTGAGCAACGAGGCCCGGCGCCGGGAGACCGTGGCCGAGGTTGAGGTGCGAGGCACCCGGGTGCTTGACTCGGATGTGGTGCTGATGCGCATCAATACCCGCAAGGGGGATGTGCTTGATCTGGATGCTCTGGATCGTGAAGTCAAACGGATTTGGGATCTCGGCTACTTCAGCGATATCAAGGTGACTGTGGAACCGCAGAACGACGGCCTGCACCTGGTGTACACGGTGGTAGAAAAGCCCCGTATCGAAAATATTGTTGTCGAGGGCAATGACGACATTGATGAAGATGATATTTTGGCGGTCATGACCACCAAACAAGGCTCTGTACTCAATGAAAAACTGCTGTCCGAGGATCTGCAGAAGATTATCGAGGTCTTTCGGAAAGACGGGTACTATCTCGCCACAGTAACCCCGCGCGTGGATACCCGCCAGGATGGCACGGCCGCCTCCCTGGTGCTCACGGTGAACGAAGGCAACAAACTTTACATCAAAGAAGTGGTTATCGAGGGGGCAGAGCAACTGCCGGCGGATGATGTGGCCGATCAGTTGATGCTCAAAACGCGCGGCTGGCTCTCCTGGCTTACCGGTTCCGGCGTGCTCCAGGAAGAGCTGTTGGAGCGCGATTCCGGAGCGATTACCGCTTACTACCTCAATAACGGCTTTATGGATGTGGAGGTAGGCGCGCCCAAGGTTCGCTATGAGGAAGACGGCATAGTCGTGACCTTCCAGGTGAAGGAAGGGCAGCGTTACAAGGTGGGCGACATTCATTTTTCAGGAGATCTCATTGATACCGATGAGGTGTTGCGGCGTTCCGTCAAAATGGACGACATCGCCGCTGAAGATGGGTATTTCTCCCTCCAGGCCATGCAAGATGATAACCAGACCCTGACCGCTTTTTACGCGGAATACGGTTATGCCTTTGCCGAAGTCAACCCCGTGCCGGAAAAGCGGCCGGATGGCGAAGCCGTTGTGGATATCATTTACTACATCGATAAAAAACAAAAAGTCTATATCCGCCGGGCCTTTATCGAGGGGAACACCCGTACTCGGGATAACGTCATTCTGCGGGAACTTCGCCTGACGGATGGAGATCTTTTTGTGGGCTCCCGGCTGCAACGCAGCACGGAGCGCCTGAACCGGCTGAATTATTTTGAAGTGGCCGAGGCAGAGCTTGTGCCTACGTCCAATGAGGAAGAAGTTGATCTGAAGGTAACCGTGCGGGAGAAGAGCACCGGGTCTATCATGGCCGGTGTGGGCTACTCCACCTACTCTTCCTTCGGCGTATCCGGAACCATTGCCGAGAAAAACCTTTTCGGTAAGGGGTATGCGCAATCCCTGACCGCCGGTTTCTCCGGCCGCAGAACGGCCTACACCTATTCTTTCACCAACCCCAGGGTTTACGATAGCGAGCTTTCCGCCGGCATCGATCTCTACCACTGGCGGGACGATTACTATGATTATATAAAGAAAACCGTGGGTGGAACGGTGCGTTTCTCCTATCCCATAGGCGAATATTCGGCCGTGGGCTGGGGCTACCGGCTTGATTTTTACAAATTGTACGACTTTGATGAGGATGCTTCTCCGCTTATCCGCGATTACGGCGGTAACCGCGTATCCAGTGTGCTGATGGGAAGGATTTCCCGTGATACCACGAATGCCATTATGCCCACTCGGGGCACGGCCAACGAAATCGAAGTTGAGTACGGCGGCGGCATCCTTGGCGGGGATGATAAATTTATCCTGACCACGTTTGAACACAACAGTTATTACAGCCTGCGGCCTAACAACGTGCTGCACCTGCGCGGCAAGCTCGGAGCGATTTTTGAAAACGGCGATAAAGACGTGCCGGTTTTTGAACGCTTCTGGGTCGGCGGCATGGATTCTATTCGCGGCTACAGCGCCAAGGATATTGTTCCTCGTGACCCCAGAACCGGGGATCGTCTCGGCGGTACCCGCATGGGGTACCTCAACCTGGAATATATCTGGGGCTTTGCCCCTGAAATGGGGCTGCACCTCGTGCCCTTCTTTGATATTGGTTTTAACCTGGACCACCAGCAAAAGTATACCTGGAGCGATGAGATCAAGAGATCCTTCGGTCTTGAGCTTCGCTGGCGTTCGCCCATGGGAGACCTGCGCTTCGGCTACGGCATCCCCCTGGATAAGGACCGCAAGGGCGATAAAACCGGTGGACGGTTTGAGTTCGCCATGGGCCAGTTCTTCTAGCACACAGCGCGCGCCGGGGCGGTCTCCGGCGCGCGTTTTTTTCCCCGGCCCTCCCGGATGATCCGGATTCCGTTATGCCCGTAAAATACTTTTGCCGTTTACTCCCCTTCATTCTGGCGCTAATGCTCCTTTCGGGAGGAACGGCCTTGGCTGCCCAAGCAACCGAGGCGGCCCGATTGGACGCGGTTTTACAAGAACGCGCCGCCCTGGCCAAAGATTCCCGCAGGAGCGGTTTGCGGGAAGGCTGGGAAAAGATCGCCGAAAAGCTGGAGGATATGGCCCTTAAGGCGCCTAAAGGCAATTTTGCCGCTTCCTGCCGCTTTGAATCCGCCAAAACCTGGGAGGAACTCAGCAGCCGTTCCCATGCCCTTAGGGATTACCGCAAAGCCGCTGAAGCTTACGCGACCATGGAGCGGATTTACCGCGGGCAGGCTCTTGGGGCCGAAGCCCTGGCGCGTCAGGCTTCGCTCCAGATGGATAAGCTCAAGGAACCGGCCGAGGCGGCAAAGACTCTGGAGCTTTTTTTCAAGTATTACCCGCGCAGCAGTCTCCGCAAGGAGGCTGAGGTCTTGCAAAAGAGCCTGAAAGCCGGGGCGGCTTCTTCTGCCCCAGCCCCCTCCAGCCCCAATCGCGGCTCTGCTGAACGGAATGCGGTTCCTTCGGCTCAACCGGATCCTAAGGCTGCGGCCGCCCGATACGCCAGCGCGGCTGCCGCGTGGCGCGCGCTTTTGATCGATGCCAAGGCCGCCAGCCAGCGGGATAAATGGTTGGAACTGGAAGAACGTTTTCTGGAGGCTTTAGCGAAGGATCCTCAAGGAGCAACCGCGCCCAAAGCGCGCTTTCAGGCGGCTCGCTGCCGGGAAGAGCTGGCCTTGCGTTCCTTTGCGGAAAAAGATTGGCGGGGAGCGGTCAGCCATTATGAACGTCTGGCCAAGGAATTTCCCCGCAACAATCTGGCGGATGATTCGCTGTACCGGGCCGCTTTTATCCAGGCTCGCCGCCTCAATGAAGCCCCAGCAGCCAGAAGAAACGCCGAAACGATTCTGGCGCTGTATCCCAAAGGGGATATGATCGCCAACGCCAGGGATCTTCTAAAAAGCCTGGGCTCCGGGGTTTCCTCCGCGCCGGAACTGCCCCTTGTTGCGGGCCGCGCGGAGCAGGTGCCCCGTCTTAAGGCCATCCGGTGGCGGACCGAGGGCAAAGGAACGACCGTTGTTCTTGAATTAGAGGAGCCGGCCTCCTTTCGTCATCGATATGTAAGCCCTACGGCGAAGAACTCCTCCGCCATGCTTCAGGTGGATATCAGCGGCATTCTGCCGGGATCGGATATCCGGCCAAGCCTGAAAACCGGCCAGGGCGTGGTCAGGCGAATCCGCACCAGCCATCTGAGCCGCGAGAGCAGCAGGGTTCTTTTCGATCTATCCGGGGCCCGGCAGTATAAGGTCAGCACGTTAGATTCCCCGCCGCGCATTGTCGTGCGCGTCAGCGCCGCTAAGGATATTCCGGGCGGTATCGCCATCGAAGCCGGCAAACAGGCCGGAACGGTCCACCAGGGCGAGTTCGGCCCTCAGAAAAGCCCGGCGGGCTCCGAAAGCCTGGTGGAGCAGCTTGGTTTGACCGTGCGCACCATTATGGTGGATGCGGGGCACGGCGGCAAAGATCCCGGAGCTATGGGAGCCGGCATTAAGGAAAGCCTGGTCACCTTGAAAATGGCCAAGATGTTGGGTGGAGCCCTGCGCAAACGCGGCTTTACCGTGCTGTATACCCGGGAAACAGATAAACAAGTTCCGCTGGAGGAAAGGGCCCTGATGGGCAATGACCGAAAAGCCGATCTGTTTATTTCTTTGCATGTCAATGCCAATAATAATGCAGCCGTTAACGGCCTGGAAACCTATTTTCTGGATTTGGCGCGAACCAGCAGCGCGGCTCATGTGGCAGCGCGGGAAAACGCTGTTTCGGTCAAGAGCATCAGCGATTTACAGTTTATTTTGACAGATCTGATGCTCAGTTCCAAACTTCAGGAATCCCGTGAGCTGGCCGGCTTTGTGCACAAGGCGGCCATGACGCGGCTCCGCAAGGCGGGCTTTGAATCCAGAGATAACGGCGTGCGTTCGGCCCCCTTTTATGTGCTCATGGGAGCGCGCATGCCTGCCGTGCTCGTGGAAATAGGCTATCTGAGCAACCCCAACGACGCCAAGCGCATCAAGAACGACAAATACCTGGAGCGGTTGGCCGAGGGCATTGCTGAAGGGGTGGTAAGCTACAAAAAAAAGCTGGATCGTTTTGCCCCGTGATGCCTACGGATCGCCGGAAGCCGGTCAACGGGAACTTGCTTGACTCGGAAGGCAGAGAAAGATATTCCATAAACTCGTTGCCAATCGACGAATTGTGTGCCGGATCTCCGGTTGTTGGTCAAGAATGCACCATAAGGAGCTGTCATATGCGTAAAGTACTCTTCCTTTCCCTGCTTCTTTCTCTCATCCTGGCAGGGAATGCCGACGCCGCTGAGACCAAGATCGGCGTCTTCAATTCCCGGGCCATCGCGGCCAATTGCGCCCCGCTCAAAGATGCCCAGAAGAAGCTTGAATCCCAATTCGCCAACGAAAGAAACGCTCTGGAAAAACAAAGCCAGGAACTCAAGCGCCAGGCGGATCAGATCCAAACCCAGCAAGCGGGTATGAATCCGGACGCCCGAGAAGATGCCCTGGTCAAGTTCCAGCGCCAGAAGCGCGATTTTGAAGATCGTTACCAGGCCTTTGCCCGCAAGGCGGAAAACGCTGCTGCTCGCCTAGAGGAAGAATTCGTCAACAATCTGATGACCGCAGCGCAGGATTATGGTAACCGCAAAGGGTATAATATCCTTCTGGATTCCGCTATTGGCGGTCCGGTCTTTTACACTAAGGATGCGGATGTTACCAACGATATGATTACTGAAGTGACCCGGGTGTATAAGGAAAAACCGGCCGGTTCGCGCTGATTGCGCCCGTTTGCATTGGAGTAAAGCCTGCCCGCGCTCGCGGGCAGCGCTTTCTTTTGGGGGGAACCCCCGCGGTGGTCGGCAGGAGCCGTTTTTTTCCGGAGATGCTCTTGGGGGCCTTCCCGTTTACCGGTAGGGGGCGCGGAAGAGGCTTGCCGCCCCGGTTTTGCACAGCAGAAGCCGCCGGAAAGATAGCGTAGCGACGCGGCTTTTGCAGCCTTGCGAGGCAACGCGGTTTTGCCTGCGGCTCCGGGGCGGGCACGATTGGCCGTTCCGGAGTATTCCGTTTTTCAAGGTTGCGATGCTCTCAACCCTTTCAGTCAGTAAGGAGCAGGCATGGCCTGGACCCTCTCCGGCGTAGCAAAAGTTCTCGGTTTGCAGTTGCGGGGCGATGATTGCGAAATCAACGGGCTCAATACCCTTGAGGACGCCGGTCCCGATGAAATCTCCTTTCTTGCCAACGTCAAGTATGCCTCGTATCTCGGGAATACCCGGGCCGGCGCGGTTATTGTTGATGAGGAGCATGCCGATCAGGTGCGGCGCGCCCTTGTCAGCAAAAATCCTTATCAGGATTTCGGCCGGGCTCTGGCGCTTTTTGCCCGCCCCCAGGGCAGCTATACAGGGATCAGCGAGCGGGCCTTCATCCATCCCGAGGCTTCTGTGGCTGCTTCGTGTACGGTCTATCCTTTTGTGTATGTCGGCGCGGGAGCGATCATCGGCGAGAGGACGGTGCTGTTTCCCGGGGTCTATGTAGGGGAAAACAGCCGTATCGGGGAGCGCTGTGCTCTGTACCCTAATGCGGTGCTTATGGCGGATACTGTTCTTGGCGATGGCTGCATTGTGCATGCCTGCGCCGTATTGGGGGCCGATGGCTTTGGTTTTGCCCGTACGGAGCACGGCATTCAGAAGATTCCCCAGATCGGCAGCGTGGCCTTTGGCGATGATGTTGAAATCGGCGCCGGAAGCGCCGTGGATAGAGCTGTTTTGGGGGTAACCCGCATTGGCGAGGGCACTAAGATCGACAATCTGGTGCAGGTGGGCCACAATGTCAGCGTGGGCAAGGAATGTTTTCTGGTTTCCCAGGTGGGCATATCCGGCAGCACGCGCGTTGGGGATCGGGTGACCATGGCCGGTCAAGTGGGCGTGGCTGGGCACCTCCGTATCGGCAATGATGTGACCATCGGGCCGAAATCCGGGGTTGCCAAGGATATTCCTGATGGTCAAACCTGCGGGGGCACCCCCTGCGTGGACGGCAGAACGTTTTTGCGTACCATCACCGTTATGCCCAAACTCCCGGATATGTACAAGCGGCTGGCCGCCCTTGAAAAGGAATTGAACGCGCTGCAAGACCTTTTGCCCAAGGAGAGAAAATGACTTCGACTCAAGCCCCGGAAGCCGCTACCAAAGAGAGGGAAACAAACGGCATGGATATCCAGCGGATCATGTCCCTTCTGCCCCATCGGTATCCTTTTTTGATGGTGGATAGGATTGTCCATTGCGAGCCCGGCAAAACCATCAAGGCCTATAAGAACGTCAGCATCAACGAACCGTTTTTCCAGGGGCATTTTCCGGGCCTTCCGGTCATGCCCGGGGTTATGATCATGGAGGCCCTGGCCCAGGCCGGGGGACTTATGGTTATTGGCGATTGGACAGGCGAGGAAGTCAACGATTCAATATTTCTTTTCACCGGCATGGAGAACGTGCGTTTCCGCCAGCCTGTGGTGCCCGGCGATAGGCTGGATATGGAATGCTGTCTTTTGCGCCGTAAAATGCGTCTTTGGAAAATGAGCGGAAAGGCGTATGTTGGCGGCAAGCTCGCCGCTGAAGCTGAACTCACGGCCGCCATAATGCGCCGCAAGGATATCGCATGAGCGTTACCATCCATCCCACGGCCCAAGTGGCTTCCTCCGCCGAAATCGGCGATGGCGCGGTTATCGGCCATTGCGCCGTTATCGAAGAAGACGTTATCATTGGCGAGGGAACCCGTGTGGATGCCTTTGCCTCGGTACGTCGCTACACCCGTCTCGGCAGGAACAACCACATTCACTCCTACGCCATGGTCGGCGGCGCGCCCCAGGATCTCAAGTTTCACGGCGAAACCTCCTGGCTTGAAATCGGTGATAACAATACTATCCGCGAGTTTGCCACCCTGCACCGGGGCACGGAAACCGGCGGCGGGGTGACCCGGGTGGGCAGCCGGAACCTGCTGATGGCTTATACTCACGTTGCGCACGATTGTACCTTGGGGGATAGCATTATCATGTCCAACAACGCCACCCTGGCCGGGCATGTGGAGGTGCAGAGCGGCGCTATTCTTGGCGGTCTTTCGGCCGTGCATCAGTTCGCGCGCATTGGACGCAACGCCTTTATCGGCGGCATGAGCGGTATTGCTATGGATGTGCCGCCCTTTATGCTGGCCTCGGGCCCTCGGGCAGATCTGCACGGCCCCAATTTGGTTGGTCTTCGGCGCATGGGCGCTTCCCGGGAGCTGATCTCAGCCTTGCGCGGCGCGTATAAACTGATCTGGCTTGCAGGCAAGCCGCGCCAAGAGGCCTTGCTCGAAGCGGAAAAAGAATATGGCTCCTTTCCCGAGATCATGGAACTTTTGCGGTTCATGCGGGAAGGTTCCCGGGGCGTCTTGGCGGCCTCTCACGATACCGAGGATCAGGAGGGCTGAGGACGCGGTGTTTTTCGGCGGCGCGTGGTGTTGCGTTGTCGGTTCTACTAACCTGCAAAGGCGTGCTCTTCCAGGGGCTGAACACGGGTGGGTTTTTCTGCCGGGGCGGCACAGCGTTTCGCCTGAGGCGTGTCTTCCCCGGGGCTTCCGTCCGGGAAGCGGCACGCTGCCGCCGGGAGCGAGGGGGGAAAAGCCCTCAACCTTCAAGCCCCGGCGCAGAGTTTCCGGAGCGGCCCCTTATGGCAACAGAAGCATCTCTCGGCATCATTGCCGGTTCCGGACAGTTCCCGCTCCAGGTAGCTCGGGGAGCCCGGGCCGGGGGCCGCAAAGTCTACATCATCGGTCTTTCCGGGCATACCGACCCGGCCCTTGCCGCCGAAGCCGATGATTTCCGGATGATTCATCTGGGGCAATTTGCCAAACTGGTGGATTTTTTCCATGGTCACGGCGTGCGCGAGCTTTGCCTTGCCGGGGCTGTCAGCAAGCCAAGGTTGTTTGAGCTGCGTCCGGATTTCAAAGCTGTAAAATTCATGCTGCGCCTGCGGGGCAAGGGGGATGACGCCTTGCTCAGGGCGGCCGCCGAAGCTCTGGCCGAGGAAGGCCTTTGCGTTGTTAAGGCGGCAGCTTTTGTGCCGGATTTGGCCGCTCCGGCGGGGCTCCTCTCCAAGCGCCGCCCCGATGAGCAGGATATGGAAAGTATCCGCTACGGCTGGCCCATTGCCCGGGCTATGGGAGGCCTGGATATCGGCCAGCTCATAGTGGTCAAAAGCAGTATGGTTGTGGCCGTGGAGGCCATAGAAGGCACTGACGCCACGCTTGAGCGTGGTGGTCGGTTGGGCGGCGAAGGCTGCGTGGCCATCAAAATTTTCAAACCGGGCCAAGATGAGCGCGTGGATCAACCGGCTATCGGGCCGGGCACCTTTCGGGTTATGGCGGCGCACGGTTACCGGGCCCTGGCCTATGAGGCCGGAAAAACGTTGTTCTTTGACCGAGAGGAAGCGTTGCGCATTGCCGATGCCGCGGGCTTGGCTGTTATCGGTTTGCCTGCCGAAGGGCCGTAGCTTTCCCTCTCTGCTGCCAGAGCCCCCAGCGCTTCTACAAGGAACAATCCGTCATTCCTCGTGATACACTTTGTACAACAAGCGCACA
Organism: uncultured Desulfovibrionaceae bacterium; assembly: GCA_949741925.1. GTDB lineage: Bacteria > Desulfobacterota > Desulfovibrionia > Desulfovibrionales > Desulfovibrionaceae > JAJDHY01. The sequence continues at coordinate 102,513 of CATJOY010000048.1, read as the reverse complement.
AAAAATGCCCACTCTACACATGGGCAAAAAGAGGCGTAGTGGAGATAGTTCGCCGGGGCGACTTCCCCTTAGAGGCTCCAGAGGAGCTTCGCCGCCTCCACTATTCGCAAAAATTTTTAGCTGCCCAAGCTGATTGTGCCAAGCGAGGGGAAACAAGCCCGACACTGTCTCAATCCATGAGGCCGTTGGAATCCCCAGGGTGAAAAGACAGTCTGTGCGTATCAAGAACCCACGCCTATGCGGGAAGGGGGGTGAGGCAAGCCCGAGAGCGCCGCAGGCCCTCCCCCGGATAAAAAGCTGCTCCGCCTCTTGTGGAGAGCGCCCCGGCCGCCGAGCCCCCGGAAGAAAGCCTTACCCTGCCGTTACCGTTTTTTCTTGCCCAGCCGGGCCAGTTCGGCCAGACGCGCATCAACTTTGGCGTAGAGCGAACCCGGCGTAAAGCTGCCGTTTTTGCGCATCGTCCCCGAAGGAATGCCCGAAAGCAACTCCATAGCCTCGCGAATATGCCCGACCGGGTAAATGCTGAAGGCGCCGTTAGCGGCGGCTTCGAGCACTTCATCTTTGAGCATGAGGTGGTCGATGTTATCCTTGGGAATAAGAACGCCTTGGGAACCGTTCAAGCCATGGCGGCGGCAAACTTCAAAGAACCCTTCGATCTTGCGGGTAACGCCGCCCACGGCCATAATCTGGCCGGATTGGCTGACAGCGCCGGTAAAGGCTAGCGAGAGGGAAAGGGGCACGCCGGCCAGGGCCGAAAGCAGGGCCGCGAGTTCCGCGCCCGAGGCGGAATCGCCCTCAATACCGGCGTAGCTTTGTTCAAAGCAGAGGCTGCCGCTGAGCACCAGGGGTTTGTTCCTGGCAAATTGGCTGAGCAGATAGCTTTTGAGAATGAGCATAGCCTTGGTATGGATGGGGCCGCCTAAGGTGGATTCACGTTCAAGGTCGATGATGCCTTCACTCCCTGCGCCGACGGTGGCCGCTATTTGGTGCGGCAGGCCGAATTCAAAGTCGCCGTACAAGGTAACCGAAAGCCCATTGGCCCGCCCCACAGCCGAGCCGCTGGTTTCTACCTTAATTACCTTACGGTCATACTCTTCCATGAAGGATTCTTCCACCAGATTGGCCCGGAAGGTGCGGGCCTGCATGGTTTCGCGCATGGTTTCGCCATCAACCATGGTTTTACCCCGCATGGCAGCCATGGAAGAGGCCTCAATCATAATTTCCCGAAGCAGCGGGAATTTCAGGGAAAGGCACTTCTGATCTTCCACCAGGCTTGAGCCCGCATCGACCAGGGCGGCCATGGCCTCCCGATCAAAGGGCAGAAGGTGGGCATCTTCGATGATTCGCCGGAAATGAGCAAGGTAGATACGGATGCCTCGGGCATTGCGCGGCATGTATTCGGTGAGTTGGGCCTTGATCTTGAACAACTTGCCAAAGCGTTCATCGGCCATGAGCAGGCTTTCGTAAAGGTATTCCGTGCCCACGAGAATGACCTTGAGGGAGAGGGGCACGGGCATGGGGCTGATGCCTTTGGTCTTGGCAGATTCGCCGTCGCCGGGATCCTCAATGCGGGCCAAGCCCGAACGAAGCGAGCGGAGCATGCCTTCCCAAGCCGCGGGGTGTTGCAAAAGATCCTCAATGCGGAGAATGAGAAAGCCGCCGTTGGCCTTATGGAGGAAACCGGCCTTAATGAGGGTGAAATCCGTGATCAGGGCCCCCAGCTCCGATTCCCGTTCGATAGATCCCAGAAGATGGGCCGGGGTCGGGTGGTCGCTCATGATAATGGGGGCGCCGTGGGTTTTGCCGTTATCCACAAAAAGATTCACTTCACAACGCAGGCTGACTTCATCGGGGCCGGGGGCTTCCGGGCCGTGCGGCGAGGCCAAGGGAGGGTAAGGCGGCTGCCCGCCTGGAAGAGGCGGCAACCCGGGTTGGTGCGCCTCTCGGGATATGATGGAATCCAGATTATCCAGAATATGCTCGCGCACGTTTTTGAAATGTTTTTCCAAGGCCTCGGATTTGCAACTTTTGCAGAATTTTTCGGCCAACGGCGTGAGCAATCGATCCAGCACCTCGGAAGCCACTTCCTCTTCCAGAAGGCGTTCTTTATCCAAAAAATCCTGTTCCATGCGGCTGAGCTTCCGGATCAGGCCGGTCATGGCGTGGAGCAGGGAATCGCCTTTGCTGCGTAAATCTTTGCGCTGCTCACTGTTCAGGCTTTCAAATTCCTGTTCGCTGAGGCGTTTCCCCTCGATCAGGGGGTAGAGGGTCATAGCTCCCTGATCATCCATATCCAAGTGGAACCCCCGGGTTCCGGCTACGGCGTCCATTTGACGAAAGAGTTTATCTTTACGGCCTTGGAACGAATCCAGCAAGCCGGAGCGGCGGCGGGTGTAGGCGTCGTTTTCAAAACGGGCGAGGATATCCTTGCGGATGCGGGCCAGCATGTCGGCCATGGCATTTTTCAGCTTGCGCCCTTGCCCGGCGGGCAGCTCGATCAGGCAGGGGCTATCCGGATCTTCAAAGTTATGCACATAGATGAGATCCGGCGGCGTCGGCGCTTTTTTCGCCTTGGGCTGGAGGAAATCAAGCAGCATAAAGGTCCGGCCCAGGTTGGCCTCTCCGGAGAGATAGATGTTGTAGCCGCTGTCTTTGATGTGCATGCCCAGTTCCAGGGCTTGCATGGCTCGAGGCTGCGGGGGCCGTAGATGAACGTTTTTGGGGATGGCGGCGCTATCCGCATAAGGAATCCGCGCCGGGTCGAGGCGGGCGCGGAGGAACGAAGAGGAGAGAGGAGGCGTTTTTTTCATGATGTCTCGCAACCTGCCGCCGAGGCAGGCCTGGTGATCTTCCCGCTTGCGGGAGCCGGATCATAGCGAATTATCGTGAAGCTGGAAAGAGAAGGAACCAGCGGTACCGGTTTGGATAGTGCCGGATAGGGCATGGCGTCCAGGCTCCGCCGGGGGTATGATGCCTCCGGCGGAGCCCTTTACGGCGCTCAGCGGGGCAGAGGCGCGGCAGTATCCAGGCCGGCCAGAAGATGGCCCGCGCCGCGCTCCAGCAATTCCGCGGCCAGCTCAAGGCCTATCTTTCCGGCGCAGGCTGCCGGACCTTGCTTTTCACCGCGTAGGGCATATTCCCCCCGCACATCCATGACCACTCCCCGGAGTCGGACCGCGTGGTCATCAGGCATAACGGCGTAAGCAGCAATGGGAACTTGGCAGCCGCCGTTGAGTCCGGCGAGAAAGCCGCGCTCGGCTTCCACGGCAATACGGCTGGGCGCGTGTTCCAGAATCGCTGCAAGAGCCGCGATATCCGGGCGGTCGTCACGTATTTCGATGCCGAGAGCGCCCTGGCCGCCGGCCGGAAGAAACGAATCTATCGGGAGAATCTGGTGGCAGGGCGCAGAGAGTCCCAGGCGGGAGAGCCCGGCTTCAGCCATGATGATGGCGTCAAATTCTCCAGCCATGAGCTTAGCAAGGCGGGTATCCACGTTGCCGCGTAAAGAGCGGATATCAAGATCCGGGCGGAGGGCCAGCGCCTGGGCCTGGCGACGCAGGCTGCTGGTGCCGAGCCGCGCTCCCTGCGGCAGGGCTTCCAGCGAAGGAAAGTGAGCGGAAAGCAACACATCGCCGGGAAGCTCTCGTTGCGTCACGGCCGCCAATGCCAGCCCTTGGGGCAGTTCCATGGGCACATCTTTCATAGAGTGCACAGCGAGATCCGCTCTGCCGTCCAGCAAAGCCTCCTCGATTTCCTTGATGAACAGCCCCTTGCCGCCAATCTTGGCCAGCGGCACATCAAGAATGAGGTCGCCCTTGGTTTTTATGACAAGCAGCTCTATACCCGGAATTTCGGGGCAGGCCCGCAACAAGGAGGAGCGGATATATTCCGCCTGCCAAAGGGCCAGCTTGCTGCCTCGAGTGGCTATAGTCAATGCGCGCATGGCAACTCCTGAACAAAACAGCGGAACGTTGGAAACGGAAAGCGTGTCGGCAGGCAAGGTCAGCCCCACAGGCACACCGTTGCTTTGCCATTATGCGCCGAGAAAGCGCTCTCCACGCGATCCGCTCGGCGTCCCGTTGCGTGCATAGCATGTGCTCCGGGAAGAAACGATGGTTCCGGGCGGCAACGCCGCTTTGCCGAAAAGTATATGATAAACCGGCTTTTTTCTATCCCTAAAAGAGAGAAAAAACCCGACAGCCGGGCTGTCGGGTCCAATTCGCTTTTCTCCTGCGGCGGCCCGCCCCCTGGGCAAAAGGGCATTGCCCTCAAGCGTTTGGGCGCTCAGAGTTCGTTGGGCAGCCCTTGCAACTCGGCGTAGGTAAACACCGGGCCATCGACACAGACGTATTTTTCTCCAATGTTGCAGCGGCCGCAGATGCCGATACCGCATTTCATGCGCCGTTCCAGGGTGGTGATAATCTGTTCCGGGGCAAAACGCAGCTTGGCCAGCGCTTCCAGGGTGAACTTGATCATGATCGGCGGGCCGCAGGTTACGGCCACAGCATTATCGGGTTGGGGCGCCATCTCCAGGAGCACGTTGGGGATCAGCCCGACCTTGTGTTCCCAGCCTTCGGCCTCGCGGTCGATAGTTAACACGCATTCCATATCCTTGCTGGAGAGCCATTCGGGCAGTTCGTAGCTATAGGCCATATCCTGCGGGGAACGCGCTCCGTAAAGCAAGGTGATCTTGCCGTAATCGGCGCGGTTATCCAGCATATAGTAAAGCAGCGTGCGGATCGGGGCCATGCCGATGCCGCCGCCAATGAGCACGATATCCTTACCCTTCATCGCCTGATAGGGGAAATGGTTGCCCAGGGGGGCGCGTACGCCCACCGTATCCCCGGGCCGGAGGCCGTGCAGAGCAGCGGTGACCTCCCCGGCCCGCATAACGCTGAACTGGAGATACTCCCTGCGCGTGGGAGAAGAATTGATGACAAAGGTGGCTTCCCCGGCTCCAAAAAGCGAGAGCTGCCCTACCTGGCCCGGCTCGAAGTGGAAATTTTTCATCACTTCCTGATCGTTGAGCACAACGCGGAACGTCATGATGTTGTGGGTTTCCTTGATAACTTCTTGCACGGTGGCCATATGGGGGAGATAGGGATTGACCGCCCCGGGATTCCGGGTCGGCATGCCGCTATGCGAGGCTTGAGGGGCGCCCGCTGCTGCCGCGGCAACGGGAGCGGCCGTTTGGGCCGCATCCGGTTTTTTCTCTTCCGGCTTGAAGCCGTTCTTTCCTCGGGCCGGAACGGCCTTGGGAGCGGATTTTTGCCCCGCTGTCCTGGAGCTTTTTGACACGTTAGCCATTGGCGGCCTCCTTGCCCTTGGCGCGCTTGAGCGCGTTCAGCACGATGCGGCGGATATCCACGCTGGACGGGCAGCTTTTGATGCAGCGACCGCACCCGCAACAAGAGATGCGCCCCTGGTGGTTCTTGAGAAAGTAGGCAAACTTGTGACCGACGCGGTTGCGCAGGCGGGCGGCTTTTTGGCCTCGGGGATTGTGCCCGCTGGCTTCAAGCGTATACAGCGCAGCCATGCAGGTATCCCAGGCGCGCAGACGCACGCCCGAGAGCCCGGCTTTTTCATCGGTAATGGTGAAACAGTGGCAGGTGGGGCAAAGGTAGGTACAGGCCCCGCAGGCCAGACAGGCGGCGCTTTCGCTCCACCAAAAATCCTTGTCATCAAAAAGGGCCGGAAGCGCATCCTCAATGCCCGTAAGATCCGGCGCTTCGCCGATGGCGGCGCGGGCTTTAGCATGCAGCGCTTCCGCCTCCCGGGCCTCTGCCTCTCCGGCATCCCCGAGAAGCGTTGAGCCCAAAACGCGTTCAGCCCTTTCTGTCAACGGTTCCAAGAGCCAACCGTTTTCCAGCCGGGTAGCCAAAATATCCGCATCCCGGCGGTTGGCAGGATCGCCGCCAACCCAGGTGCAAAAACAGGTGGAAAGGGCTTCGTTGCACGCTCTGGCAATGAGTACAGTGGCCTCGCGCCGTTGCAGATAATAGGGATCTTGGTAGCGTCCGCCATAAACCGGGTCAAAGGTGGTCACGCCGCCGGCGTCGCAGCCGGTCATACCAAAGACCACTGTAGGGCCGGGTTGTTCCGGCGGGGTAAGCTCCATTGCGGGCGTGGCCGGTTCTTCCTTTTCGGCCTGGCTGCCGTCCGGATTGAGAGAATCCGGGGCAAAGGGAGCTTTTTTCTTGTGGAAGGCAAAAAGCGCCTCGCTCCGGGGAAAGAGAATATGCTTGGCCGATTCTGTGGGTTTGCGGATCAGTTCAGGTTCCCGCGAGGGGTCAAAGGCGCGGTAGACTACGGCAGCGCCTTCCTTTTGGGGCGCCAGCACCCGCATGGTCCCGGCCAATTCCTCGAGCCAGGCCTTGAGATGCTCGTGGGGCAGAAACTTCAGAGCGGCGTTCATTTCCACTCCTTTTCTTTGATGGTGGGTTCATCAACAAGGAAGCGCTGCAAGGGAGAAACGGCCTCCGGATCGAGCCCGCCCTGGAAGCCGAAAAGCTGCCCCGCGGCTCGGTTGATGAAACGTTTGAAAAGGCCCACGGGAATGCCCACAGGGCAGGCCCTGGCGCATTCGCCGCAACCGGTACACCGACCGGCCAGGTGGGTGGCGTGAATCAGTTGGAAAAAGAGTTTATCCCGGGTGCTGTCAGCCTGGGAAAGCCAGTGCGGTTCCCGGCTGGAGGCCACGCAGTGATCCCGGCAGACGCACAAGGGGCAGGCGTTGCGGCAGGCGTAGCACCGTATACAGCGCTCCATTTCCTTTTCCCAGAACCGGAAGCGCTCTTCCAGGCTCATGGCCTCGTATTTTTCGAGATCAGCATAGCTATCTTCCCGGGCTTCGGCCTTTTCGCCGATAAACACATCGTGCAATACGGCGTTGGGATAGCGGCAGATGGAGCACTTGGCAGCCATGACATCCTTGAAGGGAAAGGTTTTTGTTTCCCCGCGCACCGTCACGCTGACGGTATCCCCGTTCACTTCGGCCCGTTCCACCAGGCCCGCTTCGAGATCCTCGTTCCCGAGCCCGATGGCGGCGGCTATTTTAGCTACATCGACAACGCCGCGACAGGGGTAGCCGATAATGACCACCTCCTCGCGCTTCACCAACGTTTCGGAAATGAGTTGCACCACCGAGCGGGAATCGCAGCCCTTGACCACGATGCCAACTTTGCGTCCGGCGTATTCCGGCAGAAAAACGGCCAGATTATTAACAGCCAGTTCTCCGGCCCGGAACCTCTCCACATCTTCGGGAGATTTCATGAATAGGGGTGCGGAACGCAACGGATCAGGGCCGGAACCCCAGCCCAGAACGCATTCCACATCCGGAAGTATTGTGCGGATGGCTTCCCGCAGCGCGCCATGTATATCGTCAGCCATGCTCTTCTCCAAACCGGCTGTGCCGCAAACTATCCTTTTCCTTCTCTCCTGCCCTTGTTCCGAGGAACAACGCCTGCTTGACGCGTTCCGTCAAAACCGGCTCCGGAGAGAAGGCCGGTACGGTCTGCCCGCACGGCCGGACAACCTATGGTTGGGTATCAACGACCGTTATAGGGTTCTTCGGCTCCTGCCGTTTCCGGCCGCGTTCCTTCCGGGAGCTTCACCGGGAGGCTGCTCCAAAGGAGCGCGGCCGGAGGCATCGTTATCTATCAGCCGCACTGCCGGAGCAGCTCCAAATCCGGAGATTCGCTGAAGCGAAGGGCCGGGGGGAGCTGGTGGATCTGCGCGGTGAAATCGGTAACGACCTGTTGCCAGCGCTGGCCTTCAGAGGCCGAAACCCAAGTATATTCAAAGCGTAAAGGATCGATGCCCACAGCGGGCAACAGCTGTTTGCACATTTCCAGCCTGCGGCGGGCGTAAAAGTTGCCCTCCGCATAGTGGCAATCCCGGGGGTGACAGCCGGAAACAAGCACGCCATCCGCGCCGGAGAGCAAGGCTTTGATGATAAAAAGCGGGTTGATGCGCCCGGAGCAGGGCACCCGGATAATCCGCAGATCCGTGGGCTGGCTGAACCGGCCCACCCCCGCGGTATCCGCGCCCCCGTAAGAGCACCAGTTGCACAAAAAGCCGATGATGCGGCGTTCTTTCCCTTCTAGCACCGACATAAAGCCTCCACCTCGGCGAGGACCTGGTTATCCGTGAAATGGGAGAGCTGGATAGCCCCCTGCGGGCAGGTGGCATTACACAACCCGCACCCCTGGCAGACCGCCTCGATGACTTCGGCCTTGCGCTGGCCTCGGAAATCCGTTTCCCGAATAGCCTGGAACGGGCAAACCCGAATACACTTGCCGCAGCCGATGCACCGTTGCAGCGTTACTTGAGCAATCTGGGGATCGGATTCAAGCACATCTTTGGAGAGCAACCCCAGAACCTTGGCCGCTGCGGCGCTTCCTTGGGCCACAGAGGAGGGAATATCCTTGGGCCCCTGGCAGGCTCCGGCCAGGAACACCCCGGCGGTATTGGTTTCCACAGGCCGCAATTTGGGGTGCCCTTCCACAAAGAAACCATATGTATCGTACGAAATATGCAGCTTTTCAGCCAAGCCGGAGGCATTGCGGGCGGCCTCGGCCCCGGCGGCCAACACCACCAGATCCGCTTCCACCTCCACTTGAGAAGACATCAGCGTATCCGTGCCGCGCACAACAAGTTTATCCCCCTTGGGATAAATCAGGGCCACCCGGCCGCGCACATACTGCGCGCCGTATTCTTCCATGGCCCGGCGGGTGAATTCATCATAGGCCTTGCCGGGCGCGCGGATATCCATGTAAAAAACGTAGCTTTGCGAATCCGGAATGTGGTCCTTGGTCAAGATAGCCTGCTTGGCCGTATACATGCAGCAGAAGCCCGAACAATAGGGCCGGCCGATAGAGGCATCCCGCGAGCCCACGCACTGGATAAAGACAACGGTTTTGGGCTCCTTGCCATCAGAGGGGCGTTTGATATGCCCGCCTGTGGGGCCCGAAGCAGAGAGCATACGTTCGTACTGGAGCGAGGAGATCACATCCGGATAACGGCCCGCGCCGTATTCGCCGTAAGCGCGCCAATCAAAAAGATCATAGCCGGTGGCAGCGACAATGGCCCCGACCTTTTCTTGCGCCAACTCTTCCTGCTGTTCGTAATTGATAGCCCCGGTGGGGCAGATTTTGGCGCAGACGCCGCATTTGCCCGTGGTGAAATAGCGGCAGAATTCCTTATCGATAACCGCCTTTTTGGGGATAGCCTGGGGAAAGGGAATATTGATGGCTGTGGTGGGCCCCACCCCTTCATCAAAGCGGTTATAGGCCTTTTTGCTGGGGCACTTCTCGGTGCACAGGCCGCAACCGGTGCATTTTTCCCAATCGACGCAGGTGACCTTTTTGCGGATAGTTACCTCAAAGTTGCCGACAAACCCGGATACGGCCTCTACCTCGGCGCTGGCATACAGGGTGATGTTGGGGTGCTGGGCCACATCCACCATTTTGGGGCCGAGAATACAGGAGGAGCAATCCACGGTAGGAAAGGTTTTATCCAGTTTGGCCATTTTGCCGCCAATGGTCGATTCGCGCTCGACCATAACCACTTCCAGCCCGGCCTCGGCGCAATCCAGCGCCGTTTGGATGCCGGCCACCCCGCCGCCGATGACCAACACCCGGCGAGTGGCTTTGAATGTTTTGGGGAACAGCGGGCGGTTCAGGCGCAGCTTTTCCACGGCCATACGCACCAGCTCTGTGGCTTTGTTGGTGTTGGCCTCTTTATCCTTGCCGATCCAGGAGACGTGTTCGCGGATATTGGCCATTTCAACCATGTAGCGGTTCACGCCCGCCCGCTCTACAGCCCGGCGGAAGGTCGGCTCATGCATGCGCGGGCTACAGGCGGCCACAACGACGCCATCCAGAGCATGGGTTTTTATGGCCTCAATGATGCCCGTCTGCCCCGGCTCGGAGCAGGTGTACATGGTATCCGTGGAAAACACTACCTCATCAAAATCGCGGGCGGCGGCGGCCACGGCGGCGGAATCCACGGTGGCCGCGATGTTGCTGCCGCAGTGGCAGACGAAGACGCCGATTCTCATGCCGCGTCCTCCGTTGTAGCGGCCGTTTCGGCAGCCGGTTTCGGCCTGCTCTGGCGGATCAGGGCCAGGGCGGGTTCAGGGTTCACATTCAGTTTGGATAGCCCGAGATCCCGTTCGGGAAGGCCGAGGGCCAACCCCAGGAGCTGGGTATAGTAAAATACAGGGAGCTTATAGATGGCGTGGTTTGCTTTTTCCACTTGGCCCTGCCGGAGATCGAGATTCATCTGGCAGAGAGGGCAGGCCACGGCCACGGCATCGGCCCCTAACGATGCGGCCAGCTCCAGAATTTTGCCGGAAAGCCGAGTCACGGCTTTATTTAAGGGAATGCCCATGGATGCGCCGCAGCACTCCACCTTCAGAGGGAAAGGAAGCACTTCGGCTCCGGCGGCTTCCAGAAGCCGATCCATGCTGACGGGGTATTCCTCGTCGTCAAAATCCATCAGATCCTTTGGTCTGGTCATCAAGCAGCCGTAGTAGGGAACCACCTTAAGCCCGGCCAGGGGCCGGCTCACCTTGGCGGCCAGGGCTTCGGGCCCCAGCTCCTCATACAGAACTTGAAGCACCGAACGCACCCGGTGCCGCTCCTGCAGAGATTTTCCCAAGAGTTTCTCGGCGGCCGGACCGATTTTCGGATCCTGCCAACGGGCCATGGCCGTTTTCAGATTCTTGAGACAACTTGGACAGGGCGTAGCGATATCCGAAAGGCCTATGGTTTCGGCTTGGATAAGGTTACGGGCTGAAAGTGCCGTTGAAAGGGCGTGATCCACGGTGTGGGCCGGGGTGGAACCGCAGCAGCTCCAATCCGGAATATCTTTGAGCGGTATCCCCAGGGCTTCACATACGGCCCTGGTGGAGCGATCATATTCCATAGAAGTGCCCAGGCCCGAACAGCCGGGGTAATAGGCGAGGGGGCTACTTGCCATGGTTCCCCTCCTTTTGGGATTCCCTAAAGCGCTTGAAGATGCCGGAAACCTCTTCCCGAGCTTTAATGGTATGCGGTTTCAAGGCAAGTTTTTTCTTGGGCAGGATTTTCGGCACCAGATCTGTATCTGTGAGCAGCCTTCCCGTGCCCAGCATGAAACCGGCCATGGTGCCCAGTTCATGGGTCCGGCCAAAATATTTGACCGTTTCCAGGAACGAGCGGGTAAAGACGCGCACGCTCCAAACGCCAAGCCTGTTTTCGCGCCGGGCCATGTGGCGGCAGACATCCATGATCGTGGCCACGTCGATTTGGTTGGGGCAGCGCGCTGTACAGGCTTCGCAGGTTGCGCAGTACCACAGGGATTTTGAGGAGAGCACCGCTTCTTTTTGCCCGGTTTGGATCATGCGCATGATCCGGTGCACCGGCAGATCATAGGCAAAGCCCATGGGACAGCCCGCGGTACAGTTGCCGCATTGATAACAGCGGGAGATGGTTTGCCCGCTCTCTTCCTCGACCTGGCGGATAAAATCCCGATCAGAGGAGGCCAGATTGACTCGATCCATTCCTGAACCACCCGGGTTACAGTGTAGTACAAAATATCGGGAGCGGGCCGGAAAGCCCGACTGCCCCTTGCGATAATCGGGCGATACTCCGTGGCGTTTTGCCACATCCGCACAGATTACGGAGCGCCCCGCATCGCCATGACGCGGCACGCGCAAGCGCGCCGTGTTTGAAAAAACGCGAAGGTCTTTGGAAATTTTCAACAAAAGGCGCGCTTTGAGTATTCCAGTCGCGTCGTATAAAATGGAGTGCCGCGGCAGTTCTGTCAAGTTCATTTCTATACCTATCCCTTGCCTTTTATCGTTGCGTTTCTAAGAAGGGGTGAAACGGCCTTGCGGCCTGATCAAACCCCGCGGCGTATCGGATTACCTATAGTTTTTTCACAGCGCGGCGGCACAGCCGAATACCCGGCGATCGGAACGGCGCGGCTCATCCCCTGCGTATGAATACGAAAAAACAATCTCCAGGCCGCTTCCCAATTCCTGTATCCGGCTATATAGTATGCTGTATCGTTTTTTTGCCAGGAGGCAGACCATGTGGAATTACACTGATAAAGTACGCGAACATTTTCTCGCGCCGCATAATGTCGGGGAACTCAAAGATGCCAACGCTATCGGCGAGGTAGGCAGCCTTGCCTGCGGCGATGCTTTGAAGCTCTATCTTAAAATAGAAAACGACCGCATCATCGACGCTACCTTTCAAACCTTTGGTTGCGCCAGCGCCATTGCCTCCAGCTCCGTGCTGACAGACCTTATCAAGGGGAAAACCATTGATGAAGCTCTGGCCGTGACCAATAAAGATATTGCCGACGCTCTGGGCGGCCTGCCCGATCAGAAAATGCATTGTTCCGTCATGGGGCAAGAAGCTTTGGAAGCGGCTATCCGCAGCTATCGCGGCGAAGCGCCTGGAAAAACCGGTGAAGATGCCCATGATCGCCTTGTCTGCCGCTGTTTTGGCGTCACCGAAGGGCAGATTCGCCGGGCCATCCGTGAGAACGGTTTAACCAGCGTGGAGCAAGTGACCAACTTTACTAAGGCGGGCGGGGCCTGCGGCGGTTGTCTTGAGGATGTTGCCGCTATCGTGGCCGATGAAACAGGCCGGAGCCTTACGCCTCTTCAGCCGCAGCGGCCTAAAACCATGACCAATATTGAACGGATGCAGAATGTCATGACGGTCATCAATGAGGTGATCAAACCGCGTCTCAACCAGGATGGCGGGGATATCGAGCTGGTGGATATCGATGGCAGCGTGGTTACCGTTGCCCTGCGCGGCATGTGCCTGGATTGCCCCTCCAGCCGCCTGACCCTGGAAAATTTTGTTCAACAAACCTTACGCGACCAGGTTGACCCGGGCATTGTGGTCCGGCCCGAACAACGCGCCCCGGGAGAAAACGCATGAACCTGACCTATCTTGATAACAACGCAACGACTATGGTCGCTCCGGAAGTGCTGGAGGCCATGCTGCCTTTCCTGCAAAACGAGTACGGCAATCCTTCCAGCATGTATTCCTTTGCCGCCGTTGCCGCTCGGGCTATGGAAAACGCTCGTGCCCGCATAGCCGATCTTCTCGGGGCTTCCCCCGAAGAAATCATTTTCACCGGCTGCGGCACCGAATCTGATTCCACCGCTATTCTGGCTGCCCTGGAGAGCCGCCCGGAAAAGCGTCATTTCATCACCACCCGGGTTGAGCACTCGGCCGTTATTGCTATGGGCCGGCTCCTCCAGCAACGCGGCTATAAGGTGACCTGGCTGGATGTGGATAAAAAAGGCCGCCTCGACCTGGAAGCTTACAAAGCCGCCCTGGATGACAATACCGCTCTGGTTTCCATGATGTATGCCAACAACGAAACCGGCGTTATCTTCCCCATTCGTGAAGCCGCAGAGCTGGCCAAAACCCGGGGCATCCTTTTCCACACCGACGCCGTCCAGGCCGTGGGGAAGATTCCCCTTGATCTCAAAACCCTGCCCGTGGATTACCTGGCCCTCTCCGGGCATAAGCTTCACGCGCCCAAGGGCATTGGCGTGCTCTACGTACGCCGGGGCTCGCCCTATCGCTCCTTCCTTATCGGCGGCCACCAGGAGCACGGCCGCCGCGCCGGCACTGAGAACGTGCCCTCCATCGTTGCTTTGGGCAAAGCCGCCGAACTCGCCGCCAAGCATATTCAGGATGAGAACACGACCGTTCGCGCTCTCCGGGATAAACTCCAGCAGGGGCTCCTTGCCGCTATTCCTGAGGCCGTGGTCAACGGCGATACCGAAAATCGTCTGCCCAATACCCTGAATATCGCCTTCAAGTATGTGGAAGGCGAAGCCATTTTGCTTCTCCTGGATCAGGAAGGCATTTGTGCTTCCTCCGGCTCGGCCTGCACCTCGGGCAGTCTGGAACCCTCCCATGTGCTCCGCGCCATGGGCGTTCCCTTTACTTACGCCCACGGCTCCGTTCGGCTTTCTCTTTCGCGCTACACCACAGAAGCTGAAATCGATAAAACCATTACCGCCTTATCTCGGATCATCGCCAGGTTGCGGGAAATATCCCCTTTCCGTAATATGACCGACGGGGCGGAGGCTCTCTGCTCGTCCGCCGGAACAGCAGAGGGTCTCTCGCATCGATGAAGAGCTGATCTTCCCCGGCGGGAGCCGCCGCCAGGAGGCTTCCGCCGGTGTTTTCAGGGAATTCGAGGAACACGGTTTGTCGCCATAGAGAGCTGAAAGGGCTCAGGCCGGCCGCCGCCACTCCGGGCGCAACGTGCTTATGGACGTTGCGCCCGGAGTGAGTTCCTAGAGGCCGGGCGCTGCTCCCCGAATCTCCCCTGCATCATGAAGATATATTCTCTCAAGGAACTCTCCTCCCGACCGCAAGCGCACAAAACGCCCCCCTTGGGGTGTTTGCTTGATCGCTGGTTACGGCGTATTCTAATCCATTGTTACGGCACGGGCGGCTCTGCCGACCGTTTGTTCCAGAGGGCTTTCCAGCTATGCTCCTGTATATTCACGTTCCTTTCTGCCGTTCGCGCTGCGCGTATTGTTCCTTTTATTCCTCTGCCTTGAGCAGGGGCGATGAAGGGCGCATCCAAAAGTACCAGGATACCCTGATAGCTGAAATTGCCCTCTGGGCTGATCGTCTCGGCAAAGAGCGCGTGGAAACCGTGTTTTTCGGTGGCGGCACCCCGAGCCTTCTTTCCGCCTCTGCCGTTGCGTTGATTCTTACGCGGATAGATAGGGCCTTTTCCTTGGCCGGCAACGCCGAGATCAGTTTTGAAGCCAATCCGGAGTCATTTATTGCCTCCGGCTACGCCCGTGATTTGCGGGCGGCCGGGATTACCCGTCTTTCCCTGGGCGTCCAAAGCCTTAATGATGCCTTTCTACAGCGTATGGGCCGTGTTCATAGCGCCAAAGAAGCTGCCTTGGCTATGCAGCGCGCCCGCCAGGCACACTTCTCTTCGATCAGCGTTGACTGTATGTGGGGACTGCCCGGCCAAAAGCCCGATGATTGGAAACGCGAACTCAAAGAATTGTCCTCTCTCCAACCGGACCATTTTTCCTGTTATGGCTTGACCCTTGAAGAGACTACGCCTCTTGCTGAAGCTGTACGCGGCGGACTGGCGCTGCCCTCGGAACAAGACCAAGCCGCCATGTACCTGGAGGGCATCGCCTATCTGGAATCCCTAGGCTACCTTCAATATGAGATTTCTAACTTTGCCCGCAAAGGCTTTCGATGCCGCCATAATCTCGGCTATTGGCAGGGGCGGGAGTATCTCGGGCTTGGGCCTTCGGCTGTTTCCACTATCCAAAACCGTCGTTGGAGCAATATTCCGGATCTCGCCGCCTGGAGCGAGGCCGTCCACAACCGCGCTCTACCTGAGGATATTGAGGAACTTGATCGCAAGGCGCGCGTTCTTGAATACATCATGCTTCGTCTGCGCACGACAAGGGGGCTTTCAGTGAAGGCGTACCGAAAACTGACCGGGCGTAACTTCCTGAAAGACAACCATATTTTTCTTCAGGCCTTGCATAACGAAGATTTGATCCGTATTCGGGGCGGCTTTATCCAGCTAACCCACACCGGCATGCTGGTTTCTAACGCCATCGTAGCCCGCCTGTTTGAGGCTGTTGAAGAACGCCTTTCGGACACAGAACGTGAAAAAAAAGTGCCTGCGTAAAGCGCGGCGGCAGATAACGCCGAGTCCGGCGAGCCCGTGAGGGCGAGCGGAACGGTTTTCAAAGGAGAATCATCGCTATTCCTTAAAGGCGCGTCCTATCGGCCAAGCGGTTTTTCCCGCCGGATAGGGGCCATACGGCACGAAGGCAAGCGGCATTTCCTCCGGCGGCTCCAGTCCTCCCCTATTGCGGGGTGCAGGGGGATCATCCCCCTGCCGGGGCGCGGGGCAGAGCCCCGCTCTTCGCCTTGGCTTCGTCCTTTCTGCCTTTTGCCCCCTGCCTCTCTGAGCTAAGCTCACTCTTCCAAGGCCTGCCTTATGGCAGCGAGGGCTTTGCCCATAAGTTCTTCATCGGCCTGGGGCCCCATATGGCCGAGGCGGAAGACCTTGCCGGCAAGGTCTTCATAATTTCCGCCGGCGACGAGACCCAGGGCGCGGAGACGCTGATTCCATTCCGGCCAGGTGAAGCCCTCCGGGATATAGGCTGCGGTTACGGTGGGAGAAGGAACGGCTTCGGGCTTGGGAAACAAGGTGATGCCCACGTCAGTGAGACCTTGGCGGCACATGGCGGCAACGCGCCTGTGACGGGCAAAACAGAGTTCCGGGCCTTCATCAAGGATGCGTGAGACCGCGGTATGAAGGGCGGCAAGACCGTGCCAGTAAGGAGTATAGGGCGGGAGCCCGGTTTTTTCCAGGTTGTGGAAGGGCGCTAGGGCATCGTAGCCCTGGTAGTTGTTCTTCAGAATGTGTTCCCAGGCGGCCGGGCTGAGGGAGAGGAAGCTCATGGCGGGCGGGGCCCCAAGGCATTTCTGGCTGCCGCCAAAGACAAGGTCGATGTGCCAGGCGTCGGCCTGCACAGGCGCGCCGCCGATACTGGAGACGGCATCCACGCAGAACAGGGGGATACCGAGCCGTTCTTTCATCTGCCCCAGCTCAGCCAAAGGGTTAAGGGTGCCCGAGGGCGTTTCGCAGTGCACAGCGGTGATCATTTTGGGATGGAAGCGGCGGAGGGCATCTTCGATGCAGGTTAGGCTCTCCCCGTTGCCGATAGTGGTATCAGCAGGGAAGGAGAGCAATTCTACTTCACAGCCAATGGCCCGGGCCATAGCCGCAAAGCCGTTGCCGAAAAGGCCCGTGCCCACGCTAAGAACCTTGTCGCCGGGGCAAAGGGCGTTTTTCAATCCCGCCCAGAGAGAAAGCATGCCTTCGCCGGTCATAATGACCACATCGTTTCGGGTACCCATGAGCCGGGCCAGGGCACGGCCGGTTGCAACGTAGAGCGGCAAAAATTCCTGTTCGATATCGCCGGAGCCGTAATCGCGGCACATGGCGGCGATTACAGCGGGATGCACGGTGACCGGGCCGGGAACCATGGGGATGGGGGCGTAAGGGCGGGGGGAAAAGGTGGACATAGTTATTCATCCAGAAGGCTGTACGTGCTGTTAGTGAGAGGGGCCTGGAGCGTCGGCAGCACGCGTTCCAGGAGTATGCCGTTTCTGCCGGGGAGATTATGCCCGAATGTTGCGCGAATGCCCAGGGTAACAAACCGGGCCGCTCGGTCCATGGCCGAAGGCAGGCTTTCTCCAAGCAGGAGACTTCCGCAGAGCACTGAGGCGAAGGTATCACCGGTACCGGGATAGAAAACCGGAATGCGCTCGCCTACAACCTTCCAGTAGCGATTTTGCCGCGCATCAAAGGCGACAACAACGGTTTTACCCACGAATCCGGCCAGAGGAGCGCTGGTGATGACGACTCTCTCCGGTCCCAGAGCGGAGAGGGCGTGAAGCCATTCCTTCATCTGTGAGACGGGCATAGGCCGTTCGGGATAGGTTTTTTTCAACAGGAAGGCGGCCTCGGTGATATTGGGGGTAATGCAGTGGGCGTGACGAATCAACCCCGACATGGCCTTGACGATATCCGGGGTCATGGTGGGATCGAGGCTGCCGTTATCGCCGAGCACGGGATCAACAAGAGCGAGCCCGCCGGGGATAAGGCAGGATTCGATGCATTCCCGGATAACAGCAGCCTGACCGGCGGAGCCCAGAAAACCGCTGTATACGGCGTCAAAGGTCAGCCCCAACCGCTTCCAGTGCTCTAAAAAATCCTGCATGTGGGTGGAAAGATCCACAAAGCAGAAGTCATCAACATCACTGGTCTGGCTGGAAAGAACTGCCGTGGGCAGGGGACAGACCTGAATGCCCAGACTGGAGAGCACCGGAATAGCCACGGTGAGCGAAGTGCGGCCAAAGCCCGAAAGATCATGGATGGCGGCCACCCTGGGGATAGGGCAGGCGGCGCTTGGGCAGTTTGCATAGGGCATAACGGCTCTTGTATACCCGCATACCACAGATTGCAATGCTTATATGGGAAGCGGCCGGGGCAGATGCATCCATACGCTTGTCCTGTGAAAGGCTTTGGCCTACGCAATACCGCTTTCCCGCTTACCAGGCTGCGCCTCGTAGGAAAGCCGGGCCGGCAAGGATACAGAGGCGGCCTGTGCTCAGGGCAAAGAAAAGGCCCGGAGGCCGAAGCCTCCGGGCCGAACGTCCGGGATAGATCTCACACTTAGAACGTGTACTGGAAGCTCAGCACGCCGGCATAAGCGCCGGTGGTGTCTTCCCACTGGCTGCTGCGTTGCTTGCTGAGGTTCAATTGGGTGTAGGAGAAGTCGAGGCCAATGTTGAAGTTATCGCTGATCTTGTAGGTGTTGGTCAGGGCAAAATCCCAAGCGCTGTCGGTGCTGATCAGGTAAGCATAGTGGTCAGGAGAGGCGCTGATGCCCTTGTTGCCGGTGGAGAGGTACACCGGGCTGTCGGGGCCAATACGCTCGCCACTGTTGGTGCCACGCACATAGTAAGCGCGGAAGCCGTGGGTCAGGTTTTCCGTAAAGGAGACGTTGTCGATACGGATACCCAGGCCCCAGGTGCCGGAACCAAGGCCGCTGATGCCGTAGGCACGGGAGAGAGCGCGGTTGCCGGCAAAGCCGCGGGTGCCCATTTCAAAGCCGCCGTCGGCGGAAACCACGGGGATGCGGCCCATGTCGTCTTTGCCGAACTCGCCGTCGTCGCCGGAGCCGTACCAACCGACCAGGCTGGTGGTACCCCAGTTCCACTTGTAGCCGAGGAGCAGGGCCAGGTAGTAGCCGCTGGTGCCGCGGTTGTCTTTACCGCTGAGCGAGCCATACATGCCGTCAAACTGCACGATGAAAGGATCCAGCGTGGGCAGTTCAAAAGACAGGCCGGCCCACCAAATCAGGGATTGGCCGTAACGGTTGGCAACGTCATACCCTTGGGCATAGGCTATGTTGTAGTTGCTGTTGTAATAGCCGGAATCCGCGCCCACGGAGCCGATCATGGCCCAGGGGGTGAGACGGACGAACTGGGTCTTTACAGGCAGAGTGAAGCCGAAGAGATCCATTTCATCAAAACGTTTCTTTTTCTGAATACGGTTCCCTCTCTCATCATATACATTGCCTGCGTCAACCGTGGGGAAGGCATCATAGGGGCGGGCCCAGAAGGCGGTCAGGGCGACTTCGGGGCTGAACTCCGTGGAGGCCATCACACCGGCGATATCGTTGTTATACACGAAGTTACCGGCGATAAGACCGGGCATCTTCATGGGCTGCACACCCATACGGAGGCTGGTCTTGGTACCGGGGATGGTCCAATCGATGAAAGCGTGCTTTACCTTGATATCCTTGCCGTCAGCATCCAGAGCGGTGAAGCCGGATTGACCGAAGTTTTGCACGCCGATTTCAAACTGCAACACGCTGCGCAGGGTTTCGGAGGCGATGAATTCCACTTGGGTACGCGAACGCATCCGGGCCTGGAAGGGATCCATCTTGTTGTCGGGACCCTTGCCGCCGTCATAGAAAGAATAGTTGCCGAAATAGCCGTAGCTAAACTGCCAGTTGCCTTTGACTTTCACGTCAACGGCAGCGGCGCTGCTCAGGGAGCCGAGCACGAAGCAAACGGCCAGCAGCAGTGCACTGAGTTTTTTCATTGTTTCTTCCTTCCAAATGGGGAGTAAACCCCGATAAATTGAATAAAACCTCGAAGCCCGGACGTTCAGGGCCTCGCCGTTGTCTCACTTTTGTTCCATCAGGAGCAAAAGTTCGGCAGAGCACAACGGTTCGATGAAGCAGACCTAGGCGGGTAAAAAAAATTTGTCAATCCGAAAGGCTGATTTTTTGGCCATATTTAAATGTGATTCAAATTTGTTCTTTAATATCAAATAGATAAAAAATAATCCTTTTCAAAGAAATTTTTTATCGCAGTTGTAGGGTAAAATTTTTTTTACCCTCTCCTTGAGGTGATTGGGGGGAGGGGCTTTCTCCAGGAGCAGGCTTCAGATATTATAGACTATCATATATAGAAACTGTGGCTTCCTGTTGCGATAGGAGGAGCTTGAGGATGCGCCTTGTGGGGAGGCAAAACAAATAAAAAGGCCCTCCGAAAATCCGAAGGGCCAAAAAATACGTTGTGGAAGCGACGCGCGGACTCGCTGCGCCTTTTGCCGCGCGTTGTGGGTAAGCCCGATCACCTCCCGGGGGTTCGATATGGCTGCTAGCTATATAGTATTATTTATATAGCTATATGCTTTATAGGCTCGCCTTTCGCTCCAGCAAAAGCACCGTTTCCAGATGGGGCGTGTGGGGGAAGAGCCGGCTTGCTGTATCTTTAGGGCCTGGTAAGAGTTTTCTTATAATTGAAGATGAATTTTTTTCGCGATCACCCCGGCCAGTTTACTAAAATCCCTTTCTGCCCCCTGGACAGAGGCCGCATGGGATCCAATGGCTCCATCGGCAGCCGTTAATTTGAAAATGGGCTTGTGAACCTCCTGGGCCATGGGAATAAGGCTGCGATAATGTTTTATAGTCGCAAGGCAATAAGGATCGTCTTGCGGGAGTATTGCCGGGCCGGGAGATTGAGCGAGCACCCATTTTCTATATGCTTGGGGAATACGGTTTATCCATTTATCATAGGCTCTGACCGGCCGGTCAAGCCGTACGCTGTGCTGTTGGGTTAGGTAGCCGACGCTCTGCATGGCGCCGGCGGGCAATTTAAATTCCGGGTACTCTATCGCTTCAGCGGAATTTTTCCAATTATCTAAGCGTTTGCCCCAGGCGCTACGCCATGCACGCAGAGCAGGCCCCAGGTTCCTCAGGCCTTGTAACGAGAAGAGATCGGCGCCGAGAGGCATGATGACGTAATCCGTAGCTATCAGTACGGAGCGGTTAATTGCTCCAAGATTGGGCCCGATATCCACGAGGATGATATCCGCTTCCTTTGCTGCTGCTGCTTCCTGCATAACTTGCCAGAAAGAACTCAGGATGCGCATGGGGCGGTACAGGTTGGCATCGCCCATACTTAAGGGCCATTGCTCGGCTAACACATCCTCGTAGCTTGAAAGAGCGACATCGCCGGGGATGAGAAAAAGACGCTCTGTAATATTTAAGACACCTACAGAAACAATATCGCCCACTCCGGCAAGAGGCTTTACGGCCCGGTATATGGTCGCGCCGGGGCCGCCGTTCTCCCATAGATTCTCAATGGTATCATCATCAAGGAATATCGCTGTCAGGTTGCTTTGCGGGTCAAGATCCGCCGTGACCACCCGCTTGCCTTGGTCAGAAAACATCCAGGCAAGATGGTAGAGAAGCGATGTTTTCCCGACGCCGCCTTTATTGTTGAAAAAGGTAAGGATGGGCGTTGTCATGCTCTCTCTCCTTCAGTGTACACAGCACGGCGCTCGGCGTGGGGGAAAGCTCTAAAGGCGGGTTGCCGTTTTTTTCCAGCTCACGGCGGGCTGTGGCAATGCCCCTTCCAAAGCCCTGCACAAAGCCCAAAACCTTCATTGCTCCGGAAAGATTAGGATTTCTATAATCCGTTATCCCGGGCTGCCCAAAATTTTCAGGGGTTACATTGCCATAAGGGCCGCCGGGGCTGTATATTTCTACTCTATCGTTGAACCAATATATCCTTATCGGGGCATTTGTTCCTTCATAGGTCCTGTGCATAACAGCATTATATACAAGCTGTCGCATTGCTGGCATTGGATATAATGCTCTACGAATTTCTTTTGGCGCGCTGATGATATCAATAGAAACTCTGTTATGAGCAGTAATTTTTTGCTCAAAGCTTCTTAGCATAGTACTTATATTCCCATAGATATCTTCTGCATCAATAACAGGATCGGATAACTCAACACCATCGAGACGTAAAAATTGAATAAATGATCCCGGAATAAAATCTTGAGGGTTTTTCCCAAGTATAAGAAGGCCGGAAATTGTGGGAACAGGATTATCAGGCGAAGCGATCATCCGGCAGCTTGCAAGTTTCTGCTCGTATGTTCTATTATTTTCTTCCAATATATCTCGAGCATAGGATGCAGGAAGGTATTCTTGCTCAAAATAACTGCGTGAAAGATCATGCACTGTTGCGCCAGGCACGGGGTACATATCATAAGGTATATTCTTATATCGGCGTTTTTCTACGAGGATTCTTTCCTCCTGCTCGTTGGCGATCGAACGTCTTGGCCCTGTGCGTATCCAAATACGTCCATCATAGCGTACAGGAGGCGTATCTGAGGGATAGACGATGACAACCGCCATTTCAACGCCGGATATAAGCCGTTTTTCAACGGTCATAACGGGTAGGGGCAGTATAGTGCCATCCCGGCACATATCCGAAAGCGCGCATAACAGTTCATCGGTAATGGGCTCGTTAGATGGCGTTCCATCATCGCAAGCGCCAATAAAAAGTATGCCCGGCGTGTTGTAATTCGGCAAGTCATTAGCAAATGCGCATACAGCTTGGCGGGCTTTTTTAGGGGTTGTGCCGCGAAACGATTCCTTGCGCTCCACCCTGTCTGATTCAAGATCCTGAAGCAATGCCAAAAGTTGCGCATCGGTATAGCGTTGCATAGTTTCTCCTACTCTCCGCGGCAATCGGATGCCGGCCATGTGGGGGCCCGATAAGGCACAGTTCGGAGATTCCTCACTATATGCCGCCTATTTCGATTTGGCAAAGGGGGGATTCGGCGGAGTGCATTTCAGAAGCCCCTTGCTAGCCGGTTTCAAGATGTTGTCTTATGAGGCAATGCTGTTTGCGCAGGGCAGGTATCCTGCCTTTCGCTCCAGCAAAAGCACCGTTTCCAGATGGGGCGTGTGGGGGAAGAGATCAATGCCCCGGGCCAGCCGCGGCGTATATTTTGGTGTGAGCCGCGAGACATCCCGCGCCAGGGTGGCCGGGTTGCAAGAAACCAGGATCAACCGGGCCGGACCAAGCCGGAGTATTTCTCCCAAAACCGCTTCACTGAGACCGGCTCGCGGTGGATCGGCTACCAGCAGATCCGGGGTGGTTTCTTCAGCGGCCAGAAATGCCGCCGCATCCCCCTGCTGGAAAACGACCCTGTCCAGGCCGTTTTGGCGGGCGTTTTCGCGGGCCGCCAGCACAGCCGGGCCGGTATTTTCCACCCCTATGACCGTCGCTCCGGACCATGCGGGAAGCGCTGCCAGAGTCAAGGCAACGCCTCCAACGCCGGCGTAGCAATCCAGAATCCGCAATTCCCTCTTGCTGGGGGAAACATCTTGTCCGGCCAGAGAAAACTCTCCTATAGTCGCGTAGAGTAAGGCGGCGGCGGGGGTATTAATCTGGAGAAAGGCTCCCGGGGGGGCCTCAAGGATCAGGGAGCCGTAATCGGCGGCCATGGCGCTCCGCCCTGCGCTCAAGCGTGTTTGTTCGCCATAGGCTACATCGGCGGCATCGCTGCGCAGCGAATGGCTGAAGCCGCAACAAAGGCCGCGGGCCAGCAGCCTTTCGGCCAGTTCGCGGACAGCCTGTTGGCGTGAGGAGCGCCTGGAACAGGGCCCGGTGATGAGTTCTACCAGCCAGCCGGGCTTCCCCTCGGCCGGAAGTTGGGTGGAGCCGGAATCTCGGGCGACCAGAAAGCGCAAAAATCCTTCCCGCTTCCCCCAGGCGGGGAGGCGGCGCTCCGCAGCCCAGGCCCTGACTTCCGCCAAAAGAGCGCCTACGGGCAGCGAGGCTAGGCCGCACTCGTCTATTGCCGTCACTTCGCGGCTGTTCCGTTTCCTGAGGCCAAGCAAGGCGCGGCCGGAGGCGGCCGGGTCCGGAGCAAAGGCGAACTCCATTTTGTTGCGGTAGCCAAGGGAGGCAGGCGAAGGGAGTAAGGCCGGAAAGCGGAGAGCATCCTCGGTAAAGGAACGCGGCAACCCGCCGAGACGGCTCAGGGTTTCCCGCAACTGCCTATCCTTCCAGGCGCATTCGGCGGCATAGTCCAGGGTCGTCCAAGCGCAGCCGCCGCATTGTTTGTTGCCGCAGAAGGAAGGCCGCTCGTGGGGCGAGGGGGAGAGGGAGGCTTCGACCTGAGCCAGAGCATACCCGGCCTTGATCCGGGTAACCCGGGCCTGCACGGTTTCGCCGGGCAAACCTTGATCCAGAAAAATGACGCCGCCTTCATGGCGGGCCATTGCGCCGCCATCCAGACTGAGATCACGGATGGTCAACTCAAGGCGCGCCCCGGGAGGCGGAAAGGCCGCGCTGTTCGTTCGCGTCATAATAGACCTTGCTGAGGGTTAGGCCTTTGGCCGGGGCGGTCGGGGAGGGCAATGCAGACCGCCGGCCCGCCCGGATATACTCCGAAACGGAGGCCGGATCAATTTTTCCCCGGCCCGCATAGACCAGGAGACCTACGAGGTTGCGGACCATCTGCTTAAGGAAGCCCTCTGCCTCAACGTGCCAGACCAGATGCAACGGGCTTTTTTCCTGGCAAGTAATGGCGGTGATGGTCCTAACTGTAGTGGCAACCTCTGTGCCGCTGTTACATAGGGAGGCAAAGTCATGCCTGCCGGTGAGGCAGGCAGCGGCGGCGTGCATGGCCCTAAGATCGAGGGGACCGGTTTCCCAGACAACATTGCGCAGTTTCGGGGGAACAAAATTTCGGGTCAGCCAGAGTCCATAGCTATAGCGCTTGCCGCAGGCGCTTTTTCTGGCATGGAACTCCGGCGAGACCTCACATACAGCGGTGACGGCCACATCGTGAGGCAACAGAGCCGCAAAACTTTTTTGCCAGGCTTCGGGACTGCGGCGGGGCAGATCCTCGGGAATATCCACGTGAGCAACCTGGGCGTCGGCATGCACGCCCGCATCCGTACGCCCGGCCCCAAAAATTCGCAGCTTCCGGCCGGTTATCCGTTTAAGTACGGCTTCCAGCTCGCCCTGGACTGTCCGGGGCCGGGCCTTGGCTTTGAATTCCTGAATCTGCCACCCGGAAAAATGCGTCCCCAGATAGGCTATAGTCAAACAGAGACGGGTCATCCCTCAAAGGGCAACTGCATACGGGCCAGGGCTTCCGCCAGGCGAGCAGCTTTGGTCGGATTGACGTACGTCAGGATTTCTCCGGATTGGCGGCCGCGCATGCCTGCCAAAATTTTGACGGCGGTTGCTTCGTCAATAGTCTCCAAAACGCTGGCGGCTTGCTTTGCCTTCATGTTGGAGAGCATGTCCACCAGGCGGCGGAATTTTTCTTCCTTTACTTCGTTCGCGTCTTTAAGCATCTGGGAGAGCCGGGCTTCCAGAACCTGGAGCCGTTCCAGGCGGTCGTCAAGCTCCCGCTCCAGCGTCTGCAAATCCTGTTCGCGGCGGGCAAGTTCTTGCTCCTTACGGGCCAGGGCTTCGCGGGCCAGGCCGGGAGATTGTTCCGGCGTGGCGGGTGAGGCCGTCGTCGGCGCATCGGAGGCTGCCTGCGCGTCGGTAGGCGCCGGGGCAGCGGGAGCTGCCTGGGCAGAGGCAAGGCCAAAGGCGGCAGCCATGGTTTCCGCCCCGGTTTGAAGAGCGGAGGCCGAAGCCTGATCTTTTTCAGCCGCGCTCTCTCCCCCGTTGCTCTGGCTCAAAAAGCCTCCTGAGGAGAAAAGCATATCCATAGCGGGATCAAGCAGCAGCGTGCCCGTCAGGCACAGCTTGAAAGCGCCAAGTAGCAGCAGAAAGCGGCAAAGCCTAGCGGGCCGAAGGAACGAAGCGCAGGGTTGCGATTTCGTCATGTTCTTTTTGCTCCCGAAGTTGTTCTATCCGGAGGAAACGTTCTTGTTGGCGGCTTTTGAGTTTCTCAAGGAGCTTGGA
This sequence comes from uncultured Desulfovibrionaceae bacterium, assembly GCA_949741925.1. GTDB lineage: Bacteria > Desulfobacterota > Desulfovibrionia > Desulfovibrionales > Desulfovibrionaceae > JAJDHY01. Next base: position 76,675 of record CATJOY010000048.1, on the reverse strand, counting down.
ATCCTGGGCCCGCTGTACCAAAGCGTTTCTGGCCTTATCCGTTTCTTCCTCAAGAACGGCTCGCCGCTCCACGGCTGCTTTGATATCCTGCGTCAGACCAGTGACATACGAGCCGGAAAGCCAACGTTCCCCAGATGTCATTTCGCCGGCGCGGCTGAGCCTCGCCTGTTCCCGGGCCAGGTCTTCGCGCAGCTCGTGTAGATAGGCCTCATGAGCAAGGAGAGCGTTTTGGGCTCGGGCCAGTTCCTGCATGGCCGCTTCCTCAAGCTGCTTTCTATAACGGAGCACCTGTTCCAGGCCGAAACGAAAAACCGTCATGCCATCATCCTTGACGGTCCGGCTGTCAATTTTCCGCGTGCCGAAACCGTAACGAAAGAACGATAGCAAGGATGGTGCCAACTGCAGAAGGATAAGGAAGATACGCGGAAAAAAAGCGGCGTCCGCGCAAGACGCAATGAGGGAAGACGATGGCGCCGGGGGCCGCCGCGAATATAAGCTTACGGCAAGGCTGCCGGGAGCGCCAAGCGGCGCTTCCGACAGCCTGAATGCATCCAATGGGAAAGGGGTCAGGCCCCGGCCTTAGGCTCCTTGTTCTTTTTTTCCGGGAAGACCAGGGAGGCCAGTATACCGAGGCAGAGCAAGCCCAAAACCACGCCCAAGCTAATCATGGGCGCGATGTGGATAACTCCTGCCGCATCCAGAAGCATCTTGAGGCCAATAAAGGCCAGGATAACGATGACCGATTTTTCCAGATGAATCAGAAAACGTTTAGCTGCCGCCAGAAGGAAATACAGGGAGCGCAGGCCCAGGATGGCGAAGATGTTGGAGGTGTAGACCAAAAAGGGCTCCCTGGTAACGGCTATGACCGCCGGCACGGAATCAAAGGCGAACATGACATCGGCTACTTCCACCGCGACCAGGCAGAGAAAGAGCGGCGTGCAGTGAAGAACGCCTTCTTTGCGGATAAAAAAGTTGTGCCCTTCGATACGGGGATAGACCGGAAAAAGTTTGCGCGCTAATTTCAGGCTCCAGTGCTCTGAATAATCCACGATTTCCCGATGTTCTTCCCGGCTTTGCTGCCACATCTTCCAGGCGCTCCAAAGGACGAACAGCCCGAAGCCGATCATGGCCCATTTACCGAGGAGCATGAGCGAACTGCCGATGGCCACAAAGACAACTCGTAAAATAAGAGCGCCGATGATGCCGTAATAGAGCACTCTGTGCTGGTATTGGTCTTTGATGGCGAATGAGGAGAAAATAGCCATGAATACAAAGAGATTATCTACGGAAAGAGATTTTTCCAACAGGTAGCCGGCCAGGAACAGCGCGCTTTGGTCCCTGCCGTGGGTCACGCCGACATAATAGGCGAAACCCAGAGAAAGAAGTATCCAGAAAACCGACCATATCGCGGCGTCGCGCATTGAGACAGGGGCATCCGCCTTGTGCGCGTGGAGATCGATAATAAGAGCCACCACAATGAGAACACTGAAGGCCGCGATATTCCAAAGAGAGTATTCGCCGATCATGTCTATCCTTATGGGGGGGTAGGTGAAGGTGAGGTTTCCGCGAGGCCGGTCACCAGAAATTGTGGCGCACCTTGGCCGGATCGTACCGGTCAGCCGGGCCCGGGGCAGCTTCCGGATGGCCGACAACAACAAGGCCCAGGGGGATAACGTGCCCCGGCAGGCCTGCCAGTTCCATGAATTTTTTTTCTCGTTCCCGGTCCGGGTGAATACCGCACCAAACGGCGCCAAGACCAAGGCCGACCGCCGCCAGGAGCATGTTCTGTACGGCGGCGGAGCAATCCTGCGGCCAAAAGCCGGGGTATTTCTCCGCCTGCGTGTCGCCGCAAACCAGAATAGCCAGGGGGGCCTTGGCAGCCATATGGGCGTATGGGCTGATGCCGGGAATTTTGGCCAGTACGTCAGGATCATCCAGGAGCACAAAGCGCCAGGGCTGCGCGTTGCCGGCGCTGGGCGCGGCCATGGCCGCGCGGAGCAGCACTTCGCGGTCTGCAGGGCTCACCGGCTCGGCGGTATAGGAACGGACGCTCCGGCGGGAAAAAAGAGCCTCAAAAAGATCCATGGCAACCTCCGTTTTCAAAGCGAAGCGATTCAAGCCGGAGGAAATAAGGCCTCCGCTCCCTTGAACTCGATGGATAAAATCTCGTAGGTGATTTTGCCCCGGGGAGCTTCTACAACCACCTCATCGCCTTCCTCGCGGCCGAGGAGCGCCTTGGCTACCGGTGAATAGACCGAGATGCTGCCCGGCACGTATTCTGTTTCATCGGGGCCTAAAAGCGTATAGGCTTTTCTTTCGCCGCTATCCACATCTTCCAAGCAGACCGTGGCGCCGTAAACGGCCATATCGGAACTGATGGCGCTCAAATCGATGACGTTAAAGCGGGCCATGTGCGATTCGATAAAGGTAATGCGAGCCTCCAGCAACCCCTGACGCTCCCGGGCCGCGTGGTAGCCGGCGTTTTCGCTGAGATCACCTTCCTCGCGGGCTTCCTTGATGGCCTGAATGATTTCGGGCCGTTCACTCTTAAGGCGTTCAAGCTCCTGCTTAACCAGTTCCAGGCCTTGAATTGATATAGGAATGGTATCCATATGCGTTGTCCTGTAAAAGTATTTATTGGTGGTTGCTGAAAAGGCGTCTCCACCCCGGTTCTGCCATTGTCCCGGGGCGTGGGTGGGGCGCTTTGTTGAAAACCATGGTTGCCGGGTGTTTCGGCTCTCTTGCCGCCGCATCGGGCTTTTGCCTGACCAGAGGCGTTTGGTCCGCTACTCGGGGGCGAGCACCCGGTAGCAAACGGGCGCGGCCCGCAGCAGACCCAGTTCCTCCAGCCTGGCCAAAGCGTTTTTGACGGCTAGGGCAGTGGCCTTGTGGGTCATAAAGACCAGCGGCACGATATCCGGGGCTTGGCCTTTCTGAATAGCATGGGCAATGGAGATGCCGTTTTCAGCCATGGCTCCGGCCACATCACGCAAAACACCGGGGTTATCCGGTACTTGTAGCCTGAAATAATAGGGATCTACAGCCTCATCCGGATTGTGGATTGTCGCAGGGAAAGGCGTTTGCCGCAAAAAGCCTGTGTTATTGGGTTTGGCGTCTCTAGCGATATCCAGCAGATCCGAAAGCACGGCGCTGCCGGTGGGGGTGGCGCCTGCTCCCCGGCCATGCAGAAAGACCGAACGCGAAGCGCTGCCTTTGACCCGAATAGCATTGAAGGCCCCGTCCACACTGGAAAGCAGGAAGCTTTCATGCAGCAGGGTTGGGAATACCCCGGCCTCGAGGCCGTTATCAGTCATGCGGGCATGCCCTAAAAGCTTGATGCGGTAACCGAGTTCCCGGGCAAAAGCGATATCCACGGGGTCCATAGTATCAATTCCCTGAACAGGCAGCCGGGTATAGGGGTATTCCACGCCCCAGGCCAGGCGGATCAGCAGCACCAGTTTGTGCGCGGCGTCAAAGCCGCCGACATCGAGGGTGGGGTCCGCTTCAGCGAAACCGAGTTGCTGGGCTTCGGACAAGGCCTGATTGAAGGCAATGCCCTTGTGGGTCATTTCCGAGAGAATATAGTTGCAGGTGCCGTTAAGAATACCGGAGAGGGAGAGAATGCGGTTCGCTGCAAGGCCGTTGCGCAGGGTATGCACAATGGGAATGCCGCCGGCCACGCTGGCCTCGAACCCCAGGTGCAGATTCCCGGCGGCGGCCAGGCGAAAGAGATCTTCGCCGTTCTCGGCAAGGAGGGCTTTGTTGGCGGTGACCACATGCTTTCCGGCCTCCAGGGCGCGTCGGAGTATATCGCGGGCAGTGGTAGTGCCGCCGATGAGTTCAACCACGACGTCGATTTCAGGATCACCGAGCAGGTCTTCCAGTGAAGTAGTCAGCCTGGCTCCTTCAGGCACGGGCCATTCCCGGGGGCGGGAAACATCCCGCACCAGTATTGTCTTGATGCGCAAAGAGCGCCCGGTGCGCTCCGGAATAAGCTGATGGGCCTCTTCAAGGGCCCTGGCCAGGCCTGTGCCGACAACGCCATACCCGGCCAGACCGAGAACCAGTTCTTTTTTATGTTCCACGAGCGTTCCTCCAGAAAGGGCGGACAACGAACAACACAATACACCGCGGCTGACGTGCCCGGCATGGATTTCCCAAGGTCTGCCGCCGCTAAATCATCTTTTGAAGTTATGCCCCGAGGCCGCAAGGCCTTGGCCTTGCGGCGCGGCATCTATCCGGCCGCCGGGATAATGCCGGCGGCGTGTGTTTCGAGAATAGGCAAAAACGCGGCTGTGTTTTATCCCTCAGGCGATTCTGCCTCTGGAACGCTCCCGGCGGCTTTGCCGTTTTCTTTGTCCTCTTTTCCCCCTGAAAAAGGAGGTTCAAACCATAAAGAAACTTTTGATGAAAAAATAGATGCCCCAGACAAGGGCATCTTGAAAGGCTATCATATAGGGGGAATCCTGTTCTGTAAAGCCTGGTTTTCCAAGTTGAGCGGCGGCGCGCCCTGGCGCGCCGCCGCGGGGAGCCTCGCGTCCATCCACAGCGATGGCGCGAGAGGCGTCAGCTGCTCTGTATAACCTCCTTCGGAGGAGAGCTTGCGGCCGCCGGGGATTAGCCGGGAACTAAGTTCCGCCCTCGGAGCGGAGGCTACTCCTGCAGCAGGAAAAGCAGAGCCATCACCTGGCGCTAGCGTCTGCCGTATGTGTTTTCGACCAGCTCGTTTTTAATTGCTTTGACTCCCTGGACCCGCTCAGCCATGTACTCGGCCATATGTAGTTGATCCAGATCTTCCACGGTTCCTCTGAGGGTAACAACGCCGTTCTGGGTGTATACAGTGATATCCGCCGGTTCAAGATACTTGTTGGCCGCGATCCGATTGCTGATTATATCGGTGATGGCTTCATCGCCGGTGGCCGCGTTGGCGGCCATGGGAATAGCCAGGAAGGTCGCCATGACGACAGGATAAAAAAGAGTAGAAAGTTTTTTCATTGTTGTTTCCTCTATCAGTAATATTTTTGCGCTTTTCAGAATATACATGGTTTACTTGCGCTCTCTACACGCTCACTACGGTCTCATGCACTCTTGGCAACACATGGTTTTGCCTTGACCGGCTTGTGGCGCTGCATGGGGAACGCTTCAGGCCGGCAGGCTGTTTGCTGCAAACTCTACATACACAGCGCAACGTACCGGCGAACTCTGAAAAGCCATCAAATGCCGGAAGCATTCATTTCATATTCAAGTGATAGGGGATTTTTTTACAAGTATTTTTTTCGGAGAAGTTTCTCATAATGTATATGGTATGAAAGAAGATGCCCTTCTTAGATCCAGGGCAAGGGGTGAATCCGAACGGCATTGTTTGCGGATACGGCCCTGGCGGCCCTCCCTTCGGGCTGTTGCCTCGAGGGCGCGGGGAATTCAGAGTTTTTGAGGCTGAGGCAAAGCAAAAAAAGCCTTTTTAAAAGGGGCGGGCACTCGCACGACGCCTGCCCCTTTATAAAAAGGCTTTTTCCCTTAGAGAATAAACGTTTTTGTTGTGTCGCCAGGCCCTACAGGGTCTGGAGCAGGCGAGCCAGAAGAGCGACCCGCAAGGGGATGTGTTCGAGCACAACGTATTCTTTTTCATTGTGGGAAAATTCACCGGTGAGTCCCAGACCATCCAGCGTTACGGCGCCGGCCATGGCGGTGAAGTTGCCGTCGCTGCCGCCGCCAATGGCGTGCCCGGTCAGCGCAAACCCCAGTTCACGGGCCAGCGCGTCAGCCCGGCGGAACAGGGCGCGGTTTTGTTCGGTATATTCCAAGGGCGCTTTTTCCACACCGCCAATAATTTCCAGGCGCACGTCGGGCACCGTTGGGCGGAGCCCCTCAATAGCCGCGCAGATTCGCTCTAACTCCTCCGCCACAGTGCAGCGAACATCCACCGTCAGCCTGCCCTCGCCGGGGATAGTGGCGGTATTATCTACGCCCGCGTTAAGGAAGGTAGGGGCGACAGTCGTTTTCAGCGCAGGGGTATTCAGTGCATCAAGCGCGGGAATAAGCCGGGCCAGCTCCAGAATGGGGCTGGCGGCCTTGTGCGGTTCGATGCCGGAATGGGCTGCGCGGCCATGGGCGATAATTTTGTAGACGGCCCGGCCGGAACGGGAACTCTTGACATCACCGAGATTTTTTAATCCCGGCTCAAGAATAAGGGAATACATGCTGCTACGGGCTTCCGCCATGATCCGCTCGCGAGAAGAAGGGCTGCCCGCTTCTTCATCACTGTTGAAGAAGATGCGGAGTTTCCTTTTGGGGGGGAGCCCCAGATCCCGCAGAATTGCCAGGGCCTGCCAGCACTGGATGAAACCGCCTTTCATATCGAGGGCCCCCGGCCCGTGGGCTTTTCCATCCTCTATCCGCCAGGGCATGGTTTTCAGTGTCCCCATGGGGAAGACAGTATCATAATGCCCGACCAGGAAAAGCGATTCCGGGCCGTCACCGTATTCGGCAATGTATTGATCGCCGCAGTCCGGCTGGCGAATGACGCTTACCGTACAGCCGAGATCCTCAAACAATTTTTGAAAAAAGCGGCCGCAAGCGTCGCTGGCCTGCTTATCGCCATAGGTGGGGGATTCCCGTTCCACAGCTTGCCGCAGCAAATCAAGAAACCGGTCCAGCCGCTCCTTTGCGGCGGCAAGAATACGATTCGGATCACGCATGGTCATAGAGTAGCCTGCCCCTTTAGGGAATAGCCGGGTTCGATTATTCCCAGCCTTTGTATACCCGGTCTTTCCAAGCGGAGAAGGCCTGAAGAAACGTATCTACGGGCAGATCGGTTTTTTCGCCGGTGCGGCGGTCCTTGGCTTCAATAACGCCCCGGGCCAGGCTTTTACCTCCCATAATGAGCTGCATGGGCAGCCCCACCAGATCGGCATCCTTGAATTTGACTCCGGCCCGCTCGTCGCGGTCATCCAGCAGAACCTCCAGGCCCTGCTGTTCCAGGAGATCATGAATTTCCAGAGCCTTGGCGCTGATATCCGGATCTTTGGGATCAAGATTCAGCAAGGCCAGGTGGAAAGGCGCGATGGCCGGAGGGAAAATGATGCCGTGCTCATCGTGGTTTTGCTCGATGCAGGCGGCCAGTACCCGGCTGACGCCCAGGCCGTAGCACCCCATGATGACGAACTGTTCTTTGCCGTTCTCATCCAAATATGTGGCGTGCATGGCCTTGGAATACTTGGTGCCGAGCTTGAAAACATGGCCCACTTCAATACCGCGCGGAAACTCCATGGCCCCGCCGCAGACCGCGCAGACATCGCCTTCGCAAATGGCTCGAATATCCGCATAGGCGGAGATTGCGGCATCACGGCTCAGGCTGACGTTGATGAAATGGGTATCCGCCGCGTTGGCCCCGGCAACCCAGCCCTCGCGGGCCTGGAGTTCGGCGTCGGCAAGGATGCGTACCCCCTTGAGCCCTACCGGGCCGGCAAAGCCTACGGGCGCTCCGCTCCAGGCTGTGACCTGTTCGGGTGAAGCCAGAAAGACTTGGTTGGCCCCGAGGAAGGTTTTCACCTTAAGTTCGTTGACTTCGCGGTCGCCCCGCACCAGGGCGGCCACCGGCTCGCCGTCTACATCCAGGAGGATGGTCTTGATTATGGCTTCCGGCGCAATCTTAAGAAACGCAGCCACTTCCTCAATGGTGCAGGCTCCCGGCGTGGCCACGGCAGTGTAAGGGGGCGGAGGCGTTGTATCCCGTGTTCCGTCGTACCGCACTCGGGCGCGCTCCACGTTGGCCGCATAGTCGCAGGCTGTGCACGCGGCAATGGTGTCTTCGCCCGTGGCCGCCAGCACCATGAATTCATGGGAGAAGTTACCGCCGATGGAGCCGGTATCGGCTTCCACCGGACGGAATTTCAGGCCAAGCCGGATGAAGATGCGGCGGTAGGCCTCGTACATGGTCTTGTAACTGGCGTCTGCTCCGGCGTCATCCCGGTCAAAGGAATAGGCATCCTTCATAATGAATTCTCGGCCGCGCATCAGGCCGAAGCGGGGCCGGATCTCATCCCGGAATTTGGTCTGGATCTGGTAGAGATTGATGGGAAAATTGCGGTACGAACGCAGTTCCTTACGCACGATATCGGTAATAACCTCTTCGTGAGTCGGGCCAAGGCAGGAATCGCGGTCGTGACGGTCCTTGATGCGCAAGAGTTCCTTGCCGTAGTAGTCCCAGCGGCCGCTTTCCTGCCAGAGGTCCGCCGGCTGGACTGTGGGCATGAGCAACTCAATAGCCCCGGCCCGGTTCATTTCCTCACGGGTAATATTTGAGATCTTGCTTAGAGCGCGCAGGGCCAGCGGTAGGTAACTATAGACGCCCGATGTCAGGCGACGGATCATGCCCGCCCGGATCAAGAGTTTGTGGCTGATAACCTCGGCATCGGCCGGGGCTTCCTTGAGTGTGGGGACAAAATAGCGGCTTTGCAGCATGGGGTATCCTTTCTATAAGAAGCGGCATGGCTGTTCATGCCGTACACGTAACAATTCCTTCCGGTGCGGTCTCTGCCCTTTACCCTTACGAGCACAGGGAGAGACGGTGTTTCTACGCCTTATTTCACGAGTGAAATAGTTCCCTGGCGGCCCCGGACTTTGCCTCGGTTGCCGGAGGTTCACAAATAAGCGTACCCGGCGCCGGAAGAGCAAGCCGGTTAGAGCCGCACCGGCAGCGTAGCGGTGACGTGCCTGGCCACGGCGTCGCGCTGTTTATCCACTTCGGCATCCTCCAGAGTACGTTTTCCGTGCCTGAAGGTCATACGGAAGGTCAAGCGGCGCTCATTGTCTTGCTCCGGCAAGTAAACATCAATAAGTTCCGCATCTTCCAGGATGGATATTTTCATGCCCCGGATGCACTCCAGAATATCCTGGGCAGGCAGATCAAAGGGGACAGCAAGGGTGATATCCCGTTTGACCGGCGGGAAAACCGGCAGCGGAGCAAAGCGGATAGCGGCTCCTTCGGCCAGAGAGCGGATACGATCCAGATCCAGCTCGGCGATCCAGACATCCTTGCGGGCATAGTAGTAATCCGCGATTTCCGGCTTGACCCGGCCGAGACTGCCGAGATTTTCCCCGCGCAGCGTCAGGCGAACAGCCGGACTGAGCCAAGGGTGTTCTTCTTCCTCCCGATCAAAACGGGCCTTGCCCAGGTGCAGGGAGGCCAGTAAGTGTTCGATCACCCCACGTAGGTCTGCATAGCCGGCGTCAGCCTGTTGGTGGGGCCAGAGGGTATCAAACCGGTCTCCGTGAAGGAGAATGCCCAGACGGGCCGGCTCGTTGGCTCCGGTTTCTTGGCTTGCGTCGGCATGGAAGACATGGGCCAATTCAAAAAGCCTCAAACCGGTAACGCCTTGGGCCAGGTTGTTGCGCAGAATGTTGAGCAGGCCCGGCGCAAGGCGGGTGCGCAGGACATCTTGATCGCTGGTTAGAGGATTGCCGATGGGAAGGCGTTCTGCCTGCGGCAAACCAAGGCGATCCAAATCCTTTTGGCCGACAAAGCTGTAGTGGATGATTTCGTTGAGCCCGAGGCCTTTGCCCCAGTGCCGGATGCGCTTCCAAAAGGTGTATTCCGAATCCCGGGCTTCGCTCCGGGTAAGGGGGCGGCTGACCTTCGGCAGGGTCGGTTCAAAGCGATCCATGCCGTAGATCCGGGCTACTTCCTCAATGAGATCTACCTCGCGTTCTAGATCGCGGCGATAACTGGGGGCGGTAACGCTCCAGGTATCGGGGGAGGGTACGGCAACCTCACAGCCGAGGTGTTCCAGCGTTTCGCGGCAGAAGGCCGGGTCCATTTCCTGGCCGAGGAGGTCGGAACAGCGTTGGGGCCTGAAGGGCAGAACGGCGTTTTTCCAGGGTTGAGGTTCGGCTTTGACCACCCCGGGGAGGATGGAGCCCTGCCCGAGCTCAGCCATCAGCATTGCGGCGCTCTCCATAGCATATTCGGCAATGCCTTGATCCACACCGCGCTCATAGCGGTAGGATGCTTCTGAATGCAGGCCCAGGCGGCGGGCGGTCTTGCGGATGACGCTGGGGTTGAAGGTGGCGCATTCCAGGAATATCCGCCGGCTGCCGGCCGTAACTTCCGAATCCAGCCCGCCCATGACCCCGGCCAGGGCGATGGGGCCTTTTTCATCGCGGATGGTCAGATCGGTAGCTTCAAGAATGCGTTCCTGGCCGTCGAGAGTCCGGAATTTTTCCCCGGGCAGAGCGGGTTGTACGATGATCCGCCCGCCGGAAAGCGTATCAAGATCAAAGGCGTGGAGAGGTTGGCCCAAACCGAAAAGAATATAGTTCGTTACATCGACGATGTTGGAGAGAGACCGCTGGCCCACGGCGAGCAAGCGGAAGCGCAGCCAATCCGGGCTTTTGGCTACGCGGATGTTTTCCAGAATACGCCCTTGGTAGAGGGGGCAGAGTTCTCCATCTGCAATGTCGATGCGCAGCAAATCGTTCGCGCTTTGGCCGTTTTCAGGCGTCTTCGGCTGGGGCAGCCTCAGAGGAAGACCAAAAGCCACGGCAACTTCACGGGCTAGCCCGAGCACAGAGAGGCAATCTCCCCGGTTCGGCGTGATGCCGATATCCAGCACCTCCGTATCAAGGGCCAGGGCCTCGGTCAGCTTCCGGCCGGGCACGGCATCCGGGCTGAGCACCATGATGCCGCTGTGGTCTTCGGAAAGGCCCAGCTCCACTTCCGAGCAGAGCATGCCGTGGGAAGGCGCGCCGCGCAGTTTGGCTTTTTTGATGGTCATGCCGTTGGGAAGAGAAGCGCCCACCGGAGCCACGGCCACCTTTTGACCGGCAGCCACATTGGGCGCGCCGCAAACGATATCCAGTATCTCTGTCCCTACGTCTACCCGGCAGATTGAGAGCTTATCCGCCTCGGGGTGCTTGGCGCAGGCGACCACATGGCCAACGACCACATCACGGATGCCGTCAAAGGGGCGGCAGATTTCCTCAAGCTCCAGGCCAAGCATGGTCAGCTTCGCGCCAAGGGTTTCGGCATCGCCTTCATAGGGTACAAATTCACGCAGCCAGTTCATGGAAAGCAGCATGGCTCACTCCGATTCAAAAACAAGGGGGGTATTTCCGCCGGGTCTCCTCCGGCCTTGCCCTCTGACAAACAGGGAAATACCGCCGGGAAAAGTTCTTGCATGACGGCACAGGCGCAGCCCGGGAAAAGGCCGGGACGCCGTGGACCGGGTATGTAAAGCGACGCATTCCCTCTGGCAGGGGGCGGAGCTTTGCCCCGGCCCCCGGGGGGATTCAAAATAAAGCACTTTCGGGAACTAGGCAAACTGCCCGAGAAAACGGACGTTATTTTCAAAAAACAGGCGCAAATCCCCGATGCCGTATTTCAACATGGCCACGCGCTCCACGCCCAGGCCAAAGGCGAAGCCGGTGCATTCCTCATCAAAGCCGACGGCCTTGTAAACATTGGGATCCACCATGCCGCAACCGAGTATTTCCAACCAGCCCGTCCCTTTGCATACCCGGCAGGTCTCGCCGTGAAGCGCGCCCTTGCCCGAACACATGATGCAGGAAATATCCACTTCCGCGCTGGGCTCGGTAAAGGGGAAAAAGCTGGGGCGAAAGCGCACGCCGACAGCAGGGCCGAAAAGGCGGCGCACAAAAGCAGTTAGGGAGCCGCGTAGATCCCGCAGGCTGATGCCCTTATCCACAAGCAACCCTTCAATCTGGTGAAACATGGGCGAGTGGGTCATATCGGAATCGCGGCGGTAGACCTTGCCGGGGGCCACAATAGCCAGCGGCGGGGCTTTGCGGGCCAGCATGGAGCGCACCTGCATTGGGGAGGTGTGGGTACGCAGGACCACCCCCTCGTTAACATACAGGGTATCTTGCATATCCCTGGCCGGGTGATCTTTAGGAAAATTTAGGGCTTGGAAGTTATGGAAATCCGTCTCCACCTCCAAGCCATCGACCACGTCATAGCCCAGGGCCTCGAACACTGAACAGATTTCCTCGGTTACCTGGCTGATAGGATGCATGCTCCCCAGCCAGGGGAGCGCGCCGGGGAGCGTAGCGTCAAACCGGGTTAGGTAGGCTTTCTCGCCGGATTTTTCCAGGGTGTGCTTATGGGCGTCAAAAAGCGTGTTGAGGCGGGCCTTGATTTCATTGGCCTTTTTGCCGACGGCCGGTTTCTCTTCAGGGGAAAGCTCGGGCAGACGGGCCATGATCTGGGCCAGGCGTCCTTTACGGCCCAGAAACTCCACACGGATTTCTTCCAGTTTCGATAAATCCAAAGCCTGGTCCAGACCTCTTTCGAGTTCCGGGGCCAGGCTTTCCAAGGCTGCAATAAGGTTCATGACAGAAACCTGGTTGTTTCGCTCCTGAGGGAGCGGATTAGGAACGTTTTCTCCGGCATAGGCGCCATGTAAAGGCGCTGCCTGCCCCCTGTCGCAAGTTCCGGCATCCCGCGCAAGAGAAGGATAAAAATATGAATTCCCCATAGGGCGCCGCCCGGAGTCACAGGGAGAGGAGCTTCCTCAAGGCTCGGAGCACCCATGCCCTACCCGGAAAAGGGGATGCCCTTACACCGGAAATTCGGCTTACGGCATACCCTGCATCATCAAGAAGACAGGCGCACGCATTGCCGGTATGACGCAAGCGGCGCGGCAAATTGCCGCGCCAGCTAGAGAACGTGCTTGCTTCAGGCCAGGTGGGCTTTGGCCACCTCAGCCAGCCTGGCGAAATCTTCCTTGGCTCGAACAGCCAGATCAGCCAGCACCTTGCGGTCAAGGCCCACTTGCGCTTTAGCTAGGCCGTTCATGAAGCGGCTGTACGAAAGGCCGTACTCGCGCGCTGCCGCATTAATGCGCACTATCCATAGGGCGCGAAAATCACGTTTGCGAACCTTACGATCCCGGTAGGCATAGGCCAGGGCGTTCTCAACGGCCTCGCGGGCGGTACGGTATAAAACGCCTCTACCACCGCGAAACCCTTTGGCCATATCCAGATATTTTTTGTGGCGTCTGTGGCTCGCCATCCCTCGCTTCACGCGCATACTACGTCTCCATCTGGTGACCCGGCGAGGCGGAGAGAAGCCAACCGGGCGCTAAAAGTTGAGGGGCAGGGCCGTTGGCCGCTGCCATGTAAAAATTGTTGCCGCCAGGGCAGAACAAGGGGCCGCTTAGGCGTAAGGCAGCATGCGGCGCACGGCTTTTTCGTTGGCGCCGTCTACAATGGCGCCCTGACCGAGGCGCATTTTACGCTTAGCATTTTTCTTGGTCAGGATGTGGCGCAGGTTTTGCTTGCGGCGGCGGAACTTGCCGCTGCCGGTAGCTTCAAAACGCTTGGCCGCGGCGCGCTTGGTCTTCATTTTGGGCATGGTTGACTCCTTATCGCAAATGACCGGATCAGCGCTCCGGCGGGCGGCAAGAGGCAGAATCACGGGGCTTGAAGACCCTGCGCCTGCCAAAAGATGGGGCATAATGCGCCAAAGCACGCGGAAAGGCAAGAAAAAAACCGGAAGAATGGAATCCGCACACCTTTCCGCCGGAAAAGGAACGCAAAAATCCCCGACGGACCGTCAAAAATGCTCTCTACTTCTTGGGCAGAGGCACCAACATCATGAACAGGGTACGGCCTTCGGCTCTGGCTTCCTGCTCCACTTTGGCGATTTCCTTGGTATCTTCCACCACTCTATCCAGCATGGCCTGGCCACGGTCTTTGTGCACGATTTCCCGACCACGGAAAAAGATGGTCACTTTGCAGCGGTCGCCGCCTTCAATGAAGCGGCGGATATGCCCGAGCTTTGTTTGGTAATCATGCTCATCTGTCTTGGGCCGCAGCTTGATCTCCTTGATCTGGATGATGGTCTGCCGCTTTTTGGCTTCCTGCTTTTTTTTCTGGGCCTCGTACTTGAACTTGCCGTAATCCATGATGCGGCAAACCGGCGGATCAGCGGCGGCTGCCACCTCAACCAAGTCAAAACCGGCTTCGCGGGCCGTGGCAATGGCCTCCATGCGGCTTAAGATGCCAAGCTGTTCGCCTTCGGCGCCGATAACCCGAACTTCGCGGGCGCGAATCTGCTCGTTGCGGCGGACCAGATCCTGGGGCTCGTTACGGCGGGGCCGTGGATTAGGAGAAACGATAGCGCATGCCTCCATTCGTAAAGGGTTGATCACAATCTTCGAGGATGAGATTTTTTACTTCCTCAAGAGACTTGAGCCCAAGGCTCTCGTCTCCCCTGAGGCGTACATTGACGCCCTCGGCCTCGACTTCCTTATCCCCGACAACGAGGATGTACGGTATTTTTTCGGTTTGAGCGGCACGGACCTTGAAACCCAGTTTTTCGTTGCGCTGGTCGATGCCGCAACGAATGCCTGCTGCCTTGAGGGTTTCCAGGGCCTTGCGGGCAAAGTCGTTTTGGGCCTCGGTCACAGTCATGATTCTGGCTTGTTCCGGAGCCAACCAGGTTGGGAAATTGCCGGCGCAGTGCTCAATAAGCACGCCGATAAAGCGTTCGAGAGAGCCCAGAATGGCCCGGTGGACCATAACCGGGCGGTGCTTTTCGCCATCCTGACCTACATAGGTAAGGTCAAAGCGCTCGGGCAGGGTGAAATCCACCTGGATGGTGGAGCACTGCCATTCGCGGCCGATGCTATCCGTAACCCGACCGTCGATTTTAGGACCATAAAAGGCGCCGTCGCCCTCATTAATGACGTAATCTATACCCTGGTGTTCCAAAGCCATTTTGAGGGCTGCCGTGGCCTTATCCCAGGCTTCTTCAGTGCCGATATACTTTTCCGGCCTGGTGGCCACGCCGAATTTAATACTGAAGCCGAAGAGGCCAAAAAGATCCTGAACCAGCTTGATCACGCTGACGATTTCTTCTTCCAACTGATCCGGGCGACAGATGATATGGGCATCATCTTGGGTGAACTGGCGCACCCGCAAAAGGCCGTGCATGACGCCGCTTTTTTCATGGCGGTGCACCACGCCGAGTTCAAACATGCGGAGGGGCAAATCCCGGTAACTGCGGGTTTCGGAGCCGTAGATCAGCATGTGTGAGAGGCAGTTCATGGGTTTGATGCCGTACGCATCGCCATCGATTTCCGAAAAATACATATTTTCGCGGTAATTGGCGTAGTGCCCGGATCGTTCCCAGAGTTCACGGCGTAAAAGCTGCGGGCCCTGTACAATATCATAATGACGGCGCAGGTGCTCCTTGCGCAAAAAATCTTCAAGAATAGTCCGGATCAGCATGCCCTTGGGATGCCAGAAGACCATGCCCGGGGCCACATCCTCATGAAAGGCGAAGAGGTTCAGATCCTTGCCCAATTTTCGGTGATCGCGTTTTTTCGCTTCTTCCAACTGGCGCAGGTAACGATCCAGCTCCTTTGGATCGGCAAAGGCAGTGGCATAGATACGGCTGAGCATGCGGTTTTTTTCATCGCCGCGCCAGTAAGCTCCGGCTACAGAGAGCAACTTGAACGCCTTGACCAGACCGGTAGCCGGCAGGTGCGGGCCGCGGCAAAGGTCGATAAACTCACCAATGGTATACAGGCTCACCGTAGCATCAGGAATATCATTGATCAGCTCTACCTTGTAGTCTTCACCCTTATCCTTAAAGAGAGCTACAGCTTCTTCCTTGGAAACGACCTTGCGCGCGAAGAGCTGGTTCTCCTCGACGATCTTGCGCATCTCCGCTTCGATGGCCGGAAAATCTTCAGGCGTGAAGGGTTTTTTTACGTCAAAATCGTAATAGAAGCCGGTTTCAATGGCCGGGCCGATGGTCACCTTGGCGTCGGGGTAAAGGCGCAACACCGCCTCAGCCAGGATGTGGGCCGCCGAGTGGCGCAAAATTTCAAGGCCCTTAGGGGAATCAATGAACACAGGCGTTATTTCGGGAGTCTCGGTTGTTGTGTTGAGGGCGGAGAGAGGGGTGGAAAGGTCGAACAGCTCAGGGCCGACTTCGGCGGCGACCAGAGCCTTGCCGCGTTTGCCCGAAAGGGAGCCGCGCAGGGCTTCGCCCAGCGAGAGGGCCCCCGCCATTTCCTTGACTTCGCCTTCAATGCGTACGTTCACGAGATTGCTCCTTACTGCTGGAATCCTGTGAAAATAAGGTCGAAAACAACAACCGCGAGGGGGCCTCTCCATCCCGGAAAGAGAGCAGGCCGCGCCGCCGCCTCCAGGTGGGCATTGCGCAACAGAAAAAGCCCCTGTAGCACGCCGCAGCGCCCCTTCGGGGATGATTCCCGGCGCTTACCTGGATACCCCATATAAAAAAGAAAGGGAGGCGAACCTCCCTTTCAGTGTTCCTATTTGGTAGGCACGAGCAGCTTTGAACTGCTGACCCCTTCCGTGTCAAGGAAGTGCTCTACCCCTGAGCTACGCGCCTACGCCAGTGAGGCAAGATGCATTTGTTATCCTTTAACGGGCATATTCGTCAAGTATTTTTTGAAAAAACCAATGTGGCCGGAGAAAACCGGGGATCACACCCCCTCAGGCCTTTTCGCAGCGAGCGGTCAGTGCCGCCCCCAGTGCTTCACCCAGAGCATAGCATTGGCTGAAGGTTTCGTGCTTGGGCACGAACTGGCACTTCACCGGGGGGACGGGCTGCTCCATGCCCATGGCGGTGAGCCATTCCTGGAGAACCTTGACGCTTTCCCCGGACCAGCCGAACGAGCCGAAGGCCGCCCCGAGTTTATTTTGTGGCCGGAGGCCTTTCATGTAAGTGAGAACATCGGCCATGGCAGGCATGATGCCGTTGTTGTGGGTAGGGCTACCTACGATTAGCGCGCCGCAGTCGGCCAGTTCGGTCATAACCGCGCTGTGGTGGTTGGCCTTCATGCACATGAGCCGGGTGGGAACCCCTGCCGCAACCAAGCCCTCAGCAATAGCTTCAGCCATTTTTTCGGTACTGTGCCACATGGTGTCGTAAACGATCAGGGCTTTTTTCTTCCAAGGTTGGAGCGCAAAATTTTTGTAGCAATCCAGAGCAAATGCTACGTCTTCTTTGCGGCGGTAGATCAGGCCGTGATCCGGGGCCAGCATCTCGATATCCAAACCCAGCTTCCCTACTTCTTCGAGAACCTTGAGCACTTGCGGGGCATAGGGCTGGACTATGTTATGATAATACTCCTTCATGGCGTGGAGCATGATATCACGATCTATTTCATCGAAAAACCGCTCGGATGTGGCGATATTTTGGCCAAAGGCATCGTTGGAAATGAGCAGCTTTTCCTCGGGAATGTACGAAAACATGCTGTCCGGCCAGTGGAGCATACGGGCTTCGATAAAGGTTATCGAACGCTTGCCGATAGATATGGTCTCGCCGTTTTTTACCGCCTGTACCGGCCAGCCGCTGGTATCGAAGTGCCCTTGCATGGATTTAAGGCCCATGGTCGAACAGAAGATTTTTTCGGGCTTGCAGGCTTCCACCAGCCGGGGCAGTGCTCCGGAATGATCGAGTTCCACATGGTTGACCACGAGATAGTCAACCTTTTGTGGTTCTATGCTTCGGGCTAGGCGGCAGAGCATAGTATCTGCAGCTTCGGCCTTGACTGAATCGAAGACGACGTTTTTTTCATCTTTGATTAGATAGGCGTTGTACGTCGTTCCCATGGGCGAACGGGAATAGCCGTGGAAATCCCGGCTGGAATAATCAACGTCGCCTATCCAAAAAATATCTTCCTTGATCGCGAATGGTTTCATAACAGGCAATCCTTAGCGCAAAGTGATACAATCGCTCTCCGGTCGATCCGGGCAAAGGCGTTTTGGCCGGCCGTTCCGGAGAGGGCATTTTGCTGCCACGCCGTACGTAGCCGGAGCATTCCCGTCCTGTCAAGGGGAGGAATGCTCCGGAAGATGGGCCTCAGCGCCCTATGCCCCGATCGGCAGCCGGGGGAAGGTCGCGCTATTCTTCTTCAAAATCGCTTTTGCCCGCTCCGCAGACGGGGCAGACCCAGTCGGCGGGCACTTGTTCCCAGGCTGTTCCGGGCTTAACGTTGTTATCGGGGTCGCCTTCGGCGGGATCATACACATAACCACAGAGGGTGCAGACATGTTTTTTCATAGGATGCTCCTTTAGTTTGGGATACGCGGCGCTCATGAACACGGGCTCCCTTAAGGCGGTATGCCCGCTCTCCAATGATGGGCTCACGCAGCCTTGGCCTATGCCGCTTGGCGGCAGCTTGAGCCTGCATTCAGGCAGGCAGCGCAAGGTGAACAGATTTTAGAGTTCGGCTTTCCAATGGCCGTGCAAGTTGCAGTACTCCCGGGCGGTTACCTTGGAGGCCTGGATGCAGAATTCTGCCTCGGGGGCATCTCCGGGATTGAGGAGCTTATGGTAAGAACGGCCGTCAGCCAAAAGCTCAATCCATTGAATCCAGTGGCTTTCCTCCATCGGATGGGGCACGGAACCCACCTTCACTTTGAAGCCGGTAGCCGTTTTTTCGATAACAGGAATATGTTTTTCCCGGGCGCCGTCGGTAGTGCCTTCAACCAGCAGTTTCATGGGCTGGCCACAGCACTCGGGGGTAGCTTCTCCGGCGAAATACACTTCAATAATATTGCCGCAGCGCTCGCATTTATAGACTTCAAATTGTTTGGCCATAGTGATCTCCTTGTTGCAGCCGGATTGACCCGGCCGGCGGTATATGGTTCTTAAGAAATGCCGAACTTTTTAATGAGAATAATTCCTGGTAATAAAAAAGACAAGCGTTATTATGTCCGGCAAAAAACAGATTCATCTATGGTCATTACCATACGCGTTCCGGGATAACATTCAATGAAAAATTCATAAGATAGCTTTCAAAGCCTTTGGACGCTGCAAGAGAGCCCGGTCCGCCGCCGCTAATTCAACGTGGTGTTCCCTTTTACCAGATCGTTTGCTCTGTATGGGTTCTCATCCTCTCACAAGAGAATACGGAATGTTCCAAGGACCTTGACTTTGTAAAAATTGTATGGCAAATTTAATGTAATAACATATATTTGGATATTTCGCGCTGTCGCTTTGCCGGCAGAGCCATCGCGCCGATCGTATGGTCCCGCTTCTGGTTCGCACCTGTTTCCTCTGGAGTCTCCATGAAAAGGCTGCTCTCCGAAATCAGTGCGCCGTTTTTGATTCTTGCCGCCGCCGCGGCGCTGTTTCATCATTCCCGGCAGTTGCCGCCACCGCGCTTCGAGCCCATGGGACCGGCCTTTTTCCCGCAACTGGTTCTCAAAGGGATTATTGTCCTGGCGTCCTACACCATTATCAAGGCGCTCTACATCTACTGGAAAACAGGGAGACGGGAGCAATCCAGCTCTGAGGCCTTTAAGACAGCGCAATCCGGCCGCGGGAATCTGCTGCCGGCTGTGACGGTAGCCCTTTTTGCCGGCTATATCCTCCTTATAGTCTTCACTGATCTTCATTTTCTCTTGTTGTCCTTCCTGTTTATCTGCGTTCTTTGTTGCGTGTTGAACGGCAGCGTGCGGAGCTGTTGGCTACCTGCCGTTTTGAGCGCGGCGGGGGTTGTGGCTGCCATGTACTTGGTTTTCGGTCTGCTCCTCGGCACGTTCTTCCCCTGAAAGCACGCGGATTCCGGATGATCAACTTTACTCCGGAGAATGCCTATGGATATCCTTAGCGCTATTACTGGCGGTTTTGCACTGCTTTGTCAGCCTGACATCCTTCTGATTATTGTTACGGGCACCGCTATCGGCATTTGTGTGGGTTCGATCCCCGGGCTGACGGCGACCATGGCCATTGCCATGGCCGTACCCGTGACCTATGGCTTGGACGCCATGCAGGGCCTTTCCCTCCTGATCTCGGTCTATGTGGGCGGCATGACCGGCGGGCTGGTTTCGGCGGTGCTGTTGAATATTCCGGGCACCCCCTCTAGTATCGCCACGACCTACGACGGGCATCCCATGGCTGCGGCGGGCGAGCCGGGTAAGGCCTTGGGCTACGGCATCACCGCTTCGTTCCTTGGCGGCGGCTTTAGCTACCTCTGTTTGCTTTTCCTGGCCCCGGCTCTAGCTGCAGTAGCCCTGGAACTCTCATCCTTTGAGGTTTTTGCCATCGTCATGTGCGCGCTGGTCATGATCGCGGATACCAGCCAGGCTCCCCTCAGCAAGGCCCTGACAACCGGGCTGATAGGGCTGTTTATCGGCTGTGTCGGACCGGACCCCATCATGGGGTTGCCCCGCTTCAGTTTCGGTTCCGACCATCTGACCAGCGGCTTTGCCGAGCTTTCCCTGTTGATTGGTCTCTTTGCCATTCCGCAACTGCTCGATGACGTGGGTTCGGTGCGAGAACCCTTGAAGACCTTCAGTGTTGCGTATAGACATATTATCCCGCGTTTGCAGGAGGTTAGGGAGTCTGCTCTCAACATCATCCGTTCTTCATGTATCGGCACGCTGATCGGTTTGGTGCCGGGTGTCGGGGCCAGTACGGCTTCCTTATTGGCCTATAATCAGGCTAAACTTTCTTCTAACACCCCGGAAAAATTCGGTACCGGCCTCAAAGACGGGATTATTGCTTCCGAAGCGGCCAATAACGCAGTTACCGGCGGGGCACAAATTCCTTTGTTGACGCTGGGCCTGCCTGGTTGCCCGGCCGCAGCGCTTCTTTTGAGCGGTCTGATGATCAACGATCTGGCGCCCGGGCCACAGCTTTTCATCAACGCGCCCGAAGTGACCTATGGTTTCATGTTGGCCTTTATTGCCGCCAATATCGCCATGTTCCTGCTCATGCTTCTCTTTATCAAGCCCTTTGCTATGGTGCTGAAGATTCCTAAATACTTGCTGATTCCGCCGATTTTGGCCTTTTGTGTCATCGGGGCTTATGGCAGCAACAACCGCTTTATGGATATCTGGGTGGTATTCGGCTTCGGGCTGCTGGGGTATGCGCTGGAAAAAAAGGGGTATCCGCTTGCCCCGATGGTTTTAGGCCTCATTCTCGGCCCCATCGCAGAGATGCAGCTCCGTCGGGGACTGACCGCCAGCAAAGGCAGCTTTATGCCGCTGTTGGAACGGCCGGTTTGCCTGGTCTTTCTAGGAATCGCTTTCATTGTTATGGTCTATCCCTTTATTCGACAGTATCTGAAAAAGCGCTCCCAAGCGCGCCAGGCCCACCCAGCGTAATGCCCGACCGTCACGGGAGGTTCGCGGGCGGCGGCGGCCTGACCTTTTTTCGGCCCGACACCACGGCGAGTCCGTGATAACCCTTAGAGGAGATGACTCATGCTGAACCTCTCACGTCTGGTGCTGTTGGCTCTTGGCATTGCGCTGGCGGCTCCGCTCACGGCTTTGGCCGCCTATCCGGAAAAACCCGTCAAGATCATTGTGCCTTTCGGGGCCGGCGGTTCCTCGGATATGTCGGCGCGTCTTATTGCCAAAGCCATTGAAAAGGATAAGGGCGTCAGTATCGCTGTGGTCAATATCGCCGGGGGCGGCACTGCGCCGGGAAACCTGGAAGCTTCTAAGGCCCGGCCGGATGGCTATACTTTGCTTTGGCAACATAAGACCCTGATCACGGCCCACCATACCGGCGTTTCGGCTCTGAACTGGGATGCCTTTACGCCCATTTGCAATGTGTTATTGTTCAATGAAGTGTTGCATGTTCACAAGGATAACGCCGCTATCAGCACCATGCCTGCTTTGCTGGAAAAGGCTAAAGAGAATCCCGAAAGCTTGCGCTTTCCGGTACAGATCGGCGCCGGGGCGCACTTTGGCGCGTTGGCCGTGGAAAAGGCCGGGGGTGTTACATTCCACATCATTGCCAGCGGCGGCGACATGGATCGGCTGAACGAGCAGCTTGGCCGTCGTGTCGACGTGGTCTTTCAATCCATTCCCCCGACCCTGCCGCACATTGAGGCAGGCACCATTATTCCCATTGCGGTCGGCGCGGAAGAACGGGACCCCAAGTTGCCGGATGTGCCGACGTTCCGCGAGCTTGGTTATGACATCATTACCACGTTCAATCTTGGTCTTTACGGCCCTAAGGGGTTGCCTGAGGATATCGTACGCTGGTGGGAGGAGGCCGTGCGGCAGGTCCTGGCCGATACCGACCTCCAGGCCGAACTGGCTAAACAATCCCTGTATCCCGCCTATAGGGAATCTCAAGCGTTCGCCGCCATGCTGCAGCATCTTGATAAGGAGTTGTACGACCTGGCCAAGGTCGGCGGGCTGCTGCCTCAATAGAGAGCCTCCGTGCCGCCTCAGGCGGCACAATGCCGCAGTCTGAAAGGGCTGCGCCATACACAGCCACACCCGGCGAACCATGCGTTTTTGCCGGGTGCCGCCCATCTGCAACCAGCGTCATGGCAGGTTTTTTCCCGGGCGGGAAACCGCCCGGGACGTTCGCATCATGTACGGACGAGGAAGCCGGATCAGGCGTTTTTGCCCATCGCCGCAACCTGGGTTACATCTTTATCGCCCCTGCCCGAAAGGGCGATGAGCAGGGCATCCTGCGCCGTCATTTTCGGAGCGATTTTTACGGCATGGGCCAGGGCGTGGGCCGATTCCAGAGCCGGTATGATGCCTTCACTGCGCGAGAGCAGGAAAAAGGCGTCCAAGGCTTCTTTATCGGAAGCAGTCACGTACTCGGCCCGGCCGGCATCGTGCAGCATGGCGTGTTCGGGGCCGACGCCGGGATAATCCAGCCCGGCCGAAATGGAATGGACCGGCAGCACCTCGCCGGCTTCATCACGGAGAAGATAGGAGCGAAAGCCGTGGATGGTGCCCGGCGTGCCATGGTTCATGGTGGCGGCGTGTTCACCGGGGTTGTTGCCCTTGCCGCCGGGTTCGACGCCGATAAGAGCTACATCCTGGTCCGGAACAAAAGCATGGAACAAGCCGATGGCGTTGGAGCCGCCGCCGACGCAGGCAACGCAGGCCTTGGGAAGTTTCCCATGATCTTTGAGGATTTGTTCCCGGGCCTCACGACCGATGACGGATTGAAAATTGCGGACTATCAAAGGGTAGGGGTGGGGGCCGACGGCCGAGCCCAGCAGATAAAAGGTATCCGCAGCGTTTCGGGTCCAGTATTCCAGGGCTTCATCTACGGCTTCCTTGAGGGTGCGCTGGCCGGACATGGCCGGAACCACGGCGGCGCCCATCATGCGCATCCGGAAGACATTGAGTTCCTGGCGTTTCATGTCTTCTTCGCCCATATAGACGACGCATTCCATCCCCAGCAGAGCGGCGGCCGCTGCCGAGGCCACCCCGTGTTGGCCTGCGCCGGTCTCGGCCACCAGCTTTTTCTTGCCCATGCGCTTGGCCAACAGGGCTTGGCCTAATGCGTTATTGATCTTATGCGCGCCCAGGTGGTTGAGGTCTTCGCGTTTGAGGTAGATTTGCGCGCCGCCAAGGCTCCGGGTTAGGTTTTCACAGAAGAACAGGGGGGTGGGTCTGCCGGAATAGCGTTCCAAAAGGAAATGAAATTCTTGGAGGAAATCCGGGGCCTGACCATATTGGGCGTACGCTTTTTCAAGTTCTTCCAGCACGCCTTCAAGGGCCGGGGGTACGAAGCGGCCGCCGAAAGCGCCGAAAAAACCGTGGGCATCAGGCATTTGATCATAGTGTGGTATCGCGGACATGGACTTGCTCCTTTGGGCGGCAGGGCCATGACACACGAAAAAAGAAACGCGGTCAGTAAGCCACTGCCGCGTTTATTGGATGTGTTTTCAGGACACGAATTCAGCGCGGCACTCTTTATGAGAGCCGCCACCACTGACCGGAAACTTTCATGCTCATATTCATGCCGTTTTTCATACCCTTAAGAACGCTGTTTGTCAATGCCTCATCAGGCGCGGCAGCGGATTAAAGGGCGATGGGGGCGCTGCCTTATATCCCGCCCGCGGATGGGGGCTTCTGAAGAAGGCGGAGCTATGCCCGGCAAGGCGGCTCATGCTCTGCTTACGGCCGGCGCTTTCAGATTCCGCCGGCCCTGCTGGGCGGCGCAGATACAAGAGTGATCTATAACGCCTGGTGGGAGAGGAGGTTTTTCCCTGCAGGAAGGAAAGAGCAGCCCTCAAAATTTTATCGTGATCCACTCCTCCTTAAAGAGTATTTGTTCAGACAGTATATAGCGTATTGACAGGCAAGAAGTATTCCTCCAAGAATATAATTTTGCCCGGGAGAACACGGTTTCCGCGCAAGGTTGTGGAAGGTGTTCGGGCTGGACGTTGTTTCATAGGGTACAAACGCAAGGAGTCCCACATGAAAAACAGTATATGCGCCGCCTTGGCGGCGATTTTTCTGATGGTTTCCGGAGCCTTTGCCGCCGAAAAGGTTTATATCGTGGCCTCCGACGCCACATGGCCGCCCATGGAAAGCATGAGCCTTGAAAAGCAGGTAGAAGGATACTCCGTTGACTATATCAAGGCGGCGGCCAAAGAAGGTGGCTTTGCGGTGGACGTGCGCAACACGGCGTGGGATGGTATTTTTGCCGCTTTAGGTTCTAACCAGGCTGACATTATCGCCTCTTCCGTGACCATCACCGATAAACGCAAGAAGGCCATGGCCTTTTCTGAACCCTACTGTGAAATCCGCCAGGCCGTGGTGGTTCCGGCCGGCTCGGATATCAAAACGATGGCAGATTTGGACGGCAAAAAGGTGGGCGGCCAAATTGGCACGACCGGGCTTATCCAGGCTTTGCCCAAGGCTCGCTCTAAAGCTGTTGTCAAAAGTTACGATGAAGTGGGATTGGCCCTTGAAGATCTGGCCAGAGGAAATTTGGATGCGGTTATCTGTGATGATCCGGTAGCCAAATACTACGCCAACAAGAAAGCCGAATACCGCGATACGCTTCAGATAGCCTTTGTTACTGACGATGTGGAATACTACGGTTTTGCCCTGCGTAAAAACGATACTGAGCTTTTGGATAAACTCAACGCGGGCATCAAAGCTGTAAAAACCAAAGGACTGGATAAACCCATTATTGAAAAATGGTTGGGCGAGTAACGTTTATAAGCCGGGGCCGGTCTTTTTGCCGGCTCCGGAGTTTTTCACGGCCGGGGAGCCATCATGAGCAACCAGCATCCAGTACGTATTGAAGTAACCGACGGGGCATCCATCCCTGATCCCCGCGAGCGAGGGTTGAATGCTTGGTCTTTAGCCTTTGGCGCGGCCGTTATCGCCATGGTGTACCTGTGGTTTCACCAAGAGGCGGAGAGCGGTGAATATACCTATCGGAACATTATGGCCTTTCTTTTTGAGCCGGATCGTTCCCGGATGTTCCCGTTCAACTTCATGCCGGATGCGTTGCTGGTGACCTTCCAGATCACGTTTTTCTCATTTTTGTGCACCATTCCTTTGGGCATACTCACAGGGCTGGGGCGTTTATCCCGCAACCGGTGCCTCAATCTTTTGACTTCCACGTATGTGGAAGTAATTCGCGGCGTGCCGTTGCTGGTGCAGCTTTTTTACATTTACTATGCCTTGGGCAAAATCATTCAGGTTCCGCCCTTAGTCTCGGCCGTGGTGGCGATAAGCATCTGTTACGGCGCCTATATGGGCGAGGTTGTCCGCGCCGGCATTCTGGCCGTTTCTCCCGGGCAGACCGAAGCCGCACGTTCCTTGGGCTTCAACGGCGCACAGACCATGTGGCATGTTGTGCTGCCCCAGGCTTTGCGGACCATCCTGCCGCCGGTGGGGAACGAATTCATCGCTATGCTCAAGGATACTTCTTTGGTTTCGATTATGGCCGTGACGGATCTCTTCCGGCGTGCTCGAGAATACGCGGCCGAATCGTTTGATTACTTTGAAACCTACACCGTTGTTGCCCTGCTCTACCTTATTATTACCCTGCTTCTGTCCAAGGCGGTCAGCCTTATGGAAGGAAAGCTGAATTACTATGAGCGAAATCGCAAATGATCCCGTGATTGCCATCAGGCAGGTTAGCAAATTGTACGGTACTCTGGCGGCCTTAAAGAGCGTAAGCCTCGACGTGGCCGCCGGAGAACGGGTAGTGATTATCGGTCCTTCAGGGTCGGGCAAATCCACCTTGCTGCGCTCCATCAACCGCCTGGAAACCATAAGCGCGGGGTCCATTGTGGTCGAAGGCTTGGATATCAATGATCCGCGGAACGACATCAATACTATTCGTCAAGATCTGGGTATGGTCTTCCAAAGCTTTAACCTGTTCCCTCACAAAACCGTGCTGCAAAATCTTACGCTTGCTCCCCTCAAGCTGCGAGGCGTATCGCGGAAGGAGGCGGAGGAACGAGCTAAAGCGCTTCTGTTGAAAGTAGGCCTGCTGGATAAGGCCGCAACATACCCGGCCACGCTTTCCGGAGGCCAGCAACAACGCGTGGCCATAGCCCGAGCTCTGGCTATGCAGCCCAAAATTATGCTTTTCGATGAGCCGACATCGGCGCTGGATCCGGAAATGATCGGCGAGGTGCTGGATGTGATGGTGACGCTGGCCCGGGAGGGCATGACCATGGTTGTAGTCACCCACGAAATGGGCTTTGCCCGGGAAGTCGCTGATCGCATCGTGTTCATGGATCACGGTGAAATTCTGGAAATCGCCCCGCCTGCTGAACTCTTTGGC
The DNA here is from genome assembly GCA_949741925.1 of uncultured Desulfovibrionaceae bacterium. Lineage (GTDB taxonomy): Bacteria > Desulfobacterota > Desulfovibrionia > Desulfovibrionales > Desulfovibrionaceae > JAJDHY01. The sequence goes on along the minus strand of CATJOY010000048.1, from coordinate 50,145 downwards.
AATCCACGGCATCCGCGGTTGCGGCAGTTTCTCAAGCAAATTCTTTAGGGGCGGCTCCGAAAGACGTTGTGTCCGCAAAAAGCCGCATATTTTTTCAGTAAAGGAGATGGAAAAAGCGGACAAACGCTTCATGAGGGTATGCCGCATCTGCTTTTCCCGGCTGATGTTGCCGGAGGAAAAGGCGGCTTTGCAGCAAAGGGTATTGCCTTTCTACGCTTTGTAAGCCGCCCCGCGTGGTGCATTGTCTTGCCCCGGGCATATGCTCTCTGCCCCGTATCTTCCCCTAGGTTTTTTACAGGGAGAGAAACGAGGTTGTTGCGTCTCCCTTCCGCGGGAGAATAGAGAACTCCTCCGTCTGAGGGGGGATAGGGGGAAATGATTCCCCCTCCCCTGGCGGGGTCCGGGACAATCCCGGCCGCTGGCGGCATGGACGCTATTTTACTTTGCGCTTTTCCCGTTTGCCGAAGTGCCAGTAGTGGTATTGCCCGCTGGGCATGATTCCTTCGGCCACCGCTTGAGCCACGCTCGGATTGGCCGCAAGATAGGCATCTTCGTCGATGGTGCTGATCTCTTTCAGGTATTCCAGGTAGGAAAGATAGCGGGCATAGGGCGGCCGTCGGGTGAACCAGGGCTTTTTTCGGGCAGCGAAAAGGGCGATATCAACCACATAAAACCCGGCCTGCTCCAAGAGTTCACAGGCTTCCAGCCGGTATTCCTCCGGGATGTAGTGTTCAATAACGGCATCGTTTTTGCCGGTCAGGGAAGCGAAGACCGCCATCAGTTCAGGCAACAGCCCGGCTTTGCACACGGCCCGGGTGATTCGGGGCGGGATCATGTGCCGGGTGCCCGGTTCGTAAACCATAAGATTTTGCAGGGCGGGGCTGGCGGGGAGTTCGCCGTCTGCAATTTGATGGTAGACGCGTTCCCTGAAAATACGGGTAAGGCCGGGCTTGATAACGGCTTCGACAAAACTGGATTTGCCCGCATAGTGCTCATCCAGAAGGAGCACGGCCAGGGGCTTTTTATGGTGGATGTGGTAAACGTGGCGGGGCGTCGGATCGCCTGCCTGGGAGACGCTTCGGCCCATGTATTTAAAGGAGTAGTCCGCCAGCAAGCGGCGCAGCATGGGTTCTGTGGGGAAGAGCCGCGTATCCGTGGTTGTGGCAGTGATGCGCCGTTCCACAGGGATAAATTCTTCCGCGTCTCCTTCGGCCACACCCAGTTCGAGTACCAGAAGGCCTTCCGGATTACAGCGGCTCATCAGGAGATCGATCATCTGTTTCTGATCTTCGGCGTAGTGGATAGCGGAGAGACAGAGGATAACGTCAAAGCGTTCTCGGCCAAGATTGTTCCAATCCATGCAACTGAAGGAGCATTCGGGAAACCAGGTTCTGGCCTGGTCAATAAAGCTTGGGCTCTTGTCGATGCCTTTGACCCGCGAGGCCTTTTGAAAAGCCGCCCAGCCGCAGAAAAAGCCTGCATTGCAGCCCACATCCAGCACTGATTTGCCTTGCAGAGCAGGCAAGGATAGGGCCAGAAGCTTGTTGAAACTCTGCGAGCCCCCCGGCTGCCACGGGAAATCCTGGTAGGCCATTACCCATTCTCCTTTATGTTACTACAGGTTGCTCCGTTCCAATCCCATGGCGCGGCATATGGCCTTGAGGGCCAGGGCGGCCGCCTCCTCAGGAGGGCCGGCCATATCCACGCCCGCTGCCGCGGTATGGCCGCCGCCTCCCAAAGAAGCGGCAATTTCCCGTACATCCACGTCGCCCATGGAACGCAGGCTGACCTTACTGCCGCGAGGAGCCGTTCTGACAAAGAGGACTACCTTGACGCCCTTGAGACGCCGCAACCAGGAGGCAAAATCTTCCAGAGCGCTTGCAGGCTGATTGAAACGCCGCAAATGATCGTCCGTCACGATGCTGACTACAACGCTGCCGCCGCATTCCATGCGCACCTCGCGCATCAATTGCCCCCAAAGATGCATGCGTCCGAGTGACCAGTTGTTATTACTGCGCTCGGAGAAGGAGGCCAAACAGAGCCCGCCGCGCACTATCTCAGAGGCCATTTCCAGGGCTTGAGCGTTGGTGTTTGCGTAAGTGAAACTGCCGGTATCCGAGACCAAGGCCAGATAAATATCTTCGCCGAGGTCCGCAGTGAGAGGCAGTCCGTAGTATCGAGCCAGTTCGCCCATCATGGCCCCGGTAGCGCAATAGGCGGGATCTGCCCAGGAAAAATCCGCAAAAAGGGAGTTGCCTACATGGTGGTCTATGCACACTGTCTTGAAAGAGCGTTCTGCCTTCGGCCGCATGACCAGTTCTCTGATGGCCTCGCCGGCTCTTTTTTCATCGGCGCAATCCACCAGCACTACGGTATCCGGCTGCCAGTCCTCAAGAGCATCCAACGAGGCCGTCAGCGGAGAGGGCAGGGGGAGCCAGGTCAGGTGATCCGGCAGCGGGGAGAGGCAATAGAGACGGAGTTCTTTCCCCCGGGCTTGCATAATTCTGGCAAAGGCGGTTAGCGAGCCGAGAGCATCGCCATCGGGGTTGGCGTGGGTAGTGGCCAGGATGCGGCGCGAGCGATCTAAGGCATCCAGCAGATGTTCCGAAGCAAAGGTAAAGGCCATAGGTGTTCCATCCGTTAGAGCATGTTCCGTCTTTTGATGTTCACGTAACGGCGGGCAAGTCCGTCTACGAAAATTGTGCTGGTCTTGGTGCATCCCATTTCACAGGGCCGGGCATTGTATCAGGAGAGATACGTTGGGCTACAAGAGGGAAGCAGCCTCCATCTGTATGCCGTTATGGGGATGCTTTTCCCGTTGCCGGAGCGATTATTGCCTCTATGGCTGAACCGGAGCCAGCTCCGGCATTCCTCGCGGCTCTGAGCAGACGGAGAAGCGCTCTGTACCCCTTCGGAGCCCGGTGTCCTGCCCTCATATTCGACAACGGAATACGGGAAAGGGAGATTGCGCTACTCCGGCCCTAGAAATTCAATATCGCTGTAAACCATTTCTTCCGGGCAAACCGCTTCCATCATGGAGAGGCAGTTGGTCAGCCGGCTTTGCATATGCTTGCCGTCGTTACTGACACTGACAACGGCAAGGGCGAGTCTGTCCATATCATCTTCACTGCCGTCTTCGGCAATGGAGACGTTGAACTTGTTGCGCACTTTTTGCTTCAGACTGTTGGCAACCTTGCGTTTATCCTTGAGGGAGGTGTTGCCGTGCAAGCGGTATTCGACCCGCAAAAGTCCGATAACCATGGCCATACCTCACCTCGCGGGCGTATGCCTGCCCGATACGCGGCAGGCCTCCGGGTCAGATAGGGGAACCGCCGGTGAACCGCGATACCAGACAGACCAGGCTGATGGTCATGAGGCCCAGGCCCGTTACACAACAGCAGGCGCCCAAGCGGCGCAAGCCGGGCTTCAGCCGACCACGAAGAAGAGAGCCTGCCAGTGCTGCGGCCATCCCGGCAAAACCCAAAGCGATGGGGAACCATAACGGAGGCGAGCCCCAAAGAGTACGGAGCAGTTCCATGTTCTATGCCGAAGGCCCGGCCGCTTAAAGCAGGCCGGGCCGAGAATGTTACAGTGTTGCCGCTTCTTCCACAACCTCAAAGGCTTCTATGGCGTCGCCGACCTTGAGGTCATTATATTTTTCAAGGCCAATGCCGCACTCGTAGCCTTTGAGCACCTCCCGCGCATCATCTTTAAACCGCTTGAGGGAGGCGATTTTGCCGGTGTGGATGACCACGTTATCGCGCAAGAGGCGGATTTGAGCGTTGCGGGTAATTTTGCCGTCCGCAACATGGCAGCCCGCGATGGTGCCGACTTTGGGCACGCTGAAAAGCTCCCGCACTTCGGCAAGCCCGAGGTAGACTTCTTTCTCCACCGGAGCGAGCATGCCCGTCATAGCGCTCTTCATCTCATCAACGAGTTTATAGATGATGTCGTAGAACCGAATATCCACTTTTTCCTGTTCAATCAAAGCCTTAGCACTGGGAGTCGGCCGTACGTTGAAACCGATGATGATAGCTTCCGAAGCCGAGGCCAGCAGCACGTCAGATTCGGAAATTGCGCCTGCGCCGCCATGGATGATGTTCAAGCGGACCTTATCCGTAGAGAGTTTTAAGAGCGCGTCGCTGATGGCTTCCAAAGAACCCTGCACGTCCGCCTTGACCACCAGGTTGAGCACCAAAGCCTCGATATCGCTGGCGGAACGCGAGAGGAAGGTTTCCAGGGTAACCCGGGATTCCTTGGCCAGGGTCTTTTCACGCAGCTTCAGGCTACGGGTTTCGGCAATGCGGCGGGCTACCTTTTCATCGGGTATGCTGATGAATTCATCCCCTGCTTCAGGCACGCCCTCGAAACCTTGCACTTCCACGGGCATAGAGGGCCCGGCCACCTTAACTTTTTTCCCCTGGTCATCGCGCATGGCCCGCACTCGGCCAAAATGCACGCCGCAAACAAAGGGATCGCCTACCTTGAGCGAACCTTCCTGGATCAGCACGGTTCCCAAAGCGCCGCGCCCCTTATCCAGTTTGGCTTCCACGATATGGCCGCGAGCGGGCTTATCCGGGTTGGCCTTGAGTTCTAGGATTTCGGCTTGCAGAGCCAGCAGCTCCATCAGCTCATCAATTCCCAGACGGGTTTTAGCGGAAACATAGGAGTAAACGGTATCGCCGCCCCATTCTTCGGGCACCAAACCTTGCTCGGCCAGTTCACGCTTGACCCTGTCGGGGTTGGCGTCTTCTTTATCCATTTTGTTGACGGCGACCATGATCGGCACGCCCGCCGCCTTGGAGTGGCTGATGGCTTCGCGGGTTTGTTCCATCACCCCGTCATCGGCGGCCACGACCAGAACGACGATATCCGTGACTTCAGCGCCGCGGGCCCGCATAGCCGTAAAGGCTTCGTGCCCCGGCGTATCCAGAAAGACAATTTCGCCCTTCTTGGTTTTGACGAGATAGGCCCCGATGTGTTGGGTAATGCCTCCGGCTTCGCCGGAAACCACGGAAGATTTGCGGATGGCGTCCAAAAGCGATGTTTTGCCGTGGTCAACGTGTCCCATGATGGTCACCACGGGCGGGCGAGTGGCCAGGGCTTCAGGATCATCCTGCTTTTGTTGCTCCTCGAGGAAGGCCTCCTCGGAAAAGCCCACGCTTTCCACTTCATATTCATATTCGGCGGCTACCAAGGTGGCGGTATCCACATCCAGGCTCTGGTTGATGGTGGCCATGACGCCAAGACCAAAGAGCACCTTGATGATTTCGCCTGATTTCAGGCCCATTTGATGGGCAAGATCCGAAACGCGGATGAATTCATCCATACGGATTTTCCGCTTGGCTGCCTTGAGCGGCTGGGTGGCCACAGGGACTTTGTTTTCTTTCTTGCGTCCCTTGGCTCTGCGCCCCCTGGTCCAAGCGCCGTCATCACCCGCGAGTTCCTGGCGACGCCTGCTGAAGTCGTCATTGCCGCCGAAATCCACGGTACGCTTGTCTTTCTGCCGCTTCCTGCGGTTATCCGCATCAGAGGGAGGAACAGGCCCTCCCGCAGGCGGAAAGCCCGGTCTGCCTCCTCCCGGTCGGGCATTGAAAGGCCTGGAAGCGCCTCCCCGGTCGCCGCCGGGGCGATCTCCCCGGGGTGCCGGCCCTCGGCCTTCGCCGCGGGGCTGAAAGCGGCCGCCTTCGCCGGGCCGGTCCCCACGGGGGGAGGGGCTGCGCGGCCGCTCCACAACACGGGCCTGGTTGGGATCAGGCCGGGAGATAACACGCACTTGGGAAGACTTGGTTCCGCTGTCTTCACCCTCCGCGGCAGTTTCCCGCTCGCTGCGCGGCGGGAGCACCGGAGCTGAAGAAAGAGCCTGGCCGGAAGCATCCCGTTCGGGCTCTGCGGAAAGATTGGCCATGGAACCGGAACGGGAGCTTTTTCCCGGTTTTTCCGGCTTTTTAGTCGCCGCCGGGGCATCCTTGCCGCTGCTTTCCTGCTCTCGAGCCGGGGCCGCGGCTTCGGCCGTATCCTGTTCGGGCTCGGTGGGCAAGGCTTCTTCCACGGCCGTAACAGCGGGTTCGGATACAGCACCGCCGGAAACGGGCGTGGCCTCTCCGGGGCGTTGGATAATCCGAGCGGGCTTATCGAACCGGGGTTCTCCCGTCGGGGATTTCCTGCCTGAGCGTTTGGCGCCGGTTTGCGCGAGCGCCTCTCCGGCAAATTGCTGCGGCTCCGTCTGTTCCACCGGAGCTGGTACAGGCGCGGGCTCTCCGGATGCGCTCTCGCCGGGGGCGCTCCTATCTGACGGGCCCTGGAACGCAGCGGCCTCCTGATCTTCCCGGGGGGCCTGAGCCTCGCCGGAAACTTCCGGGAGCGGAGCCTCCGGGGCCGGGGCGGCCTGGGTGGGCGTGTGCACGGAGCGGTCGGAAGCGGTTTCAGCCGCCGGGGCTTCTACCGGCGTCTCGCGCCGCCGGCGGCGCACGATGACGCCGCTACGGGTCTCGCGCCGTTCAGCCTCGTTGACCGGGGCGGCAAAGTGTTCCCGCACCTTGGCGGTTTCCTCGTCGGTGAGGGCCGCCATATGGCTCTTGGCCGTGATGTTCAGCTCCCGCAGGGCGCTCAGCATATCCTTGTTGGATACGCCGAGTTCGGCGGCAAGTTCTTTCACTCGGACCTTTTCCTCAGTCATGCGCAAAACCCCTTTTGCCTTTTCCGGCCCCCTTTTTGGCGAATTTTTCACGGCAGGAGGCAAGAGAACAGATATAGCGTCCGCGGCCGGGCAAAACCTGACGCGGATCAGAAAGAGGGGCGTTACTCCCCTCAGGTGCAACAAATCGCAGCAGAGCCTCTTTAGGCAGCCGCCGCCTGCAGATAACGCACATCCTTATGGGAACGTGTCGTGTGTTCCTGGTTTCAGACACGCTCTTCCCCGGCCTTTTCGGCAGCCTCGGCTTGTTCCTCTTCCCCGGATGCGGCTTCCCGGGCTCCGGAAGCGCTGTCGGAATGGCCGGAAACCTCGTTTTCGGGAATATCCTGCGCCGAGACATCGCCCTCCGGCGAGGCGTCGTTCCCTGAGGATTCGTTTCCGGTATGCAAGAAACGAATGGCCGCTCTGATGTCGTTAATTTTCCCGGAACTCATGCCGGCTATCGCCAGGAGGGAAGCATCGTCGGCTTCGCGGATGGCTTCCACTGTTGTAAAGCCCGCGGCAATAAAGTTTTCCATGGAAACTTCCGCAACGCTGGCGAGCTGCTCCAGACCCCGCCCAATGGCGTTTGCCTCGTTGTAGCGGGTTTCCGTATAGATATCGATTTTCCAGCCCAGCAGTTTAGCCGCCAGTTTGACGTTCTGGCCTTTACGGCCGATGGCGTTGGTCAGCTGATCATCGGGTACGATAACTTCCAAAAAGTTCTCATCCTCATCCACCACAATACGGGTGATCACCGCCGGAGAGAGGGCGTTTTTGGCATAGGTGGCAATATCCTGGCTCCAAACCACAATATCGATGCGCTCGCCCCTGAGTTCCTGCACAATATTCTGGATGCGCGAGCCGCGTATCCCCACGCAGGCCCCCACAGGATCTACATCTCTATCGCGGCTCATCACCGCAACCTTGGCCCGGCTGCCCGGGTCGCGGGCAATGCCCATGATCTGCACGGTGCTGTCATCCACTTCGGGGACTTCCCGGCGGAAGAGAGCGGCCATATAATCCCGATGGGAACGAGAGACGATAATCTGCGGGCCCCTGCCCTCTTTGCGCACTTCGATAAGAATAGCCTGAACCCGATCCCCGCGCTTATAGTGTTCGCGCGGAATCTGCTCTTCTTTGGGCAACAGCGCTTCGGTTCGGCCGAGGTTAATGATCCAGCCGGCTTTATCCCGGCGCTGAATGATGCCGGAGACAATCTCGTTCTTCCGGTCTTTATATTCCTCGTAGATAATTTCCTGTTCAGCGTCGCGCATGCGTTGGATGATGACCTGCTTGGCGGATTGAGCGGCAATGCGCCCTAAATCCTCCACTTTGAGCCTGAAGCCCATTTCATCATCCAACTGCACGCCGGGATCGTGCTCCCGCGCTTCAGATAAGGAGATCTGGCTGGCCGGATCTTCCACCTCTTCAACAACGATTTTGAACTGGTAAACATCTATGGCCCCGGTTTCCTCGTTGAAGCTGACTTCAAGATCGGCATCGTCGCCGTATTTGCGGATAACGGAGGTCCGGACGGCCTCTTCAAGGGTATCGATCAGCATATCCCTGTCCAGGCCTTTATCCTTGCTGATCTGATCAATGGCTTTTTTAAGCTCCAAGCTCATAGGGATCCTCCGGAACCGTTGCCGGGTTCTGTTCTATCGCCGGCGACGAGCGGCGTTTTCTTGGCGGCGGTTTTGCGCCCGGCCGGCTTTTGAGGGGGCGGGGCGTAATAAACACGCCTGATTTTTTTACTTTCCGGCCAGGTGAAGCGGAAGGCCTCACCCTGGGGGGCCATGGTTTCTTTATCTACGGGCTGGAAGAGAAACCCGCCTTCAGCGATGGAAACGAGGCGGCCGGTGAATTTTTTGCGGCCGGGCCACCCCTGCGGAGGCTGGTGGAGGCTCAGATCCAGAAGATCTTCAGAGCCGGCATAGGGCTCGAGTTGCTCCGGTTCAAAAAATATCCGTTCCAGCCCGGGTGAGGATACCTCCAGGGTATACGCGGAGGGAATAGGATCCTCAACCTCCAAGGTGAGGCCGATAAGACGGGAAAACTCGGCGCACTCGTCGATGCCGACTCCCTCAGGGCCTTCCAGGTAAATACGGAGGATACTGCGGCCGGCGGGTTGGAATTCCACGCCCCAGAGAGCAAGCCCCATGGATCGGGCCAGCGGCTCAGCCAGGCTGCGAATGCGTCCGGTAACCGGGGAAGAGACGGGTGTATCCATCATAAAAAAAGTACGGATTCTCCAGGGGCAATAGGGCCGATTTTTCAGCCAAAAAAAAGGGGGGCTAAAAGCCCACCCCGTACAGACCTCAACGGGCCTCCAGGATGTGAAAAGACGTACCGATTCAGGACATTGGAGAATTTTCCAACGAAACAAAAAAGTATAAAAATCGCCTTTTCCCACAAGATCCGATTGTACCTCGGTACATATTCAGAACCATTGTGTACCGGCCTTGTACGCTTGGCAATAGAGTATGTCAAGGGAATATCTTTTGTTTTTCAAGCCGGCATATTTCCTCCTGGGGGATGGTTTTGGCCCGTATGTTGCACCTGCTATAGCGGCAAGGAGAACGGCGCGGCCAAGAGGTACGCCCGTTCCGAGGAGGAAACCATGCAAACCGCCATGTACAGCGCGCTTTTCGGCGCTTTGACCAACGAGCACCGGATGAACAGCATCGCCAATAATTTGGCGAACGTGAACACCACGGGCTACAAGCGGGATCAGCTCGCCTTCCAGGATACATTTTATATGTATGCCCATGATATGATGATGGAGGCCGCTTCCAGCATCCGGGATAAGAAAATGTTCCCGGAGCCCACCCATTTCGCCCGGCCGCGCATCGCCACGGCGGTGACCGATTTCCAACAGGCCGGTCTCAAAGTGACGGGCGCTCCCTTTGACCTGGCCATCAACGGCGAAGGGTTTTTCAGGGTTACCGCTCCGGATGGCAACCAATACTACACCCGTAACGGTCATTTCCGCACCACGGCCGAAGGGCTGCTGATCACCGAACAGGGTTTTGCCGTGCAGGGAGAAGGCGGGGATATCACTTTGCCGCCGGGGTATAGAAATTTGGTTATTGCCGAAAACGGCCGCGTGTTCGCTGATGGGGTTCAGGTGGCCCAGATAGCGCTGGTCGTTGTGGATGAACCTGGCAACCTTGAAAAGCGCGGCAATAACCTTTTTGTTCCGCGTCAGGGCGCTGAGGTCAATGAGATGGATGTGGATTATAACCGGAGCTGGATGGCCCAGGGATTTCTGGAATCCGCCAACGTGGACCCGGTGTATGAAATGGTCAACATGATTGAGACCCAGCGCCAGTTTGAAGCCTACCAGAAGGTTATGCAAACTGCCGATGCTTTGGATAAGGAATCTTACGGCAAGGTCGGCCGCAACCGGTAAGGCCTGAAGCTCTTATTTTTTATTCTTGCGATAGCCGGGGCGTTGCCCCGGCGCGTATCGCTCCCTTTACTCTGACAACGCTCTCATAACCGCTCACCGCAGCGAGGAGGATAGACACATGATGCGTTCCCTTTGGACCGGCGCCACGGGCATGGTCGCCCAACAGCTCAATATTGACGTCATCGCCCACAACCTGGCCAACGTGAACACCATCGGCTTTAAAAAGAGCCGGGCCGAATTTGAAGATCTGATCTACCAGAATACCCGTATCGCCGGCTCCATTACCGGCACAGCCGGGGATCAGCGCATCCCCACGGGCATTCAGGTCGGCCTTGGCGTGCGCCCGACCACCGTACACAAGTTTTTTTCCCAGGGGGATTATCAGAATACCTCGAACCCTCTGGATTTGGCCATTGAAGGCGAAGGCTTCTTTCAAGTTGATGTCAACGGCGAGCAGGTCTACACCCGGGCCGGCGCCTTTAAGCTCAACCAGGATGGCACTGTGGTCACGGCCAACGGCTACGTGCTGCAACCGGAAATAGCCGTTCCTACCAACGCCAAAAGCATTGTGGTTACCGAAAACGGGCACTTCTCGGCCCTGGACGCCGCGGGTGAAGAAGTGGCCGCGGGCGATATTCCGCTGTATACCTTTATTAACCCGGCCGGTCTCGAAGCCAGGGGCCGCAACCTCTATACCCCCACGGAAGCTTCCGGAGACGCCATCGAGGGCGTGCCGGGAGAGGAAAATGTGGGCACCATTGCTCAGGGGTTCCTGGAAATGTCCAACGTCGAGGTGGTGGACGAAATGGTCAACATGATCGTGGGCCAGCGGGCTTATGAAATGAACTCCAAATCCATTCAGACCTCTGACCAGATACTGCAGACGGCGGTGCAGCTCAAGCGTTAAGGCGGCGTTTTCGGCGCATATCTGTAAGGGAGGGTATAGTTATGCATGTGTCGGAACAATACGGAGGGGCGCGCGCGGCCGTATTTGCCGCGGTGGTTCTGCTGCTGGGGCTGCTGCTGCACGAGTGCGCCGCGGCCGCGGAGGGCGGCCAGGATCGGCTTGCTTTCCGCCTGCGCTTGCGCGAAGCGGCTGTAGTGGCCGGCGAGACCGTCACACTCGGCGAAATCGCCGATCCCATCGGCCCCATGGAGCCCGGTCTTTGGGCGAAACTTGCGGCAAGTCCGCTTTGGCCCGCTCCGGCCGAGGGCCGTCCCATGAACATCACCCGGCCGAAACTCCAACAGGCCATGGCCGCTTACGCCGGGGAGCTCTCTTCTTTATGCATCTATCCGGCTTCCATGACTGTGCAGCGGGGGGGGGCTATTTTGCGGGAAGACGACCTGCGCTCCCTGGTGGTCAAAACTTTGACCCCATATATCCGCAATCTGCCCGGCGAGGCGGAGTTGACGGATTTCCGTCTGCCCGGGTCGATCTTCCTTAGCCATGCGGGCCAGCGGGTGGAGCTCGAGGGCGCTGATACAATTGGGGCCGGCCGTAATTCTCTCCGCTTTGCGGTCAAAGAAATGGATGGGGTTATTGTTCGCCGTTTGACCGGGTCGGTCTTCATCGACCTTTGGAGCGACGTACCCTGCGCGGCCAGCCCGATGAACCGCAACGATACGCTCATGCCCGGCCAGGTTCGCTTTGAACGGAAGAATCTGGCGTATATGCGGGATACGCCTTGGGATGGTAGGGGCGGTCCCTGGAGGGTGCTCCGGCCCCTTGGCATCGGTCAGCCCATTTTACAAAGTGATCTCGCCGTGGTGCCCGCGGTAAAGAAGGGAGCGACCGTGACCATGGTGTACGAAGGCAAGAATTTTCATTTGGCTATTCCCGGCGAGGCCCTGGGGGATGCCGCTCTTGGCGAGAGCGTCGCGGTACGTAATTTGCAAAGTAAGAAGCAGGTCCACGGCGTTGTGCGTGATCCCTTAACGGTTGTCGTCCGGTAGAGCATTTTGCCCCTGCCCGCGGCGAGGAATCCTTGCCGCATAGATTGAAAAAAACAACGGCGTTTCCGCGAAGCGCTCGCAACAAAGTACAGGCAGAGCCGAGGACCGGAAACGGAGAATATATATGAAGCACCATACCATTACTCAGACCTTGCGCGGCATTTCTTTGCTGGCCCTGGCCGGTTTTATGCTGACCGGCTGCAACGGCGCCGAGCGTCAGGCCAGAACCATGATGCCTCCGATGGTCACCCCACAGGCGTATACTGAGCCCGAACAGCGTTACGAGAACCCTGGTTCTCTGTTCAGCGATTCCGGGCAGCAATATCTTTTTTCGGATAACCGGGCCCGCAACGTTGGCGATCTTCTGGTTATTAAGGTCGTGGAAACCAGCCGGGGCGAGCACAATGTCGATACCACGGCCGAACGCACCAACAGCCACCAACTTCAGGTGGGGGCGGCCTTCGGGCGGAGCTCCATGAACCCCTTGGGCGGCATTGGCGGCTTCCTCTCCGGCGGCATCGGCGTTGATCCCCTGCTTTCCGCCAATACCAAAAGCACCAATGAAGCTACCGGCGAAACGTCGCGCGAGAGCAAGCTTACAACCACCGTGGGCGCCAGGGTTGTGCAGGTGCTGCCCAACGGCCTGATGCAGGTCGAGGGGGCCCGTGAGATCCGGGTGAACAACGAAACCGAGTATATGATTGTCACCGGGCTGGTGCGCCAGCGGGACGTGGGCGTAGATAACTCCGTCCTTTCAACGGAGATGTCCGACATGAATATAGAATATTGGGGCAGCGGCGCTCTGGCCGATAAGCAGAAGGCCGGCTGGCTGACCCGCCTGCTGGACGCTATCTGGCCGTTCTAGTGGCCTGTATTTCTTTACTTTTGTATCCTTTTGGCTTCCGGGGCGCTCCCCGGTCCGCATCAGAAGAGCGCCCGGGAGGGGATTTCATAGGAAAGCGAAAGGGAACACAGGAACCCTGTTCCTGTCCGCCGCGGGCTCGAGGGTCAGGATGGCCCGAGGGCGATGATCCCCCTCCCGGCGCTCAAGAGAGAAAAGACGCAGGGGTTCCGGGCATACCGTCCTTGTGCGGCATCCTTGAGAGGAGCCCCGGTTGCCTTCCGCCTTCCCTGAGGATGGATTAAAAAGGTGGCCTTTGCTGTCTTCCCGCCGCCTTTGGCGGCGAGGCGGGTTTCTCCCGCCGGTTCGTGCCGCTTCGAGGTATTCTGAAGAGGCGCTGCGAGAACAGGCCGTTTCCTTTGCGAACGGTTCCACCATATTTGATCCCGTCGGACGCCGGAGGCATCCCCCCGAGGACGGCGTGGAGAGCATACGAGGTTGACCATGGATAACAGATCCTCCCTACATACTGTGATACGGGCGATGGCAACGCTTTTGCTGGCGGTGGGCATATTCCTCCCGGCCACGGCGGAGGCCGTGCGCATTAAAGATATAGCTTCCTTCAGCGGTGTGCGTGACAATCAACTGGTAGGATATGGCTTAGTAGTGGGTTTGGCGGGCACAGGGGATAAGCGTGATTCCACGTTCACCATGAGCAGTATGGCTAACATGCTGGAAAACATGGGCGTTTCGGTAGATCCCCGCGTTTTGCGGCCCAAAAACGTGGCCGCTGTTATGGTCACGGTAAGAATGCCTGTTTCGGCCAAGCCCGGCAGCCGCCTGGATGTGACCGTTTCTTCTGTGGGCGATGCCACCAGCCTGCTTGGCGGCGTCTTGCTGCAAACCCCGCTCAAGGGCGTGGATGGCAAAATCTATGGCCTGGCCCAGGGGTCCCTGGCCATCGGCGGCTATGCAGCTACCGGGGCCGCCGCCTCCGCCCAAAAGAATATCCCCACCGTAGGCATGATACCGGGCGGGGCTATTGTTGAGCGCGCTATTCCCTATGAATTCAACAGTCAGGATACGCTGACTGTGGCTATGCACGGCGCGGATTTTTCTACTACCAACCAGGTGGTGGATAGGATCAACACAGTGCTCGGCGGCACCTTTGCCCGGGCTTTGGATATTTCCACCGTAGAACTGAGCATTCCCCCGGATTTCAAGGGCAACATCGTTCCCCTGATGGCCACCCTGGAAAACGTGGAAATCATGCCCGATAGCGCCGCCCGGGTGGTGGTGGATGAACGCACCGGCACTGTCGTGCTCGGGCGCGATGTGCGTATTTCCCGCGTGGCTGTGGCCCACGGCAATTTGCAGGTGGTGGTCTCCGAAGGGGCCGATGTCTCCCAGCCCGCGCCCTTTAGCGGGGGGGAAACGGTGGTCACGCCGCGTACCGATATCAATACCTACGAAGAACAGCGTAATCTGAATATCGTTGAAGGCGCTACGCTTCAGGAAATGGTTGATGGGCTGAATGCTCTGGGAGCCACTCCTCGCGACCTGATTTCCATTCTCCGGGCGCTCAAGTCCGCAGGAGCGCTGCATGCTACCCTGGAGGTGATATAATGTCTCTGCCCGTTGATGCCCGGATGGCTCTTGATAGCGCCATGCAGCAGGATCCGGTACAGAAAAAGATCGCCATTGATTCCCTACGCAAGCGCCTGGGGGATTCCCGAACCGAAGATGAAAGGCTCCAAGAGGCCTGCGAAGGCTTTGAGGCCATCTTCATCCAGAAGATGTGGGAGCAGATGCGCAAAAACGTGAACAAGGAAGGCTACCTGCATAGCAAGGATGAGGAAACGTACCAATCCATGTTCGACCAGGAACTGGCCAAAAAAATGACCTCGGCCGGCGGCATCGGGCTGGCGGCCATGCTCAAGGAACAGCTCAGCCGGCAACTGACCAGCGCCAGCCGGACTACGGCCTCTTCGGGCATACAGCCCATTCCTATCGGCACCGTGCGCGAAAGCTTATTGGCCGGGCAGAGCCGGGGGGAGGTTGTGGAGGATCTTTACACGCCCGTGGAGGAAGAAACCGGCCCTGCGGAAGCGAGTGAAGAGGCCCCGGATATGGTGCTGCAAAAAGCGTTGCGGGAACTGGAAGATGAAACCAGAGCCGCTTTGGAGATGCCGGAGGAACTGGTGGCGGTGGGTCCGGTTATCTCCAGCCCGGCCCACTATGTGGCCCCCGGGGCAGAACCGCGGAGTATGCCGGTAACGCAAATTTCCGGCAAGGTGCGCGCGCCGGGCAAGGGGCTGCCTTCGCAAAGCAGAGTGCGTTCTCGGGCTTTGCAATCCAAAGCCGTTTCGGCGCAACCTGAACTCGCTGCGCAGTCCGCGCAGGCCGGGAGTGCTGAAGCGCCTTTCCGGAGCGGCTCTCCCTCGGCCGGAGCGCAGGCTTACGGGCAGGCAGCGGAAGCGGAGCCCTCCCGGTCCGCCTTCCCCTCTGCCGCTGCTCCTGAACGAGCTGCCGCGCAGGCGGCGCTGCCCGATCCGCAAACCGGCGGCGCATCCTTCAGCCCGCAAGCGGCAGCCCGCTTCTACCCATCGGGAGGCGCCCGCCTGAATTCCCAAGGCGGCATTGATCTCAACGCCTGAAGCCGCTTTTCCTTTGAAGATAAGGCCGGGCGGAATCCGTAAGTTCCGCCCGGTTTTTGTTTACCGCCGTTTGTGCCGGATATCCGGCGTTTTTTCTCGCGTCGATCGGACCTGGTGTGTTTTGAAGTAGGCATGGAACTTGCAGGATATGCGATACGGGCAAAGTCTGCCGGGTGTGGCCCGGGGCAGGGCCTCGGAAAAAAGATATTTTCAGGAGAATCGTCATGAGCAGCTACGTACTGATATACAGCAACTTGGTCCGGCAACGGAAGGGGCTTGAGCTCCTCCAATCTCTTTTGCATGAGGAATTCGAGCTGCTGCGCGTTGGCGATACCGAGGCTGTGGGAAGCCTTGAATTCTCCATCCACGAATTGCTCCGTCAATTGGCTGTCGAGCGCGTGGCCGTCAAAAATGTGATGCAGGGCACCAAGCTCAGCGAATACGCGGATATGCTCGCCCCTGAAGAGGGCGAGGCCATCCGCGACTTGGCACAGAAAATTGACGATGCAGAACAAGCCGCGGCGCGCCAGGCCACCCATAACTGTGAGCTTTCCTTGGCCCTTTTGGACCAGAACCATTCTTTGATGACTTACCTCTACGAGCAGGTAACCCCCAAACAACAGGTTGTTTATGACGCCAGCGGCGCCTACCGTGAACCTCGTCCGGGCGCGGCGCTCATCAACGGGAGATTGTAATGGCCAGTGGTATAGGTGCTCTCTTGAATATGGGGACCGGCGCGCTTTTTGCGAACCAGTCCGCCATCCAGGTTACGGGCAATAACATCGCCAACGTGAATACTATCGGGTATTCACGGCAGAAAGTGCGTTTCGAGGAATACGCCTCTCTGGATTACAGTCCGGGCCAGATGGGCCAGGGGGCGCGGGCGGCGGAAGTTTACCGCATGTTCGACCGCTTTGTGGAGAAAAATTATCTCTCCAGATCCTCGGCCGAGAGCCGTTGGAACGAGCAACTAGGGCTTTTGGAATCGGTGGAGACGTTGTTCAATGAATCCAATTCCACCGGCATCGGTTCTTCCTTGAGCTCCTTCTTTGACGGGTGGCATACTATTGCCACCAACGGCGGCAGCCCTTCCAACCGGGCAGCCCTGCTGGCGCAGGCCCAGACTCTGGCCGGTATGATCAAAGATACCGATAACACCATGAGTTCGCTGCAAAAACAGATGGACGGCCTGATTCAGACCAATGTGGAACGGGCCAACAAGCTGATGGCGGAAATAGCGGAACTCAACCAGCAGATCAGCCTCCATTACGTTCAGGGGCAGAATAACCCCAATACCCTGCTGGACCAGCGTGACACCAAGGTGCGGGAACTGGCCACCATCGTGGATGTTGATGTTATCGACCGGGGCGGCGGCGATTATGTGGTTAACACCAAGGCCGGCCAGACTTTGGTGGATGGCCGTGTTTCCTTTGGTTTTGAATTCCACGGCGCCCAGAGCCAAAAGTTTTTGACAACCCAATCGAGCTTTGCGGGCGACATCCAGTTTAAGGGAAGCGACGAATACGAATACACCGTGGAGATCGCCGGCGCGTGGGATGGCACCAAGGTTGACACAAGCGCGACCTCCGGCACGGTGGATAGTTCCGGAACGAACCCCCCGGCGGCGGGCACGGCCATGTTCCGCGTCTCTTTGGACGGCGGGCGGACCTGGTTGAAGGATGACGCTGGAAACGACATGTATTTTCCGGCAACCACGGAAAACAACGCCCCGTACGTGAAGGATCTGAACATTTCCTTCGCCCTTCCGCAGGGTGCGACCACGGCTGAAAAAACTCTGTCCGTGGGTGATCGCTTTGAGATTGTGCCCAAATCAGCCGTGTACTGGAGTTCTCCGACCACAGGTCTGATTAATGTGACGCCCCAGAAGTTTCCTGACGGCACTGATAACGACCGTCGCCTGACCGGCGGCAAAATGGCCGCGGATTTCATCTTCCGCGATCAGCAGATTGGCGAATACCGCGAGCGCTTGAATTCTTTTGCTAAGACCTTGATTTGGGAGGTCAACCGCATCCACAGCCAGGGCGTGGGCCTGGAAAAGAACTCTTATATCCTGGGTGAAAATCAGGTGCCGCGTGCGGATCAGCCCCTGGGCGGCGTCACCTCGGGACTGACATGGGCGGATCGCCTTCAGGCCGGGAACTTCAGTTTCGCCATTTATGATGCCGTTACGGGCGAGCCCGCATTGATGGCCCCCGGCGTGCAATCCGGCCTGAGCGTGAACTTTGATCCGGCCACGGATTCTCTTGATGATGTGGCTCAGAAAATCAACAATGTCTCCTTTACTTTGGCGGATGGCTCCACGGTCCACCCGATCACGGCCACGGTGAGCGACGGCAGGCTGCAAATTACGTGCGATCCCGCCTATACGTTTGCCTTTGAGGCAGACACGACGGGGCTTTTGGCTGGTCTTGGCGTGAACACCTTTTTCCAGGGAGATTCCGCCCAGACCATCGCTGTATCCAGCCGCATCGAAGCGAACCTGAATATGATCAATGCGGGCCGGGTCAACGGCGGCGCTGAGGGCAACTCCGGCGATGTGCAGATAGCTACGGAGATCGCGGCCCTGGCCAACAAAACCTTGAGCATCGGCTCCCCCGGACAGGCCAAAACCGACCAGACCCTGATCGGCTATTACGGGCTTTTGGTAACGCGCGTCGGTTCGGATACCCAGCAGGCCAAGTTGAATTATGCCTTTCAAGGGGCCATGGCCCAGGATTTGCGCGATAAGCAGGATGAAAATTCCGGGGTGAACCTGGATGAAGAAATGACAAACTTGGTAAAATTCCAGAACTCCTACAAGGCCGCAGCCAAACTGATCACCACGGCGGATCAGATGCTGCAAACCCTTCTTGAGCTCAAGCAATAAGCCGGAGGACGGCATGAGAGTATCACAGCGCCAGATGTACTACACCATGACCGGGCAGATGAACATGAATCTCTCCCAGCTCATGGAATCGCATATGCAGGGTGCCACATTGAAGCGGGTCAATAAGCCTTCGGATGATCCGGCGGGCATCTCCCGTATTCTTCAGTACCGTTCTTCATTGGAGAATATTGCCCAGTACAAGCAGAACGCGGGCACGGCCCTTGGCTGGCTGAATACGGCGGATACGACCCTGATCCAGGTAGATGAAGCTATCAGCGAGATCAAATCCAATATACAACAGATCGCCACGGGCACTGTGACCGCTGAAAACCGTGAACAGGTCAGCTACGCCTTACGGCAGGCTTTGGGTAAACTTATCGGATTGGCCAATACCCAGTTCGAGGGCCAGCACATCTTTGCCGGGCACAAAACCGGTTCGGCCGCCTATATCGAAGGTGTCGGAGCGCACAGCAATTCCACGGGATTTGAAAATACCCGCTTTGTGGCCCAGAGCATTACCGGCTCGTATAATAAGAGCGTTGTGGTTCAGGCGACCAGCGCCGGAACCATCGGCGACGCAGCTCCCTTTGATTTCCGCTACAGCGAGGATGGGGGCAAGACCTGGCAAACCGGAACCAGCACCCAAGAAATTGATGCCAACGGCAACGCTTGGTCCGTGCTGACTATGGGCGGGGTGGAAATGAAGATCATGGCCGAGGATCCGCCCCAGACCGTGACGCCGGTGGATACTGACAACCCCAACGAAAACGATAACGGTACGTGGTTTTATGTTCATCCCACGGCTGTCTATCAGGGCGACGATAATGATGCCCAGGTTGTGCAGGGCTACGGTTCCGCCGCCACAGGCACCGCCGACGGCTACTTTACCCGGGATGTGGCCGTGCGCATCGATAGCGTGGCCGGTGGAAAAATCACCTATTCGTACAGTACGGATGACGGCAGCACGTGGGTCGGCGGTCTGACCGCTACCGACTCTTCCCCGGCTGATACGCGTCTGGCTGTTCCCGGCGGCTACTTGACCTTGAACGGACCCATCAAGGGCGAGGATTTGACGACCACGCCGCCGACAATGGGCGATCAGTTCGTTATCCGTCCCCACCGGGCAGATATCAATCTGGAAGTATCCCCGGGGCAGAATGTAACCATCAATATGGTCGGCAAGGATATATTCGGCGGCTTGTATAAAGCACCGTTCGCGGAATACGCCGAACCCGTGACCAGTTCGCGCTATGGCAAGAGCGGCAACCTGTTTGAAATGCTGGGCAAGGCCATCACGTATGCCGAGACCAACAACCAGCAGGGGCTTCAGAGCTGCCTTGATGAATTGAACGATAGTCTTCAGGTGGTTTTGACCAAGGCCGCCGAGGTAGGCGGCCGGGAAACTCGTGTGTCTGTGGTGCAGGAAAACCTTGGCATGCGGGAACTTTCCGAAACGGATAACCTGAGCAAGATTGAGGACGTGGACGTGACCATGTTGATGACCCGCCTGGCCCAACAACAACTGGCCTATAATATGGTGCTGAAGTCATCTTCCATGATCATGCAGATGAACCTCATGAACTTCATATAGGCAATGCGGCGCTATGCTGATCCTGACAAGAAAAGCCGGTGAAAGCCTCCACCTGGGCGATGACATCATCATCACCGTCTTCAGCGTGCAGGGCAAGCAGGTGAAGCTGGGGCTCAGCGTCCCCGGGGAGATGACGGTCTACAGGGAAGAAGTGTACCTGCGCGTCAAGGATGAGAACAGAAAGGCCCTGGAAACCAATAACCACGATTTGTTGGCGGCAACGCAACTATGGCAGAGTACAGCGAAAAAGTAATAGAAACCCGTCTTGGCAGACAGGTGGTGCAGTGGGATAAGGTGATCCACTTTCCTCGCGGCCTTATTGGTTTCGAGAATCGGAAAGATTTTACCCTACTGCAGATCAAGCCTGATGTGCCCTTCCTGGTGCTGCAAAGCGTGGAAGAATCCGGTCTCGGCCTGCTGGTGGCTGAACCCTACGGCTTTTTGCCTGAATATACCGTCAAGGTCGGCGATACCGAACAAAAATTGCTCCGGGTGGAACGCCAGGAGCAATTGACGGTGTTGGTCACCGTGGCGATTCCCCCGGGCAAACCCGAAGAAACCGCCCTCAACTTAACCGGTCCGATTTTAATCAATCATGAAGCCCGCATCGGGCTTCAGGCCCCCCAGGCTGATGGCGAAGCCCCGGAAAAGCTGTACCTGAAAAATGTAAAGCCGCAAAACGCCACATAACACGCTTGCCGCTCGTCGGCTGTACCGGCGCGGGCGGATGGTTTCCGTCACATGCCGGGAGAGCCTGTTCCGTTTCTTTCCATTCATGCCCCGCAAGGGGCTTTTTTGCGTCCGGAGCATAAAAATAGTTTCTCCTGCAGGGCGGCTTAACAGCAATGCTTTCCGGAACAGCTCTTAATGCAGACGCAGGGAGAAATTGATTGCAAACGAGAGCGCCACAATCCAGATAACCGGGCTTACCTCCTTGGGCCGTCCGGCCAGGGTTTTAATCAGCGCGTAGCTGATGAAGCCCAGGCCGAAGCCGCTGGTAATGCTGTAGGTCAGGGGCATCGCGGCAATGGTCAGGAAGGCGGGCACGGCAATGGTGGTATCTCCGAAGTTGATATGTGTCACCTCCTGCATCATCAGCGCTCCCACAATGACCAAGGCCGGCGCTGTTGCAAAACCGGGCACAAGGGCAACCAGCGGGGCAAAGACGAGTGAAACCAGGAACAGGAGGGCCGTAACCACGGCGGCGAGCCCTGTTCTGCCTCCGGCGGCAACTCCGGCCGCGCTTTCAATATAGCTGGTGGCGGTGCTCGTGCCCAGACAGGCCCCGGCCATGGTGGCCAGGGAATCCGTGAGCAGGGCTTTATCCAGGCCCGGTACATGCCCCTTGGCGTCCATGAGGCCGGCTTTGCGTGAAAGGCCGATGAGGGTGCCGATGCTGTCGAAGAGATCAACCATGGTCAGGGAAAAAATGATGGTGAAGAGGCCGTAATGTACGGCTTCCATAATATCCAGTTGCAGAAGTACGGGGGCTATGTCGGGGAAATCGAATCCGGCGACGCTTGTAAGGGATGTGGGGGCAGGCGTTACGCCGGCCAGCATGCCGAGACCCGTAACCATGAGAATGCCGAGGAGCAGAGCGCCGCTTACCTTGCGGGCCATCAGCCCGGCAATAATGCACACGCCCGAGGCGGCGAGCAGAACTTTGAGGTCAGTAAGATTGCCCAGGGCAACAAGAGTGGCGGCATCAGCCACGATCAGACCGCAGTTGCGGAGGCCGATAAAGGCAATGAACATGCCGATGCCCACGACAATGGCATATTTTAAATCCATAGGCACGGAATCAATGATCAGTTGGCGCAGGCGGGTGACGGTGAGGAACAGAAAGACGATGCCGGAAATAAACACCGCTCCGAGCCCCGTTTGCCAGGCAAGCCCCATGGTCCCGCAGACATAGTAGGCAAAAAAGGCGGTAATGCCGATGCCCGGCGCCAGGGCTACGGGGAAGTTGGCAAAAAGGCCCATGGCCAGCGTGCTGAGGGCCGTGACCACAATGGTAGCGGTAAAAGCGGCCTCTTTGGGAAGGCCCGCGTCATGCAGCATGGAGGGTACCAGAAAAATAACGTAGGCCATGGCCATAAAGGTGGTCAAGCCGCCGATGCATTCCTGTTTGATGGAAGAACCGTTGCGCTCAATGGCGAAATAGCTGTTTAGCAGCGTTGCAAAGCGATTCATCAAAAATTCCTTTATGGTTTGAAACCTCCCCTTCAGGGGGAAAAGAGTTGTTGCCGAGACGGCGAACATATGCCCCTAGTTTTTCGTATTCTTTTGGCGGCCGGGGGCATTGTGCAGGGGAGCGCAAGGCGCTACAGGAACGCAATTGCCGTATCCGGCAAGAGGGAAGGCCGGGATAACCTGGCTCACGGATTGGTTAGGGCATCAGGCTTCAGGTTGTCAATTGCGCTGCACTGAGGTGGATGGGCACAGGAGGGGGGGGACCGGCAGAGCCCGATGAGCCAGCGGAACGCCGCTTTGTTGCAACAGCCTTTCTTGCTCTTCCTTACCGGCCAGCCGGGCATAGGCTGTGGAGCGCTCCAGGGCGGCCTGTTCGGCTTGCGCGTAGAGGGCTTCGGCCCGCTCGGGAGCCTGCTTGTGGAGGGCGGCGTAGCGGACCTCGTTAGCCGGACGGGCGGCGCGGTTGTGGGGGACATGGAACCTCCATAAAGACAGCTTGGGAATACTGAGAAAATTTTGATATATGCCGTATTACGGTATAGTGTACCGTTATTCGGGGAATGCTAAGGGTTTTTCCCCAAGCGCTAAGAACTTTTCTGCCTGTTCTGGGCTGTCCTGTGGTCTGGGAGGGAAGGGGAAATTTGGAGCGGCGTTGCACAACGGCTGTGCGGACGGAGTATGAGCGGTGTTTTTTTATGTCGGATAAAAAATATGTCAAAAGTGTGCTCAAAGCTCTGGACGTCATCGAACTGTTGAACGAGCGCGGCGAGCTGGGAGTGACCGAAATCGGTCTTTTGCGGGGCTTGGATAAGAGCACCACGTTTCGCATGCTGGCCACGCTCAAAGAACGGGGGTATATCGTTACGAACCCGCAGACGCAGAAATATGCCAACAGCGGCAAATTTTTTATGTTGGGGCAGGGGATTTTGGATCGGCACAACGTCAACCCGTTATTGCGGCTCGAGTTGAAGCGCCTGTCCGAAGTGACCGGAGAAACCGTGAATCTGGCCGTGGCCGATGGCCTTGAGGGTTTGTATATCGACCGGCACGAGACCGAAGATAGTATCAAGCTGGCCGGGGCATTGTTTTCCTGATGTTTGCCGCCGGTTTCCAGCCGTCTTTTTTCTGTATGGAGGAGAACCAGTCATGAAGAAAAACGCGTTAAAAGCCAAAATCGCCGGGGGAGCACATGCCGCCGGCGTTGTTTTCACTGAAGAAGCCCCGGCCATAGTGGAAGTCGCGGCCCTGGTGGGCTTTGACTTTGTTTTTATTGATTGCGAAGCCTCTGTGCTCGCTCCCCAATCCCTGACCCGAATGCTCTTGGCTGCCGAGTGCCGGGGGATAACTAGTTTGGTTCGGGTTATTCCGGGGTCGGCCAACGAGACGACTGTGTTGAATTGCGGCGCAGGCGGAATCATTGTGCCCGATCTTTCCACGGCCAGGGAGGCCGAGGAGCTGGTGGCCAGAGCCAAGTACGCGCCTTTGGGCAAGCGAGGCATCGCCGGGTGCCGGGCGGCGGATTTCGGCTATGGTCTGCCCACTGCGGAATATGTGCGCATGGCGAACGAAGAGACCTTGGTCATTGCCTGTATCGAGTCGCGGCAGGCTGTGGCTCATGCCGAAGAGATTCTTTCCGTGCCCGGTCTGGACGGCGTGTTCTTGGGGGTGAACGATCTTTCCTTGGATATGGGGATTCCCGGTCAGGTTAAGGATCCGCGCGTGGTTGAGGCGGCCGTGAAGGTGGCGGGCATAGCCAGGGAAAAGGGCAAGTTTGCGGGCTCCATCGTTGCCGGAGGGCAACGCCCGGCGGATATCCTGGCCCAGGGATTTCAGTTGGTGTTTTCCTCCATGCCCGGGCTCTTCGCTGCCGGAAGCAAGGCCTTTCTTGCTGCCTGTATCAGGAAATAGAACGCTTTGCTTTTGAAAAGAACTCCTTTTCGATACCGAGCCGCCCGTTTGTGAAGCGGCCTTTGAGGCTATCCGGGCTGGCAACACCCACTATGTGGATAGCCGTGGGGCGCTGATGCTCCGTTAAGGAATGCCTCCGGCGGCCGGGGCGCTGCCCCGGACCCCGCCAGGGGAAATGATTCCCCCTGGACCCCCCAACAGGAGGGTGAATATGCGTTCAGAAAGCCTGAGACCACCTTCCCCTGATCCCGAAGGATACAACTAAGCCCCTCGAGAGGAAAAAAGGCTCTGCCGAAAACCACAGTCACCCCCTTCCGTGCATATGCCGCGTTGCGCTCGCGCTCCTGCGCTCGCCGCGCTGATGGCCGGTACCGCGATGGGCATCCTCTCCGGACCAAGCCGCTTTCACCATGGTTGGGCGTTGCCCTAGACCCCATCAGGGGGGCTATTTAGCAGAAGAGCGAAAGAGGGCCCAGGGATTTTTTTACCGTAAAGTTGAGGCAACCTTTTGGGGAGCGGTTTCCTCCGGAGGCGTAGGCGGTAATGGCTGCCGTCGTTACGCCTTTTTTACCAGCCTCGGCTTGGGGGCTGTTAGCAAACCATGGCCTTCACGGCGGCGTTGCCGTGAAGGCCATGGTGTTCGGAACGAGAGGACGCCGGGGGCCTTGGAGCGGTGAGGCGTTCCTGATTGTTTCTGCCTAGGCGGCGGGAAGCGCCAGAGCCCGACGGATGCGGGCCAGGGTTTCGGGTTTGCCGAGGGCCTGCATGATTGCGGCGAGTTCCGGGCCGCCGGAAACACCAAGCAGGGCGAGACGCATGACCGGGCCAATAGCTTTAAAGGCCGCGCCGGTTGTATCGAGATAGCTTTTGATGGCTTCGGCCAGGGCTTGTTCGGTGAAATCCGCGGTTTCCAGGATTTCGGCCAGCCCGGCAAGGTGGGCGCGTCCTTCGTCGGTGAGAGCCTTGGCTCGGAGCTTGGGATCATATTCCAGGTGTTCGCTGCTGAGAAGCAGCGGGCGGATTTTTGCGGCCAGATCCTTAAGGTTGTCAGCCCGCGGCTGGTAGAGGGAAACGGCGATCGTCAGACGGGCTTTATCCGTCCCCGCCAAAGCCGTGAGATCCAGGTTCGCGTTGTCCATGAAAGGAATGACCTGCTCTGCCAGCGCGGCGGCCGGGGTTTCGCGCATGTGGTGGGCATTGACCCAGAGCAGCTTTTCCGGATCGAATCCGGCAGGGGAGCTGTTCAGGTTGTGGCCGTCAAAGGCAGCAATGAGTTCAGGAACGGTGAACAGTTCCTGGTCGCCGTGAGACCAGCCCAGGCGGACCAGATAGTTGAGAATAGCCGAGGGCAACAGGCCGTCCTTTTCGTATTCGATAACGGCTTTGGCGCCATGGCGTTTGGAAAGTTTTTGCCGGTCCGGGCCGAGAATCATGGGCACGTGGGCAAAGACGGGCAGCTTTTCACCGAGGGCCTGATAGATAAGGATCTGCTTGAAGGTGTTGTTGACGTGGTCGTCACCGCGCAGCACGTGGGTAACGCCCATATCCACATCGTCGGCCACCACGGCCATGTTGTAGGTGGGGGTGTTGTCCGAGCGGTAGAGAACCATATCATCCAGTTCTTCAGCGGCCACGCTGAGCGGGCCCTTGACCATATCCTCGTACTTGATTTCGCCGTTCAGCGGCGCTTTGAGGCGTACGACCCGACCGGGGCCGGGGCCAAGGCCGAGTTCACGGCAGCGGCCGTCATAACGGGGTTTTTTCCCTTCGGCCCGGGCTTTTTCCCGCATGGCTTCGACATCCTCCGGCGGGCACGAGCACCAGTAGGCATGGCCCGAGGCCAGAAGGCGGTCAACACAGGCCTTGTAAAAAGGCATGCGTTCGCTCTGGTAATAGGGGCCGCCGTCGCTATCGAGGCCCAGCCAGCGCATGGAGGCCAGGATGGAATCGGTATATTCTTGCTTAGAACGCTCGCGGTCGGTATCTTCGACGCGGAGCAGGAACTTGCCGTTGTAGTGGCGAGCCAGAAGCCAGCAGAAAACGGCGGTGCGAGCGCCGCCGATATGCAGGTGCCCTGTAGGGCTGGGGGCAAAGCGAGTGACAACGTTCATGGTATCCTCCGGTAGGGAATCAGGGAGTATATGCTAAAAGACCGGGGGACGCCAGCCCCGGAAACGGCGGTATCGGGCTCCTTTGCGCAAGCTGCCTCCGGAAACCGACCTGAAGCGCCATTTTCCCGGCCTTCTCGTTGGGGCGGAGTCCCGCCTATAGCGTCGCCGGCATTGCAGAGGCGTAGAGTAGTATCCCCCTGCCGGGAGCCGGGGGGGGGATGGCTGCCCGCGAAATTGCATCCCGGCGACCTCCCGCTATGGCGCGGCCAGGGGGAGTTCCGCGCGGCGCCATGGGGCGAATACTGCGGTATAAGGAGAGGGGCGCCGGTAAGAGTTTGCCGGGAAAACTTGCCATATGCGCGGGAATGACGTAGGTGCCTCTCCATATGCGCGACATGAGCTTTCATATCACGACATTCGGCTGCCAGATGAACGCCGGCGATTCAGAGTGGTTGGCCCGAGCCATGCAGGCTCGAGGGTTCAGCGAAGCGCCGTTCGGTCAGGCTTCGGTGTATATTCTGAATACCTGTTCGGTGCGGGATAAACCCGAGCAGAAAGTCTACAGCGAGATTGGCCGTATTCGTAGCCTGACCGGTAATGATCCGAATGTTTTGGTCTGTGTTGGCGGCTGCGTGGCGCAACAGGTCGGAAATGCATTATTTAGCCGTTTTTCTCAGGTTCGGCTTGTTTTTGGGGCGGACGGCATCGCCCAAGCCCCTGACGCCATTGTTCGGCTGACCCGAGAGCGTTTCCGGCGGCTTAGCCTGGTGGATTTCAGTGCGGAATACCCGGAGCGGGAAGGACCTCTGTACGCCGGAACCCGGGTTCCGGCTTCGGCCTTTGTTGCCATTATGCAGGGGTGCGATAATTTTTGCTCCTATTGCATTGTGCCCTATGTGCGGGGGCGGCAGAAATCGCGTCGCGCCGAGGCGGTGCTGGAGGAGTGCCGGGCGGTTCTGGATGCCGGCGCTCGAGAGATTACCCTGTTGGGCCAAAATGTGAACTCCTATGGCCATGATTCGGGCGGCATGGGGTTTACCGATCTCTTGTACAAGGTGGCGGCGCTCCCCGGGCTGGCGCGGTTGCGCTTTATCACGCCGCATCCCAAAGATCTTGCTCCGGAGCTGATCAGGGCCTTTGGTGAACTTAGCGTGTTGGCTCCAAGGTTGCACCTGCCGCTGCAATCCGGATCAGACCGTATCCTTGAGCGCATGGGGCGGCGTTATACCCGGGCGCAGTATCTTGACCTGGTGGCCAAATTGCGGGCGGCGCGGCCGGAGATGCATTTTTCTACGGATATTATCGTGGGATTCCCTGGAGAGACCGAAGAGGATTTTCAGGAAACCATGGAGACTATGCGCCAGGCGAATTTTGTGGGCAGCTTTTCCTTTGTTTATTCCCAACGGCCGGGCACCCGGGCAGCTTTACTGCAGGATGAACTGCCCCGCAAGGAGAAGCTTGAGCGCCTTTCCCGGCTTCAGGAATGGCAGTATGCCCATGCCGGGGAAATGCTTCGTGCCCTTGAAGGCGAGACGGTAGAGGTGCTTTTGGAGGAGCTCAGCCCCAAGCCCGAGGCGGGGCTGGTCATCTGGCAGGGCAAGGAACCGAGAGGCCATACGGTCAATGTGACCTTGACCGGGCCCGAACCGGCCAGGGGGTGGAAAGGAAGCTTGGTGCCCGCGCAGATTACCGCGGCCGCCATGCATTCCCTGCGCGCGGAGCAAGTCGGAGAAGCCCGATAGACCTGGCCGCTCCCTATGCCGTTTTTTGTAACAGCGGGTTTGTTTCCTCTGCAAAAACCTTAAGCCTGTGTGTGCCTATTGCACAGGCCGGGCAGCGTTATGATGCCAAGCAACGGCAAAGGAAAAATGCTTCGGCATTTCCTATTGCCCATGCTTGCTTGACGGAGGGCAGCGCTGTTCTGCAACCAGGCAATGGCGAGGATATGGCGATATATCTTTGCTAAGGGGGTTCCCTGTGGAACGCTCCGGAAAAAATTGTCATAGCCCGGAGGGGAGGCATGCCGTCTGTTAGTGATGCTTCTTTCTATTTTTTTGAGGCGCAATTTTTTACAGAGGCGGCATCAAAAACTTCCCGTAACGGCTTTTTTGAGGTAATAGATGCTGGCGGGGCCGTTTCCGGGCTCGCCATAACGAGGATTGGCGTATGGTCGGCGCTTCAGGCATGGTCCGATTGCGGCCAATGCTGCCATTGTACGTATGTTTTGCCAAAAAGATACAGAGCGCAAGGAAGAGGCTTTTGCTATGGAAGAAGATTTCGATAAGCTGGAAAAACAGTTCGGCAAGCTCCTTGGTCTTTTGCAGCCCTCTCTCGATGCCTCCGAAAAAAAGGAGATCCGGGAGTATATCAATGTTAATGAGTTTGGCGTTGCCCTGGAAGCCCTGGTGGATATCCTGGTGGTCAAGGGCAGAGCGTTGGAAAAAGAGCCTTGCACGCTACTGCGCAAAATGGCTAACTCTTTGGGACTCAAGGGAGAAGTTGCTCGTATCGATAAATCGTTGAGCTGAACTCCGGCGGCAAAACCGGCCAGAGCGGAACTGCGCCAGGGGGCATTCTGCCAAAGAGGATGCAGAACAGGCCCCGGCAAGGACCATGCCGCCGGCGAACGGCAGGCCGATTTCGGCCTGCCGTGCCGACGTTGTGTTTCTGGTCTGGGTAAAGTGAGTCGCCCGTTGGGATCTTATCGTCTTACATATCCAGATGCGCCAGAAAGCCCCGGGCAAAGTCCGGACAAAGGGAACAAGCTTGCTCGAAGAGTGTATTGTCCTCTGTTTCGATATATATGTGCAGAAGGTCCGCAAAGACTCCAAAAGCCAGTTGTTGAAAATCCTTAGCGTAGCGACCGCGGAAATGCCTGTTGCAGACGCTGTAGGCGCGTAATTCATTGAGGCCGTGCACTCCCCGGTGGGTGACGTGATCGACTTCCGCCGTGGCATACAGTGAAGTTGCATGGCGGCGATAGACCGCCATATGGTCTTGGAGATAGCCGATAAGGCCTGTTTCCGCGTGCAGCAGATGCCAGTACCAATCGCCGGGAATCAGGGAAGCGTCAAACCACTCCGGCAGTCCTTCGCGAAAACGCCAGCGATAGACAACGGAATTTGTCTGGATAAGGTTCGTGAACAAAAGGTCTTTGAGAGTATAGAATTTACGTATACCGCCGGGCAAAATATCTACCGGAGGGAAAACCCGCGAGGGTGAACCATCCTCATAGACCACGTCTACAGGATGAAAGCAGAGGCTGCATTCCGGGTGGGCCTCCAGAAAATCTACTTGCTTTTGCAGTTTCAACGGATCAGTAAAGTAATCATCGCCATCGCAGAGAGCGGCATATTTGCTACGGCAGCGGCTGAACAGGGCCTGTACGTTGACCCCATTGCCGGTTCTGCGCGGCAGCAATACAGGCCTGATGCTTGTATGTTTTTCTGCATAGGCCGTAATAATATCTTGGGTGCCGTCCGTGGAGCAATGGTCAACAATAATATGTTCCACGGGAAAATCCGTTTGTTGCGCCAAAACGCTTTCAATGGCTTCACCTATGTACCTTGCCTGATTGTAGGCCAGAGTGAGCACGGTGAGCAGCGGCTCCGGGCGGCAGAGGGCTTCAGGAACAAGGACGGAGGCCAGCAGACGTTCTTCCGACGACAATACAGATATGTTCTGCGCCAAAAGGCGTTGCAGCGCTGCCCTGGCCTCGGACGGCAAAACAGCGACAAAATCCCGCGCTTCCCGCTCTGTCAATGCTGAGCATACGGAGTGCGGCATGTGTGGATACAAGGCTGGGGGCATACAGAGATCCTCCGCGGAGCACGCAGCAAGTTCCACCAGGCGAGGCAAGACCTCCTGTTCCCGCTCCAAGGCTTGGGCTCGTACAGCAGACGGGCTTGCCAACCAGGCTTCAAAAGACCCGCCGGCCTCCTGCCGCTGTAAGCGCTGAATGACGGCGGCCTCGTCTATGGGCGGCCATTGGTTATTCTGTGTGCCCAGCAGGGTAACGAAATGTGCGTTTCGCTGTGAGGCAAGTCCTGCGATGGAGCGCGGCGGTATGCTCTCCGGCGTTGGACATCCCAGGCGGCTAAAGACTTTTTCCAGCAGAGCGGGATCACCTTTATCCACACACGAAACGCTGTTGTCCACCACCACGTCAACCCGATCGTTGCCGCATTCTTCGTTCGCCAGAACAAGCAAATCCGCTACAAGATACCGGCGTCGAACAAGATCGATCATGGCTGAAAGCGGAGGCATGGCTCCCCGCCTATACTGTATTCTGCGTATGTCCTGTTCAACACCGCAGGCCATACGCCCTAGGGTGAACAGCATGTGGAGCTGATATGATTTTAGTGCCGGTATGTGCCGAAGTCGATTAAGCACATTCTGATGCAATACGGGTCGCACCGATGCACAATACAGCAGGATATCCCGCCCTTCATCGGCAAGATGCTGCAGCTCTTGAAGCATCTTGGTAATATCTTCCGGAGGGCATTCCTGCAGTTTATTTGCATACGCCCATAATCGGCTATGCGACGGCACACCAAAGTCAGATAGGAGAAACGGCATGAAAATACCCTGCTGCTCAAGCAGAAGGCGTTGTCCCGCCAATGCTGTGAATGTGGAGCCATAACGAGCAGAGAGATCAGTATACAGCAAAAGTCTGGGCATGGGCGTTAATCCTGTTCTCTTGGTTGACGTTGCTGTAGAGGATGAAAAATAATCTCCGGATGAATACGGGCGGCATACCCCTGTACGATGTCAAACATGCTGTCCAGTGTTGCATTATCCAGGGGGTGCGGCACAACGCCCAATTCACGTAGGGCTTGGTAGGTGGGGTTATAATAGTGTTCTTCGGCTTCAGTGCGCGGGTTTTCCACATGCTCTATAGCCACCTTGAGGCCTCGCTTCCGCCCGACCTCCCGGACGCGTCGGGCTAGTTCCCGCACGCTGAAGGTTTCTGTAATCTGGTTGAAAATGCGCAACTCTCCGGCTTGGGCCGGGTGCTGCACAGCCGCAACCACACATTGCAGGGTGTCGGTGATATTGATGTAACCGCGAGTCTGCCCACCCTTGCCGTAAACGGTCAGAGGATGCCCCGCCACAGCCTGGACAATAAAGCGGTTGATAACTGTGCCGAACTGGTCATCATAGTTGAAATAGGGACGCAGTTCGGGGGTAGCGCGGCTTTCTTCCGTTTCCAGACCATAGACCGGCCCCTGCATGAGGTCCGTCACCCGGAGTTTCCAGGCCCGAACAAAAAACCACATCAAATCCGTATCCATGATTTTGGTCGTGTGGTAGACGGAAGCCCCTTGCCGGGGGAAGAGAAAACGATCATGACGGCCCTTGTGGGCAATATCCAGCCACCCTTCCTCAATGTCGATATTGGGTGTGCCGTATTCCCCCATGGTGCCGATATGAACAATATGGCTGCGCGGGCTCAAATCGCGTACAGCGCAGAGCAAATTGGAGGTGACGCGCAGGTTGTTAACAAGAGTCAGATCGGTACAGCGGTAATCCCGTTGCGAAAACGGAGCGGAAGGCTGCTCCGCATAGTGCAGCACGGCTTCGGGCGCTCCCGGCCACGGCGCGTCGCAGAGCCGCTCGTAGCCGGTGGGGTTGAACAAGGCGCGCATGTTCTCAGGATCTGCCAGATCAAGTTCAGCCAAGTGGATACGCCGTCCGCTTACTGCTTCCCACAGGGCAACGCGCTGCTTCAGACGCGGTACGGGGTAGAGAAAATCCAATCCATACTGCGCGCAGAGTTCCCGGCGCAGATAGTTATCCACCACGGTAACGTCATAGCCCAGAGCGCTGAAACGCATAGCCGAAGGCCAGCCCAAATAGCCGTCCCCGCCAAGAATGCAGATATGTTTGCCCATACTATGCCTCCTCCCGCGGCAACAAGCCGCTCTCGCGCAAGTAGACGGCTATTTCCTCTCGGTTGAGGAGGGGTTGCTCGTGCGAGCGATAGGTTTGGCCTTTCCCGCGGGGGTGCGCGGTCTCATACGTGTAGTCTACGCCGTACAAATTTCTAAAGGCAGGCAGAACAACATAAAAATTCGCGAGTTGCAAAGAACGGTGGCTTTCTTCTTCCGTCAGCAGTTCTTCGTAAAGCTTTTCTCCGGGCTTGGGCCCAATGACGTTGACGGCAATGTTTTTCGGCTGCAGACCGTAGTGAGGCGCCAGGCAATCGATCATGACCGCCGCCAAATCCGCTATGCGCAGGGCGCGCATTTTAGAGACAAAAACCTCTCCTCCCCGGGCCAGATCCAAGCTTTCCAGAACCAGCCTTACGGCATCGCGTGTGTTCATGACAAAGCGGGTCATTTCCGGGTCGGTCAACGTCACGGGGCCGCCCCGGGCGATCTGCTGTTGGAACAACGGAAAAACAGAGCCGTGTGAACCCAGTACATTGCCGAATCGCGTGGAGAAAAACACGCCTGTTTCCTGACTGCCGGACGAGGCCTGAGCGGCGCTCATCAGGCGTTCGCCCATGAGCTTGCTGGTTCCCATAACATTGGTAGGGTTGACCGCCTTATCCGAGGAGGTGAAAAGCACACGCTTCACTCCGGCGCGCCGCGCAGCTTCGATAATATTGTTCACGCCAAGGATATTGGTCTTGACCGCTTCGGAAGGAGCCAGCTCGCAGGAGGCTACATGTTTGAGAGCTGCCGTGTGCAAGACAATATCCATACCGCCAAACAGGATTTCAAGGCGCTGCCTGTCGCGTATATCGCCATAGGCGAAGCGAAATTTTCCATGAAACATCTGCTCCAGAGCAAACAATCCGCTTTCATCATTATCTATGCCTAAGACATTTGCGTACTGGGGATACTCGTCCAGCGCATGCAGGAGCGCGTGCCCGATCGTGCCACAACATCCGGTAACGACAATATTTTTTTTGTTCATGAGTGGTGTTCCTTTACATTCCCCACATCGCTCAAATGCCTATCTGTTTGCCCCTGTTATTCGCTTGCCCAAGCAAATACTTTCCGAAAGGAATACTTTTTTATTGTTTTACTGAGTGCCAGCGTATTTTTACTCAGGCAAATGACCGTTGTTCCGGAGGAGAAAGAGGAAGACGACAGCCCTCGCACATGCAGCAGGCGAGCTTTGGGCAGTAGATCGGCAAGATGTTTTCGGTGGTCTGCCGAAGCCGTGTCGTCATAGATAATGGCGGTTTCGGCTGTTTTGCAAAGGGCAATGACGTTTTGCCGATATTCCTCGGCTCTTTTTTGTTTTATCAGCGCATAGCGCCGGGCAAGCTCTTGGGGGGAAGTGCCGTTCAGGCTCTGTACTGTTTCCTCAAATTCCGAATCGGTGGCAATATGGCGCAATTGCACACAGAGTGCCCTCTGAGCCCATTCTTCCGTTGGTATGCGCCTATGATTCGTCGCCTCGCACAATCTGGAACCCGGCGTTGGCATATATTGAAAATCCATTATCATGGAATGCCGTGAATTCATGGGATCAAAGGGAATTTGAGATACAAGACGCAGCTTGCTGTACCATTCTTCATCAGTATTGAACGTAGCGCCGCTAATAAAATGCGAGGCAATGGCAATATCACGTTCATAGAGACGAGAAGCAAGAGTCAAGAGCTGGTCAAAGCGTAATGCTCTATGGAAGATAGTTCGGGAGAATTCTTCAGATCCCGATTGAAAACCGATAGTAAAAGCATCCAGACCAGCTTCCAGAACCGCTTCAAAAAGTTCCGTGTTGTCCAGGAGCTGCCGGGGATGGAGGTTGACGGAAAAAGGCAAATCAATACGTTTTTTGTATGCCGTAAACAGGCGCAGCATGTCCGGCAATGAAAGCACTAAGTACTCATCATTAAAAACAATATACTGTGCGCCGTTTTCTTTTGCCTGCTCCAGTTCGTCCAAAAACTTATCAAAAGGTTTATGGCGGTAAAGAGCGCCGCAACCTGAGGTTGCGGATACCAGCCTGTTCCACGATTCGGAGCCGCAGTAGGTGCATTTGCCGATGCAGCCCCGACCTAAGGCCGTGCCGTACCGGCGCAGGCCGGCTTGAGGATCTTTGCAGGAAGCCGTATTGTCTTCAATATAAACAACATGATCGTTGCTGATGAGGGGGAGGGGCAATGCGTCAAAATGGCGGATAAAAGGGCGCAGTTCATTGCATTGGAGACCACCGGGGGTGAGAAAGGCTAAATTTTTGATGGCCGCGCAATCTTTCTGTTGATGCAGAGCATCGAGTATATCAAGAAAAGCCCCTTCCCCCTCGCCCCTGACGATCCATGACACGCCGCTTTTTAGATATGCCTCGGGATTATATGTAGGGCCATGACCGCCCGCGATCAACCGGACTTGTGGCAGCGTTTGCCGGAGTCGAGTAATGAGGCGTAAGGCTTCGGGCATATCTGTGCTGCGACTGGAGAGGGCAATAAGATCGTACTGCCCTTCAACCAGCGCCGCGATGCAAAGCTCTATTTCATGCTCCGTAATGGGGTACACATCGCTTTTTTTTACTCGAAAGGAGCCGTTACAAATGCTTTGCATAGCATTCGGGCACTGGAGAGGGGTGTTGTTTTCTATAATTCTGAAGTGATGAAGTATGAAAAGCCGGACTTCATGCCCTTTGCTTTGGGCAAGCGAGCCAAGAACTCGAACGCCGCTACCCGCGCCATCATAAAATGTTACCAATGCAATACGCATTTTATGATTCCTTAATATACTGTAACCGCTCTGTAATTGTATCTTGAATATAGTGCCAAATACTGTTTTCCACCCGTGGATAGAAGGCAAGATTTACAAAGAGACAATTGTACTGACGTGGCCGAGCAAAATCACGAAGCACAGGGATAAACCCCTGCTCTCTACACCAAAGTATCAGCGGTCCTACAGTCCATTGCCCTTCCCATATGGGTTCAAGCTCTACTTCTATGAGCATGGATGCAACGCGCGGCAGTAATGGTTGTGCCCCTTCCAGGACCTGGCGGCTGGAGCCTTCCGCGTCAATCCATAAGCAGAATGTTTCCTTGTGTAAGGATTCTCTTGCAGCAAAGGTAGCGAGGCGGGTGATAGGGACGGCGGCGCGTTGATACCTATGCCCTGTGCCGACGCGCGGCAGAATGCTGTTTCTGCTGCTTTCAAAAGGTTCTTCGAGGCCGTTGATTTCCTCGGCCAGCAAAAAATCAATCATGCCGTCGTTATTGCCTACGGCGATATTTTCGTATCGAATGGTTAAGCCGCTTTCCGGGGCGAACTGTGTGCAATATTTTTTATAGACGTGGGGATTGGCTTCAAAGGCATAGATAGAGGCATTCGGATATCTCTGCCGCGCGGCGAGAGAAAAGGCGGCTTCATGGGCTCCGACTTCTAGAAAACAGGTGGCTCCGAGCGGCTTTTGCATTTTAAGGAACTGATTGGCAAGACGCCTTGATACGGAGCGGCGCCTATCCATATTATGGAGATCGTACCATGAGGACTGTGCAAGAAGTTGTCCTTGTATAGCATCAAGATAGAGTTCATTGACAGTAGGCATGATACCTCGCCGGGTTACAGCATCAAAAAATTCAAAGAAAGATTTACAGAAAGATTTCTTCCAGCCGTGCACTTTCACCACTGCCCATGAGGCGCAGTTCATCACGGCTGGCTGCCCATGTGTGTTCTTGAGGATTACCCCGCTGAACACAGAAATTCAGCCTGTCCATATTGACGCAGCCCAAGTGTGGCGCAAAAAAAATATTTTTAAATAAAAAGCTCACATCCGCATTAGCATAGGTCTGCTCCTGATAGCCTATAGCCAGGGCGTGAGCACGCGACATAGCGACGGTAGCTCCGGTAAAACTGGAGAGTGTATACTCTACATTGCCAAGGCTGCTGGCAATACAATCTTGGCGAGGCTTTTGCTTATTGATTGAAAACGCTTCCGAGTCGCCTTTAAATACAAAAAAGGATCGGGTGGTGCCCAAAGCCGCGATGGAAAATTCCCGAAAATAAATCATTCTGTCAGCAACATACTGATCTCCATACAGATCATCGTCATCCAGCTTAAAGGCATATTCGCCTGTGGCCTTCTGCAAACCGGCATTCATGACCATGCCCGTGGAATATTCGCGCGGCACACAGAGAATATGCATATCCTCTCTGCCTGCCGGTAGCGATGGAGCATGTGCCGCATCGCCGTTAAAGACATAGATAAGTTCTTTATGGGGGTAGGTCTGGCGCTCGTATTGCCGCAAGACGTGGTTTTGATTTTCAGGCCGCATGCTGGGGGTGATGATGCTTACCGGCGGCATGGGCACCGGAGTGCCTGCGATGCCGAGCCAGCTATGGATGGCTTCCATGCGGTGGGCAAAGGTATGGCGGCTGTGTGCTGCCCGCCAGGCCAAATGGCCTGCCCGTTCCCGCTCCAGCGGCCGGGAAAACAAATCCGCAGAACGTATGGTTACAGCCTCCGCGGAGGGAAGAATCTCGGCCACTTCCTTGAGCAAGGCTGCATTGTCTCCGGCGCTGCCGCAGTGTAATACCGGGCAGCGGCATGCCGCGGCTTCCAGACAGCGCCACTGCTGGGCTGGGGGAAAGCTGCCCGGCGCATCCTCTATGGAAAGATAGGCTCCGGCCGTCTTGTAGAGTTCTTGTGCAACGGTTTGCGAAACAATGCCGTGAACGCGGGCTGCCAGGGCTTTATGCCGAAAGTGCCCTAGGTTATAGGGAGAACTCAGCATACCTGTATCTATGATGTGTAAATCAGCCTTTCGCAGGCCTTCCAGCGTATTGCTGATGTGGGGAAAGCGCAGCATGCGGGCAATGCCGTCAAAGAGCAGAAGGGGCGGATATTCCGCCAATTTGAAATTGGTCAGCGGGTTAAACTGTTCGGGAGCGAAGGCCCAGGGCAGAGGGCGGGCTGCTATGCCGCTGCAATTCAGGCGCTCTAGGGCTCGCGCGTCGGCACAGCCCACAACATCAAAGGCGCGCATGCCTTCCATAAAGAAATCCAGCATGTCCTCGCCCAGCGTGTACCAGAAGACGCAGGGCACGCCTGCTTTGCGCGCCGTTTCCGCCAAAGCGCGAAGGTGCCCGGCATAGGCGGGAGTATAGCCGGCCAGAGGCCAGGCACGGGCGCTGTCGTACAGGCAGGATTCCACCAGCAGATAATCAGGACGGGCCAGACGCAAGATAGCTTGCCATGTGCTCGGCATGAGCTCGTAACAGGTGTTGTGCCAGGCAAAGCCGTCATGCACGCGCGGGCTGGCAATCATGGCTACGCGGGCCAGGCGGCGGCATTTTACGGGCAGGGCGGAGAGGGGGCGCTCCATGGACGAGGGCAGGGAATACAGCAGGGCATTCAATGCCTCCGGGGGCACATCGACACAATCCCCGCTACAACCAAAACGCAACAGCCGGCTTCGGGCGGATGATTTGCGAATAATCATGCCTCGCCCTGCCGCGCATGCAGTTTTTCCCATAGAGCCCGCAGCCGCGCGCTGTGTCGATGGCGGCGCTGCCGCATTTTTTCTTTTTCTCGGCAAGCAGCCTGTTCCTGTAAGCGGCGTTCATCCTCCAGGCAGTGCATGTAGTGGCGGTGCAGGCTATCACTGTGCAGAAAAAGCCTGCTTTCAAAATCCTGCCGGGCTTCCAGCAGCTTACGTTCCGTTGTATCCAACAGCGCCAGCCAGTCGGCCTGCTCCTCCGGCAGCAGGGGGAGGCCAGAATAGACGGCAGAGGGCTCCTTCCCGTCAGGTTGCGATGGCTTCCCGGCTCGGGCCAGCAGCCGCCGGGCGTGGGCATCCAGGGCGCCGCAGTCAAGACAATCCACATACTGCCAGCCGCTTTGTTCCACCTGGGCGGAGTAAACGGTGTGGGCCGCCGCTTCCAGGGGTTGCCAGTCTCCTCCCTGGGTATAGCTGCGCAAGGCCTCATAAAGCTGATGCGATAGCGGCGAGAGCATTGCTTCTTCCGATGAGGGCAGAGGTTCCGCGGATGGTACACTATAATGTTTTGTTAAGGCTGCCGCATCCTGGCCAAAAAACGCCGCAATCTCGCGCGCCACAGGCCGCCAGGCGGCGAGCTCCAAAGCATCCGCCTCTATAAAACGCACCCGCCGACCGCCATGGCGGATGGCCGCTGCCGCCGTGTTGCGCCAAGCGTATTCGCTTAACCGGGCCGCCTGCCCCTGGATCCGCCGCAAAGCAGCCATTTCGCGCGCCGGATGGGAAAAGAAAAAATACATTTCTGTGCGAATATTGAGTTTTTCTATGGCCTGGAGGACCAGCGGCAAAACCAGGGGGGTGAGGTGATCGGCGCAGAGAAAGGAGCCCTCTTGCAGAAGTTGCCCAAGGCAGCGCGCTATAAGGCGGATGTAATACTCCCGTTCTTCCGGGCTGATACGTTCATCCGGCACTTCGGCAATGGGGGGCAGGCCCGTATCTTCAAAAAAACGACGGATGGCCGACCAATACCATAGCCCCCCATGCGGGGGCATATGCCGTATTGTCAGCGGATTGCGCAACGAGGCGAACGGCAGGCCGCAGCGCAGGCCCATAGTATCGAAGGTTTTGGCCAGAGTGTACATGCCGCTGCACTCGCTGCCCATGAACAGAACAAGATGGGGGGCGCTCATGCCGTTTCCTCCACAGGCCCCAGGTTGAGGGCGGGGTTCCCTGCCAGGCGGCAGTTATCGCGGCAGCCTTTGTACACAAAGCTGCCCGGAGCAAGAATATTGCGGTTGCCGATACGGGCCTTGGGCAGCAAGGTGCATTGCGTGGCGATCATGTTTTCTTCGCCCACGCGACTACCGCCGAGAAAAAGGGAAAAGGGGCCCACAAAATTGTAATTCCCTATTGCCACATCATGGGATAAATTGACGGCTCCGTTGAAGTAATTGGCATTGCCCACGGTTACATCGCAAAAAACCGTGCTGCCGCGCTGAAAGATATTGGCTTCGCCCAGGGCGGCCGTGGGGGAGATATCCGCCCAGGGGTGGCACAGGGTCATAAAGCGCGCTCCCCGGGCCTTGAACGAATCGAAGACGGCACGTCGTATGCTCGGATCAGCAATGCCAATGACAAAGCGGTCATCCTCACGGATTTCGTGCGCCTCAGCCTCACCGAGCAGCAGCCTTTCCAGGCTCTTAAGATTGGCCGGAAACCCCCGCCAAGAGAGAAAACCGCCAAAGTGGTGGCTTTGCCCCAGAGCGGGATTCGCCTGTATCATGTCGTTGAATAGCCAGTAGCACTCCCGCGCCGCGCCGCTGTTGCCGATGATCAATACGCGTCGCATCAGCGTCCTCCTGTTAAGGGCACGTTCTGCCCGCTGATCCAGCGCGCCGCGTCCGAGAGCAGAAAGGCTGCCAGATGCGCTACATCTTCGGCGTTGCCAAAACCCAGAGGGTACAGGGGGGCCTCCTGCTCCAGAAACTCCCGGCCCAGTTGGCGCACCGTTTCTTCCATCATGGGCGTTTGCACCAGACCGGGAGAAATACAGTTGACCCGGATGCCGCGCCCGGCCACTTCCTTGGAAAGACAACGCGCGCCCGCGACCAACGCCGCTTTGGCCGCGCCGTAAACGCCCTGAGCAGGATTAGGATCAAGAGCTGCCGCTGCGGCAATAAAAACCAGAGCCGCCCCCTGTCCCGTATTGTTGCGGCGGTCGCAAAAGCCGCGCGCGGCCATAAGCGGGGCGTGGCAGCAGATAGCAAAAGCCTGGTTAGCCGTTTCCGGCGAGTATTGGCTCATGGGCAGGTTCCAGGTTTGCCCGGCGCAGAAGGCCATCCCCCGCAATTTGCCGTAGCGTCGGCGCAAATCCTGAATCCAGACGGGCAGATTGTTGAGATCCGCGCATAGGTCGTATGGTTCCGCGTGCAGACGGTCCGGCGCGGCGCAGATGTCGCCTAAGGTCTGTAAGGCTGCTGTGTTGCGTCCGGAGGCAATGACGGTGGCCCCGGCCCGGTTACAGAGCAGGGCTGTGGCGCGGCCAATGCCGGAACTGGCTCCGGTGACCAGGATGACATCTTTGCCCTGGAACATGTTCATGCCCTGATTTTCGCCAAAGCGGCCACATCCGCCACAGTGCGCAAGGCTTTGCAATCAGGGAAGGTAAGATGCAGGTTACAATTTTTGTCGAACCAGGCAATGAGCGCCATAATGGCCAGGGAATCCCATTCTTCCATATCCGCCAGCGTATCTGTGGCGAAAACAGGTTCATCGCGTTGGAGTAAATCCTGGAATATAGGTATAAATTTATCAAGGTGCATTCCTGTTCTCCTTATCCGGACGCCGCCTATACGGGCGATTGCACGAAGTTTCGCCAGTAGCGCATTGCGCCTTGCGTATCATCCTCGCCGTTGGGCACGTTGATGACCGGGGCACAGGCTACATGCTGCCCGCGCACAAGGCACGAGGCCCAGGAAAGGCCCACGCCGTACCCACAAAGCAGCATGGCTGCTCCACCGCTGTTACCCTTCTGGCCGAAGTGTTCACACAGCGATGCGGGAATAGAGGCTGAGGAGAGATTTCCGTAGCGGCTAAAGGCAACGCTTGGCGCTTTTTCCCGAGCAAAGCCCACCTTATCTGCGATGCTCTCCACAATCTGTTTGTTGGCCTGATGCAGAAAGAGCCAATCTATATTTTCAGGGCTGAGGTTATATCGATGCAGCACATTGTTGATATGTTCCGGGATGGTGTTGAGGGTAAAATCAAAAATTGCGCTGCCGTTCATAAACACTTCATTCAGCCGCCAGGCAGTGCCGGAGGCATCAACGATATCCTCGAAAAATTCCTTGTTTTCTTCAAATATGCGGCGATACGGCAGAGCAGCCCGGCCGCCGGGAATAATGATGTGCTTGTATCCGGAACCATCGGTGCCCAGAGTAAAGGCCAGGGAGAGCCCCTCCTCCCGTGTGAGCAGGCTGGCGCTGCCGCCGTCGCCGAAAATGGGGGCAATGATGCGGTTGGTTATCGGACGCGGTATATAGGCTGCATCGCCGGCCAGCAGCAGAACCTTGGCGCAGGCTCCGGAGGCAATCAGCCCTGCGGCCATCCATAAACCGTACACATAGCCGGAGCAGCCTTGGTTGACATCAAATGCCGCGCAGCGCCGGGAAAGACCCAAGGCCTCCTGCAAGCGGCAGGCGGTGGCCGGCAGCTCAAAGTCCGGCGACTGCGTGACCAGAATAAGGGCATCCACGGAGGCCCGATCCACGTTGCGCTCGTCAAGCAGACGCTTGGCGGCGGCAAGGCAGAGATCAGAGGTTTTCAGGCCGGGCAGAGCGACGCGTCGTCTATCCGTGCCGATGATTTTTCGAGCGCGTTCCGCTTTTTTTCGGCTGCCCCCATAGTGTTCCAGTTCGTCTTCAATACAGATTTCCCGCTCCGGCACGGCGGCATATACGGCCTCAAGGCGCACATGGGAAAGAATCGCGTCAGGCATGGGTGTCTCCAGTACGGCAGGCGCGTATGAGCAATGCTGCTACAGCCTCGGCATCCTGCGGGGGGAATGCTCCGTAAAGGGGCAGACAGAGCGCTCGCCGCGCGGCGTTTTCGGCGATAGGACAGGGCGAGCGCCAGGCCGCTTTGAGGTAGGGCAGGGTATTGAGCGCGGGATAAAAATAGCGACGGGGGTATACGTTGTGCTCACGGAGAACGCGTTGTACCCGCAATAGCGAGGCCTCATCAGGGAACAGAATGGGATAATAGGCATGGTTGTACTCCAGGCCCGCCAGGCGGGCAGGACGAACCAGAGAAAGCTCCTCCAGAGCAGCATCATACAGCGCGTGCAGATGCCGCCGTTGAGCTATTTCTTTTTCCGTGCCCGGTAAAAGGGATAATCCCATTGCGGCATGGAATTCACTCATCTTGCCGTTGATGCCCAAGCTGTAATGTCTGTCGTTAATATGGCCGAAGGCGCGGGCAAGCGATAGGGCTGCCTGGGCCTCCGCCGTATGGGAAACAACGCAGCCGCCTTCCACCGTATGGAAAATTTTTGTAGCATGAAAGCTGCATACACTGTAATCGCCATACTCTAACAGACTTTTGCCCTTATACCGGGAGCCGAAGGCCTGTGCCGCATCGTAGAGGAGAACAGCGCCGTATTCTCGGCAAATGGCCTCCAGGCTTTCCACATCGCAGGCCAAGCCGTAGATATGCACCGGCAGTACACCGGCAATATCCGGTTCTTGCTGAAAGCGCTCCCGCAACAGTTCCGGCGAGAGGCAGAACGTATCCGGTTCAATATCCACAAAAACAGGCGTACAACGCAGCCAAAGTAAGGCAGAGAGCGTTGCTACGTAGGTGTAGGGTGTGACCGCAACTTTTTTTCCGGACAGCCCGGCGCACTGGAGAGCCAGCATGAGAGCTGTTGTTCCGTTGTTACAAACAAGCACCTGCGATAAACCGAGAT
Organism: uncultured Desulfovibrionaceae bacterium; assembly: GCA_949741925.1. GTDB lineage: Bacteria > Desulfobacterota > Desulfovibrionia > Desulfovibrionales > Desulfovibrionaceae > JAJDHY01. The sequence goes on along the minus strand of CATJOY010000048.1, from coordinate 7,531 downwards.
ACTTACTCAGAGAGTGTTCAAGATCCTGCACGCATTGCCCATTGTTGGTGAGCCACGCGCGTTGCAAGATATCCTTGCAATATCGTGAAAAAACTACCGGCTCAGGGAGTCTGGTTTTGGTGATATATAAAGGATTTTTTGCTGTCATATCAAGGTGTTGCGTACAGTATGGAGGCCAAATCCGGCATAGGGAGCGTGGAGCCTCGGGGCGGATTTCGGATATTTTTCCCTAATGCTTATTGACAGTTGTACTGTCGATGAATCGTGTTTGTTCCTACAACTAAGAACACTTTTTGGCAAGTTTGCTGTTTCGATAAAAATATCTACACTTTTCCCCTTACCAAATAATCATAGTATATCATACTGTTACGGTGTGTTTGCTCCTTTAGGCAACCTGAAAATCGACAGTACAACTGTCGATGACCAAGGAAGCAGCAACCGAACGAAGGGCTATTTTTTCAGAGCCGAGGCTCTTTAAATCCCCCCCCTTGCTCTCTTTGCAGCCTTCATAATGGAGAGGTGGCTTATTTTTTTACAGGCTCTTCCTTAGCGGCGGGTAAAGGGGCGAATCCCCCGCGTCCCTGTTCTTTTTTCTCTGGCGGAAGAGCCTGAGAAAAGCAGCGTGGCTTAGGCGGCGGTTGCCGACGATATCCAGATCCGCCCGGGGCTGTCCTCCTCTTCAAGGAGCGCTCCCGGGGCCGGGGCTTTTGGTGGGGCAGAAAATTTTCTTGCTTTTTATCGGGCCTGGTATATTTTCACTCCGGCTGGTTTAGGAGGCGCTGGACCGCACCGGGGCGATCCCTTTCAGGCGAAGTTTCGCCGGAGCGTGATGCCACCGAGAAAGCGCCTTCGGAACCCGGCCGGGCTTTTCGGTTTCCTTTTCTCGTGTGTTGCATATGATTTTGGCGGAAGCTGCTGTATAGGAACCAGGTTCCGTTTTTTTGTTTCTTTTCTTGACATGCCGTGCCTTCCGGCATATGAAGCACCTCTTTGGCATCATATATAAGAATTTTGGAGGACTCATGCCCACCATCAACCAGCTCATCAGGAAGGAGCGCAAAGCGGTCATTAAACGCCGTAAAACCCCTGCTCTCCAAGCCTGCCCCCAACGGCGCGGCGTGTGCACCCGCGTGTATACCAATACGCCGAAAAAGCCTAACTCCGCCCTGCGGAAAGTCGCCCGCGTGCGGCTGACCAACGGTATGGAAGTGACTGCTTATATCCCCGGTGAAGGGCATAACCTGCAGGAGCACTCCGTGGTCATGATCCGCGGTGGCCGGGTCAAAGACCTTCCCGGCGTCCGTTACCATATTGTACGCGGCACCCTTGATACCGCCGGTGTTGCGGATCGTCGTAAGAGCCGCTCCAAGTACGGCGCCAAGCGGCCGAAATAATAGGAGTTTATCATGCCCCGTAAAGGACCGATTCCCAGACGCGAAGTGCTGCCGGATCCCGTCTATAACAGCCGGCTGGCCGCCCGCTTTATCAACCGTCTTATGTACGATGGGAAAAAGGGTGTGGCCGAGAAGATTTTTTACGCCGCTCTCGAGCAGCTTGGGGAAAAGACTAGCGAAGATCCTCTGCGCGCCTTTGAAAAGGCCCTGGATAACGTGAAGCCCCATCTGGAAGTCAAGGCCCGCCGTGTTGGCGGCGCCACCTATCAGGTGCCCATGGATGTGCGCCCTGACCGCCAGATTTCTCTTTCCGTGCGTTGGCTTATTAGCTACGCCCGGGCTAGAGGCGAGAAGGGCATGATCAACAAACTATCCGCCGAGTTCCTTGATGCTTATAACGGGCGCGGCGGGGCCGTGAAAAAACGCGAAGATACCCACCGCATGGCTGAGGCCAACAAAGCCTTTGCTCACTACCGCTGGTAATGCTATGGCGGCCCGGCTTTCGCGGGGCCGCCGTGTTCGTCTTTTTTCCGCCGATTTTTCCCGTGATTTTTTGGTCCCCGCTTGACGCAGGGGCTCGTTGGAGCCGCCATCGAGCGGCTCGCTTTATGCTAATGCCAATTCTTTACTTATTTTGGAGATACCAGTGGCACGAGAAACTCCCCTGAACAAGCAGCGGAACTTCGGCATCATGGCCCACATTGATGCCGGGAAAACCACCACGACCGAACGGATACTTTATTATACCGGTGTTTCCCACAAGATCGGCGAAACGCACGATGGCGAAGCTACTATGGACTGGATGGAACAGGAGCAGGAGCGCGGTATTACCATCACCTCCGCCGCCACCACCTGTTTCTGGAAGGGCTATCGCATGAACATCATCGATACCCCCGGCCACGTGGATTTTACCATGGAGGTAGAGCGTTCCCTGCGGGTGCTTGACGGCGCCATTGCCGTTTTTGACGCCGTTGCCGGTGTTGAACCCCAGTCTGAAACCGTTTGGCGGCAGGCTGATCGCTACCATGTGCCCCGCGTCTGCTTTGTCAACAAGATGGACCGTATCGGCGCCAACTTTGACCGCTGCGTGGATATGATCCGGGATCGCCTTAAAGCGAAACCTATCCCTCTGCAAATTCCCATCGGCAGCGAAGATAAATTTGAAGGCATCGTGGATTTGATCAAAGGTCAGGCCATGATCTTTGATAAGGAGAGCAAAGGCGCTGAGATCACCATCACTGATATTCCGGCCAACCTCAAGGAGCGCTATGCCGAGGCTCATACTGCCATGCTTGATGCCGTGGCTGAAGAAGATGAGGCGCTGCTGGAAAAATATCTCGGCGGCGAAGCTCTGACTGAGGCTGAAATTCTTTCCTGTGTGCGTAGAGCCACCATTGCTCGAAACATTGTGCCGGTGGTCTGCGGCAGCGCCTTCCGCAACATGGGCGTGCAACCCTTGCTTGACGCTGTGGTGGAGTTTCTGCCTTCTCCTTTGGATATCGATCAAATGGAAGGGCGTAACCCTGATAATGAAGATGAGGTTGTTGCCTGTAAGGCTGATGATAAAGAACCCCTGGCAGCCTTGATCTTTAAGCTCTTTTCAGATCCCTTCATCGGGCACCTTTCCTTCTGCCGTATTTACTCCGGCGTCATTGAATCCGGCATGACCGTGCTCAACGCCAACACAGGCAAAAAAGAGCGCGTCGGCCGCCTTCTGAAGATGCACGCTAATAAGCGGGAAGATGTGAAGTGGGCCGGAGCTGGCGATATTGTGGCCCTGGTTGGCCTCAAGCAGGTTTCCACGGGCGATACCTTGTGCGATATGAACCGCCCTGTGGTTCTGGAATCTTTGGATGTGCCCGAGCCGGTTATTGAAGTGGCTATTGAGCCCAAGACCAAAACCGACCGCGATGCGCTTTCCGCCGCTCTCGGCAAGTTGGCCAAAGAAGACCCCTCCTTCCGGGTTAAAACCGACGAGGAAACCAACCAGACCCTGATTGCGGGCATGGGTGAACTGCACCTGGAAATCATTGTTGATCGCCTGACTCGCGAATTCAGCGTTAACGCCAATGTGGGCAAACCCCAGGTGGCCTACCGCGAAACGATCACCAAGCCCTCGAAATCTGATCTCAAGTACGCCAAGCAATCCGGCGGACGTGGTCAGTACGGCCATGTGGTGATTGATGTGGAACCGAATCCGGAGAAGGGTTACGAGTTCGTCAACGCCATTGTCGGCGGCGTTATTCCCAAGGAATATATCCCGGCTGTGGATAAAGGTATTCAATCCGCCCTTAAGAGCGGCGTTGTTGCCGGGTTCCCCGTGGTGGACGTGAAAGTTACCTTGACCTTCGGTTCTTACCACGATGTGGACTCCTCCGAACAAGCGTTCTTTATCGCTGGTTCCATGGCTATTAAAGACGCCATGCAAAAAGCCTCGGCCATTCTTCTTGAGCCCATCATGGATGTGGAAGTGGTTACCCCGGATGACTATGTTGGCGAAGTCATGGGCGATCTCAACGGACGCCGCGGCCGTGTTCAGAGCATGGAAGCCCGGGCGGGTTCCCAGGTTGTGCGTGCTCAAGTGCCTCTCTCGGAAATGTTTGGTTACGCTACGGACCTGCGTTCCAAAACCCAGGGCCGCGCCAGCTTTACCATGCAGTTCCATCACTATGAGCGCGTTCCCCAACAGATCGCCGAAGAAGTGGTCAAAAAGAGAAGCTGAGATAAAGAGTTTACCGCATCCAAAACGGCCGTCCGGAGCAACCGGACGGCCGTTTTTTGAATCGTATGAGGCTCCGTCACGGATTCTACCTAAGGGGCCCTGCCATCCCTTGGAGCCCCCCCCGCCGGGCTTCGGGGCAAGGCCCCGACTGCCGGAGCATCCAAAGTGCTCCCCCGGAGCGGCAGAGGGCAGCGGTATTCTGCGGGTTGACTCTTTTGAGGAAAGCGAATATCGATACATCAAGAAATATTGATTCAGTAGGGCGTTTCGCCCTGGAACAGGGCTGAAAAGCCCTAAGTCGATAATGTTTCAGGAAGAAAAAATAACCCTATGGCGCGGGCACGTCGTGAAGGACGGTCAGAGAGGATGTGGGTTGTATCAGCCCGCGTTTGTCGTTCCTTTTGCGGGGCGTTGCGCCGTTAATCTGTTCCAGATTCGCACCAGCGGAACCAGTTATGGCGGAGACCATCCAATTTTTTAAAGCTTTGGCCGATGAGACGCGGCTACGGCTTTTACATGTGCTGAACCGGTACGAATTGAACGTTAACGAGTTGATGAGCATCTTGGATATGGGGCAGTCGCGTATATCCAGGCATCTCAAAATTCTCACTTCAGCTGGGTTACTTTCCTGGAGACGGGATGGGTTGTGGGTTTTTTACGGAGCTGTCCACGAGGGGCAGGGCAGGGCTTTTATTGATGCCGTGCTGCCCTTTGTTGCTGAGCAGGAGATGTTCCGGGCAGATGCCAGTATGGCGGCCGGGGTGATTGAAGAACGTATTCGTACCACCCGCCAGTTTTTTAATGCCATTGCTGAAGATTGGGATGATCTCTCCAGGGATATTCTGGGGAGCTTCGATTTGCCGGCTCAGATTGCCGCCCGTATGCCCGAAGGAGGCGTGGCGGCGGATCTTGGCTGCGGTACAGGGCATGTGTTGGAAACTATGCTGCCCAAGGCCAAAGAGCTTATCGGCGTGGATGGTTCAGCCCGCATGCTGGAGTTGGCCCGGCGCCGTCTGGCCGACAAATCAAAGGCGGTTTCCTTGCGTATCGGCGATTTAGAGCATCTGCCGTTGCGGGATGGCGAGGCGGATTTTATCGCCATTAACATGGTGCTGCACCACCTTTCCTCACCTGAAGCGGCCCTGCAAGAGGTCCGCCGGGTGCTTAAACCGGATGGAAAACTGGTAGTAACGGATTTTGATAAGCACGATAATGAGTCTATGCGGGTTTCCTATGGGGACCGCTGGCTCGGCTTTACCGGGGATATGCTCGCCGCCGGCCTGGAACGGGCGGGCTTTGCCGTGTCTTCAGCCTCCCGGTTCCCCGTGGAAAAAGGGCTGGTAATTCATCTTATCGAAGCGGGTCTGGCCCGCTGAGCGGAGGAGTGTACATGACTGATTCTCTTCGGGCGCAAGCCCTGGATCTTGCCTTGCAATGCAAGGTGGCGGATATGAAGCTGGCCGATTTCGGCCATAAGGAAATGCAGCTTTCCGAACGCGAGATGCCGGGATTGATGGAGCTGATCCGTCTTTACAAAGATAAAAAACCGCTTCAGGGGCTTAAGATCACCGGCTCTTTGCATATGACCATCCAGACTGCTATGCTGATTAAAACCCTGCACAGTCTGGGCGCTGATCTGCGTTGGGCTTCTTGTAACATCTTCTCCACCCAAGACCATGCCGCGGCCGCTGTGGCTGAGGCCGGGCTGGCCAAGGTGTTCGCCTGGAAGGGCGAAAGCCTGGAAGAATACTGGTGGTGCACGGAAATGGCCCTCACCTGGCCCGATGGTTCCGGCCCTGACCTCATTGTGGATGATGGCGGCGACGCCACCTTGTTGATCCACAAGGGCGTTGCCGTAGAGAAGAATCCGGAACTTTTGGAAAAATCTTACGATGTCAAGGAAATGCAGATCATTATGGATCGTCTGGCCCGGCGCTATAAGGAAGATCCCGGGCACTGGACCCGGGTTGCCGCCAAGGTTCGGGGCGTTTCCGAAGAGACCACCACCGGCGTGCACCGCCTTTACCAGATGGAAAAGGAAGGCTCGCTCCTCTTCCCGGCCATCAATGTTAACGATTCCGTTACCAAATCCAAGTTCGACAACCTTTATGGCTGCCGTGAATCGTTGGCCGACGGCATCAAACGGGCCACGGATATTATGATTGCGGGCAAGGTGGTATTGGTCTGCGGGTACGGCGATGTGGGCAAGGGCTGTGCCCAATCTATGCGCGGTTTCGGCGCCCGGGTATTGGTTACCGAAATAGATCCCATTTGTGCCCTCCAGGCGGCCATGGAAGGCTTTGAAGTGACCACCGTGGAAGACGCACTGCCTGAGGCGGATATTTTTGTTACGGCTACCGGCAACTACCATGTCATCACCGGCCAGCATATGATGGGCATGAAGGATGAGGCCATTATCTGCAATATCGGGCACTTTGATAACGAGATCGACATGAGCTTTCTTGAAAGCCACAAGGATTGCCGCAAGGCCAATATCAAGCCCCAAGTAGACCGCTGGGTTCTTCCCAACGGCCGTAGCTTGATTGTTCTGGCCGAAGGCCGTCTGGTTAACCTGGGCTGTGCCACCGGCCACCCCAGCTTTGTCATGTCCAACAGCTTCACCAACCAGACGTTGGCCCAAATGGAACTGGCCTCCAAAAAATTGGAAAACAAGGTTTATACCTTGCCTAAGAAGCTGGATGAGGATGTAGCCCGGCTGCATCTTTCCCGCCTGGGCGTTAAGCTGACCACCCTGACCCACGAACAGGCCGAGTACATCGGCGTCACCGTGGATGGTCCTTACAAGCCCGATCACTACAGATATTAGATTAAAAACTTCTTGTTGCCGGCTCCGGCGGTTGGGGCTCTGCCCTTCCTTGGCCTCTTTCACCGGGGGATGATCCGCCGGCTCCGCAACAGAACAGAGCCCCTCCGGTATGGTTTGCAATCAGTTCGTTTGCAGCTCCGGAGGAAAATCTTTTGTATACAGAAAAGCTCCCGCCCAAGGGGAGCTTTTCTGTATAGGGCTGGCGAGCCCGGAAGGAGAAGGTCTCCTTGTGGGGGAAGCCCGGGAGTGGCGAGAAAAGAGAAAGAAGGGCGTATGGGCCGGGAGTGCCGTTTGCCGTAAGACGGGCCATGGAATGGGGGAGGGAGCGAGGGGAATACCTTGGAGAACTGCCCGGCGGGATAAGGCGCGGGAGATCCGACGACAAAAAAACGAACCAGGCCGCCCGAAGGCGGCCTGGTGTATGATCTTTTCTCAAATCCCACAGGGCAGGCAGGAGCTTAGCCAATAAGGCTAAGGGCCATCTGCGGGAGCGAGTTGGCTTGAGAGAGCATGGAAACGGCGGCTTGAGTCAACACCTGGTTCCGGACGAAGTTTGTCATTTCCGTGGCCACGTCAACATCAGAGATG
>CATJOY010000047.1 GCA_949741925.1 uncultured Desulfovibrionaceae bacterium | reverse complement strand
CACCACATCAGTGGGAGCCAGGGTCAGACCGTTTTTATTCAACGCTTCGGCCAGGGAATCCGCCACGATCTCCGAAAGATCATCTCCCGGGCTGATAATGGGCAGGCGTATGCCGAAGGCCTGCGTTCCGATATGCCTCATAGTCTTTTCTCCTTGCCGGCCCCGAAATGACGCGGGAGATGCTCCGCGCCCGGAGGAACCGCAACACTGGCTGCGCGTAGCCGGGTCCGGGATAGCTGTCGTTGTCCGGCGCGGCGGCACGGTCTGGGAAACGCCTGGCCGCCGCAGCCCGAGCCTCTTATCTGAGGCCCGCGACACAGTTCCGGAAGGAGTATACGGCAAAACATCGCCGAGCACCAGCGCCAGGCGCGCCTTTCTCCGCCGCCCCTCCATCAACCGAGCCTCCCCGAAACGGCGGATCTCTTCAAAAAAGCCTTTGCCGCGCTCATTCCCGGCGGACCTACTCTGGTGCGGGATTTCATTATGGATTCCTCCCGCGCCCGTCCTCTGGACGGCGCTTTTTTCGGGGTGAACATGCTGAATACCCCCACCGGCATGGTCTATACCTTTGAAGAGGTCTGCACCGCTCTGGATGAAGCAGGCTTCGCCAACATCCATCCGGCCCTCCCCGATCAAACCATGTCCGCTGTGGTTGCGGCAGAAAAGCCGGAGTAAACGACGCCCTACCGTGTTGGCGGGAACAACTTTTTTCAATTAGTTGTTCCCGCTCCCCATTTTTCCTTTTTCAAAAAATGTCCCTTATCTGCGCCCACCGGTGTGGGCGGCATCAAGCGTTCCTGCCCAAGGCCGAGGCAGGGAACAAAAGGAATACGGAATGCTGCCATAGGGGTAGAGACGCCGGAAATAGGGCCTCAGCCCTTCCGCAAGGCTGTAAGGGTCGCCAAAACCTCATCGGCGTGCCCGGGGACCTTGACTTTAGGCCAAAAGGCCCGAACAACGCCTTGTGGGTCCAGCAGCGCCGTTGAGCGCACAATGCCCATGTATTCCCGCCCGGCCATCTTTTTCTTTTGCCAGACCCCGCAGGCTTCCAACAACACATGGGCCTCATCGCTCAAAAGCGTAAAAGGCAGGCAGTGTTTCGCTGCAAACTTCTCATGACTGGTGACCGAATCTGCGCTGATTCCGACAACAGCCGCGCCGCATGCGGCAAAATCCTCCTGCAAAGCTGCAAAGCTCAAGGCTTCCGTAGTGCAGCCGCTGGTATTATCACGAGGATAGAAGTACACAACCAGCCACGCGCCCGTATAATCAGCCAGGGTTCGTTCCTCGCCGCTTTGATCCGGCAACCTGAAATCCGGGAAAGGCGTTCCTCTCTGCATGGCATCCTCCTGGGGGTGTCGTAAAAAACGTTTGTCCGCCACAAACCGCATTGTTCCCGGCAAGGAAAAAAGAAAACGCGGGCAGCGGCGTATGTTCCCTGCACCGCCGCCCGGGACAACAAGGCGGAATTGCAACAGAAATGGCTGGGAAACAGCTTCGCAGGCTGATCCCCAGCCGCCGGGATGCCTCCCCAAAACCCCAGCGCCCGGCTAAGGGAAAAAACGTTTCCGCTCCTCCGGGAAAGGTCATCGTGCGGCGGGCAAAATCGGGGAAGCCGGAACGGGGAGCCGTAATCTCCGCTTCCCGGCCCTCAAATAAAAATTTCGGGTTCCTTGCGGGCGCTGTTATTCCTGAAAAACACAGCCGCTGTCTCCTCATACTGCCGTCCACGAAAAGCCCTTGATCGTGCGGGGCAAACCACAATGCAGGCTCCGCAGGCGATACATCGTTCCGTATCAGTCTCTTGGGGGGCATCCTCGGGAATAGCCCCGGCCGGGCAGGTTGCGGCACAAGCGCCGCAACGGGTGCACGACTCATCAGCCCCGGGTTTTAAGGGCGGCACGGCATACTCTCGATAGGGGAAATTGCCTTTGACCACAACCGCGGGACCGTCGGCGCTGAAGCCTTCCAGCTTACGGGCGCACCCCGCGGCAAATTGCCGAACAGCCTCCATATCGGCCGCATCGGGCCTTCCGGCGGCAATCCTGGGAAAAATAGAATGTTGGGCAACAAAAGCGGCCGCGGCGACAACGATGAAGCCGCGCGGCTCAAGCAGATTCTTCATTTCCAACAGGGCGTCCTCGTAATCCCGGTTGCCGTAAACAGCCACCAGGATCGCGGGCGTGTTGTCGCCGCGCAATTTTTCCAGAGAAGGCACGGCCAGGGCAGGCACCCTGCCGACAAAAACCGGCATGCCCACAATGAGCAAATCATCGGCCCCAAGGATCAAATCCTGCTCAAGAGACCCCCGAAGCAACTCGTGTACGCTTGTTTTTTTAGAGAAACACCGGCCCACTTCGTTCACGATAGTTTTCGTCGTGCCCGTAGCGCTGAAATAGAGCTGGTGGACAGCTTCAATCCGCATGATGCACTCCTTTGACGACAAGGGGACTTAGCCACCCCCCGCCTGATAGAAAAAAATCTGCCGGAAAGCCTACCCGGCGTCAACCTGTTCCCGGCCCCTATGGCCGTAAGCCAGACCGGCGCATTGCTTTCAAGCCGAATAGGGCCCTCGCCGTTTCCGCCTTGATGTACCGAGAGGTTAAAAAGTAGGAAGAAAAAGGGGGATAAATGGAGATGGTGGGGGATATAGAGAGATGAGCTTTGCAAAGGTATTACGGAGTGTGCAACAAAAAAGGGGACAAAAAGTCCCCTTTTTTGTTGCCTCCTGACTCTTAGAACCAGGAGGTCCGCTAAGGCCTCACCGGAAGATACCACCAGATATCTATACCATCATACACACGTCCGGGGGAGCGAGGCACTTAGGCGTTTTTCCCCTGGTGCGCCAAGTCCTGCCGGACCAAGCGCTCAAAGTAGGCCGTAAGAGTACGGCCTTCGGCCTCTGCTTGCTCCCGGACAAAGGCGGCCAGATCCTCCGGCAGGTATATCATGATCCTTGAGGTAGGCTCTTTGCGCGGTCTGCCGCGGCCTTTGGCTTGTGTCGTCATAGTATACCTCCGTAGGGCTTGACGTGGTAAGGGAGAGGGGCTAGGGTGACTTTGCCTGGCCACCCTAGCCTCTGTTAAAGGGTTACGAGCCGTCAAGCGTAGCTACCGCTTGGCGGCTCTCTTTTTGCCCTTGATCATGGTCGCGATGACTTTGATCAGGGCTCGCCTATCCTCTGTCGGTATCCCTTGTAGGTCCCGGCAGAGGGCCAAAAAAAGAGGAACATCCATGTGCCCTCCTTTTCCTCAAGAGTGTGGTTTTGAGGTGCCCGGCCTCCTCGGCCTTCTTACCCGCCCTTGGCGGCTCCCTCGCTCTCGATAAAATTATTTTGTATTAATATAAAATGTTAAAAATTAATAAAATTTTATTCAAAAAAGAGCCCGGTTATTCCGGGCTGTTATAGAGGTAGGCTTGGGTACTATGGGTCTGCTCGGCCAGATCCGGCTATGGCTCTCGCGGCATCATCCACCTAGATGGCCGGGTAGCGGCCGGGCACGATCTCCAGCCCTGCCGCCTTACAGGCCGTCCCAAAAGTCTGCCAGTCTCCACCCAGTTTTTTTCTAGAGGCGTTCCTGCTATTTTTCCGAATATGCCCTCTTCAGGAAGGGAACCGGCCTAAAGACTTTAAGGGGCGCTCGCCCTCATCCTCGGCAGGGGAATGCTTCCTCTGCGCTCCTAGGACGGAACCGCCCGTGGAGCCGACAGGGCCGGGGAATCCCCGTGCGGGGCAACACTCTAGATCATCGGAAGGCGCCGTATTTTCGTTGTTGTCCGATAGGCGGAAATACTATATCCACGGTTGCTGTGTGCCCGTGTTGTGGTGAGGACCGGGCTTCCCCTCCCTAAAAATTTTTTGTCAGAGTGTGGTGTATGAAGGTATCACTGCAAACAAAAATTGTGCTGCCCTCCGTGTTGGTATTCGTGTTCGCCTTTGGCCTTTCAGGCTGGAACTCTTACTCGCGTGCGGAAAAAGCCCTTAGGGAAGCCGTTATGGCTACGCTTGAGGGTAATCTGCGTTCCGTGAGCACCGGCCTCAAAGATTATAAACAGAGCTTTCTGGATGATCTGCATGGAAATGCCACGATCACGCCTATGCGTATGCTGTACTCCAAGGATAAGCATGAGGCGGGCAAGGAAAGCGTGCGCGTTTCCCTCAGCAACCGCCCCATGACCAGGGATGGAGTCTTTCTCTATGTAGACGCCACGGATGAGAACGGGGTTATCCTTGCCAGCAGCGATGCGGCACGCGTGGGAATGTCCGTGGCGGATTCTCCTACGTTCAGGCTCGCGTTGAGTGGTAAAGACGCTGTGGGCGCGGCTCTCCCCGGGCCGCAGAGGAACGCCCTCGTCCCCTTTGCCGTGCCGGTGGTCTTGAATAGAAAGACGCAGGGCGTGTTGATGGCCATGGTGGATTTCGCCAAGCTGGCGGAAAAATTCGTTGCGCCGGTTCGTATCGGCAAGTTGGGCTATGCCTTTATCGCCACCGGAAAGGGCGAGATAATGTTCCACCCGGATGGGGCTGAGATCATGGTCCCCGTTGCCCCCACCTCGCTAACGCCCAAGATGGTGAAATGGCGTAACGGCACCTATGAATACTCCTGGAGCGGGCAAGACTGGATCGCCTTGTACGAAACAGACGAGCAGTCAAATTGGACTACTATAGTCAAGGCTCAGGGCGGCGAGGTATTCGGGGCCATCCATGATATTGCGCGCAGCACCATTCTGCTCACCATCGGCGCAAGTGTGTTTTTTGCCGTCATGCTCTTTTTGCTGGTGCGCTACTTGATCGCCACCCTGCGGCGAACCGTGGCCTTTGCCGAGGCCGTGGCCGAAGGCGAACTGGACCGCACGTTGGATATCAAATCCGGCGACGAAGTGGGAATGCTGGCTGCCGCCCTGCGCCATATGGTGGGCAACCTGCGCGAGATGATCACGGCCAGCAAACGGAGCGAGCAAGATGCGCTTGCCCAAAGCGAACGCGCGGCGGCGGCGATGCACGAGGCCGAAATCAGCCGCCAGGAGGCGGAATCGGCTCGCCAGGAAGGTTTGCAGGAAGCTTCCCGTCAATTGAGTTCCCTGGTGAAAGGGCTGGCCGGTCATGTGGACGTGCTGCGAGGCCGTCTGGAACAAGCTGCCGCCGGTGCCGATGGCCAGTACCGGAGTTCGCAGGAAAACGCCCAGGCTATGACCAGCATGAATGAAAGCGTGCGTGCCGTGGCCGAGAGCGCGGCGGCGGCCGCCGCCGGCTCGGCCCATGCCCGAGAAATGGCGATGAACGGGCAACAGGTTGTGGTCGGCGTGTCGGAATCCATTTCTGAAGTGAACCACAGCGCCGAAGCCCTTAAGGCAAGCCTGAACAGCCTTGGCGACAAAGCTGAGGGCATCGGGCATATCATGGGCGTGATTACCGATATCGCGGATCAAACCAACCTGCTGGCCCTTAACGCAGCCATCGAGGCAGCACGCGCGGGCGAGGCCGGACGCGGTTTTGCCGTGGTGGCGGACGAAGTGCGTAAGTTGGCGGAAAAGACCATGAACGCCACAAAGGAAGTGGATAATGTGGTCAAGGCTATTCAGGTTGGCACGCGAGATAATATCCGCATGATGGAAGATACCGCGCGTATTGTGGAAAGCACAACGGAGCTGGCCAAGCAGGCGGGGGAATCGTTGCGCGAAATTGTCAAAACCGTGGAAGAAAGTGCTCTTCAGGTGGATAATATCACCGGGGTCAGCCGTTCTCAATCCGATATCAGCGTGGGGATAACCGGGAATATCGAATCCGTGGGCAACGTGGCGGAAGAAACCTCGCGGCTGATGGGCGAAGCCGAACAGGATTTAAAGGGCGTGCTTGCCATTTCCGATGAATTGAGCCGCAAGATCGAGACCTTAGGCAGATAGGCGGCCCGTATCTGTTTTAGTGTAACGGCAAGGCCCCCGGAGAAAACCTCCGGGGGCCTTGCCGTTGGGGCGTCCCCAGGCTCCGGCGTCAGTATCCGCGAGACAACATCATATTCTGGCCATGGCTGCAGGCAACGGCAATGGTCTCTGCGGCACGTTCCGCGCCTTGCCCCCGGCCCTATCTCCGCGGTAACGCGACTCCCCCGTAAGGAAAAAATGCTTCGCTGGAGTATCCGGATAATGAAAAAAAGTGCACCGGCTGTGGTCTGTGCGTCAACGCTTGTCATGAAGAGGCCATCAGCCTTAGGAACGGCAAGACCGAACTTGTGCATGACGATTATTGCGACGGGCTGGGGGATTGCCCCCCGGCCTCGGCTCTTCTACAGCGCCTCTTGCCGCAATAGTTCGAGGAAGGCCGCAGCAGCCTTGGAAAACCGCTGGTCTTTTTTCCAAGCAACGGCAACGCCTACCTCTAACGGCGGGTCCAGAGGCCTGAAACAGAAGGTTTCTGGAGCCATGGTAAATGCCTTTTCAAGGCACACGGCATACCCGATATGCTCCTCAACCATAATGGACGCATTATAGGGCAGGTCATAGCTCAGGATGCAATGGAGCCTGGCAAAGGCCTCGCCCATCCAAGCCGCGAATTCGCTCTTCACCACCGCGCGGCTCGGGCAGATAACAGGAAGGCCGAGCAACTGTTCGGGGCGTATCGCTGCAAAGCGGGACAATATACTCTCTTTGCGCATCAGGATGCCAAAGGCGTAGCGCTCCTTAAGACGAAAAAAATCGTATTTGGATAAATCCACGGGCTCGATAAAAATGCCAAAATCAACAAGCCCATTCTCCAGGCGTTCCATGGTGGTTTCCGCGTTGGCGCTGGAGAGGGTATAGGTTATCTGCGGATGCGCCGCATGCAGCCTTTTTATGGCGCGCGCAAAAACCCTCACGGCTTCAATTTCTCCCCCGCCTAAGCTCACCTCCCCGAGGATATGCTCGCCTGAAGAATTGAATTCCGCTTCGGTCTTTGCCATCAGGGCAAGAACTTCTTGGGCCCTTTTCCGAAGAAATATCCCCTCTTCCGTCAGAACAATTTTTCTGTTGCCCCGGATAAACAGCGTTTTCCCCAACTCCGCCTCCAGCTCCAGCATCCGCCGGGAAAGGGTCGGTTGGGTGAGATGCAGGGACTGCGCCGCCCCGGATATAGTTTTTTCCCTAGCTATGGCCAGGAAACAACGAAGGTCTTTGAATTCCACGGCGCTCTCCTTGGAAGGCCTTCTTTCTATGAAAAAATTGCATATGAAGCTATGCACTATAAGTATTTGCTATGTCAAAAACGTATCAGTACTGTGCCCCCATGCCCTGCCGTAAGGCGGTACCCCCTCAATAAGGAAGCAACACCATGCAAAGCATTGCAACAATCCTGACATCTTTGTTCCTTACTCTGACGCTATTTTCTCCAGCATGCGCTACAAATGACCTCACCCAAACGGAGACAACCATGAGCGGCATTCAAGAAATTTTCCCGCGCGGCAAGGCCAATACTGCCTATGCCCGGTATTTTGTGGGCAACAGCTACCTCAACATGCTTACTACCGAAGGCGTACCCATCGGCAACGTGACCTTTGAGCCGGGCTGTCGCAATAACTGGCATATCCACCATGCCACCGGCGGCGGAGGCCAGATCCTGCTCTGCACGGCCGGGCGCGGCTGGTATCAAGAATGGGGCAAACCCGCCCAAGAACTGCAGGCAGGCGACGTGGTCATTATCCCTGCCGGCCTCAAGCACTGGCACGGTGCTGCCAAGCATAGCTGGTTTGTCCATCTGGCGGTGGAAACACCGGGCGAAAACCCGAGAACTGAATGGCTGGAACCCGTCAGCGATGCGGAATACAGCCTACTGCCGTAACCCGCTCCGGGGATGATCCCGGGTGCCAATCCCTTAAGGCGCAGTAAAGAAGCTGCATGCCATAAAGACGCAGCGGCCGAACACATGGTCGCTCTTTAGGAAAACACCATGAACAGGATAAAAAAATCCTTTGTCCTTATAGGACTCACTTTGATCTTTCTGACCACAATTCAAGAGGTATGGGCCATGGAGAAGAACGCGTTATCCCCCAGGCAACAAAGTATTATTGCCATAGCTGCGTTCACGGCCAACGGCGAGCTGGAAAAGCTTGAGGCCGCCTTGCACGAGGGGCTGAAGAACACAGTAACCGTCAACGAAATTAAGGAAGTGCTGGTGCAAGCCTACGCTTACGCGGGCTTTCCCCGTAGCCTCAACGGCATCAACACCTTCATGGCCGTTATGGAGAAACGCAAGGCCAGCGGCATAACCGATGAACAGGGCCCGGAGGCCAGTCCTCCGCCGACTAACTGGAATCGCGACGAATACGGCGCGAACGTGCGGGCCAAACTTGCCGGTATGGATTCCATTCCCGCTCCCGCCGGCTATCAACTCTTTACTCCGGTTATCGATACCTTCTTAAAAGAACATCTTTTCGCAGATATTTTTGTTCGTGATACCCTGGATCACCAAAGCCGGGAACTGGCCACCATCTCTATGCTGGCCGCCATGCCCGGCCTGGAGGGGCAGTTAAGGTTTCATATAAATGCAGCCATGAATATGGGTCTGGACAAAAAACAGGTACAAGGCTTCATTACGGTGCTGGCCGAACGCCTCGGCAGGAAAGAGGCCGATGCCGCGAACGCTGTGCTGGAACAAGTTCTCGCCGACCGAGCCAACAAGAAGCGTGGTCTACCCTAGGCCCCCGGGGACCGGGCGTTGCCGCGCCGCACAGCCTTACCGGAACATCCCAGAAGCCCCCTGGGCAAAGCGCGTCCCCCCTACACGCGGGCACGAAGCAGGGCTGCTCCCTGTTCTGTACCGGCCCGTGCTGCATCTACATGGGGGGACGCTGTACCACACCTCGCTACAAGAATGGTCCCCCGGAGCCCGACCACAGCCCTCCGCGCGTGCCGGCGTACTGCACAGCGTCAGCAGCCCCTTGGGAGTCCAGGGGGAATCATCCCCCCCCTAGAATTTGGGCAAGCGACCCACAGCAACACAAACGGTTCTGTTGTGGTACGACAGCCGATCAAGCTACAGATCAGCCATGCTTCGGATACACAACCAGAAACACTGAAAGCACGGTCAGGCAGCAGGCCGTGGCAATAACGCCATCTACCTGCTCGCCCGCGAGGAGCCAACCGAGAAAGACGCCGATGACCGGGTTGACATATTCATAGGAAATGGCAACCACAGTACGGGTATGCCGCAGCAGCCAGAAGTAACAGGTATAGCCGACGATAGCGCCGAAAAAGACCAAATAGAGGAGCGCCCCGACGCTCAAGAGAGAGACCGAATCCCACGAGAAGGTTGCGAATTCCCCAAGCAGAAAAGAAGCCGCCAAACTTTGCAGACCACCAAGAAACATCAACAAACCGCTCTGCCGGATGAGGGAGAGTTTCGTCTCGTCGGCGTGTCGCTTGGAGTAAAAGGAGCCCACCACCCAACCAAGAGCTGCGAGCAACACCAGCACAACGCCAAACCAGGAATTACTACCTGAAGAGGATTGCTTAAGGCTGATCAGCATCAGGCCGGAAAACCCCAGGATCAGACCGGCAAACTGCACCAACGAAGGCCGTGGATCACCGCAAAACAGCCAACCGCCAAGGACCATCCAGATGGGCACAGCGCCAAGGATCATAGCCGCCGTGCCCGAAGCCACATACTCTTGCCCCTTGACCAGAAAGCCGCTGGCAACCAAAACCATAAATACGGCCAATCCAAAGTTGGAGGCCACCTCGCGCCGCGTGGGCCAAGCGCGCTCACCACGGAGGCCGCTCCAGAGGAACATCAGGCCGCCCGCCATGGTCATGCGCAGACCGCACACCATAAACGCGGGAAAGCTCTCAATGGCGAACTTGTTCGATATAAAACAGGTGCCCCACGACATATACACCAGAAACAGGCAGCCCAGAACCTCTACAATATGTTTGTTTCGTTGCGTCAACATGGGGGCTCCATAGCGCCGCCTGCCTGAGATGGCAAGTCGGAAATACGGCACAGCAGGAGCGGGAACGCGATTTACAGGCCGAGACGGCGCAGCACG
The DNA here is from genome assembly GCA_949741925.1 of uncultured Desulfovibrionaceae bacterium. Taxonomy (GTDB): domain Bacteria; phylum Desulfobacterota; class Desulfovibrionia; order Desulfovibrionales; family Desulfovibrionaceae; genus JAJDHY01. The sequence goes on along the minus strand of CATJOY010000047.1, from coordinate 109,779 downwards.
CGCGGGTCGGGCCTGAACGGGTTAAGCTCGCTTTTGACGCGGGAGACCTCTCCGGATGCTTCTTCCAGATTGCCGCTCAAGCGGCGCACGGCAAATTCAGCCAGATATTCAAGGCTGAGCACATCCGCCACGTTATAGGCCAGCAGGGTTTCCAGAACGCGCCTATCACCGAGGCGTTCGTATTCGTTCCACAGAAGCACAGCCGCCCAGCCGTCAACGCCGTCCAACGCGCCCCTCGAAAGGCCCAGGGCCTTTTCCACCTTTTTTAAGCCGCCGCGCAGGTCCATAGAGCGAAAAACCGGCAGCAGATCCAGGTGGGCCATGGAGCCTTTATCCAAAGGAATGTTCAGGGTACGCCGCAACATGGGCGCGTCAAAGCAGCGGCCGTTCCAGGTGACCAGCAGCTTGAACTCAAGAATATCGTCGGCAAAGTCTTCCAGGTTTTCTCCCTGGACATAGGTTCGTACCCGTATGCCGTCATACAGGGCAATAGTAGTGATCTGCCCTTCCGGCCATGAGAGCCCCGTGGTTTCAATATCCACGTAGGCGGCGCTGTGCCGAAAATGCGGGAAAAGCAGCCATTGCCGGGCAGGAGCCAAGGCCTTGCCAAACCAGCGGGCGTCGCCCCGGGCCAGCCTGGAAAGGGATTCCTCCAGGCCCGCACGCAAATTCGCGGCTTTGGTCGGCCCGCAAGGGAGGTTCATCGTCAGCGCGTCGTTCCAGGTCTGAATGCCCGCAGCGCGCAGTGTGGCGTCAAACGCCGGACCAACGCCCGGCAGGTGAAAAAAACAGCGTTGCAGCATAAAAGATCAACGTACAAAAAAACTATTCGGCGGCCAGGGTTTTTAGCTGCTGCAAGCTATCCTCCAGAGTCTGGGGATCTTCTATCTCCTGGCGTAAAAAGGCGTTGATCTTGGGCACAGATTCAATGGCCTTATCCACCTCGGGGTTGGAGCCCTGAGCGTAGGCCCCGATATTAACCATATCCTCTACCCGCTTGAACGTAGCCAGCCGCCCCGTAACAATCCGCCCGGCCTGCACTGCGTCCTTAGGGCAAATATCCGTGCGGAGACGGCTGATGGAACGGAGCACGTCAATGGCCGGGAAATGGCCTTGGTCGGCCAGCTCCCGGGTCAACACAATGTGGCCGTCAAGAATGGAACGAACGGAATCCGCCACGGGCTCGTTAAAGTCATCGCCATCCACCAGCACGGTATAAATACCGGTAATAGTGCCCTTGGCATTCCGCCCGGCCCGCTCCAGCAGCCGCGGCAGTTGGGCAAAAACCGAAGGCGTGTAGCCCCTGGTTGTCGGCGGCTCCCCTACGGAAAGCCCTACTTCACGGGCTGCCATGGCGAACCGGGTTACCGAATCCATCATAAACAGGACATCCTTGCCCTGATCACGGAAATATTCGGCCACCGCAGTGGCCGCATAGGCTGCCCGCATGCGCACCAAGGGCGATTGATCCGAGGTAGCGATAACCAGGGTCGAGCGGGCCATGCCCTCAGGCCCCAGATCTTTTTCCATGAATTCCAAAACTTCCCTGCCCCGTTCGCCGATCAGGGCGATGACGTTGACATCAGCCTTCGTGTAGCGGGCCATCATGCCCATCAGCGTTGATTTGCCTACGCCGGAACCGGCCATAATGCCTACCCGCTGCCCCTTACCCAACGTTAGTAGGGAATTAACAGCCCGGACGCCCACATCAAGAGGCTCGGTGATGCGCGGGCGGGAAAGCGGACTCGGCGGATCATTATAAATGGGAACCACGTCGCTCAATCCCGGCAAGGAGCCTTCTTGTAAGGGCTGGCCAAAGGTATCAAACGCTCGGCCGAGCAGTTCCGGCCCTACGGGAAAGACAGGCGGCAGAGAAGAATTGCGGATCAGGCTGCCCGGGGATACGCCGCGCGTATCGCCGTAAGGCATAAACAGAAGATTTCCGTCACGGAATCCCACCACCTCAACGGCGATGCCTTGATCTCGGTCGGCGTCACCGTTAGGCAAAATATGGCAGACCGTGCCCAGCGGAGCCTTGAGCCCGCTCCCTTCGACCACCATGCCCACCACCTTGTTTACCTTGCCGTAAGCAACTTGGGGATTCAACTGAGCAATGAGCTTGCGGGTTCCTTGTGGGTCCATGAGGGGCTCCGTAATCAGCGTCAGGAAAAGCTATTCCGGCAGGTTCAGGCGATCAAGAATCTCGTTGACCAAGGCCGCCCGCATTTCCAAGCGATTATCCACCAGTGAGTCATCGCTCTCCACCTTAAGGCCGCCGGGCGCTATGGCATCATCCGGCCGAACGCTCCAAGATTTAAGCTCAGGATATTTGTTCGCGGTCAGGGCAATAATATCGGCAATGGCCGGCTCATCCTCCGGGTTGACATGCACCACCAGGCTGCGGCGGTTTTCAAGGGAGGCTACAGCCTGGGTGAACAAGGCTTCCAAAAGAGCGTTCCTTTCCTCAGAAAGGACCAGACCGGTAACCTTTTCCACGGCCAGACGCACCAGGAGAATAAGCTCCTCGCGCCAGGCGTCGGCTATGGCGCTGCTTTGGGCCTGCAAGGCGTTCAGCACGGCGGATACCGAATCGGACATGGCTGAGCGAAAGTCGTTGAGTTCAGCTTCGGCGGCGGCCATTCCCGCGGCGTAGCCCTGCTCCTGGGCCTCGTTCTGGATCCGCCCGGCTTCGCGGTTCGCCTGGGCCAGAATTGCGGCCGCCTTATCGCGAGCCTTTTTCAAAACCCGCTCAAGATACGCGGCTTCGTCGGCCTCGGTCCAGTTCAGCGTTTTTTCGCCCTCAACCTCCTCAAGAGTCAGGGTATTAAGGCCAAGGTAAATATTGCCCCACTCCCGTCGCGGCGCATCAGACGAAGACATCGCCGCCTCCTCTGCTGATCACCAGACGGCCTTCGGCCTCCAAGCGCCGGACCACCTTGACAATATTCTGTTGGGCGGCTTCCACATCCGAAAGACGAGTCGGCCCCATAATTTCTAGATCTTCCCGAATCATAGTGGAGGCGCGCTCGGACATGTTTTTGAAGAACAGATCGCGCAAGTTTTCCGGAGCCCCGCGCAACGACATCGTCAGATCCTCGTTGGAAATCTCCTTGAGAATTTCGCGAATAGCCCGATCGTCCAGCCCCGCCACATCGTCGAAAACAAACATGAGGTTGCGGATATCTTCGGCCATCTGGGCAGATTGCTCTTCGATTTCGGCGAGCACTTCCTCCTCGGTGGCTCGATCCACGGCGTTGAGTATCTCGGCCACAGCCTGGACGCCGCCCACCTTTTTGCCTTCCTTGCCGCCCATGGCAATAAGCTGGCTCTGCAAGACCTTATCCACGGTCATAAGCATATCCTCGGGCACAGCCTCCAACTTGGCCAGACGCATCAGCACTTCCGTGCGCACGCCTGCGGGCAGCGCCGATAGCAGCGCCGCGCCCTGATCGGTTTTCATATGTCCGATGATCAAAGCCAAGGTCTGCGGGTGTTCGTTGCGCAGAATCTGGGCCAGAACGCGAGGGCTGACATTATCCAACTCGCGGAAGGGGACCGGCCCGGAATCCAAACTGAGCAGATCGCTGACATATTTTGTGGTTTCGCTATCGAGATTGTTAGTCAGTAAGCGTTTCAAGGTATCCTGGCCGCCGCGCACGATCTCCTGCCCGGTAATCAGGGCATGGTGGTACTCGCGCAGCACCTCCTCCACGACTTCCTTATCAATGGTATCCATCTCCATGATGGCGCGTGAAATAGAGGCGATCTCCGGGCGCTCCATGCGCTTGAACACTTCCGCCGCAAATTCGTCGCCGAGGCTCAAGAGCAACACGGCAGTCCTCTGGGAACCGGTCAGGGATTTCGCATCTGTGACATCGGGCACGGGGCGGACTCCTCAGGAAAAGTTGCCCGGAAAAGCAAGGCCTTTCCGGGGTAAGTAACCATGCATCAGGTCGGGGAACCCCTTAGGTTCCCCGACGTTTTTTCCCTATCTATCAGGCATTGGCCTTTTGCTCAACTTTCAACCAGCTTCTGATAATACCCAGAGCCTGTTCCATATTCTGCTCGCTGAGCTGAAGGGAGTGGGCCTTGATATCTTCAATTTTTTCAAGAGTAGCCAGAGCATCCACAGCTTCATCGCTATCTTCCACCAGGGCCAGGCGGTCTTCACCCGAGGGCAGGCCTTCCAAGCCTTCGACCATCTCGCCTTCCACTTTGGGCCGGATCATGGCCAACACCACGGGGCGGACGACCAGAATCAGGAAGAGGAAGATCAGTACGGCGTTCAGCAAAGGCTTGCCGATGCGCACGGCGTAATCGGTGATCATGTCGCCGAGATTCTGCTCGATGCCCATATCCAGTTCTCCAAAGGAGATGCTGGAAACTTCTATGGTATCCCCACGGACGGAATCAAAACCCACGGCGTTGGCAACCAGTTGGCGAATCTGCCGGAGTTCTTCCTCGGAACGGGGCACAAACACCGTTTCCCCTTCGGCATTGCGCTCATAGGTGCCGTCCACAATAACAGCCACGCTCAGCCGGTTAACAGCGCCCATCTGCCCAACGATATATTGTTCTTCTTTATTGAACTCATAGTTAGAGTAACGATTTTCACTGGAGCTGGTCTGGGTGGAGGCGGAGGCGCCCAAACCATCGCCCCGGAAATTGGTTTCGGGTACCCCAGATTCCAGGTTAGCCATATTCTGGGTAGCAGTTTCCGAATACTGCTCGGAAACCAGGGCCGAAATTTCCGGGTTCACGATTTTGCGGCTGATGGTTCGCTGGCTGAAATCGAGATCAGCGTTCACCTTGGCGATAACCCGGCCAGCTCCCACAACGGGCATGAGCAATTCCTCAATGCGCCGCTCCAAATTCTGTTGAGTAAGATTTTTATGCTCAAGCTGGGTGGTGGTCAACTGCAGAGCGTCTTCCTCGGTAGGCTGGTAAAGCACCTTGCCGCCGGCATCGACAATGGAAACTTTGGATTTATCCAACCCTTCTACAGACATGGTCAGGAGGTTAACAATACCCTGGCTATCCTTGGCATCCATTTTACGCCCGGCGGCAAGCTTCAGCACCACTGAGGCGGAAGGCTTCTGCTGGTCTTCGATGAACAGGGAACGCTGGGGAATGACCAAATGCACCCGGGCGCTCTCCACGGCAGGGAAGGCTTCGATGGTCCGGGCGAGTTCCCCTTGCAAGGCGCGCTGGTAATTGATTTTCTGCACAAAATCCGTCACCCCGACCTTAACCTGATCAAAAATCTCAAAGCCGACGCCCTGGCCAAGCAGGCCGCCTTCACCGGCGATCTGGACCCGCAGGGGATAAACCCGATCAGCGGGCACCTCAATAGCCGTGCCGTTAGCGGTCAGCTTGTACTTTTCCTTCTGTGCGTCCAGGGTTTTGATGACCCGGCTGGCGTCCTCCGCACCAAGATTGGTGAACAGCGGCTGGTAATCAGGCGTGTTCAGCCAGACAATTAAGGCAAAGAAGGAGGCCGTCAAAAGAGCGGCCAGGATGCCGATGAGCATCCGCTGCGAAAAAGAAATATGCCCCCAGAACGACTTTATCCTTTCAATTGATGCTTGGAATACCCCGGCCATGTCAATGCTCCGCTATGCTTGGTAAGATTACGTTCTTTAGAATTGAATTCTGGAAAGTTCTCTGTAGGCTTCCATCACCTTGTTTCTTACAGCCGCCGTCATGTTCACGGCCAGACTTGCCTTTTGCAGGCTGATCATCAATTCGTGCACATTCTGAATTTCCCCGGAGGCAAAGGATTGAATCATGCTGTTCTTTTGCTGCTGCAAATCATTCACCTTACCCAGGGAGGAACGCACGGTTTCAGTAAAGGGGGTGCTGCTCGGCTTCTCCGCCGGGGCGGAGTCCTTCATCTTTTGCTCAGCCTTGGTGAAGTTGGTCAAGGCATTGGTATAGGCGCGGATTCCATTAATTGCTTGAATACTCATGATGCTATCCCCTCTCGTCATTAAATTCTTTATTCAAAGAGTAATAAAATTTTTATTGTTTCTACCCGGCCGGATCAGCGGCCGATTTCCAAGGCTTTGGCGTACATGGCTTTAATGGTGTCTATACTGGTGACGTTCGCTTCATAGCCGCGTTGCGCCGTCATCATGTTCGCCATTTCCTCAACCACATTGATATCCGGGTAGGCTACATAGCCCTCTTCATTGGCGTCCGGATGCCCGGGCTCGTACACCATCTTCAGCGGTCGCTTGTCGATGGCAATATTTTCAACGCGCACACCCCGCAACTCTTTGCCCAGAGCGCTTTGCATGGTTTTGGAAAAGGGAGAATCCACTCCCGTGGCCGCAAAGGTCACACTCTTTCTGCGATACGGTCCGCCTTCAGGAGTGCGCGTAGTTTTCACGTTGGCCAGGTTCATCGAAATTATATTCAGATGTGTGCGTTCCGCAGACAAAGCGGAAGCCCCGATATCAAGCGCTGTCATGAAGTCCATTACTTTTGTCCTTCTTGAATTATGGCGCGCAGACCGTCGAAATTACTTTTGAGCACGGTAGAAAGCGCGCTGTAATGCAGGGATGCCTTGGCCATAGTGGCCATTTCCTTATCTATATCCACCCGATCCTCGCCGTGGACAACCCGGGGCTTAAAAGCTTTATTCCATTCGGGGCTGAACCCTTCGGGATCAAACCCGGCGGGCAGATGTCGCTCGTCGGTGCGGCTGAGTTTGCCTCTGAGGTTGAGCCCCAGCGCCGCTTGCAATTCATCCTCAAATTCCAGGGTCCGGGCCTTGTAGCCGGGGGTCTTGAGGTTGGCAACGTTGCTCATGACAACATTCTGACGCTGAAGCTGCATATCCATGACCTTGCCGAGCAAGTTTACATGGCTTTCAAACAGGCTTTTCATGCAGTCTTCCTCCTTCTCGGTGCGGGCCGCAGGAAAAACTTGCCGCCCGTGATGCATTCCCTCAAGCAAAAGCTGTTCCAATCTTATATCATATTGATATATTTAATATTTTTACCAGAAGAGACAAATGCTGCGCCGGAATTCCGGCGCGAAGCGCGTTGGCACACACCTTGCTTTATCCTCTGCACACGGCGTTTGCGCCGGAAAAACAACGTCTTGTACTGCTAATAAAGAATACCCGTGGGAGGGGCTTATGAGTGCGCATATCGATTATGAAATCAATAAGGAATTAGGCGAATGCTATCTGTTCATGGGCGAATTTGACAAAGCGGCCGAATACTACCGGAAAGCCGCAGAGGCCGCTCCTGAAAACGCCGAGCCGCAACTGGGCCTGGCCACTATCGCCGTACAGCATGGCGAGCTGGAAAAGGCCATGGATCTCTACGCCAAAGCAGCCGCCCTGGCTCCTTCGGATAAAGCATATGCCGGGCTGGCCTTGGTGGAACTGGAAAAGGGCATGCACGAAGAGGCGTTCGGTCATTTCGCCATGGCGCTCGGGGAAAATCCGGTCAACATGTTTGCTATCAACGGTCTGGTGCAAGAAGGCTACTTCCTCCAGCGCCTGGCTGAGGTTGTGCCCCATTTGGAAAATGCTCTGGGTGTTTCAGATAACGAATCGCTTCGCTATACGCTGGCCGGTTGTTTGACTGCCCTCGGGCGCGACGCCGAAGCTAAAGGGCAGCTTGAAACCCTGCTGGGCATGAACCCTGAAAATGAAAGCGCCCAGGAACTTTACGCCCGTTTCGCGGCGTAAGATTGTTGCGGTACGGTGGCGTATACCGCCTTCCTCTGCCGTAACACCAACCTCCCCTCCCCATACGATCCCCCGGTCTGGCGATTGGCAAAGGGCCGGGGGATCGAACAGACGAACATGCCCGATATGGCCGGAAGGAGCCGTATCCGGCGGAGAACGTCTCCTACCGGGGTAGATATGCATTGGGAATGGAGAATTGGACGAGGCATTCGGAGAATGCTTCCCGGTTCTCCATTTTTCATTTTCACTTCTCAATTTTTTCATAAGCCCCCCACCCCGGATATATACCTGTAGCCTCCTCCAAACTTTTGCTGTAGGCTGGGATAGAGCGCGTCGCTGTGCGCACTCTACTGTCAGATTATCCGGAGATACCGATGGGGCGTTTTTTCCGCTTACTCACAGTTTGCGCTCTGCTGCTCATCCTGACCGGTCTCTGTTTGGCCATTGCCGCTGCCCTGTTTTTCAAGCCGGGAGACCTCAAGCCCTACCTGGCCGATTACGCCTATCGGGTTACCGGGAAAACACTTCGGCTGGATGGCGACATCAGCCTCTCGCTTTTCCCCTCCATCCAGGTGGAGACGGGGCCGGTAATCCTGGAGGAGAGCCCTGCCTTTGGCAACGCTCCCTTTATCCGTATTGGAAAAATCAGCGGACGGGTGGCCCTGGGGCCCCTCCTGCGCGGCGATGTGGTCATTGCCGCGCTGCTCCTGGAAGATACAGAGCTCAAGCTGGTCCGAAACAGCGAGGGCAAAGCCAACTGGAAGCTGCCTTCGCCCGCCCTGACCAGGGCCACAGATGGCAGTGTCCGCGGCATTCTTGCCCATACGCCTCTCGAAAAAGCGGTAGAGACCACAGCGAACAGCTTACAGATCACCCCACTCGGCAATGATGGAGCCGCTCTCCCGCTCGAGCCCTCTCCAACCGGAATATTGCCTGCCCTGCCCCTCTCTCTTGATACGTTCCACATTACGGCCTTGGGTTTCCGCAATACCCGCATCAGCTACCGCGATCACGGCAGCGACGAAGTGGTGACAGCCGAACTGCCCTTGGCTTCACTCAACAATTTCTCCCCCGGCGAACAAATGGATATCGTCCTCCAGGGAACCTTTACCCTGGGTGAAGATGGAGACCGGCGGCCCTTCTCCCTGGAGGGGACGGCCACGCCTTTTGCCTCGGGTTCCCTTGATCTGCCTGTTTCCTTCGGAGGAATCATCGCCGGAGCCGCGTTTCAGGCTGAAGGTCTTATTGCGCTGCCCGGCGCGGAACGAAACATCCCCGCCTTTTCAGGCAGCCTGACCGCCGATACGCTCACCCTGAACGGATTTCTCTCCTCGGCGGGCAAGCCATCCGCCGAGCCGGATTACGGCCTGCCCCCCCCGGTTCTCTCGCGTGCTGAACGCCGGGAGGCCGAACGTCTGGCGGAACAACGGGAAAAAAAACTTTTTCGCCGTCTGAAGAGCTGGCTGGAAACCTGGGATCTTTCCCTGGATATAGCCGTCGGTTCTCTGACGGCGGGCGCCTTCCGCCTGGAGCAGATCAAGGCCGGGCTGACAGCCGGTCAAGGACGGCTGGAACTTTTCCCTTTCAAGGCTTCCTTTGCCGGCGGTACACTTACCCTCCGGGCAGCCCTCGAAACCAAGGAAGATCGGCCTCTTCTCAAAAGCAACGGCACGGCGGAAAACATGCGTCTGCCAGAGGCCGTGGCCGCCTTTGCTCCGGCCTCCGGCCTGAAGATCATGCCCGGTCGCCTGAGCCTCACCTGGAACCTGAACGGCCAAGGCCTTCTTTGGAACCACCTTGCGCCGACCTTGGCCGGTGATCTCTCCCTGACCATATCCAACGGGTTTATCCCCTCCCTGGCTATCATTCCCGAGGGCGTCCCTGACCTGCCCGCCCTCACCAGGCCGCTGCTCATCGAATCCCTGACCGGGACATGGCAGATCGACCAAGGCGTTGCCGCCAGCGATGATTTGCGCCTGAAGGCATCTCCACTGACGGCCAACGGCGCGGGAAACCTACGCTTTGCGGAAGGGGAGCTTGACTGGAGGCTGACAATGCGCCTGCCGGATCTTCCGAATATTCCGGCCCGAATCACCGGTCCGCTCTTCTCCCCAACCTATTCCCTGGATACCGGAAGCTAAGAAGAGCTCGAGGTATTCCGGATACCTCCTGCGGCCGGGGCAACGTCCCGGCCGCCACCAGGGGAAATAATTCCCCTGGTGATTACAAGGGGCACAGGAGGTTCGTTCTTCTATCCTGTAGGAGCGTGGCGGGCATTTACGGGCTGCTGAGAAGAGGCATGAGGTTTTGCTAGCCCGCTTGGCGCAAGCCGCCCGAGATGCTGATATAAGACTGGAAATTACCGCCAAAACCGGGCATGAAAAACTGTACGGCGTCCGTTTTGCCCCGAACGCCGGGCGGCGAATCCCGGCCCTGCAAGGCGAATACGCATCACGCCACGGCGGCGTAAAGATGAGCGCTGCCCTATGTACCCCACTGCTCGGACGGCGCCGAGGGGCGTCGTCATCAAGCTCCGGGAAACGTTTTTACATTACTCTGCTCGAGGTCGGCATGCGAAAGACAACAGTTGTAGTTATCGGCGGCGGGGCCACGGGAACGGGCATTCTGCGTGACCTGGCCATGCGCGGCATTCGCTGTCTCTTGCTGGAACAAGGGGATTTGGCCTCGGGCACAAGCTCCCGTTTCCATGGCCTGCTGCACTCCGGGGCCCGCTATGCCCCCAAGGATCCGGAGGCAGCCCGGGAATGCATTGCCGAAAACGCTGTCCTGCGGCGTATCGGCGGCTATTGCGTTGAAGATACCGAGGGTTACTTCGTGCGTACCCGCGATGATGATCCAGCCTTTGAAAAGATCTGGGCCGGAGCCTGCGTTGCCTGCGGTATCCCCATAGAGCACATTCCGGTGGCCGAAGCGCGACGCCGAGAACGCAACCTCACCCCCGATGCAGTCTCGGTCTACCGGGTTCCTGATGCCGCCGTGGATGGCTTCCGGCTGGTCTGGCACAACGTTATGTCTGCCCGCCGCTACGGAGGCGACGCCATGACGTACTCTCGGGTAACCCAAATTGCCACTTCCAATGGACGGGTTCGGGGGGTCCGAGTTCTGCACACGCAGACCGGGGAAAGTGAAGATATCGCCTGCGATTTCGTCATTAATGCCACCGGCTCCTGGGCCGGAGAGGTCAGCAGGCTGGCGGGCATCGAGGTCAACGTCAGTCCGGACCGGGGCACCCTCCTGGCCTTTAACCACCGTTTTACCGAACGGGTTATCAACCGTCTGCACCCGGCCGGGGATGGGGATATCTTCGTGCCCCACGGCTCCATTACCATTCTGGGCACTACCTCCATTCCCACGGATCGGGCAGACGATACCATCCCTACCAGCGGGGAAGTGTTGGAGCTTCTGACCCTTGGCGAGGTTCTCTTCCCGCATCTGCGCGCGTATCGGATCCTGCGCGCCTTTGCGGGCACCCGTCCCCTCTACTCCCCTGATGCTTCCACAGGACGCTCGGCCACCCGCAATTTCGTCATCATCGACCACGAGAACGACGGCCTCTCCGGCATGGTCTCCATCACCGGCGGCAAATTCACCTCCTTCAGACTGATGGCCGAAAAAACCTGCGATCATGTCTGCGCGATCCTGGGCGTGCAGACGCCCTGCCGCACAGCGGAAGAGCCCATCGTTCCCACCCCTGCGCCCGACCTGCTCGCCCGAGCCAGCCGTTTTTTCCCTCCGGCCGGGCTTGACCTTGCCGTGGCCCGTTTGGGCTACGATCTGGAAGAGGCCGTATCCAAGGCCGAACAATCTCCCTGGAAACGTCTCCTGCTCTGCGAATGCGAGCTGGTCACCCTGGCCGAGTTCGAGCTGGCGGCCTCCAGATCGACAAGCCACAGCCTGGGCGATATACGCCGCCGTACCCGCCTCGGTATGGGAACCTGTCAGGCCGGCTTCTGCGCCCTCAGGGCCACCGGAGCCATCGCTGAAAACGGCTTTCTCCCTCAAAGTACCCCCCAACAACTGCTGCAACGCTTTCTTGAGGAACGTTGGCACGGTATCCGTCCACTTCTCTGGGGCAACCAGCTCCGTGAGGTTGAGCTGGAGCGCGGCATTTACGGGGCCACCCTAAATATTGACGGCGATTGCGATGCGCCGGGCTGCGAACTACCCGCCCCCCCGGTCTGTCCCTCCGACAACGGGCCGGCGCTAACCCCCGGTCTCGACGCTCTTCCTCTGCCGCCGCTGGAAGCGCCCGCCGCCGCAACCGTTCCCACCCCGGGCAAAGAATATGACTGCATCATCGTCGGTGCTGGTTTCGCCGGTCTCATTGCAGCCGCCGCCGCGGCCCGCAAGGGAAAAAGCGTGCTCATCATCAGTAAGGGGGCCGGGGCGTTGGCCATCGGCGGAGGAACCATCGATCTTTTGGGCTACCTGAACGGCCGCCCCGTGCAGGGAGACCCCTTTGCCGCAATCAAGGAGCTGCCGCCGAACCACCCCTACCGGTTGCTTGGTCCCGAGGTTATCCACAACGCCCTGGAATTCATCAAAACCCTGGCGGCTGAAGCCGGCCAGCCCTTACTTGAAGCCGGAACGCACGCAGAAGGCAACGCCTGGCTGCCCACGGCAGCCGGCACCTTAAAACCTGTCTGGCTGACCCATCCGGATATGGACCCGCACCCCCTCAAGGCGGCACAGTCCTTTGCTGTTCTCGGCATCAGCGGCCTCAAGGATTTTTCCTCCCAACTGGTGCTGGCGGGGCTCCTGAGCCATCCGGCCATGGAAGGCAAACAGGGCCTTGCCGCGCAGATGCCCAACCCCTTTCACCCCTCCGAACATGGCGTGCGGGACGGCACCGCCTTGGATATGGCCCTGTTCATGGATACGCCCCAGGGCTTCGCCTGGCTCAGCCAGGCCCTCAGCCAGGCCGCCGGCAGACACGAAACCGTGCTTATCCCCGCCGTTCTCGGCACCCGTGTCAACGCCAATCTGCACCAACGGCTGGAACAGGCGACCGGCAAAAATATCCTGGAACTCTTTTGTCCGCCGCCCTCGGTCACGGGATTGCGGCTCCGGGCCATCGTGCGTTCCTCCTTTGCCGGGCAGCATGTTGCGCTTGTAGAAAATGCCGCTGTCACCGCTGCCCTGACCCAAGGAAGGCAATGCATCGGCTTAGTTGTCGGCGATACAAACACCGTCTACCGCGCAAAAGAGTACATTATTGCCACAGGGGGGCTGTTCAGCGGCGGAGTCACAACCGGCCCGGGCCAGGCCCGCGAAGCGATATTCGGGCTGCCTGTGCCCATGCCCGCCCGCATCGAAGAATGGTCGTGCAGACGCTTTTTCGGCCGCTCGCCCCATCCTTTCGCCGCCATGGGCGTGACCGTAGACAGCGAACTCCGGCCTACCGCCCCCAATGGGACCGTATGCTACGAAAATGTGCGCTTCGCCGGTCGGAGCCTGGCCGGATATGATTTTGCCACCGAAAAATCCGGCAGCGGCGTGGCCCTGGCCACCGGTTGGTTCGCCGGCTCACGGGAGTAACCATGAATGACTTTACCGAGCTCGCTTCAAAGGTTTTCCAATTGGCCCAAGAACTGGATAGCCTGAGCGTCACAGGCGCGGATGGGGTGGAAGACCTGCGCGCCGATGTGCATCCCGCTCTTGAGCCACTGTGTGATCGCTTGGACAGCACCATCATGGCCTTGACACGTGAAGCTGCCGCGAGCCTGGATTCCAAATGTGAACGTATGCTCCAGCTCGAACACTTCATCAGGTTCCGCAATGCCTGCATCGCCCTGGATGACCGTAGCCTCAGGCAGATTATTGACAGCGAAACCGTATCGCCGGATCTTGCCTTCCGGCTGTGCGACCTGTTCCCCAATGAAGCGGCCATGATGAAACACTTTGAGGACCTGCGCCAGGAATGGCGCGCATCATTTCCCGGTAAACGCTACGGCGATCTTTCAGACCGCTTCATTCCCCATTGAGGTGCCCATGGACGCCAAGCCTCTGCACAATCCCGATGACTGTACCGCCTGCACCATCTGCATGGCCCACTGCCCCGTCGCCCGCGTTACTCCCAAATTCCGGGGCCCCAAATTTACCGGTCCCGCCTATGAACGGTTCCGTCTGCTGGGTTTTGGGGATGAATCCTCCCTGGAATACTGCTCCAACTGCAAGAACTGCGATATATCTTGCCCCTCAGGGGTTCCCGTGGCTACCTTCAACATGCTTGCCCGGGCTGAATACTGCAAAAGGCATCCCCAACCTTTCCGCGATTGGCTTCTCGGCCATGCCGACCTCATGGGCCGTCTGACAGAGTACCTCCCGGCCTCGCTGGTCAATTTCAGCATGAAAAATCCCCTCTCTCGAGCCATTATGGATCTCATGGGCATCGATCGGCGCGCTCCGCTCCCCTCCTTTGCGCCTCTAAAGCAGCGCCGCCGCCTGTTTGCGCACAGGCCCGCCGCCTCCAAGCAGGTTGTCTTTTTTCCCGGTTGTTATATCCGCTATTATGAGCCTCAGGTCGGCTTTGACGTTATCGCTATCTTGGAAAAGGCCGGATATTCCGTCAGTGTGCCCGAATCCTTCCGCTGCTGCGGGCTGCCGCTCGTCGCCGGAGGTTTTGCCACGGATGCCGTTGATTACGCCCGGGCCAACAGCATGGAACTCGCCCGCTGGGCCCGCAAGGGCATTCCGGTCATCACCGCCTGCCCCAGCTGCGCCTTAATGCTTCAAAAGGAATACCACGACCTTTTCCCTGAAGAAGGGCTGGGCCGCTATGCCTCCTGCGTCTTTGAAGCCTGTTCCTTTATTCTTGAACTGCTCGACAGGGGCGAGCTCTCTCTCCCCAAAACCTCAGGCCGCTACGTTTACCATGCTCCCTGCCACCTTCGCGCCCTGGGGCGGGGCAAAACCGGCCTCGACCTACTCGGCCGCATCCCCGGGCTTGAGGTTGTTGATGCCGATGCCGGCTGCTGTGGCATCTCCGGCAGTTATGGTTTTAAAAAAGGCAAGTACACCATTGGTATGGACGTGGGGGCTCCGCTTTTCAGCGCCCTCAAAGAAAGCCAAGCCCCCGTCGGCCTCAGCGAATGCGGTACCTGCCGCATCCAGATGCGCCATGGTTCAGGCCTTCCCGCTGCCCATCCCCTTTCGATAGTACGGAAAGCATTGCGGAATTAGGGGCTTTCCAGCCGTTACTCTCGGGAAGGGAGACTCGCGCTGTAAAAAAACGCCGGAACGGTAAACCGTTCCGGCGTAGCTGGTTATAGCCGTAGTCTGTTACTTGCGCGGCAGTTTCCAGGTATCGCCGCACCGCTGGAGGCGCAGGACAAGCATGCGCTGCTCGTGCTGCAACTCTTCGGGGAGCTTGCCGATCTTTTCAAACCGGCTGAGAAACTCCTTCTGGCCGTCGGCTTCGTGCAAGGCGGCCTTTTTATTGATATCTGAAAGCCCGCTGAATGCTTCGCGGGTAAAGTCAAGGCCGTTCCAGAAGATATCCTCGTAGTAGGGGAGCCAGCCGATAGGGCTCTCTACGGCGCTGACACGGCCGCGCACCCGGTCAATAATCCACTTAAGGGCGCGGAGGTTATCGCCGAAGCCGGGCCAAATGAAATGGCCCTGATCATCTTTGCGGAACCAGTTGACCCGGAAAATGCGCGGAGCCTTGGGAATAGCCCGGCCCATCTTGAGCCAGTGGTCAAAGTAATCGCCCATGTTGTAGCCGCAGAAAGGCAGCATGGCCATGGGATCATAACGGATGTCGGCCTGGCCGTCCGCTGCAGCGGTTTTTTCGGAGCCCACGGTAGCCCCCATATACACGCCGTGGTTCCAGTCAAAAGATTCGTAAACCAGCGGCGCGTTCTTACTGAGGCGGCCGCCGAAGACAAAGGCGCTGATAGGAACGCCCTTGGGGTTTTCCCAATCCGGGTCGATGCTCGGGCACTGGCCGGCCGGAGCGGTAAAGCGGGCGTTGGGGTGCGCGGCGGGCTTGCCGGAATTGGGAGTCCAGTCATTGCCCTGCCAGTCAATCAAATGCGCCGGAGCCTCTTTGGTCATGCCTTCCCACCAAACGTCGCCGTCATCGGTCAAGGCCACGTTGGTAAAAATCGTGTTGGCCCGGCAGGTGGCCATAGCGTTGGGGTTGGTATGTACGGAGGTGCCGGGGGCCACGCCAAAAAAGCCCGCCTCAGCGTTAATGGCATAGAAGCGGCCGTCTTCGCCGGGCTTGATCCAGGCGATATCATCCCCCACGGTATGGATCTTCCAGCCATCAAAAGCCTCGGGCGGAATGAGCATGGCGAGGTTGGTTTTGCCGCAGGCGCTGGGGAAGGCGGCAGCAATGTAGGTTTTTTCACCTTCAGGGTTTTCCACGCCAACGATGAGCATATGCTCCGCCAACCAGCCTTCATCGCGGGCCATGACCGTGGCGATGCGCAGGGCAAAACACTTTTTGCCGAGCAAAGCGTTGCCTCCATAGCCGCTGCCGAAGGACCAAATTTCGCGGGTTTCAGGAAAGTGGACCACATGCACGTCATCAGGGCGGCAGGGCCAGGGCACATCCTGCTCACCTTCCTGCAGGGGCACGCCCACAGAATGGATGCAGGGCACAAAAGCGCCGTTGCTGCCAAGAACATCGAGCACATTCTGGCCGATGCGGGTAGTGATGCGCATGTTGACGACAACATAAGGAGAGTCGGTGATCTCAATACCGATGTGGGCGATGTGCGAACCCACCGGCCCCATGCTGAAGGGCACTACATACATGGTCCGGCCCTTCATGCAACCTTTGAACAAGCCGTTCAGCTTCTTGCGCATTTCCGTTGGGTCGGCCCAGTTGTTAGTCGGGCCGGCATCGATTTCCCTTTCAGAGCAGATAAAGGTACGGTGCTCCATACGGGCGACATCGGCGGGATTGGAACGGGCCAGAAAGCACCCCGGCCGTTTTTCGGGGTTCAGAGGAATAAAGGTGCCGCTTGCAACAAGCTGTTTGTTGAGGGCATCTTTTTCCTCTTCGGACCCATCGCACCAGTACACGGAATCCGGCTGGCACAGGGCGGCAATTTCATCCACCCAGGCGATAAGTTTTTGGTTGGCGGTCTTTTTTGCAGTCAAATTCGTTTTCACGGGTGTACCCCCTCATGGTTGAGAATACATGGTATCAACCAAACCTGGAAACACATCCTCCGGCGGAACGTTTCTGCCGGAGCTTCCCCGACAGGGAACCGGAGGCTGGCGGTTTGAAAAAAGCCGGCACGCCGTGTGCCGATTCCGGGAACGTCCGTTCCCGGCGATATTCTACCTGTCGTACTCTACTCGGGAACGGGACGCAAGAACCTTCATGCAAAGGCCGCGAGCCGGTATGAAAGTTTTGGGGCAGCGCTTTCCATCCATATTCAAGCGAACGAGCCAGCCTCAAAAACATATTTTTCCTTGTACGCCCCAGCTTGTAATGCAGCTATACTATGTTGCGCGGCCTTACTCTATAAAGACAGTAAATTTCTTTACATAATCTACAGGGTTGTAGCTCTCCTTGGCCTTGCGCAACCCCTCATCCCCGGTATCCTGCTCACGGTTGAGGTAGAGATACTCCGCCCTGACGTCCTCGGCAAACAACCGATTAATGGCCTGATACACGCCCTTGTGCTCGGTGCATCCCTTTTCAAAATGAATGACCAGGGTATCCTCGGTCAGGCGCTCGCCCACGGTATAGGCAACGACCTTACCATCAATGACAATGAAACCGCCCTTGAGCTGGGGCAACCGGTCCCAATTGCGCAATACCCGCTCCACAGCCGTATTTTCCGCCAAAAGCGAATCCGATTTCATACACTCCCGCCACTGGCACCATTCCTCCTGCATAATCAACACAGACTCGACACATTCAATGGTCAGCGGGTGGTACTCATACGTCGGATAAAGTTTGCGAAACTGATTGAACAGGTTTTTCTTTTTGTGGAACCTATTACCGGGAAGCGTGGCCAATTCTTCCGCAAGGTACAAGTAATCCCAGTGTTCTCGCGTTTCCTCAAGGCGGACCCTGCCGGGCAACGCTTCCTGCCACAGACAGGCCAGGGGTTCCGGCACGCGGATAAACGAGGAGCCGGAAGTTAGTTCGGGGCAGTTTTTCCAATCCACGGCCTGCCAATCCCCCACCGGGGCCCAGGAAGCCGTATTCGGGCTTCTCTGGCGGATCCAACACAACATCTCTTCAAAGCGCCACTCCAGGCCGTAAAACTCTGCCCAGCCCCACAGATTGGTAAAACTGTAATCTGAGGCGCGGCTGTTGCAGATAGTGTGGAGTTGCGTATAGCGGCCCATCTCGCTGAGACTGAGCGGCGTAAAGTCGGACATGTGGGTATCTCCTTTGCTCTCTGTGAACATTCCGGTACCGGAGTCCGGCACAGCGCACAGTGTTCCTACTGTATACAGAAAAATAAACTTGGGCCAAGTATATCAACGGTCTCCATTATCATGGCGGGCCGCATTCTTTTTCGCCCGCCGGGCCGTCATGGCAAAACGAGCCCAGTCGCACCTTCTGAAAACGAACAGAATAAGGCTTGCCTGGACCGCCTGAGAAACGAACATGGCGAAAAAAACACCCGTGGCATCCTGCCAGATGATGTGCCCGAAAAGATATGCCAAGGGAAGCCGTACCAGCCAGACAGCCGAACTGAAAACTGCCAGGGAATACACCGTGGCCCCTGCTCCGGTAAGAATACCGGAGAGGATCATGCTGATTACGGAAAAGGGCGTGCCCAATAGATTATAACGCAAATAGCTCAAGGCGTGGAGCCGGGCCTGGGGATCCGGCGCGATAAAGGCGGCGATGCCCTCTGCAAAAGGCCAGAGGCACAACGCGCCGAGGCTCATGGCGAGACAACCAGTGACAATGATCCGCCAGGCAACACGAGCAGCTTCTTTTTTATCTCCCGCCCCCAGCAGCTGGCCAACAAGCATGGAGGCAGTCATACTGAAAGCGATCGCCGGAAGAAACAGAATGGATTCCACACGCATGCCGGCGTTCATGCCCGCCAGGGCGTTGACAGGATCATGGGGCAGCGAAGCGGTTACCCCGAACAAAACCAGATAGCCGAGTTGCCAAAAGATCTGCGAGCCTCCTGCCGGGGCGGCCACCTTAAAGAGATAGACGAGAGCTTTCTTTTCCCAGCTCCAGGGGCCGAACGCCTGGCGATCGATGATGCCCAGGCGGATCGCCTTATATATATTGAAGAGGCCGGCCGCCGTAACGGAACAGAAGGTGGATACGGCCATGCCCTCAACCCCCAGATGAGGGAATCCCCACAGCCCCAATCCGAGCCCCGTGGCTAACAGAACATTGACGAGGCAAGCCACAGCGGCAGCCCCCAAAGGAATAAAGACCATGCTCCGGGCCCGGAACATGGCGCTGGTCAACAGCAGCAGATAGTTGGAAGGGACAGCGGCCAAGAACAACAGCCACAGATATTCGGTCAGAGAAAAAATGGTTTCAGGAACCTGGAGGAGTTGCAGAACCCAGCCGCGCAGAAAAAAGGCCGCCCCAGTGACCAGCGCGGCAAAAACAAGGCCGTATTTGAGAACCATGCCGCCGTAACGCTTGGCCCGCAAAGGAAGCCGCGCCCCCACAGACTGGCTGATGGCCGCAATGCTGCCGTTGGCCATGGCTACGCCGACGATGGCAAGAACCAACTGGCACTGAATAACCAAGCCGAGAGCCGCTTGAACATCACGATCAATGTGCCCGGCTACCCACACATCGGTAAAGCCCACCAGAAACTGACAAATCATCATCAGGCCTTGGGGCCAAGTGAGATGCCAGATCCGGCGCGCGGAAATATGCGCGGCCCTGGTGGATAATGCGGATTCAGCCATGGAAATTCTCGAAAAAACCTAATCTTCCGCCCAACCGGCGGGGTGGCGCTACAGGCCGGATGTGGAGCGCTGCCCCACGCCCCACGGGGGCACGATACCCCTGATCCCCTTCCCATGGGCCTGGCATTGGAAGTGCAATTGCTTGGAAGCAAGCAACCCCAAAACGGTCGCCTTCACCTCTCGGGGAACCACAAGCCCAACCTGTGAGCCTGTACCAAAAAGCCTATTGTAATACCCCAAAGCGCCCTGTCAATCCAGGATGCGTATCCTGATGGCCAAGGACTATTGCAAACGGCATTGTGTCCGAGAAAAGCCCAAATTTTCCCCTGGCAAAAAAGCCGGGAAAAAACAGGGAAGGCGTATTGGAGATACTCCAAGGTCGGTTTTTACGGTTGACGCTGCCGGGAGGAAAAAGAGGGGGTTGCGGCAAAAAATTATAGGAAAACAGCCGCTATGCCACAGGGCAGGCCCCACAGAATCAGAAAGGCCGCCAAGGCGGCGTAGCGAAGCTGACGGATCAGAGAGGCCAGGGCGGCTGCGTCCCACGATCTCCCCTGCGGCCCCAAAACGGGTTTTTCCACCACTGCTCCGTTGTACACCGCCGGCCCGCCCATGCTGCACCCTTGGAGCCAGGCCGCTGCGGCCATGGGCCAGCCCGCGTTGGGGCTCTTCATTGATCGGGCGTCTCGGGCCACGACGGCAAAACCGGGCCAGTTCCGCCGGAGCCCTTGCGGCAGAGCGCCCAGGTACAGAAACAGAACGGAGAGGCGGGCTGGAATAAAGGCCGCGGCATCGTCAAGACGCGCGGCCGGCCGGCCGAATAAGGTCCAGGGCTCGTGCGGATATCCCCACATGGAATCCATGGTACTGACCGCTTTGTACAGCCACAAGCCCAAGGGACCACCCAGCATCAGCCAAAACAACGGAGCAATGAAACCGTCATTAACGTTCTCGCCCAGCGTTTCCGCCAGTACCCGGCGCAATTCTTCCCGATCAGCGCGGCTGACGTCACGACTGACCAGCCTCCCTACGGCCGCGCGGGCCTCTTGGAGGCCGTCTTCTGCCGGGCGGCAACCGCCGGGTGGCGCGAGATTCTCTCCCTCCAGCAAACGGCGAGCCACTTCTCCCTCTCGCAAGAGCTGGCCCAAAGCCAGACCGGCATAACAAAGGTAAAGCGCCGCGATACTGCCAACCCCGAAAGGCAAAAGAAGCAACCCGGTCGTTACGATTCCCGTGGCCAGCAAGGCCAGGCTGAGACCGGCCAGACCGGCGGGATAGGGCGGCAGCAGGGGGCGGAGACGATGTTCCAGGGTCTCGAGGCACGCCCCAATGTATCGGACCGGATGAGGGAACCCCGGCGGGTCTCCCAAAAGGAGATCCAACACCAAGGCCGCCGGGGGCAGCCACCAGTACGCCGCTAAATCCCAAGGGGGGAGCAGGCCGGATGCCGCAAAGACGTTCACGGCAGATCCTCAATGGCTCCGCTGCCAAGCAGGGCTTGAAACAACAGAATGCCTGCCGCTGTGGAGAGGTTCAGGCTGCGCACACAGCTCCGGATGGGGATACGCACTCGATGGGGGGATGCTTCCAGAATTTCCGGGGGCAGGCCCCGGGTTTCCGGACCGAAGACCAAGGCATCATCCCGGGTAAAACGGAAATACCGGATATTCTCCCCGGAACGGCTGCTGCTCATGACCAAACGCCGCCCTCGCCCCGCATCCTGGCGATAGGCCGCAAAATCAGGCCAAACCCGCAGCCGCACATGAGGCCAGTAATCCAGACCGGCCCGCTTGAGGTAGCGATCCTCCAACGAAAAGCCCAGCGGTTCGATCAGGTGCAACTCTGTATCCGTGGCCGCACAAAGCCTGGCCACGTTACCGGTGTTGGGCGGAATTTCCGGTTCAAAAAGAACGATCTGCATGGCAAGCGCATATACTGCGAGAGCGCCCCCCTGTCCAGGAAAAGGCGAAAAAGCCCCCTCCATCCCGCTGTCTTCTCGGATAAGCACTACTGCCACGGCCTGTTCCCCCGGCCCGGAGCGGCACAAGGCGGGAACAGATTCCCGGCAACGGACACACGGCAAAAACTGTATTCTCGCCCCGTCCGCAGAGATTTTTGACGGGGAAAAATCCTTTGCCGCGGCTGAAGTCTCCATGCTATATACATTTTCTTTTCAGCGCTCCCATCAATCGGAGCGGCGAGCCCCCCCCCAAGAGGCGCCCCATGATAACACATCCCCTAACCGCGATTCTCCTGGATCGTGACGGAACCGTCATCTATGATAAACACTACCTTGCCGACCCTGACGGGGTGGCTCTTCTGCCCGGCGCGGCGAAAGGCCTGGGAATGCTCGCCTACTCCGGCGCCGGGCTTTACCTGGTCAGCAACCAATCCGGCATCGGCCGGGGGATGTTCAGCGAAGCGGATCTCCAGGCCTGCCACAACCGCCTATGCGCCCTGTTGGCCGCCCAAGGCATTGCGTTGACCGATGCCCTGCACTGCCCCCATGCGCCCGAAGAGGCCTGTTCCTGCCGCAAGCCCGCCACGGGCATGTGGGAAACCCTCAAGGAACGGCATGGCCTCAGGCCGGAGCATACCGCTATGATCGGCGATAAAAAGGCGGATAT
This sequence comes from uncultured Desulfovibrionaceae bacterium, assembly GCA_949741925.1. Lineage (GTDB taxonomy): Bacteria > Desulfobacterota > Desulfovibrionia > Desulfovibrionales > Desulfovibrionaceae > JAJDHY01. The sequence goes on along the minus strand of CATJOY010000047.1, from coordinate 87,555 downwards.
TGCTTTTGGCCTGGCCGCAAAGCTTGCCGTGACCGTTCTGGTGCTCACCGGCAAGGGCGAAAGCGAGGCCGCCCGCATGGGCCTGCCGCCTCTTCCTCCCGGAGAGGGCTATGCGCTGCTCTCTGGCCGGCAGCCCGGCTGGCCCCACATCATCGCCCGTGATCTGCACAACGCCGCATCAGCCATTCTTGCATCAACCAAGGCGTAAACGAAGCCCGGCTCTTCTCCCGGAGAGGGAGGATAACGCTCCTGCCGCCGGAGGCATTCGGAATCAAGAGGAGTTCGCAGAACCATGACGGACCCCGGCAAGGCCGAAACAACAGCTCCCGGGCATATCAAAATCCGGGGAGCACGAGTACACAACCTGAAAAATATTGATGTGGATGTTCCCCTCCACAAAATCGTCGCCGTTGCCGGCGTCTCCGGCTCCGGCAAGTCTTCGCTCGCCTTGGGGGTGGTGTATGCCGAAGGTTCGCGGCGCTATCTGGAAGCGCTTTCCACATATACGCGAAGAAAAATGACCCAGGCTGCCAAGCCGCAAGTGGATGCTGTTTTGCATGTCCCCGCTGCTCTTGCCCTGCGCCAGCGTCCGGGCATTCCCGGCATCCGCAGTACCTTCGGCACGGGAACAGAGCTTCTGAACAGCCTGCGTCTGATGTTTTCACGCCTTGCCAGCCACCAATGCCCTAACGGGCACTCCCTGCCTCCTACCCTTGCCGTTGCCGCGGAACAAGAGCTTATCTGCCCTGAGTGCGGGGCCGCAGTGCATGCTCCATCTGCCGAAGAATTGGCTTTCAATAGCCAAGGGGCATGCCGCACATGCGATGGAACAGGGATGATCCGCACCGTGGATCGAGAAACATTGGTGCCGGATACCTCGCTCTCCATCGATGAGGGAGCCGTGGCTCCCTGGAATTCTCTGATGTGGTCGCTAATGACCGACGTCTGCCGCGCTATGGGCGTCCGTACGAACGTGCCCTTTCGCGATCTGACGGAGGAAGAAAAAGCTATTGTCTATGACGGACCCGCCGAAAAAAAACATATCCTGTACAAAGCCAAAAAATCTAATCAGGCGGGCGAGCTTGACTTCACCTATTACAATGCCGTGTATACGGTTAAAAATGCTCTGGCAAAGGTCAAGGATGAAAAGGGCATGAAGCGGGTGGAAAAATTTTTGAAGGAGGATATCTGCCCCGATTGTTGCGGCACGCGTCTCTCCGCCGCCGCAAGAACGCCCAAAGTATGTGGCATCTCTCTGGATGAAGCCTGCCGCATGCCCCTTGCCGCCCTGGTGCGCTGGGTTGCCCATGTTCCCGCCTCCCTGCCGGAATCCATGCGCCCGATGGCGGAAAGCATCTGCGCCTCCTTTCACAGCACAGCCAGGCGGCTGCTAGACCTGGGGCTTGGCTACCTGAGCCTCGACCGCGCCGCCGCAACGCTTTCCACCGGAGAACGGCAGCGGATGCAGCTTGCCCGCGCTGTTCGCAACCGCACGACAGGCGTTCTTTATGTTTTGGATGAGCCGTCTATCGGTCTGCACCCTTCCAATATCGCCGGGCTGATCGGGGTCATGCAGGATCTAAAGGCCGATGGAAATTCCGTACTGCTGGTTGATCACGATATCCAAATTTTGTCTGCCGCGGACTGGCTCATTGAAATGGGACCGGATGCGGGAGCGGGCGGCGGCTTCGTGATAGCTGAAGGAACCGTTGCGGAAATAGCGGCGAACCGCCGTTCTCAAATCGGGAGCTTTCTGGCCGGGAAAGACGGCGCCCGCCCGAAGCGGCATGAGGCTGCTGCGAGTGTGTTCTCCGCCGGAACTATCCATCTTTCAACCGCTCCCCTCCATACAGTCGCCGCCCTGGCTGTGGCTCTTCCCAAGGGAAAGTTGACGGTTGTGACCGGCGTATCCGGTTCCGGCAAGACAACACTGCTGCTGGAAAGCCTTGTCCCCGGGCTTACGGCCTTGTTGCACGGAGCCAAGCCGCCGGAGCACGTGCTTTCCGTCAGAGCGGAGGGAATTAACCAGGTCAAGCTCATTGACGCCACCCCTATCGGCGTCAACATTCGCTCTACTGTCGCAACCTATGCCTCTATCCATGATGAACTGCGCAAGGTTTTTGCCGGAACGCCCACCGCGAAGCAACGCGGCTACAGAGCGGGAGACTTTTCCTACAATACCGGGAAACTGCGCTGCCCTGTCTGCGATGGAACAGGGAGCATCAGCCTCGATGTACAGTTTTTGCCCGATGTGGATATTCCCTGCCCGGAATGCCGGGGATCACGGTACGCCAAAGATGCTGATCTTATGAGGTATCGGAATACAGCAGGCGCGTCGTATTCGCTGCCGGAGCTGATGGCTATGGATATCCATACGGCCCTGGAAGCCTGCGGGGAAATAAAAGCGGTTCGGCAGCGCCTGGAGGTGCTGCGCAAGCTTGGCCTCGGCTACTTGACCCTTGGTGAAGCGACGCCGAGTCTCTCGGGCGGCGAAGCCCAGCGCCTGAAGTTAGCAGGCGAAATGGGGAAAATACAGTCTGATTCCGTATTTGTTTTTGACGAACCCACTATTGGCCTGCATCCTCTGGATGTGCAAACCCTTTTGGGGGTCTTCCGGACGCTTCTTGAAAACGGCGCAACCATCATTGTGATAGAGCATGATCTGGATGTAATACAAAATGCCGATTATATCATTGATATGGGGCCCGGCGGCGGCTCCGAAGGCGGTAGAATCGTTGCTGCCGGAACGCCGGAACAGATTGCGAGCAACCCCAAAAGCATCACCGGAAGTTACCTGACACTCTTCTAAAAAAGCGCTATGCACGCAAAGCGGCACAGCGCCACAGGAGTATGCGGAAAAAACAAGGGATACCGGCCGGTTCACACATCGCCACGAGAAACAGGCTCATTGCCGTTTTTCCAATAACGTGGAAAAATCTTCCAAAGGAGCAACGGTGTAAACCCAGAGCACCAGCCGAGCCAGCCGCTCCGTCTCCGTTATAGTATCCAATTTCAGTGAAACAACCGGCGGCAAAGGCCCGAAACGCGCTTCTAAAAGCTGAGCAAGCAAACCCGTGCTTTTTTCCAAAGCATCCTCATAAATTCGGCCTTCATCCAACAAAAAATAACGGTGTTGGGGGTGGTTGCGGTCAGGCTGGACGGATAGATGCGAAGAGTGATGCGACTTCCCGCGGCGCAGGCCCTGAGAGAGTATCCACTTACCTTGAGGGCATCATTCAGCTTGCATGATACGGGTATCTGCGGTACTCACCTTCCCTTGCCCCTTCAGGAGCAAAAGTCCCCCCAACAATCGAGCTGTCGCATGTCTCTACAACAAAATGAATCCATCCGTAATATTGCCATCATAGCCCATGTTGACCACGGCAAGACCACCCTGGTAGACGGCCTGTTCCGCCAGAGCGGTATATTCCGGGCCGACCAACAAGCCGAGCGCGTCATGGACCGCATGGATCTGGAGCGCGAACGCGGCATTACCATTGCCGCGAAAAACTGCGCTGTTACTTGGAATGACGTCAAGATCAACATCATCGATACTCCCGGCCACGCCGATTTCGGCGGCGAAGTGGAACGGGCGCTCAGCATGGTGGATGGGGCCATTCTCCTGGTTGATGCCGCTGAAGGGCCGCTCCCGCAGACCCGTTTTGTCCTGCGTAAAGCCCTGGACGCCAAACTTTCCCTTGTTGTGGTCATCAATAAAATTGACCGCAAGGACGCCCGCCCCCGGGAAGTGCTCAACGAAATCTACGATCTCTTCATTGACCTTGGCGCCGGCGAAGAGCAGCTGGAATTCCCTGTGCTCTATGCCATCGGCCGCCAGGGCATCGCCGCCTTGAGCGAAGAAGAGGTTCCGGCCGCTAAGGATCTCTCGGCGCTGTTCAACATCATTCTGGAAGCCATCCCCGGCCCCAGCCATGACCCCGACGAACCCTTTCAAATGGTAGTGGCCGACCTTGACTATTCCGATTATCTCGGCCGCATGGCCGTAGGCCGCGTTCGCCATGGTTCGGTGCGTTTCCGCGAAGCGCTGGTTTCTATCGATGAAAACGAGGCAGCCCACCCGCTCAAGGTCTCCAAGCTCCAGGTGTACCAGGGGCCTCAGCTTGCCGAAACCGAAGAAGCCCGAGCGGGTGATATCGTCATCCTGGCCGGCGTGGAAGATGTGACCATCGGCGATACCATCTGCACCAAGGAGCACATCCGGGTGCTGCCCCGCATTCACGTGGATGAACCCACGGTATCCATGCGCTTTGCCATCAACTCCTCTCCTCTGGCCGGTAGGGAAGGCAGTATTGTCCAATCCCGCAAGATCAGGGAACGCCTGGAACGCGAAAGCCTGGCCAATGTCGCCATTCGCATTGAGGATTCCGAAGATAAAGACAGCTTCATCGTCAAGGGGCGCGGTGAATTTCAGATGGCCATTCTTATAGAGCAAATGCGCCGTGAAGGTTTTGAGATTTGCGTCGGCCGCCCGGAAGTCATCATGAAGAAAAGCCCCGAAGGGGAACTCCTTGAACCCGTAGAACACCTTTTCGTAGACTGCGACGAGGCCTTTATGGGCGTGGTCACGGAAAAGATTTCCCTGCGCAAAGGTCGGATGCTCGGCCTCAATAACAACGGTTTCGGCCGGGTGCGCATCGAGTTTTCTGTGCCCTCCCGAGGGCTGATCGGCTTTCGCGACGAATTCCTCACCGATACCAAAGGCACCGGCATCCTCAATGCCTACCTTGAGGGGTATGACATCTACCGGGGAGATTTTCCCTCCCGCTTTACCGGCTCTTTGGTAGCCGACCGCGCCGGGAATGCCGTGGCCTACGCCCTCTATAACCTGGAGCCGCGCGGTGAACTTTTTGTCGTGCCCGGCGACCCGGTTTATGAAGGCATGATCGTAGGCGAGCACAACCGGGATAACGATATCGACGTCAACCCTACCAAGGAAAAAAAGCTGACCAACCTCCGCGCCGCCGGCAAGGATGAAAATATCATCCTCTCCCCAATCCGGCCGATGACCTTAGAGCGAGCCATTCACTTTGTACGCGAGGATGAAATGGTTGAAGTGACGCCGTTGTCCATCCGCTTGCGCAAAACCGTCCTCGACGCTCAAAAGCGCTACCAAATCCAGGGCAAAAAAAAGATGGCCGCTCCCGGCAAGGGAGAGTAGTTCTGCGACCATCTCCGTTGCCTTGCGGCGGCGGATCCTTACGGCTCCGGAAGAGCCGATAATCAAACATGCCGGTGGGCGTCACAACGACAAGACGCCCTCGGCCTTTTCTTTTCTGGCCGCCCTCGTGCATAAAAGCGACGCTTCAGGGCTGTTCCCCAAAGATTCCGGCACAGTAATTGCTTCTCTGAACAGAGGGAAATTATCTCCCCTCTGGTGGAGGGCCCGTGGAGAGGGCGGCCTACTCCCCCACAGAAGGCTGTTTCTTCCTCCATTCCATCCATGAAAGCCGTATTGTTTTCATAGCAAGGAAGACGGAAAAAGCGGGCCATGGCGTACTGACGAGAGTTTTTTCCGGCCAGGCTGCTACGGGAACAAGCGACGTGGCAGCAGGAAGGTAGTAAGAAACAGCGCGCAGAGCATTGACGCTCTCGATTCCCGTATAACGGCGGGCAAAGCCCGCCCAACAAAGCGCTTGCGGGCCTTGTTCCCCCATGCTCTCCACAGCCGAGCGTTCTTATCAAAAAAGAATAATTTTAATAGTAAAATACTCTAAGTTTTCCGCAACACAACCGATATATATATTGTTCCACACAACCAAGGAGGATCGTCATGGAATTCAGCATCAACAAACCGCATTCGCCCATGGATTTCCTGCACGAGGGATCAGACGAGCGTTTGCGTCTGGCCGGGAGCGACGTGCATAAGGCCGGGGCCGCCAGCCTTGCGGGCAATGGCGAAAGCCCGCAAGCGTCTTCCCTCCCCGGCGGCGACACAGTAAATATATCTGAAGAAGGCCGGGCCATGCAGCACGGCGGCATTGCTGCCTCCGGTCTTGGAAAACCCGACGACGAAGATGATCAGAATGCCGCTGAAAAGCTCAAAAAAGAGATTCAAAAGCAAATCAAAGAAATCAAAGAAAAGATCCAAGATGCCCAGGCCCGACTGGCTCAAGTCCAGGCCAGGGGATCCGATTCCCCGGAAAACCCGGATGACCCTTCTGCTGCCCTGAGCGCCGCGGCCGGCGCCATGGCCGGCAATGCCGAGGCTGAAGCCATCCAGGCGGAAATAAATATGCTTACCCAACAGCTCATGGTGCTCAGCCAACAACTGATGCAAACAGGCCAAGGCGGCGGGGGCGTCGGCGGCATGACCGCGGGCATCGGAGGCCAGGCTACGGGAGCCAGTGGCCAGGGCCAACGCATCTCCGTCACCGCCTGATCTGCGAGATTCCCGCGCAACCCTGGCGCATGCCATCAGAGAGAGCGGACTATCCCCAGACGCTCCGGCAGCACGTACCCTCTTGCCGGAGCGCCCTTTGCTTTGCCTAAAATCAGTCTTCCTTACCGTTTCCGGCTCCGGGAGGCCACGCCTTTACCCTACCCCTCGCATGAGCCATTCCTGATACGTCCCTCCGCCCTGCCGCCCCCTTAAAACGGAAATATCAGCGGCAGGACAAAAACCATGACCAGACCGAAAAGAATTTGCAAGGGAACGCCGACCTTGACGTAATCCATAAAAACGTAACGCCCGGCAGACATGACCAAGGCATTGGGCGGCGTTGAAAAAGGGCTGGCAAAGCACATGCTGGCCGCTACGGTGACGCCGAAAAGCAACGGATACGGACTGACCCCGAGGTTTTCGGCCGCCTGCATGGCGATGGGCGAGAACAGCACCGCCGTGGCGGTGTTGCTGATAAAAAGCGTCATGACGGAGGTGGCCGCGTAGATGGCCGCCAGCAGCCCATACGGGCTGTCATTGCCGACCACGGAGATCAGCGTGTTGGAAGCCAACGTATCCAGACCAGTCTTTTCTATGGCCGTGGCCATGGGCAGCATGGCCGCGATAAGCACTACGCTCTCCCAATTGATGGTCTTATAGGCTTCCTCCACATTGCGAAAACATCCTGTGAAAATCAGCGCCAAAGCTGCCAGCATAACCGCAACTACCACGGGCACGACGGCCGTAGTCATCGCTACGATCATCAGCAGCAAAATGGCCCCGGCCCAAGGAGCCTTATGGTCCAGTGTCCGGCGGGTAGCTGCAGTCAAGGGCTGGCCCACAACGACCCACTCGGTCGACTCTTCGCCGAGATGGGCGATGTTCCCCCACTCGCCTTGGACCAGAAGCGCATCCCCGGCCTGCATTTTGACATCTTTCACGTTGGCCAGAATTGTTTCGTTATTGCGCTGGATGCCCAAAATACTCACGGAATACCTATCTCGAAATCGCGAATCCCTAACCAGACGGTTCACCAGTTTGGAGGTGGAGAGCAAAACGACCTCGGCAATGCCGATGGAACCGATACGGCCATCATCCCCGGAAAACGAAGTCGTGGTATCATTAACATCCACTAATTCCAGGCCCTCGGCCTCGGCCAGGTTATGGACCTTCTCAAAGGGCCCCACAAGGCAGACTGTATCGCCGGGCTTCAGACGGGAATCCGGCCCGGGGATAAGCTGGCGGTTACCTCGCGCAAACGGCTTGCGACCGAGACCGGGCCGCCTGATTTCCGCCAACATCACGCCGTAGCGACCGGGAATATCAAGATCCTTCAAGGGAGCTTCCGTCAGAGGAATGCCGGCTTTGACCCTGGCCATGACCACGTTCTGGGTCAGGCGGTACTTATCGGCCAAAGCCCGCAGAGATTGTTTTTCCTCTCCTCCTGCATCCTTACCCGCCTTTTTGGCCAGAAACATCTTGCTCATAGGGGCGAGGGCCACTATGCCCAGGGTGACGCACACCACCCCCACAGGGAAAAAAGAAAACAGCCCCAGCGCCGGAAACCCCGCCTCAACCAGCACCCCGTCGATGATCATGTTAGGCGCCGTGCCGATGAGGGTAAACATTCCCCCCATGCTGCTGGCAAAAGCTAACGGCATTAAAAAACGACCAGGGTTGACCCGGGCCGATGTGGCCAGGCTGACTACAATGGGCAGCATCAAGGCCACGGTGCCGGTATTGCTGACAAAGGCCCCGATGCCCGATGTGACCAGCATGATCAACAAAAACAACTTATTCTCGTTAGTTCCGGCCAGCAACAGCAGCTTATGACTAACCATCCGAGCAAGACCTGTCCGGAACACCGCGCCGCCAACAATAAACACGCCGACCATCATAATGGTGATAGGGCTGGCAAACCCGGAAAGCCCTTCCTCGGGCGTGAGCACGCCGCAGAGCACCAACAGAATCATGGCAGAGACGGCCACAAGATCCGAACGGATTTTCCCCTGAACGAACAACGCGGCAGCGCCAGCCAGAATGCATACGGTAACGACCATAGAAAAGCCCTCAAAAAAAAAACACGCTGCCGCGGAAAGATTTCCCGCGACAGCGGATATATATCATTTTTCCGGCGCCGTTGAAAACGGTCCGGAACAGTGTTCAGCAACGGTTTTTGATTCGCCTGAGCCTTGATCAGGGGAAACCATGTGGTTTTGCACAGGCACAATATCGTTCGCAACTTCCTCCGGACCTGGCGACACTACAAAAAACGTTGTTCTCCGCCAAAGGAAAAAGCCGTTTTATAAAGAGCATACCTTGTATGGCACTCGAGCGAAGTATAAAGACTTTTTGACTCCGACAAAAGGCAAAAAGCCGAGAGATAACGCCCCCTAGGACGCGCTGGTATCCTGAACAACCTCCACCAAAATATTCTCAGGACCGGCCACAAAGGCGCAGCGCAGCGCTCCGGCATTGAAAGGCTCTTTGGTGACGCGCACACCCGGAAGGCTTTTCAAGTGGTCTAGAGCCGCCTCAAGATTTTCCACCTGGAGACCAATATGATCCCAACCGCCGACGGGCTTATCTGGATTCAGAGGGTCGGGGTTACGCTGCACAATGTAAAGTAAAACGCCGCCTCCAAGATCCATAGCCGCGCCCGGCGCACCGCCAAAAGACTGAGGGCCGATCAGGGGAACGCCGAAGCCCTCTTGGAAAAACGCGACAACAGGTTCCAGATCCCGGCAAACAATATGCATATGATGGCATACAGCGTTCATGACCAACTCCTTTCCAAGCGATGATGATGGAAGCTCAGGAGAGATGTTTCTTTAACAACTCATTGACCAGGGCTGGGTTGGCCTTGCCCCTGGTTTTTTTCATAACCTGCCCCACAAAAAAGGACAGCAGCTTGGTCTTGCCGCCGCAATAGGCTTCTTTTTCAGAGGGGTTTTCGGCAATAGCCGCTAAAACAGCCTGTTCCAATTCTCCGGCATCGGAAATTTGAACCAGCCCCTTGCTCCGGACAAGCGCTTCGGGCGAGCCGCCCTTGGCAAAGAGTTCGCCAAAAATATCTTGGGCTATTTTGGTGCTGATCACGCCTTCATCAATAATTCGGGCAAGCTCGGCCAGGTTTTCCGGCCGCAAGGGCGAAGAGGCAAGATCCGCACCCCCAGCGTTCAGCTCACGCAGCAATTCCCCCTGTATCAAATTGGCGATGCGTTTAGCCTGAGGATAGGCATTCACGGCGGCCTCAAAGAAATCCGCCAGGGCTTTTTCCGAAGTCAACAGATCGGCGTCCTGGGGGGAAAGGCCGAAACCACGCATAAAGCGTTCGCGGCGAGCGTCGGGCAGTTCAGGCAATTCCTTTCTCCAGGCGGCCAACTCCTCCCCGGAAACCCGCACCGGCGGCAAATCCGGGTTGGGGAAATAGCGATAGTCCTGGGCCTCTTCCTTACTGCGCATAGACAGGGTAATATTCTTGACGCTGTCGTAAAGCCTGGTTTCCTGAACCAGGGCTTCTCCCTCTTCAAGGCATTCCTTCTGGCGTTTGATCTCGTATTCAATGGCCCGCTGCACATTCCGGAAAGAATTCAGGTTCTTGATCTCAACCCTGGTGCCGAACACACTGCTGCCCCGCGGGCGGATGGATACGTTGGCATCGCAACGCAGGCTCCCTTCCTCCATGTTGCCGTCGCAGACGCCCAGATAGAGCAGAACACTGCGCAGCTTGCGCATAAAGGTAGCCGCCTCTTCCGCGCCGCGCAAATCCGGCTCGGTCACAATCTCGATCAGCGGCGTTCCGGCCCTGTTGAGGTCTACCAAAGAAATATTGCCGCCGGTGTGCAGGTTCTTGCCGGCGTCATCCTCCATATGAATGCGGGTGATGCCAATCCTGCGGCTCTCCCCGTTCACGGTCACATCCACATACCCATGCTCGCAGATGGGCGGATTGAGTTGCGAGGTCTGAAACCCTGCCGGCAAATCCGGATAAAAATAACTCTTCCGGGCAAAAACCGAGTAATCGTTCACGGTGCAGTTCAAGGCCATGCCGGTCTTGGCCGCATATTCCACGGCCTTTTTGTTCAATGTGGGAAGCGCTCCCGGCATGCCGGAGCAGACCTCGCAGACGTTCTCGTTGGGCTCGTTGCCGAAATGGTTGGGGCAGGAGCAGAACATCTTGGATGCGGTTGCCAGCTGGGCATGCACCTCAAGGCCGATAACAGCTTCGTAAACGCTCATAATGCTTCCTTTGCGGTAAAACAGCTACAATTTCCGCCCGTAGAGCTTCGGGTTCAAAGTGGGATCATTATACATTTTGAACTGGTAGTAAAGCTTCGGGCTTTTGGTTCCCGCCAGGTATTCCCCGATCAGATCCTTTACCGCCAGGGCAAGATCCTGCCGCTGCTCCACCAAAACAGCCAGTTTTTCCCGGCACTTTCGGCGGTGTTCCTCGTCCGCGTCCCTGCGTTCGCTCTGTTCACGCATATGGTAAATTTTCAAAGCCAGGATGGAGAGCCTATCCACGGCCATACCTAAGGATTCCGTATTATGACGCAACCTCGCCTCCGCCGGCAAAAGTGGCGTCAGCGCCCGAAGCAGCCAATCATCCACCTTTTCCATATAATCGTTGCGAACCTGGTTGAAACGGTCGATACGCCGCTTGCACGCGGCAATGACGCCATCATCAACATCATCCTGCCGGGCTTCATCTTCAATATGCCAGAGGCTGAAATTCATGAAGTGTTGAGCCAGGATCAGGCCGGTTAGTGTGGTATCGCCGCCCGCAGGCGCAGCGGCTTCCCCGGCGTTGGCCGGAGTTTTATCATGCCAGGCGGCCACGGCGTTTTCCTGTTCCGCAAAACAGCGCTCCAGAGCGGCCACTATCTCTATGCCGGTACCCAGTCCCGTCATGAGCTCTCCAATCAGCGCACAGCTATGCGCTCGTCAAAATATTTGCCCACCCCGTATTCCCGGCGCCGGAAAAACTGCTTCGGAGAGGGCCCGATAATTTGCAGTTCAGGATGTTTTTTCTGCACATCCAGGGCGATATACATCTCCTTGGTGCAGCCGGTGGAATAGGTGGAATCCTTGCCCAGCCACGGCGAAGGCACCTTACGGCCCATCATGGCAAAGCTGGCCTCAATATCATTTACAGTCTGGAAGCGCCAGACATCCAACAGCCCGCCGCGCTGGACCCGCTCCCACATGAACATCAGGTCATCCCCATCCAGACCCTCTTCAAAGTGCTCGGCCGGGTTGATGATGTACGTGTTCTCCATGCGTCCGCGCAAGTGGTTGACAAAAGTGGTCACCACATCCAGGGCCACCCTGGTCTGGCCGGGAAGAGAGCCGATGAGGGCACTATAAAACATCACAGATTTGCCCTCACTGCGCGCGTTCCGCATGCCTGCTAAAATATCGTCGGCCCGGCGCTTGAGATCGCACTCGGAAAACTTGCGCACAAACGAGGCCTTAGGTTTGCACTGCATGCGGAACGTCCTCGAATCCTCACGCCAGAAACAGAGCACATCCCGGGTGAACTCATGGCTTGAACCCAGGAATACCCGCGCGTTACGCCTGCCTTTGGCAATAATCAGATCGCACTCTTTCCAGGCCCGGGCAAAGGTGACGCTCGTCCGGTAGAGGTTCATCTGCTCGGAGGTTCCATCGCTGATGACCACCAAACGGTTCTCGCGCAAGAGGCGCAGCAATTCATTTTTACTGACGCTGTCATCCCGCAGGAGGAAAAGGCCCTCGGCATCGGCCTTGATTGCCGGATCGGATTCCATATCCCATGCTACCGGCGTGTTGAAGTAAAAGGCTTCCTTAAGGGCTAAGATAATTTGGTGCCCCTGGCGTAGCAAAGAGCGAATAATGGCCATATCCACCATGAAGCCGCCTGCCACATCCGGGATATACAGAATCTTCTTACGCGGCTTTTCCTGGGCCCCCAGCAAAAGGCGCAGGCATTCAGTCTCAGGGCTGCTTTTGAGGATTTCCTTTTGAATCGTCAGCAGGGAAACATCGGCCTCCCAAAGATCGCGGTAGGTGGCCAGCCGGAAAAGCCGGGAGAGTTCGGTGTAATCCAGCTCCCACCGTAACTCTGGCAGAGGCAGAGCGCCATCCAGACTTGCCGGCGGCGCAGCCACCATATTTTGAAATGCCGGGTCCGCCAGAAACGCCGCCACGCGCCGGTTAGCCTCTCGCTTTTTCTCCCGAAAAGGATCTGTATCTCCGGTTGCCCTCAGCACCAAGCTGACCAAACGCTTGATCAGACGCGAGGGCAGCAGGATTCCGGATTGTAGATAGAGTTGAAACCGATAGCGGCACAAATGCATAATACGCTGTCGGTCCTTGCGGTCCAAACCGTAGCCGTGAATCAGCGAAACCACGAAACGCCAGACCTTAGCATATTCCCGCAACAGCTTCCCCGCCTGGTCCCGTTCGTAAATTCGGCGGAAAATTGCATCTGAAGCCGGAATGTACACCTGGCCTTCCCGCAATGCCACCATAAAGCGAAGCTGTTCGGGAGAGGCGACCAGCCCGGGGTTGAGCAGGAAATCAATATTGTTTTCTGTAAGAAAATGGTGCAGCCAGGCCTCTTGGGCGGGATCCGCTTCCATCCGGATATCGCTGACCGTGCCCAAGGGCGGCAACCCTGTGGTATATCTGATCATGTCTTCCTGCCGGGGTTCAAAGGCTCGCCCATGAAGCCCACCGCGCTCAATTTGGTGTAATAGGCCCCGCCCGGCTTCAGCCGAGCAAAAAGGATGCGCCCGGGCGAGCCCACCGCGTGGATGCTATCCCCGGCCTCCAGGGGGTAGAGTTCTTGCCCGTCCACCGTCAGGCTGAGTTCTTTCCCGGCCTCGCGCACAGCAATGGTAAAAGAAGTCCGGCCATCAAGCACCAGCGGGAGAAAGTTGCTCATAAAGGGACAGATTGCCGTCACCGCGTAAGCTTCAAGGCCCGGGTAAATCAAGGGCCCGCGATTGGAACCGGTATAGCCTGTGGACCCCATGGCAGTAGAGATCAACAGACCGTCCGCCCGCACGGTGCTCAGCGGGATCTCATCGACGCACAGTTCAAAGGTGGCTAATCTGGCCAACCCCCCTCTGGTGACAGCCAGATCGTTTACCGAAATTCCTGCCGCCACCGGGCGGTTATCACGATACAAGCCGTATTGCAGCCCCATACACTCTTCGATGTATACGCCCTGCTCCAAAACCCGCTCAAGCGCCCTTTCCCAGCCCGCCGCCGGAATCTCCGCCAGAAAGCCCACAGTGCCGAAGTTAATGCCCAAAAGGGGGCGGGGGTCGGCGGCAAAATGGCGGGCTATGCTGACCAAGGTACCATCGCCGCCGAGTGCCAACACCAGATCGGCCTCATCCACAGTTGCGGCAAACAGGGGATCATCGCTCGCGGCAGGGCTAAAGCCGGCCTTGATGGAACGAGCAGTAAGCCATTCCACAATGCGCCCGCCAAGTTCCTGCACATCCGGCCTTCCGGTCTTGCCGAGAACCGCCACATGGCGCACACGCTGCATCATCAGGCCGGCGTTCATTTCAGCGTCAGGCCGTCCGGCCCCTGGGTGAACGGTTCACGCTTGCCCCGGGCGAGGGAAAGCTTGGGCAAACCCTTAGGGAACGGCAGGGGAGATTCATCAACCAGCGGAGGCAGCTGCATTTCCGGGTGCGAAACGCCCGGATCATTGCCGCTGCCCGCAGCGGACCACGCCGCCCCCCCGGATTCACGCCAGGAGGCATTTTCAAGAAGGTTCCCCGGCTCTTCCCGGCCGGAGGCATCACCCCGGGGGGCATCTCGGGAAAAGCGGGAGGATTCCGCAATCCGGGCGGTCAAGCGCTGTTCAAGCTCTAACAGGGCGTTCTCCAGCTCCATCTGCCTATCGCGAAGTTCCTTTTGCAGAACGCCAAGACCGCGCAATCCGAAGAAAAACATGACAATCACGCCAATAAAACTCAAAATGATCAAAACCATAACCGAGGTAAATGGGTCGGAAAACATACTCACTCCATCGACCTACGCCCCGGGGGCGCTGTTTCTCAATCCACCGCGTCCGCAAAACGCCGAATGGTTTTCCCCGGCAAGGAAAACAGGAAAAAGCGGACAAAGGCATATTCGATATACTGAGGGATCGTTTTTCAGCTGCTGCCGCCCGGGAAAAGGCGATTTGGCAGTAAAAATCACCAGCTCCGGCGCTGGCGCGGGCCTTGCCTCCCCCTTACAGGGCTTGCCTCATCAAGATAAAAAGCGCTAAAAGCCATCTTCACGGGGGGCTTCCACGCGCTTCGCAAAGCACCGATCCCAAATCCGCGCCCCTCCTACCATAAAACGCGCAAACAAACAACGCAAGGCAGTTATGGCATCTTCTTCAGTCCGTCCCTCGCTGGTCATGGCCGATAGCCGGGGCCGCATCTACGACCACCCCGACCTGCTGATGATTGTCCGCCAGGGGAACGAATTTTCCCTCCCCCGGCCCGACGAGCTTATGCCGCTCCCGGATGAGAGCGAACTCTTTCTGCTGCCCGGGCGGCAGGCCATGGGGTTGAATCCGGAAAACGGTCAGGTGGAAGTGCTGGAAGAGCTGGCCGTGGCCGCCTTTGTCTCCCCCGCCCATACCCTGACGGCCCATCCGGCTTATGAGACCACTGAAGAAGCGCCAACCCTCCCCTTGTTCGCCTATGGAGCCCTCGGTTTTGCCAACGGCCGTTTTTATGTCTGCGCCCGCAAGGTCGATGACGACCCTCGCCAGATATTTAAGGATGTCCCGCGAAAATTGCTGGAGAAAAAAGCCCGAGACCTGCTGGCCCTGTACCCGGAGAACCGTCTGATCCGGCACCTCGTTTCCCAATGCGCCTTGATCTACGCCTGCCCCGCCGCCCGCAACCTCTGCCTGGGCCGCTACGAGGCCCCGCTGCCGGTTTCCCAGGTCTGTAACGCCCGCTGCGTCGGCTGCATCTCCCACCAAGAGAAGGGCTCCAAAATATGCGCCACGCCCCAAAACCGTATGGGCTTTACCCCTACGGCAACCGAGATCGTGGAAGTTATGCGCTATCATGAGGCCAATGAAAAAGACAGGCCCATCTATTCCTTCGGCCAGGGCTGTGAAGGCGAGCCGCTGACCCGGGCCGATCTTCTGGAAGAGGCTGTCAGCCTGTTCCGCAAGGGGGGCGGCACAGGGACAGTCAACCTCAATTCCAACGCGTCCATGCCCGAAGCCGTGGCCCGGCTGGCCGAGGCCGGGCTCTCTTCCCTCCGGGTCAGCCTGAATAGTGCCCGGCCCGAACCCTATACCCGCTATTACCGGCCACAGGGGTATGATTTTTCCCGAGTCAGGGAGAGCATCAAGGTTGCCAAGGCCAAGGGGATTTACGTCTCCCTGAACCTGCTCTTCTTCCCCGGTTTCACCGATACCGAGGAGGAAACCGAGGCCCTGACCGCGCTGGTCCAAGAAACCCGGATCGACTGTATCCAACTGCGCAACCTGAATATTGATCCTGAACTTTACCTGGACCTGATGGAAGGCGTGGCTACCGGCCCTCGTCTCGGCTTTGCCAATTTCCGCAAGCGGCTAAAAAAAAGCTGCCCGGCACTCCACTTCGGCTACTTTAATCCCTTTGTCGCCCCTTCCCCGGCCTGAGTCCCCCTCAGAGCGGGAGCGATACGCCCGAGCGGCATCTCTCTTTCCGCCCTCCAACCTGCGCGAGGCTCTTTTCTATGCCTTTTGCCGGCCTGTTGCCATTGGTCCTTTTTTTCTGCCGCATCGCAAGGTGTTGTATCCGCTCCCCCAAGGCCGCACGTGCCCCTTTCACTTGCCAAGGGCTCTTTCCCATGCCGACGGAAAAATGTCTCTCGCCGCACACAGGATTGGCGTCTCCTTCGCAAACCATCCTGCAGACTTCATCTATGCGAGGACGTTCATGATAAAAATCTCCCGAAGCAGGAAGAGGGCACAATAATTTCGTCCTTATCAGCAAAAAAGCGCGCTCATGCGGTTTATTATATACTTTTTTTTGAATATTTTATAAAAAATGCCCACATTTCCCCGGCAAACCAGAGAGGTACCCATGGTAGTATCCCCCCATGTTCAGGAAGCTGTTGATGCCCTTGTTGCCCACCCGGCCATCCAAAAAGCGCTTGCCTTTATCAAAGAGGACCATGCCGCCATGGTCTCCGAGCAGAAAGAAATTGCCTTGATCCCGGGCGCACCCCATACCGAACTCGAAATACGCTCCCCCTTCTTTGTGGAACGTTTGCAAAAATACGGTCTTGAAGACTGCGCCATCGACGAAATAGGCAATGCCTTTGGCTATGTGCACGGTACAGGCAAAGCCCCCTTGATTCTTATGGAAGGCCATCTGGATACAGTCTTCCCCCTGGAAACGCCCCTCGCCATAACCGAAAAGGACGGGGTGCTCTACTGCCCCGGCATCGGGGACGACACGGCCGCCCTAGCCACTTTGCTTTGCGTCATCCGCGCCATCCGCCACGCAGGCCTCAAGCCTTGCGGCACGCTGATGCTGGGCGGCACAGTGGGCGAAGAAGGCCCCGGGTTTGCCCGAGGCGTCCGCCATCTGATGGATACCCGCAAAGACGATATCGACGCCTATGTAGCCATCGAAACCTGCTGGACCTACCGCGTTACCCGAGGCGCCGTGGCCTGCAAACGCTTTGAACTCACCTTCAAAGGACCTGGCGGGCACGCCTGGAATGATTTCGGTCTGGCTTCCCCCATCACTGCAGCAGGGCGCGCCCTTGCCGCCATCGCCGCAATAGTCCCTCCAAAAACTCCTAAAACCATTTACAACGTCGGCCTGATGCAGGGCGGCACTTCCGTTAACTCCATCGCCAATGAAGCCATCCTGCACATCGATACGCGCTCCGTGGATATGAAAGCGCGCGACGCTGTGGGGGCGCGCATTCTTGCGGCTGCGGAACAAGCCGTAGCAGCGGAAAACGCCGCCCATCCCGAAGGGGGCCGCATTTGCCTTGAGGTGCGCACATACGGCGAAAAGCCTGGCGGGGATCAGCCCGAAGATGCCCTGATTGTACAAATCGCCTCGGCCGCTACCTCGGCCGTAGGCGTAGAGCCGCGCCTGATGGGCCCAGCCAGTACCAATATCAACTTCCCCTTGGCCCTGGGCATTCCTTCTGTATGCATCGGCGCGGGCGGCAACGCGGGCAAACAACACTCCCTTGGCGAGTGGTTTGACCCCAAAGACAGCTACACCGGTCCCCAAAAGTGCCTGCTGATGCTCTTTGCCATGGCCGGCCTGGAGGGCGTGATACCCGCCTTGTGCCCCACGCGGGCGTCTTGTTGAGGATCTTCGCCGTACATCTTCTTCATTCTCTTACGAAAAAGGGGACTTCATTGTTGGAAATACCCCATGGCTCAACTATCCGGTCTTATGCAATAGGGAGCGCACGACCGGCCCGATTTCCACAGAAGCGGCAAACAACGCCGCCGCTGCTGCAATCTCAAGGGAAACGACGCTCTACGAGGAGGGATCATCCATGATTGGAGCTATTCTTGCCCTGGTTGTCACCGCCGTTATGGCAAAATGCATTCTCATGCGCCTGCGGCCGCAATTTGTGGTGCTGTTCGGCGGCCTGTTTCTGCTATTCGCGGCCACTGCTCTCGGTCCTGTGGGCAGCATTTTGCCGGCCAAGGTTTCCAGCACCGGAACATGGCTTTTTGATCCGTTCAAATGCATGGCCAGCCTGTTTTCATCCCGCACGGCGGGACTCGGCCTGATCATCATGAGCGCCACGGGCTACGCCAAATATATGGATGTCATCGGCGCAAGCAAAGTGATGTCCAATGTTATGACCAGCCCCCTGAAGCTGCTCAGATCGCCCTACTTAGTGATAGGCGTGAGCTACATCATCGGGCAGATCATCAACATTTTCATCCCCAGCGCCGCCGGTCTCGGCACCCTGCTGATGGTAACCGTGTACCCCGTGCTTATCCGTCTCGGCGTAAGCCGCCTGGCAGCAACCGCGTTGGTGGGCACCACGGCCTGTCTCGACCTCGGCCCTGCCTCGGGCAACGCCAACCTTGCCGCCAAGTACGCGGAGCTGGACAGCGTGGAATACTTTGTAACCTACCAGATTCCTGTATCTGTCGTGACCATGCTGGTCATTGCTGTACTGCACATCTTTGTCCAAAAATACTACGACAAAAAAGACGGTTTTGTGCCTGATTTTTCCGGAAAAACCGAAGAAGCCGCAACGCAGGAAGAGCACAAAATTCCTTGGTTTTACTTCTTCCTGCCTATATTGCCGCTGGCCCTGCTGCTGGTTTTCAGTCGTTTCGCCATTGCCTCCGTTAAACTGGATGTGCCCACGGCTATGTTCTTCTCCTTTATCGTAGCCATTCTGCTTGAGCTTATCCGGCATCGCCGCAGCGCCAAGAAAGTGTTGGATGACGCTATGGATTTTTACAACCTGATGGGACGCCAGTTTGCCTATGTCCTGACGCTGATCGTGGCCGGCGAAGTGTTTGCCCAAGGGCTCATGGCCACCGGCGCAGTGAAACTGATGATTGACTCCGTGCAGGGGCTCGGCTGGGGCGGCGCGGGCATTACAATCGCCATGACTCTGCTCATCAGCATGACCGCCATTGTGATGGGCTCGGGCAACGCGCCCTTCTTTGCTTTTGCCTCCTTAGCCCCGACCATCGCTAAGGAAATGAGCATCAGCGCCGTATCGATTCTGTTGCCCATGCAGCTGGCGGCCGGCATCGCGCGCAGTGTATCGCCCATCACCGGCGTCATCGTGGCTGTTTCCGGCATGGCGGAAGTATCGCCCTTCGACGTGGTACGCAGAACCGCTATTCCCATGGCAGGCGGCCTGGTTGTGATGACCGCCCTCTCCGTTATCCTTTACTGAACCTGAACCCTGAACGCCCTGCCCGGCAGGGCGTTCAGGGAACCGCCTGAGAGGAGCCTCATGGATTGGTTTGATTGCGTTATTACCGGCGCCCGCGTCGTTGACCCTGCCAACGGCCTGGATGCTGTGCGGGACCTGGGATTCAAAGATGGCAAGGTGGCGGAAATCGCCGAAGGGGGCTTAGCCTCTCGGGCCTGGCGCGTTTACGATATGGAAGGTCTGATAGCGGTGCCCGGCATTATTGATTCGCATGTGCATATGCGCGCCGTAAACGAAGAAATATTCTGCGGTTTCACCATGTCCGCCCTGAGCGGCGTCTGTACGGCCTTGGAAATGTGGGGATACAGTGAATCCATTCTCAACGCCTTGCCTCGCTGGGGCTGCGGCCTCAACATCGCCTTGCTTGAGGCCGGTGTTCCGGGGGTGAGTCTCTCCGGGCCCGATCCCTCCATGGATGAACTGGATATGTTTACCAAAAGCGCGCTGGATAACGGCTGTTTCGGCACCAAGCTTCTCGGCGGGCACTACCCGCTGACGCCTGAAGCTTCGGCCCGATTCCTCCGATCCGCCCGCAAGCAAGGCGCCTATGTGGCCTGGCATGCAGGCACCACCGCCACAGGCACCAACATTCTCGGCATGCGCGAAGCCTGCCAAATTGCCGAGGGCGGCAGGCTTCATCTGGCCCATATTAACGGCAACTGCCGCGGGCTCGTCAACAACATCATGGATGAAATTGCCGAAGCGGTAAGGCTGCTCGAAGAAAATCCTGCCATCACCAGTGAAGCCTATCTCTCCATCATCAACGGGCTTTCCCTGCATCTTGGCGACGACGGCAAGGTTGCCAGCAGATCGCTGGCCGGTCTTCTCAAAAAAATGGGCTATACCGATGACGGCGAGGGCGTGCTGAGCGCCCTCCATGCGGGCAGGCTGTACGTTATCGATACGGTGGGGCTCCAGGCCATCCGGGTAACTGGAGAACGGGCCGCCCGACTCTGGCGCGAGGCCGACAGCCGTATCACCGGCTCTATGGACGCTAACCCGGCCCTCTCCCGAGCCGCCATGTGTCTTGCCCGGCGCAAGGACGGCTCGTTTACTGTAGACGCCATTTCCACAGACGGCGGGCGCTACCCGCGCAACAGCATCGTTTCACACGGGCTCGCCATGGTCAAAGCGGAATGCCTGACCATGACGGAATTCGCTGTAAAAACAAGCTATAATCCGGCGCGCATGATAGGGCTCGAAACCAAGGGGCACCTCGGCCCGGGCGCTGACGGTGACGTCACCGTGATCGACCCCCGCGCCTGCGAGCCGGTGATGACCCTCATCGGCGGCAAAGTGAACCTGTTTAAGGGGGCGATCATGCAACAAGGCGGCACGGTCATTACCACGCCCACGGGCCGCAAGGCCATCGAAGCACGCGGCCTGCCCTGTATTGTGGTCGATCCTGCCCGGGGATCGCTGCCGTTCAGAACATCTTGGAGTTGAAACGATTCCGGCAGGGGAAGCGGCCCCTGCCCGGAACATTTTTTCAGCTCTCCCGTCACTATATATTACTGCCGGTCGGTTCATCCTGTGATCATTTCGGTGGGGTATAAACAGGGCCTCCATAACTGACGCTATCCACAAAGTTAACCTTGGCAAAACGGCTCGGCCCCATATAGGCCTTATCAAAGAGACAATTGCTCACCTCAAGACGGGAATTGCCGTTGATAGCCGTAAGGGCCGGAATGTCCTTCATGATGCAGGAATCCAGGGTCAGAAAAATATTCCGGCCGAGCACCATAGGCTCTTTCGCCCGGAAATTATGCATATTTTTGAACGTCAGGCTGCTGTTGTTCAGCCCAAAAACGGGATTATCCAGACTGACGGCATCAAAAACAACCTTTCTGAACATCGAATCGGAAAAATAGGAACGTTGATCAATATTATCCGCATCGTTCTCACAGGTAAAGACACCGCCCTCAAAGAGCACATTTTCCAGGGTGGTTTTGGTGAACCGAGCCGCCACAAAGCGGCAGTTCACAAAGGTAACGTTCCGAAAAAAGGCCTCCTCGGCGACGGTATACCAGAAGGTGACGTTGCGCAGGGTCAGGTTCTCCAAGCGCAGTCCGTCCAGGCGACTGCCTTTGATGATCTTTCCGTCAATAATCGAAGGATTGTCGTTGATTTCCTGGGCGTTGTAATGTTTGACCCATTTCGAGTAATCCATTGAAAAAGGGACTGTTTTTGGCGAGGTCGCGCACCCTCCGGCCAGGAGAAGACATAACAGGCCCGCAATGGACAGGCAAAGGCGTTTACAGCTCATTCCCTGAAGCTCCCGTGCATGTGGTA
This sequence comes from uncultured Desulfovibrionaceae bacterium, assembly GCA_949741925.1. Taxonomy (GTDB): domain Bacteria; phylum Desulfobacterota; class Desulfovibrionia; order Desulfovibrionales; family Desulfovibrionaceae; genus JAJDHY01. The sequence continues at coordinate 65,912 of CATJOY010000047.1, read as the reverse complement.
TTGCCCGATCATGCCCTAAAAAATGCTCCTTGGCTAGGGGGTGTCTCTCAATACCTTTGTGCTGCCAAGCAACCGTTTCCTTCTGACAAAGTCTGCCCCAAAAAACAGGCGTGGCGTATCTCCTGCCTTCAGCCGCTTTTTTCCATCCTCTTTGTTGAGGAAAACCATTCGGCGTTGGGCGAAGGAATACGACTCAGTCTCGAGAGGTATATAACACGCCGGCCACAATAACAAAACGCGCCGCCGGAGCCTCGTCCGACGGCGCTGCAATGAACCCCGCTGCACCGCCCACGCAATACCCCCGGGCGGAGGGGATTACAAATCAGGCCGAGTAACGCCAGCCCTGCAACTCGGGCATACGCGCGACGTTGGCCGTAATGGCAGCCACAGACCGGGCAACAGCGGCGTTTTCCTCGTCGTTCAGATGCAGTTCATAGATGCGTTCAACACCGTTAGCGCCAATCTTGACAGGCACGCACATAAAAATATTATCCGCTCCATACTGGCCGGTCAGGTAGGCCGAGCAAGGCAAAATGGCTTTGGTATCCAGGAGCACGGCTTCAACCAGGGTGGCGATGGACATGCCGGGGGCATAAAAGGCCGAAGTGCCCATCAGCGCAGTTACCATACCGCCGCCCTTAGTGGTGGCTTCGGCAATTTCCTTTATCTGCTCCGGCGTGAGCAGATCCGCCACGGGCACGCCGCCGGCTGTAGCCAGCCGAACCAGAGGCACCATACCGTCACCGTGCTCACCCATAGCAATGGCCTGAACCGAATTAGAGGGCACGTCAAGCACAGCGGCAATATTGCTGCGCAAACGGGCGGAATCGAGAATGCCGGAAAGGCCGATAACCCGTTGAGGCGGCAGACCGCTGGCCTTGAAGGCAGCCATGCACATGACATCCAAAGGATTGCTGACCACAATAAGAACGGCGTTGGGCGAACGGGCGATTACATCGCTGGCCACCTGGGTGACAATGCCGCCGTTGGTCTTAAGCAGGTCATCGCGGCTCATGCCCGGCTTTCTGGCAATTCCGGCGGTAACCACCACCACATCGGAACCGGCGGTATCAGCCGCGGCGCTCGTACCGGAAACAGTATAACGGTTGCCCATAAGTGAGGCAGTATGCATGAAATCCAGAGCCTTACCTTGAGCAAGGCCCTCGGCCACATCCATGAGCACAACATCACCCAGATTTTTGGCAAAACAATACTGGGCCGCATTGGCTCCTACATTACCGGCGCCGACGATAGTAATTTTTTTGCGCATGGGAGTCCTCCTGGAATATGCCGGTCCGCCGGCTTTTTTCGCGTTGGAAACGAGTAAGTATTTCCCGCCGGGGTCATCCACGGCGTCGTGGCCGGATATCGGGTTACAAATCCCGGCAACGGGAATCGGCATCCGCTATGGCGGGCCGAACTCTCAAACCTCTTACAAAAAAGTTTCCCCTGAAGGCATTCGGATACTCTATTTTTTTCGTAAAGGAAATATTTTTCTCAAAGGAAAATATAGTCTGCTCCATTCGGCAGCTTGCGCCGCGAATGCATTGGGCACCAGCCTGCGGCGCAGCCGCGCCGAAGGCCCGGATACAGCCTTGCACATGCTCAGGAAGGCGAAGCGGGAAAACGGCGCGGTTCGCGCAATTCCGGAGCGTCTTCATCCGCGGGACAGGCTCCATCCTCACACAAAGATACGTAGTTTAAGGCCAGGTTGGCCAAAGAAGCGGCCACTTCAGCCTCTTCAAAGGCTATGCCCGTAACCCCGGCCCGGCGCAGCAGATCCCGCTCTTCCAAAAAACGGGCCCGGGCCAAAACCCGAATCGCAGGATTCATGCTTTTAGCCAAAGCCGCTGTGGCCAGCGTGCTTTCCAAAACAGGCACGGTGATGATCAGGTACAGCGCCTTTTCAACTCCCGCCGCAAGCAAAACCTCCCTGCGCTCCGCATCACCGAAAATCGCCCACACGCCCCGGTCGGTCAACGCATTGACAGTATCTACATTCATATCAATGATCACAGGCGTCACCCCCTTGGCCCGGAGAGCTTCGGTCACACTTTGGCCTGTAGGCCCATAGCCAATGACCAAGGCTATCTCCTCGCCTTCCCCGGGCGCATCCTCCGGATCGGGGGCAGCCAAATGCTCGGCATTGCCTTTGGCTGCCCTGGCATCCGCCCGGGAGTTCATCAGACGCCAAAGGCGCGGGTGGCTCCTGAGGCGGGTCTCGATCCGAAGAATCTGGCGAAATGCCCCGGGATTCAGCGTAATGCTAATCAACGCGCAGATAACCAGCACACTGTAAACATCGCCGGGAATCATGCCCAGGGCCTGGGCTTGCTGGGCCAAAATAAAAGAAAACTCGCCGACCTGGGCCAGGCCGAGGGCCACGGTCAGGGCTGTGCGGGCCGAATACCCCAGAAGGCTGACCACGACCAAGGCGGTCAGGGGTTTGGCAATAAGCACAATCCCCAGGCAGGAAAGCGCCAGCAGCGGTTGCTTCACCAGAAAAACCGGATCAAAAAGCATGCCGACCGAAAGGAAAAAAAGAACGGCAAACGCATCTTTCAAAGGCAGCAAATCTGCCCCCGCCTGGTGGCTGAGCTTGGTTTTGCCCACAACCATGCCGCCGAGAAACGCGCCCAATGCCATGGAAGCCTGAAAGAAAACAGCTGCGCCCACAGCCGTGGCAAAGGCGGCCACAAGAACCGTCAGGGTAAAAAGTTCCTGAGAACGCGTTCGCACAACTTTGATAAGCAGCCAAGGCACAACCTTGCCCCCGACCACCAGCACAAGCACCCAGAGGGCGATCAACCGAACAAGAGCCAGCCCGAAGGCGGCCAGCATGGAACCCGCCCCGCCGCTTTCCCCGGCCAGGAGCACGGCCAAACTCGGTAATAGCACCAACACCAGTACCGTAAAAATATCCTCAACCACCAGCCAGCCGATGGCCACATGGCCGTGAATTGTGTTCACCACTTTGGCATCGCTGAGAACCCGCAGCAAGACCACGGTACTGGCCACGGAGAGACCCAGCCCCAACATCAGCCCGGCCGGGAGGCTCATACCGAAAGCCAGGCCAGCGCAAGCCCCAAGGGTGGTGGCCGCCGCTATTTGCACGAGTGCGCCCGGCAGAGCCACCCGCTTGACCGCCAGCAGATCGCTCAGGTTGAAATGGAGGCCCACGCCGAACATGAGAAGGATAACTCCGGCTTCGGAAAGCTCATGAGCCAGAGCCATATCCACAACCAGACCGGGCGTTTGCGGTCCAACCAAAAAGCCCGCCACAAGATAGCCCACAAGGGGGGAAAGATGCAGGCGGTGGGCAATATAGCCGAACAGCAAAGCCGCGCCAAAACCCGCAGCGAGAATTTCCAACAATGGGTATGAATGCATTCTTCCTCCTCTGCGGTCATCTACCCGCCGTTTGCAGCTGTTCTCTCCCCTTTGACCATGAGACCGAGAGCACGAGAAGCCCCACAGCAAGACTCGAGCTTGGCGCGACCGCAACCGATTTTCCTGTCGGACGGGTACTGTTTCTCACGGAATGGCTTCCCCTTGAGCGCAGGCCGAGGGTATTCCCAACGTACCAGCCGGAAAAGACCATATCAAGAAAGGCTTGCCGATAATCATCCTCTTACCCTGGGAGCAACACCATGCTGCGCCACCGATCCCGGATAAAAAAAGAGGCGGGAGTACTCCCGCCTGCAATGACTAATCCGCGTAAATCGGCCTACCTCCGGCCGCGTCCCAACGCGGCCGGAGATACCGGACCTGGAAAGAACCTACTTCTTTGCGTCGGCCTGAATCATAGCCTCAACAGCCTTGGCCCGCTCGCCTGAGTTGGGATGACTGGAAAGGAAACCGCCGCTCGCGCCAAGGCTTTCAAGCTTTTTCAGGGCAGAAACAGCAGCCTTGGTATCGTAGCCGTACTTCTTCATGAAAGCATAGCCGTAGGCATCTGCATCCGATTCCTGAGATTGGGAGAACTGCGCGTTAAGCACGGTCTCCAGCAAATCGCCGAGCACGGAATCGCTGAGGGCCCCTGCCGCTCCGCCGAGGGCGGAAGCCCCCTTGCGCGCCGCCGAAGCCGTGTAGGCAGTACGAATTTTATCCAAGCTGTCGCCATCCTTGACGTGCCCTATTTCATGACCGAGAATGAACAACAATTCCTGATCTGTCATCATATCCATGATGCCCGAGTAGACCCGGATAGAGCCATCGGCCGTGGCGTTGGCGTTGATATCTTGAGTAAGATAGACCTTATAGTTTAGGCTGAGACCATCCTCATTCCGGTGTTTTTTGATCAGCCGGTCAAGCCGTTTGGCGTATTTATTGCCGGCCGGGGCCACCTTGGCTTCAGCATCGCCCTGAGCGCGCATCTCCTGAGAAACTTGGATCAGTTCCTCGTTACTGATCGTTGCCGCGGTAAAAAGATCCGCTCCCGCGTCAGCCATAGAGCCGACTTTACAGCCCGCGAGGACGAACAGAACAACAAAGATTAGGATACTCTTCTTACGCATAAGTCCTCCTGGAGGAAAAAAATAACGTTTTTCGGCTATGACCGGAATCTGTTATTTTGTCAATGAACGCGGAGGTGGGCAGGGGCGCCGTTCGGGGAGTGCTCACCCCTATCCCCATCAGGAGAATGATTCCCTTCCCTCTATCCCCTCGCCAAGCCTCCCCCCCCCCTCTTTAGCGGGACTATATGCGCTTTTTTTGGGAATTCCGGGCAAGCTTCCTTGACTCGGGCCAAGGAAACCAGTAAGTAATCCCGTTCATATAATTCTCAAGGAGCAGAGTATGAAGAGAACCTATCAACCCAGCCGGATCAAGCGCAAAAGAACTCACGGTTTCCGCGCGCGGATGAGCACTCCCGGCGGCCGCGCCATCCTGCGCCGCAGAAGAGCCAAAGGCCGCAAAAGATTAAGCGTTTGAGTCTTCCGGCCTCACATCGCTTGACCCGGCGGCCTGACTTTCTCCTGTGCTATGACGCAGGCCGCCGTTTTTATTCCCGGAATTTTGTTCTTTTTGTTCTGCGCCGGGAAGAGAACAGCAAGGCGTGGCGTCTCGGAATTACCGTGACCCGAAAGACAGGAAACGCCGTACGGCGTAACCGCGTAAGGCGTCTTTTGCGGGAGGCGTTTCGTCTGCATGCTGCTCTTCTTCCATATGGTGTTGATATGGTGATCCTGCCCAAACGTGGTTTGGAGCCGGATACTCTTACTTTGCGCCTTGTGGAACAGGAATTGCTGCCCCTTTTCGCGAACCTGGCGGGCAAGAACCGCGGGCGGGGTTCCTCTCCCGCACCCTGAAATAAGGATATTCGGTGCGGGGCAGCCGAGAATGCTATGACAAAGCTTCTTCAGTATGTGCGCGCGGCAGCCGTCATCCCTATACGGATATATAAATACTGCATCTCTCCGCTGTTGCCGCCGGCATGCCGCTACCGGCCCACCTGTTCCAGCTATGCCCTTGAGGCTATCCTGCGTCACGGCATTGTCCGCGGCGGCTTTTACGCCATCCGCCGCATTCTTCGCTGTCACCCCTGGGGCGGTTGCGGTTATGACCCGGTGCCGCCCTTGCCCGATTCTCACAGGAGCCGTTAACCCGTTATGGAAATTAAACGAACCGTTATCGCCATTGCCGCAAGCCTTGTTATTCTTATCGGCTGGAACTATTTGGCCACGTATATGGGCTGGATAACCCCGCCCCCGCCGCCGCAGGAACAACCTGCAACACTATCCGGAGAAAACACTCCGGCCCCTCTTCCGGACCCCGCCGCGCCCATTCCGGTGTACCCGCCTTCCGCCGGCCGGGTAATCCAGGTTGAAACCCCGCTCTATACCGCCGCTTTCTATACCGGTGGCGGCATTCTGCACAGCTTCAGCCTCAAAAAATACAACGCCGGCCTTGAACCTAATTCACCGCCTGTGGAGATGATCAACGCCGCGGCCTCAGCCATGGCCCCGTTAGGGCTGTTGGTCAACGGAGCCCCCTCGTGGCACACCGGCTCATGGAGCTATGACGGCGGCGACGTAACCCTTAGCGAAGGGCAAACCGCCACCCTGACGTTTCACGGTGAGGTCAACGGTCTGCGAATCCGCCGGGATTTGACGCTTGACGCCGCCAGTTACGCCATCAGGGAAAAAGTAACCCTGCTTGCGGACTCGGCTCGGGAGATTCGCCTCGGGTTTACCGTGGATACCGCTAGATTCGATATCACCGGCGCGGACCATAACTTCACCCGCATTGCCTATGATCTGGACGGCAGCTTTAGCGAAGAGACGGATAACAACTCTCTTGAAAAAGGCCTGAACCCCAGCGGAAAAATCAACTGGGCCGGGATCATGAGCAACTATTTTGCGGCGGTTGTCAGCCCCCAAGCCGATGCCTTGGCCGTGCGCGCCAAACTCCAAAACGGCGTCTACCGGGTGGCTGTTGAAGAAACGACTGCCGTGCGGGCGGATATCCCCGGAGAGGTCGCCTGCCTCTATTACCTTGGCCCCAAAGATCAGCAGCAGATCAGCATGCTGCCGGAAAAAATGTCCTCAATCATGCGCTACGGGTTCTTCAGCTTCATATCCCGCCCTCTGATCTGGCTGCTGAACTTTTTCTATGGCTTTGTCCACAACTACGGCGTTGCCATCATCCTGCTGACTCTGCTGGTAAAAATCATTCTCTGGCCTCTCTCCCATAAAAGCTATAAATCGATGCAGCAGATGAAGAAGCTCCAGCCCATGATGATGAAGATCAAGGAAAAGCACAAGGATGATAGAGAGGCTATGAACAGGGAGATAATGCAGCTCTACAAGACCTATAAGGTCAACCCCATGGGCGGCTGCCTGCCCATTGTGGTGCAGATTCCGGTCTTTTTCGGCCTGTACCAAGGGTTGCTTGGAGCCATCGAGTTGCGCCACGCTTCGTTTATCCCGACGCTTCCTTTTACAGACTTGATCTGGCTGGCCGACCTTTCCGCTAAAGATCCCTACTATATCACCCCGATTCTCATGGGCGGCACCATGTTCCTGCAACAATGGCTGACCCCCAGCACAGGCGATCCTACCCAGCGGAAGATTATGATGATCATGCCGGTCGTCTTTACCTTCCTTTTTTTGAACTTCCCCGCCGGTCTGGTCATCTACTGGCTGACCAACAACATTATTTCTATTGGTCAGCAGTGGTGGCAATTGCGCAAAGCCTAAGATTTCAGCCGAAGCGGGCGGGGGCCGAATCCGGCCTCCGCTCGTTCAAGGACTAAAAAGCATGAGCGAATATAAGGAATTTCAGGGGAAAACTCTTGACGCCGCAATACAGGCAGCCTGTTCGTTTTTTGATGAGCCCCGGGAAAAACTGGAAATAGATATTATTAGCGACGCCAAAGCCGGCATTTTCGGCCTGGTGGGTGCTCGCAAGGCCACCATCAGGGCGCGCCGGGTAGCTTTTGAAAGTGTTATCGACTCCCTCCCCCGCAGCGGCGTCAAACAGGGAAAAACCGCTAAAGCCCCCTCTTCCCGCAGGCAGGCGGACCCCAAACCCGCCCCGGCCCGGCCGGTAGCGGAAGATTCTCCGCGCCCCAAAGCCCAGGCCGCCTCCTCCCGGAGCACTCGCCCCGCTCTCTCGGAAAAACGGAAAAGCGATGCCCTTGCAGCCCGGGAGATGCCGCCGGCTGAAAATTCTCCCAGTACCGAATCTCAGGAGCCTGAGGGACTGCCGACAAGCGAAGAAAAGCCCCGGAGCAAAGGCCGGAGCCGCTCAGTCGGTTCCATGCAACGCGCCACCCGCGGCCGTGCCAAAGCCGCAGGAAGCGCTGACGGGCAGGAGCGGAATGAACGCCCGGCCCGGGAAGCAAGAAACAAAGGGCCCGAAAGAAATAGCGATGACGATGACGCCGGTGTTGAGGATCTGCCCCGTCGCCCGCTTACAGAGCTGAATGAACAAGAAATCATCACCGTGACCCGGGAAACCCTGCAACGGCTGGTCGCCCCGCTCTTGGGAGAAGCCGAATATAGTGTGCGCGTTGCGGAAAACACCATCCATGTTTCCGTTGACGGGGGGGATGATCCCGGCCTGTTGATCGGCCGTGACGGCCAAACCCTGGCCTCGGTGCAGTATCTGGCTACCCGCATTATTTCCAATAAGCTGCAATGCCTGGCTCGGGTCCACGTCGATGCCGGAGACTACCGCCAGCGCCAGGATGAACGCCTGCGGGAACTGGCCCTTTCCCTGGCCGGAAAGGTTAGGGAAAGTGGGCGGACCCAAATGACCCGGCCTCTTTCCTCCTATCAGCGGCGCATCATTCACCTGACGCTTCAAGATGATGACGTTGTGCAGACGCACAGCAAAGGCGATGGCGAAATGAAACGCGTCATCATCGCCCCGCGCCGCCAAGCCTCCGGCCAGCCCGGACGGCGCGCTGAGCAGGCGGCAGCCGGCGCCGGAGAAGAGCGCTGAGTCTGCAGGGGCAGCCGCACATCATGTTTGAGAACGATACCATTGCCGCCGTTGCTACAGCGCCCGGGCAAGCGGCTCTCGGCATTATTCGCATCAGCGGCCCGTATTCCCGGGCTATTCTTGAACGTCTCTTTCGCCCGGTTTCCGATAAACCGGGCTTTTCCTTTACCCCCAGAATGCTCCACCACGGTTGGATTTACGGCGCCCCTTGCGCCGGGCCCGGCTCCCTCCCACGGCGCCTCGAGCGCATCGACGAGGTTTTGGTAGTCTTTATGCCTGGTCCGGCCACAGCCACCGGCGAAGACGTGGCGGAAATCCACTGTCACGGTGGCCCGGCCATTCTGCGGGCCATTCTGGACGCGGTGCTCGCCTCAGGAGCCAGGACTGCCCGGCCCGGGGAATTCACCTACCGAGGGTTTTGCAACGGTAAATATGATCTGCCCCAAGCCGAGGCCATTGCCGAAATGATCGCGGCCCCGAGCCGCGATGGTCTGCGTCTGGCCGGGGCCAGGCTTGCCGGAGCCATGGGGAAACGCATCCACACCCTGCGCTCAACCCTGGATGCCCTGCGTGCAGAAGTAACCCTGGCCGTGGATTTTGCCGAGGACGATACCAGCGACTTTGATGCCCCGGCTCTTCGCACCCGATTACAAGACTTTCTGCAGGAGGCTGCCGATCTGCTCGCGGGCTATAAAAGATCCCGCCTCTGGCGCGAAGGAGCCCTGGCCGTATTAGCCGGACAGGTCAACATGGGTAAATCCAGCCTGCTCAATGCCCTGCTCGGCCGGGAACGGGCCATTGTCTCCCCGGTTCCGGGCACCACCCGTGATTTTATTGAAGAATCCATCGATCTTGAAGGCCTGCCCCTGCGGCTCGTGGATACAGCGGGGCTTCGGGCCTCGCCGGCCGAAGCGGATAGCGTGGAGTTGGAAGGGCTGCGCTTGGGTCGGGATCTGGTTGACCAGGCAGACGTCATTTTGCTGTTGTTCGACGCGGGGCGCGGCCTTGGCAGCCAGGACCATAAATTCATTGAGCGCTACCGAGAAAAAATTCTCCTGGTGCCCAACAAAATAGACGCCTTGCCGGAAGAACAACGGCGCTTCCTTCTTGCAAACGCTTCCTTGCTCGGTCTGCCCCAGGCCGCAGTTTCCGCCAAACTGGGCACCGGTCTTGAGGCGCTGGCCTCCCGGCTCCGGGAGCTGCTTATGCGCCGGGCCGAGCTTGAGGGCGGCATCGGCGCGTCGGACACCACCCCCAACCTCCGTCAATCCCGGCTGCTGGCCCGGGCTATCGAGGAAGGAGAGGCCCTGCTGGATGATCTGGATGCAAGCGTTCCGCCTGATCTCTTAGGGCTTCGCCTGGATTCCATGGCCGCCTTTCTGGAAGAAATCATCGGCGTTTCCACCCCTGACGATATCCTCGGCACGATCTTTTCCAAGTTCTGTATTGGCAAGTAGAGCATCTCGGCAACGGCTCGAGCGCCGGATTCCTCAATGCTCTCGCGCAGAGACGCCCAAGCGGGCTCACCGGATCAAGGGGGGAACGATGTACTTGGGGCACCCCTGATGCCGACAAAGACTTGATCAAAGCACCTATCGCCTGGAGAATGTGTTTGCGTTGCCGCCCGGTGAAAAAATTGCCCGGCAAAACCTGCTGGTTTTGCCGGACTCTTCTTCGCGGCGCTCTGCCTTGTAGCGGCGGATTGGCCGTAAATGCTTCCTTGAGAATCTGTATCTAGCGCTTGATTTCCAAGGCCTTCTGAAGCAACTGGTCTGAGGTGGTGATAACCTTGCTGTTCATCTGAAAACCGCGCTGGGTCGTGATCATGGTTGTGAATTCCCTGGCCATGTCCACATTGGATTGCTCGAGTTCCTGGCCACGAATCGCACCAAAATTCTCTTCACCGGGAAATCCCGACTCAATAGCCCCAACTTCATCCGACGCCGAATAGTGGTTGCTGCCCTCCAGGGTAAGGTTATCCTGGCTGGTAAAACGGTACAGCGGAATACGGTATAGCTGCATGCTCTGGTTATTGCTGTACTTGCCGGTCAGGTAGCCTTCTCCATCCACGGCGAGGCTCTGGATAAAGCCCTCGGTATAGCCATCCTGGCTCTGGCTGACGCTGGCCGAAGCGCCCTCGTAGCTTGTGCACGAGGAAGCCCGGGCAGGTTTCCCGGTTCCGGCATACACACCCTCGGGATTCGCCGCCAGATCGGCTGCCGTGGCATAGCCGCCGCTCCAGCTCCCTCCCATCTCCAGACCAAAATCTATGCTGATGTTTTGGGCCGCTGTAGCACCGGCGAGGTTTGCTGTAATTCTGGGAGTTCCGTCTGCGCTGAAAGAAGCCGCCGTCCACCCCGAAAGATTGGCAGGATTGCCGTCGGAAGGGGCATTGAACATGGTCATATCTTCAAGGCTTCCTTGCGCAGAGAAGGTCAGCGTGCCTGCTGCGAGCAAACCGGCTCCCACAGTCCCTGCGGCGGCGGAGGCATCGGAGGCCGGGTCCACGCCAAGCACATACTCGTAAACTTTTTTCCCGTCGCTGGTTCCGACATAGTCAAAATAGGCCGTCAGCGTATGCATGTTTCCGGCATCGTCATACACGGTGATGGGCGATGCGTGGCTATACTGCGAAGCGCTGAGCGGATCGGTCTCGGAGGTGCCATTCCAATTTGCGGCCAGGCTGAAGAAGGGGCTCTCCCCGCCGCCGCTCCTATCTTCCGTGCTGCCCAGATTTTCAATCAGGCTCACAAAACCGGTGGCTTTAGCGGGCATGCGGCCCTCACCGTTATCGGAAACAAGGTCCAGCTTAATGGGCTCTGCCCCGGCGGAGACAACTCCGTTAGTGACTTTGTGCCCCATCAGGCTAAAGCCGCTGGGATCGATCAGGTTGCCCTCTTTATCAAAACGGAAGTTCCCGGCTCGGGTATATTCCAGAACTGAATCTTTGGCGACTCCGAAGAAACCGCCTCCCGATATGGCTAAATCCATGGGATCGTTGCCGGCTTCAAAGCCTCCTTGAAGAAACAACGTCCGGTTGGTCAGAACGCTCGAGCCCATACCGCACTGAGACATGTTGGTGACATAGTTGGATGAGGCGTTGACTCCGCTACTCAGCAGGTCTTCGTAAAGCATCATGGACTGCTTAAAGCCGACAGTGTTCACGTTGGCCAGATTATTGCCTATTGAAGCCATGCCTTCGCCGTGCGTCCGTAACCCGGTTGCGCTAATATACAAGGAACTCATCATACGAGATCTTCTCCTGTCGGATACTGAGGGAAAAAACTTCCCTCGCGCTCTCCAAAGCAGGAACCGTGCCATCCCTCAAAAGCGTTCGCCGGATGCCCGTTTTGCGGCAGAACTCTGAAGAGACACGGCGTATTCAACCCCGCCGGAACTGAGCAAAGGAATTCCCGCAAGCCCCGTTATCGCGTTCCTCCCTCCCGGCCGATAACAACGCCAATGGCTTGCCAGGGATCCAGTGTCAGCTTGAGTATACGGCGTCCAGCGACTACGGCTGTCGTGCCTTCACAGGAAAAGGCCGTCATGTCGCCTTTTTCGAGAATTTGCGCCAAAAGAGGGGTTGCGGCCAGATCAATGCTCTCGTTTACTCTGCGACGGGAAAAATTGCAGACCACAACCAGCGCCGAATCCACTCCGGTATCCGCTGTAACCGAGCGTTTCCCCTCCTGTTCCCGACGAGCGAAAAATGCTCCCCCTTGTCCCGGTAACGAAACCGCTCCGGCTAATGAACCTTGCCGGGCTGCCACGGCAGTCTTCCCCGGCGGCAACAGCACGGCAAAGGCCAGACTGCCGCCATGACTGACCGAAAAACGACCGTACAACGCCCCTCTGGCTACAGCCAGACGAGACCGCAAGGCCAGCATGCGGGAAAGGCTGACCAGAAACGAATCCCGGTCCTGCATCTGGGCATCCGGCGCGGGGTACACAGTTTTGGCTCGAGGTATGCCCCGGGCGGTCGCCGGCAGAGCGGCCCCGCTCTTCACAAGAGAATATGCTCCGCGGCACGCGAGGGAAACATCCCAATCCCGGCTGCTATCGGCCATATCCCACCAGGAGAGGGGCAGGGTTCCCACAAGATCCTGGCCGGAAACAAGAAACAAGCCCGGCTGCATGGCCTTGAAAAAGGCCAGCAGCAAATGCCCCCGGCGGATCATCGGCAGCATCTCCCTGGTGACTGCTTCGGCATTGCCCGCGCCAAGAGCCAGGGCCGCGAGTCCGGCGGAGGTGGTGTACAGAGTGCCTCCCGACAGAGGCAGCGGGTCCACCCCCTTGGGGCCAACCCGGCACGAGGCTTCAAGAATTTCCCGGAGTTCCCGCAAGGTTTTTTCCCGTAGCGCGGCCGCCTGCCGGGCCATTTCCGGAGTGGAGGCCCGCGTTGCCAGATCGGCCAGAAAAGGCAAGTGATAAGGGATTCCGTCATAGGCCGGCATGGCATGCGCCAGGCGGCGGCTATCCACACCCCGGCTTAACGCGGCATCCATCATAAAACGCAAAAGCGCGGTATCGCCTGTCAGTAAGGCGTGCTCGGCCGCCGGGGAGGTTATGCTATCCGTAAGAAAATCAGGACCTTCGCGTAGCAGCGGCTCCAGCACCGACAAGGGCAGAGGATCGCGCAGCCAGCTCCAGCCGCCGTAGCGCCGGATCTCCCGACCGAGACTGACGGCCGCCTCAATACCCGGCGCGCCCTGCGCTCCCACACGAGTAGGAGCCGCCGCTTCCAACCCGTACAGGCCTTCCAACCTGATGCCTGCTAAGGCGCTCCCCCGTAGGCCCACATTGTGAATGATTCCGGCAGAAAGGACTTGCCGGGCAGCCTGTGAGGGATCTTCCCAGTGCAGCACAGGCCGGGTCGGATCTCCATGAAAGCGATACGCCCAGCGCCGAGGCAAACCGTCTATACCGATAATTGCCCCGGTAGCGGCCCAGCCGCCCGCTTTTTCCCCATGCAGAAGAAAAGCCGGCGAATCCGACGCCATAGCCGGGGGAAGGAGCCCCAGCTCTGCCAGCTCCAACACCCGATCCTGTTCCAGAGCCGCGCCGCTCCACTGATTCGGAACATCCGGCAGGAGCCGCCAGGCAGCCTGAGGAACCTCCACCATGCAGTACAGCCCGGGATACGAACGCACGTTTCGCGCAGCCAGGAAAAAATCCGGCCCCTGGCCGGTAGCGGCGGGCAGTATATCCATGCCCAGGAGCCTATGGGCATCCAGAGATGCTTGCAGCAGCCGGTTATATTCCTTTTCGCCGCCCACGGCTTCAGAAAAACCGAACTGAACGCTATCCTCGCCCTCCGGACCAGCATTGCGGTCATAAGCCCATAGCCGCCCGCTGCCGCTGGTCGGAGCGATATACAATCCCTTGAGGGCGCTTCTCTCTAAAAGGCGGCCCAGATCCGGGCTGCCAAGCTGGCCAAAGACGGGCAGATCACGAGTGGTCACCAGGGAGAGCGGATGCACATAAAGCCAACTGTCGGCCTCGTGCAACACCCCTTCCGGAGACGGCGGCGAAGCCGGACGCTGCCAAGCAAGCCCACTGCCAGAGACGATGCGCGCGGCCTCGTAAGAGGCCCCCAGCAGAGATTGTTTCTCCAGATAGTGGATATAGCCCGGATCGGCCCGCCGGGCGGCTGTAAGCAACGTCGTCGGATCACCGGGGGCAGGAATTTCCGTTGTCTGCCGGCGGGAGGCACAGCCGGCCACAACAAACAGTACGCCCCATAGCAGGTATCCCGCAATTTTTTGTAAGACCATGAACTCTCCGGCTTCTGATGCCGTCGCAAACGGCATCCCTAAAAAAACCTCATCTATACGGTCGCCGTTGCCCGACGGCAGAAGAGAAACGCCATTCCAGCGCTTCTAGCCCTCTGGACCGCTTCTGTCAAAACGTGAACGCGTTCGGCATCGGGTTTCCGGGCAGGTCCCGCCTCCGGGGGGAGAGCTCTGCCCTATGCCCCTTCGGGGAGAGGATGCCCCCGGGGTGACGGCCTGGCGCACAAGGCCGAAGGCCCTTTCGCGGGTACAGGGCAATCCTTCCCTTGAGGCGACTTGAAGCAGGCAGCTCCCAAAATTTGTAATAAATTTCTGTCAATTGCTCCGCGGTTTCCCTTTTGAGTTGTGTTTTCCAGGCCATCACTGTAGGGAAGAAGAGTGTGACGACATTTATGGAAGCAAGGAGATCTCAATGCGAAACGCCTTACGTTTCTTTGTCCCGGCCGCCCTGCTCGTACTGGTCTTGGCGCTTGGAGGCTGCGCCAGTATAAGCGGTCCCCTACTCAGCGATAGGGTTGCCTACTGCCAAGATCTATACGCTAAAGGCCAACAGGCAGTTCTGAATCAAGACTATCGGCGGGCAGCGGATCTCTTTGAGCGGGCCGCCCGTTCCGGCAGTGTTGATTCTGCCTATGCTCTGGCGACCTTGTACAGGGATTCCCGGCTCATCAGCGATGATCCCGAAGCCGCTAAAAAAGAGGCCTTTTTCTGGATGCATGAAGCGGCTATCGGCGAATTGCCCCAAGCCCAATACGAACTGGCGATCTTCTATGGCGAGGGCAAGGGTGTAGAGCCTGATCAAGATAAAGCCATATACTGGCTCCAGCAGGCCGGGGAAAACGGCAATACACTGGCCCAACGCTTTCTCGGCATGCTCTACCAATACGGAGAAAACGCCAATGCCCGCGTGCAGCAGGACTATGCTCAGGCTGCGTACTGGCACCTCAAGGCGGCGCGGGGCGGCAACGCCGAATCTCAGGTGGCCATTGGTCATTTGTACCAACGCGGACAAGGTATAGAAAAGGATTACGTGCAGGCCGCCAAATGGAATTATCTGGCTGCCCGTCAGGGCGTATCCGGCGCGATGAACGCTCTGGCCTCCATGTACTCGCAGGGGCGGGGCTATCGCCGCGACTACGACCGGGCCATTGCCCTGTACAAGCGGGCCATCGAACAGGATAACCCCGCCGCGCTTTTCGGGCTGGCGCTGCTCCGCTATTACGCGCCGCCGCCGTACCGCAATTACCAAGAGGCCGTGAGGTTGTTCACGCAGGCGGAAGAAAAGGGCATTGCCGACGCCGGAACCATGCTGGGCATCGCCAGCCTCCAGGGAAAAGGGATAAAGCGCAATGACGCGGCCGCCGCCGAATGGTTCAGCAAGGCCTCCCGCGCAGGCAGCGGCGAAGGCTTCGCTATGCTTGGCTATTGTTTGCGCTATGGCCGCGGCGTGCCGCGCGATATGCCCGCCGCCGTGCAGGCCTTTATTGCCGGTTCGCAGTTGGATGACGCGCGCAGTCAACGCTATTACGCCGAAATGCTGCAACAGGGCCTGGGAACCGAACTCAATTACGCCGAAGCCTTGCGCCTCTATAAACTGGCTGCCGCCAAGGGGGACGCTCAGTCCATGTATATGGTCGGCGCCATGTACGAGCGTGGCCTGGGCACTGAGCCGGATATCGAGGCGGCGCGCGATTGGTACCAGCACGTTGTGGACCACAGCCCGCTGGAGTATTCCTCGCTTCAGCCGGAGGATATCAGCACGGTACAACGTAAGGCAAAAGCCGCCCTCCAGCGCCTGAAATAGGCTGCGCCAGTCTCTACCACAGCCTTTCCCCCGGCCGTCATAGACGGTCGGGGGAATTTTTTGTTTTCCTTATCGGAGAGCCGCTTTGGTTCCTGTGCAGTAAACGCCGGTCCGCATAAAAGAGCCTTGATTATGCACTGCCGTTCCTTGCGCTTGGTACAGTTCTCCCTGAAAATACCGGGCAAGCGGAGAAAATTTTACTGTCTTAAAGGGAACGCCATAGCGGAGAGAGCATACCCTAAGGGCCGCCCGGTTCACCGGACGGCCCCAGGTAATCAAAGGCGGTATGGCTCAAGTCACATACCGGAACCGGAGCGCGGCCCGCCCGTACCGGTACAGGGAATTCCCCCTCTTCCGGGGCAGCGCCAGGGTACGGGGAGGACAACAGGCCCGGAGGACCGGTCGGCAAACTCAGCCGCGCAAAACCTTGCGCACAGTGGCTCCAATTTCGGCCAGAGATTCCACATAGTGGATGCCAGCAGCCTTAAGGGCGGCAACTTTCTCTTCCGGCGTGCTGGATTTGCCGGAAATAACCGCGCCGGCATGGCCCATGGGCCTGCCTTTGGGAGCACTGCGCCCGGCGATAAAGGCAAAGACGGGCTTACCAAATTCCTCTTTGATGTACGCGGCAGCATCCTGCTCAGCGGAACCGCCGATCTCGCCGATGAGCACCACAGCCTCAGTCTGTTCATCGTCTTTAAAACGGCGGAGCACATCCACAAAAGAGGTGCCGATCAGAGGGTCACCCCCGATGCCGACGCATGTAGATTGGCCCAGGCCTTCCGCGGTCAATTGGCCAACCACTTCATACGTCAATGTACCGCTGCGGGAGATGACACCCACGGAACCTTCCTTGTGAATATGGTTGGGCATGATGCCCACTTTGCATTTGCCTGAGGAAATAACGCCGGGGCAGTTAGGACCGATCAGGGTCATCCCCTTGTGCTCTTCAAGAAAATGCATGGCCTTGACCATATCCAGCACCGGTATGCCCTCAGTGATGCAGACGCACAAAGCAACGCCCGCCGCCGCCGATTCCATGATAGCGTCGGCCCCGGCCGCTGGAGGCACAAAAATGATCGAGGTGTTGGCCCCCGTCTCCCGTACCGCTTCGGCCACGGAATTGAAAACCGGCAGCCCCAAAACTTCTTGGCCGCCTTTGCCGGGGGTGACGCCGGCCACGACCTTGGTTCCATACTGCATCATGCGCTCGCCGTGGAATTTCCCTTCGGAGCCGGTAAGACCCTGCACAAGAACTCTGGTTGAGGAATCGACAAGAATGCTCATTGCTGCCTCACTATCTCGGCGATCCGCTCCATCGCCTGACTCAGATTTTCCGCCACAGTGAAGGGCAGGCCCGAATCCCTGAGAATCTGCCTGCCTTCTTCGGCATTAGTGCCTACCAGCCGCATGACGATAGGCACAGGGCTGGCTTTTCCTTCCAAGCCCATCAACAGCCCGCGGGCCAGGATATCGCCCCGGAGAATGCCGCCGAATATATTAATAAAGATCGCCTTCACCCGCGGATCTTCCAGAATCAGCCTGGTGCCCTCAGCGATCATTTCTTCGGAGGCCCCGCCGGAAACATCCAAAAAGTTCGCGGCTCTGCCACCCATCTGCTGGATAATATCCATGGTGGTCATAGCCAGCCCCGCGCCGTTGGCCATCATGCCGATAGTGCCATCCAGCTTAATAAACTTCATGCCGATAGAGGAGGCGCGGTATTCCTGGGGATCAATTTCCGTCAGATCCTCCAGTTCCAACAAATCCTTGTGGCGGAAAAGCGCGCTATCATCAAAGGAGATTTTGGCGTCCAGGGCTACAATGGCCCCGGCTTCGGTCCTGACCAGGGGGTTGATTTCCACCAGCGAGGCATCCAGCTCCAGGCAGGCTTTGTACAGGTTCATAAAGACCGCTGCGCCCGCAAAGAGTTCCTTGCCGCTCAAGCCGAGTCCTTCGGCCAATGCTCTAGCCTCAAAGGTTTGCAGACCGAAACGCGGGTCAATGAAAACCTTGACGATGCTCTCCGGAAACTTTTCGGCCACTTCCTCGATGTTCATGCCGCCTTCGCGGCTGACCATCAAGCACATTCTCCGGCTCTCCCTATCCAGGGTAATGCCTGCGTAGTATTCCTTGGCAATGGGGGCAACCTCCTCCACCAGCACGGCGTGCACAACCTTGCCGCCCGGTCCGGTCTGGGGGGTAATCAGAGTCGCCCCAAGAAGCGAAGCAGCCGCCTCCTTAGCCTCTTCCACGGAATTGACCAGCTTGACGCCTCCAGCCTTGCCCCGACCGCCCGCATGGATCTGAGCTTTTACCACCAGCTTGCCGGGAGCCAGAGAAGCCCCCACCCGCGCCACATCTTCCACAGAACGCGCCACACTCCCTTTGGGAGTGGGCACGCCGTAGCGGCGCAACAGTTCTTTTGCCTGGAACTCATGAATATTCATGCATGCCTCACAGTAAACCGGTTACAATAAACGAAATACCCTATTTCGCAGGAGCCGGGGGGTCTCCCTACCCCAAAATTGCGCTCCCCGGCCCCAAAAGCCACGAGGAGGGCGCTGCCCTCCCCGTGGTCGCCACGGCTTTTACTTATGCCGTACAGGCTTTGGCCAGGCTGATGCCGAGATCCAGCGCCTGCTTGTTGGCCGCGTGGAACTGCGAGGCAAAGCGGGCTTCCAGGTTTTTCTCAACGGACGAGGCCTGGACGACTTTGGTCAGTTCCAGAAGCGCTCCCAGAACGCAGATATTGAAGGTCTGAATTTTTCCGATTTCTTTGATGACCGAATCATGCATGGGCAAGCCGATGTGCTCGGCATCTACCCGGGAGGGGGCTTTCACCAGGGTGCAATCGGTCAGCAGGAGGCCGCCCGGCCGCAGAAACTGAAGGTATTTGTTCAGGGCTTCCTGGGTCAAACAAACCAGCACGTTGGCTTCCAGAACCTTAGGGAAGGCGATGGGGACCCGGTCAATGAGCACATCGCAGCGCGTGGCGCCGCCCCGGGCCTCGGGCCCGTAGGATTGGGACTGGATGGCTTCCAGCCCCTGATGGAGCGCTGCAGACTCGGCCAGAAGAATGCCCATAGTGATGACCCCTTGGCCTCCGGAGCCGGACAGTAAAAAGCGGTTCTTCTCCATGATCAGCCTCTCTTCCTGGCGCCTTCCTGAGCGAGGGCGACTATCTTGGCATATTCATCACAGTATTCGGGAATGGTTTCTTCCACGAAAATGCCGCGCGGGATCAGGGTAGGATCCTGGTTCAGTTTATCCGACCCGAGAGGTACGGTTTTTTCCTTGAAATACTCCAGCATCTGCACTGGGCCGCCGAGTTTGTTCTTACGGCCGAAATACGTGGGGCACTGGCTGAGGATCTCCAGCACGGCAAAGCCCTTGTGGCTGATGGCCTTCTTCATGAGCTTAGCCATTTCCTGCACGTGGTAGGCAGTAGTCCGGGCAACAAAGGTAGCACCGGCGCCCATAGCCAACTTGACCACATCAAAATCGCGGTCAATACTGCGGTACGGAGCGGTAGTAGCCAGGACGCCGGTTCCGGAAAGGGGCGAATATTGCCCGCCGGTCATGCCGTAAATGCGGTTGTTCATGACAAAGACGGTCATGTTGATGTTGCGGCGGGCAGCGTGAATAAAGTGGTTGCCGCCAATGGCCAGAGCATCGCCATCCCCCATGGGAACCAAAACAGTCAGCTCGGGCCGAGCCAGCTTAACTCCGGTAGCAAAGGCCAAGGCCCGGCCGTGCAGGGTATGCATGGTGTGAAAATCCAGGTAGCCGGAGATACGGGCCGAGCAGCCGATGCCGGAAACAGTGCAGACCTTTTCCGGATCCAGACCCATTTCCCGGGCCACGCGCACCAGGTTATTAAGTATGGTGCCGTGGCCGCAGCCGGGGCACCAGATTTGCGGGAAAAAACGTTCCCGGATAAAACGATCACTGGACATGGCTATACCCCCTTGCCTTCGACGGTACGCACGACATTTTCAATATCCATGGGCTTAACCAGTTCGCCGTCGATGCGGTTGACAAGGTAGACCCGTTCGGGCTTCTCCACCGTGCGTTTTACGGTGGAGAAGAGCTGTCCCATGTTCATTTCCACCACGTAGACGTTTTTACAGCGCGCGGCGTGTTCCCGCACCAGTTCCGCCGGGAACGGCCAGATGGTTTGCAGTTCAAGAAGCCCGATCTTTTCTCCCCTGGCCCGCATGATCTCAACCTGATGCCGGGCCGTGCGCGCGGAAGAGCCGTAGGAAATAAGCAGAGTCCGGGCGTCTTCAAGAAAGTATTCCTTCCAGCGGGCTATCTCCTGGCTGTGGCTTTCAATCTTATCCACCAGGCGGTGCAGCAGCTTTGCCACGGCCTCGGGCTTTTCCGTGGGAAAGCCCCAGATATCGTGGAACAGCCCGGTGACATGGTGGCGGTGGTGGCTGCCAAAGTCAGCCATGGGCAAACGCCCGTCCTCACGGGGCAGATAGGGGTGGAAGGCCTGACCGGCGGGAACCTCCGTATACAGGCGCGGAGCTACCGCAAGTTCTCCCGCCGGGGGCACAACCAGTTTTTCACGCATGTGCCCGATAACCTCGTCAAAGAGCAGAATCACCGGAGTGCGGTAGGTTTCAGCCAGCGTAAAGGCCTCCACGGTGACGCTGAAAACATCCTGTACCGAGGAAGCGGTCAAGGCAATAATGGCATGGTCGCCATGGGTACCCCAGCGGGCCTGGTTTACATCGCCCTGAGAAACTTTGGTAGGCAGCCCCGTAGAAGGCCCGCCGCGCATGACAGAGCAGACCACGCAAGGGGCCTCGGCGATGCAAGCATAGCCGAGGGCCTCCTGCATCAGGGAAAACCCCGGCCCGGAGGTAGCGGTCAATGATTTGGAGCCGGCAAGCGAGGCGCCGATAACGGCGCACATGGAGGCAATTTCATCTTCCATCTGGATA
Source organism: uncultured Desulfovibrionaceae bacterium (assembly GCA_949741925.1). GTDB lineage: Bacteria > Desulfobacterota > Desulfovibrionia > Desulfovibrionales > Desulfovibrionaceae > JAJDHY01. Next base: position 44,913 of record CATJOY010000047.1, on the reverse strand, counting down.
AACTTGCCGCCGCGCTTGGGCAGCTCTTCGGCCAGATGTTCGGCTACCTCGGTGGAGGGAGTGATGGGATAGCCCGCGAAAAAATCCAGGCCCGCGTAAAGCGCCCCTTCCGCGCAGGCGACATTGCCTTGGACGAAACGAATATCATTGCTCATACTTTCCTCCTAGGCTCCGGGCCGCGCGTTGTCGGCAGGGGTAGAACAGGAAGCCGTTTCCTCCCCATCCTCCCTGACCTCAATGGCCATATCCGGACAACGCAATTCGCACATTCTGCAAAAAATGCAGGCCTCCGGATTTTTCACATACACCTTGTCCTCGCTGTCAAGCGCCAGGACATCCTTGGGGCAAAAGGCCACGCAAATAGAGCAGCCCTTGCACCAGCTTCGTTGAATCGCCAGTCTTTTCATGAGATCACCTTTAGCCGGTCTGCCGTCAAGCAGCCTTAGCGTAGGAGCCGGAGCGGGCGCGCCCTGTTCCGGCCGGTTCCGAAGCCGCTCCATGCCGAGAAAAAGAATCGGGGCATGGTTTCAATAATACGGTTCCGTTTTCATAGATCACTTTCAGCCTTCGCTCAATCCCTATTCTCTTTTTTTCTGCAAGAGTAACTTTTCACATACAATCGTATTTCATCTGATTCCCTCCTCAACGCATTATCTGGCAGAGAACACAGGTATGCTTTTTTCAAACGGGGAAGCCATAAGCACGCCCCAAGAAGAGAGCTGAGCGTTCCTACTGTCCGGTGTGTTGCCTGCAGAATAAAAAAAGGTTGAGGAAAAATCGCGGAAGGCAGGATACAGCCTTTGCAGATGGGCCGAGCCTCGAACCCTGTGGCCCGAGAATTCCGGCCGATCAGGGAGCGGGGAAGCTGCGAGCTGCTCGCCGGGCTTTGCCGGCAAGTGACCGGGGCAGCCTCCGGCAACGGCCCCCCCTGCTCGGGGGAGCCGGGGCATTCCCAAAGGCTGGAGAGGCTCCGGGGAGATGAGGCCTTCCTTAACGCCGGAGTTGGTGGAGACATGCTCCCGCAGGCCCGGGAGGGCGCCACCCCGGGCCTGCGGAGCGGCCCTTGCCACAACAGGCTTCGGTAACAACTGCGGGTGCCCCCGGAGAATGAGGGCGCCCGCAGCATTGGGGTTTAAGAGCGCTCCGGCCGTCTTCGCTAAAAAGAGCAAGAGCATGGGGGAAGCCCCCCCGGCAAAGCAAAGGGCGTTACGGCCTGTCAAAGTACTCGGCAAGCTTTTCCCGATCCTGAGTCATGCCCAGGGCAAGGATAAGCTTGATCCGCGCCTTTTGTCCGTTGATTTCGCCGCCAAGAATGATGCCCGCTTCCTTCTGACGAATAACGCCGCCCTCATAGCCGTAGACATCCAAAACCCGGCCGCCGAGGCAACGGGTAGTGAGCACGACGGGAATGCCGTTCTCAACAGCGCGCTTCATACCGGAAAAGGCGCCGGGGGAGACATTGCCGCGTCCGAAGCCTTCCACCACGATGCCTTTTACTTTTTTATCCACAAGATAGTTGAACAGGAAATCGTCGGCGCCGGCCACCAGTTTGATAAGGTGCACGTCATCGACAATGCTTTCGGGGTGGATTTTCTGCGGCTCGATGGAGTCACGCCGGAAAATAATCCGGTCCGCATCCACATAGCCCACCGGCCCCCAGAAGGGAGAAGCAAATGTTTTGGGGTTGGCGGAGTGGGTTTTGGTCACCTCGCGCGCCGCGTGGATTTCCTCATTCATGACCACAAACGCACCTTTGCCGCGAGCCTCCGGGCAGGCCGCGCAACGGACGGCGCATAGGATATTCTTCGGCCCGTCCGGGCTGATTTCCGCCGCGCTGCGCATAGCGGCGGTCAAACAAACGGGTTTATCGCTCTTGATGCAAAGATCGAGGAAATAGGCCGTTTCTTCCAGAGTATCCGTGCCGTGGGTAATGACCGCCCCGAGCGTATCCGGTTCCTCAAGGGCCTTTTCCACTTGTTTGGCCAGATCAAACATGCGTTTCGGCGTCATGTGCGGGCTGGGGATGTTGCTGAACTCCCTCACTTCCACAGGGCAAACATCGGCGAGCGGCGGCACGGCTTCAATCAGCTCAGGCCCGCTGACGGCCGGCACAGCACCGCCGATCTCAGGATCATAGCGCATGGCGATGGTGCCGCCGGTAGTAAACACAACAACTTTTCCGTTCATGACACATACTCCTTTACTTGGGGGGAAACAGAACCATGGTCTCGATATCGCCTTGGTAGGCGTAGCGGTGTAAATGTTCTACGGCTTGCGGCAAAACAGCGTTCAATGCAACAACGCCGGCCTTGACCAGAGCCGTATACCGCATAATGTCGTCTTCCGTGAGAAAGGGAAAGATGTAAGCATCACGATATGATTTCGGCACAATGTAGTTCATGACTGCGCCCATGCCCGGCATGATGCCCGTTCCGCCAATAACTTCATGGAGCCTGTCGGACATAAAGCTTATGCCGGCGCCGTCTTCGCTGATCAGCCGAGCCAGCTTGGCAAGAGCCGCAATCTTGTGCTGAGAATACCGCGCCTCCTTGAGCTCCCGGCCGGCAGCAATAATGGCGTCTCCAAGGGCTTTGACGCCATCTTCCAGGCCTCCGGCAACGCGTTTCATGACGTCATCACGGAAAACAACCGGGCAGCCGATCTTTTTCCCACCCGCTACAAGGGCTTCGGCCACAACCGGGTTATCATCCTCTCTATCCGCACGGATCATAAAATAGGGGGCTTCAGCCGTATCGGAATAGGCCGGCGAATACACCTTGCCTTCCACCTCGATGGTCGGCACAGCGCACATCCCCAGGGCTTCCATAACCCTTTTCTTGGCCCCGATGGCGGCGTTGCCTTCCATATCCTCCACCGGACCGGTTCCGTCGGGCGTCGCGTTAACCGTTGCCAGCACCGCCACGGGAATATCGCCAAAATCAAAAATCGCGCCCGCGATCTTGCCGCAGCAATGGTCGATATCCTCAGTAGCATGAATGAACTGACCCGGATAATTCTTTATGAAGCTATCAACAGCCGCATTGGCTATGGCAGTTTGCAGCGCCACCGGCGTTTCGTGGATTCCTTGGCCGTAAAAACGGCCAAAGGCCTCCATAACCAAGGTTTGGGTACGGATGGCGTCACGTCCCTCAAGATTTTTGGCCAGACGCGCTTCATGCACTGTCACCCCGCGCCGTGGCGCGCAGAAACCAATGCCGCCCGATACGGTTTCCACAGTGATAGTCCCTTGTATCCCTGGAGAAACCCGAATTTCCTTGATAGTGAGAGAAAGGCCCGTAGCCTCCTGAAACAGGGCTAAAACAGTGGCCAAGCCGCCGGAATCTTCTTGCAAATACTGCTTATGACTATGGCAATGGCCGCTTCCGGCATGACCGGCAACAGCGATAACGCCTTTTTTCTGTTCGCTGAAACGGATACGCATGGTAGTTCTCCGAATGAACACCCCGTACTCGGGGAAAAAGCCGGGCACGCCTTACGCGCCTCTAATTGATGGAGCCCCGCGAAGCCGGGCAGTGCAGAAACGCGCTCCAGCACACTGGCGGCGGCACGGCTTGCCGCCTGAGCCTTTAGGGACTGCCGACAAAAGAAACTTCCTCAGCGGCCTCGGGAACACAAAACGAGCCCACTACAAGAATTTGTGCGGGCCACACTTCTTTTTTTATGCCCCAGGCAGCCGGGGCGTTGCCCGGACCGCGCCGGCCCCCCTCCGCAAGAGAGCGGAAGGGGACACAAGAACATTGTTCCTGTGCCCCGCAGAGCAAGGACCGGAACGGCCCGAATCCATCTTCCCACAGCACTCGTTAGGGATTGGTTGTTACATCTTATATTACGAGAACGAGCCCACGATCATGCACAACACAAGGGCCATAAACGTTCCACAGAGAATGGAGGGGCGCTGGAACCTATTGGCCTGACGCAGATCAGAACCGGGAATGACCGGGATAACCGTAGCCAGAGCAGCTACCGGGCCGCCGGTCAGGAAATACTGCATGGTCGAAGCGCCACCGCCCGCAGCAATAACCGCAGCCAGAGGATCAGCGCCGGCCTGCACCACCACTTGGAAAATAGGCAGGATAACAGCGCTGGAAGCACCGTAAGACTGGGTCAGCAGGCCGGTAAGGGCGGCCACGATCCACATGACCAACAGCGGGGAAACATCGAGCAGCGGCGCCATGGCCTTGCCGATAAGACCGGTAAGCCCAACCTTGCCGATCATGGCGGACATGAACAAAAAGCCGATAGTGGCAACAATAGGCGTAGCGATTTTGTTGACGCCTTCCAACATAGCGGCTTCACCCTGTTTGGGATTGAGCTTGGCCAAGCCGATGGTGACAAGGCCGGCGATCAGACCAACCAGGAAGATGGGGAAACCGGCAATAAAGCCGACAAAGAGCACGAGAAACGGAGCAAAGGCCACAGGCGCGGAAATTCCCCTATCGCTGCGCTCGTATTCAGCAGCGGCAGCTTCCATCTGTTCCGGCGTCATAATCGAGCCGCTGGCCTTCATCTGCCGCTGCAAGCGGATAAAGCTGACGGCAAAAATGGTCAGGGCGACAATGGCCCCGGCAACGTTGATGGCCCCGAAGCCGATACCCGCCGCGGCAATCAGAGCAACCTGAGTGGGGTGGGTGAAACCGGCGAAGTTCCCGAAGTGGCCGGCGTGGGCAGTGATGCCCGCGGCCTTACTCGGATCAACCCCCAGCTTGATAGCAGCCGGGCCGGTAATAACGCCGGTAATGGCGGGTTGGGTGAAACCGGTCAAGGCGCCGATGATGCCGCCGGCAATGCCGCCCGCGGTGGCTACGCCCGGGCCGCCGCCCATTTTACGACCTACGCGAATAATAGTTTTGATGATCACGTCCAAAAAGCCCGCGGACGACATAACCCCGATAAACAGCAGCACACCGGTCATATCGGCAATAACGGGGTTCAAACCGCTGTTAATCAGTTTGGCGATAGTGATCTCAGCGCTTCCGGCCAGAGGAAACCCGGCCACGATGCCTGCTATGGCGGACCCCAAAATAGCTGTGGTGTACAGGGGAGTGAGGCCTGTAACCATCAAAATCAGGGTAGCGCCCATCAGAATTTGTGCCAGGATCATGGTATCCACAGCAAAGTCTCCTTGTAAAACGGTTAAAAAATATAGACAAAACAGTCGCTTCCTAGCTCTCTTCTCCATGCGTACTAGGAAAAAATGCGCGCGATGAGAAATAAAAAAATTTTATCCTTTCGTCAAATTGGTATGCCAGCTATAAGCACTTTTCCGGCTATTCCCCCTGGGTAGGGTACTCAGGCGATTTTCTCCCGCAAAAAAGCCCCGGACCGGGCGATTCCGGACCGGGGTTGATCCCCAAAGCCTTCGTATGCCGCAGAAGGGGGGCGGCATGGTCCTGCACCTGCGGACCGGACAAAAAATATTTTTAAAAATACTGCCGGCCCCGGTCCGGCTGGAGACATCCCGGAACCGGAGCCAGCCCCCTCCAAGGCCACACCTGCCGCAACCGAGAGGGGCAGCCGGGCTGACCGGAATCGGCCCGGCGTAAAGATATCTACAATTTGACCAGAACGTTGCTCTTTCTTTCGGAGGCTCTTTCCGAAATGGATAGCGCGCAGATACCACTTCTGAGATACAGCGCGCAGACAAAGCCTACCACCAGTATGGCTACAGTCAGTTCTCCCGCCGCCAGCAGGCGCACGATCCCGGCAAACTCTTCGTGGCCCGGGAAGGCGGCAAAAAACTCGCTCGCTTTAAATAACGCAGTCGCTCCGATGACCAGCGGAAAGGTGAAAGAGGCGTAGGCTGGGCTAAAGGGCAACCGCAGCAGACGAACAAGCGTCAGGTAAATAACCGCGGTCATCAACAGGGCGATGCCCAGGAGCGCGGCGCAAAGGACAACCGAGGGGTCCGACTCCACGCTGAGGTACCCCGCCAGCGAAAGGCTCGCCGGGGCCGCCAGAATAGCGATGGTCGGCTTGGCCGCATCCACGATCTCGTGGTGGTGGAAAATCATCCGGTACACCATGGGGGGCAGCAACAGAAAATAACTCAGCACCCCAAAGGTCATCAGGCCGTAAGCCAAAGCATGGAAGCTGTCTCCGCTCATTCCGTCGGGAACAGTCAGTGCGGCAGTAACAATACCTACGGGCGGGATAAACCAGCTTGGCACCATCTGCTTGAACTGGGGGTCCAACAAACGACGGCCGATAAAGGCCGCAAGCAGCGTCAGATGCAGGCCAACAGCAATGAGCCAGATAATCCGGCCAACCTCGGGCAGCCCCAGCCCGACGCACCTGGATATGACCATTGCCGCCATAGCAAAGGTGGGCAAAACGCTGCCGGCCACAGGATGGGCCAGATCTTCACCCAGACGCGAAGGATGCAGAATAAACTTGGCAACCAGCAACAACAGCAAAATAGCGGCAGCGGCTGCTCCAGCCAGTTGTCCCAGGCCGCCAAGGGGAAAGACGTTTTCAAGACACCAGCCCAGGCTGGCGATGCCCAGGGCCAGACCGCCCAAGGGCGTAGGAATTCGGGAAGCTTCAGTAATTGCAGCGCGAACCATGGCAATAAACCTCTTCTTTTTGATGCATCGGGGCAACTTGCCATAGGAATTATATCCAGTATATCGAAATAAAATTAACGGGTTGTTAAGGAAAACTAAACAATGAATATCACCTTAAAGCAGCTCCAGGTTTTTACTGTGTTGGCACGGCATGAAAATCTTTCTCGGGCCTCGGAAAAGCTGTTCATGACGAAGGGAGCGGTATCCCAGGCTTTGCAGGAGCTGGAGCGGCGGCTGGGAGTTCAGCTCTTTGACCGGGCCCATCCGCGTCTGAGCCTTAACCACGAAGGCCGGAGGCTCCTGCCGCTGGCGGATGAACTGGTGGAGCGAGCTGTTGATATTGAACGGAGCTTCAGGCCCCAAGGCAGCGTTGACCCTGATGACCATCTCCTGCTGACCGGATGCAGCAAGACCATCGGCAACTACCTCATGCCCAGGGTCTACGCCGCCTTTAAGCGCCGGGAAGGCTGGCTGCCGGCAGTCCGCATCGCCAACACCCGCGCCCTGCTGCGCATGATCGCATCCTTTGCCCTGGATATCGCTTTGATCGAAGGAGAGGAACGCCACCCGGAGCTGATTTTTGAGCCCTGGATTGCGGATGAAATGGTGGTCCTGGCCCCGCATAGCCACCCTCTGCCCACGCGTACGCCTCTCCCCTTCTCCTCGCTGGCCGGGGAGCCCTGGATTCTGCGCGAACAGGATTCAGGCAGTCGGGAATTTTTCGCCCATACCCTAGCCCCCCACTTGGGGCAGCATACCATTGCCATGACCCTCAATTCTCCGGCGGCCATTACCGAAGCCGTGGCCCAGGGGTTAGGTATCACGTTCGCTTCCAGACTCAGCGCCACAGAACTTCTGGCCCGCAATAAGATTAAGGTCATCAGTCTGGAACAGACGTTTCCCAGAACTTTTACGCTATGCTATCATTCGCGCAAATACCTCTCTACTCCGCTCCGCCGTTTCCTGGCCTTTTGCCGCGGCTGGAAGGATACGCCGGGCTCCTCTGCGGAATCAGCTTCTCCGTAAGGGAATCCAGCGCGCAGCCGCATGCTCTGCCCGGCAAGGCGAAAAAAGAGACAAAGGCCTCCTGAAGAAAAGCCGGTATCGGTTTTCCCGGCTGAGGCTGCACAGAAAAAAAGACGGCTACGCAGCAGAACGGTATGGGAGATACCCCGCGCGCCCAGAGGTGGAAAAAGCATTGCCGAGCGCCCGCGGCTGGAGCCCCGGGCGCTCGTTTGTTCCGGTTTAGGATTTCTTATCGCCGGGGCGTCGCCAAGGGTTCGCTCAGGCCGTCAACTCCGGTCAGGGCAAGGACCGTAAGCATGGCCCGCTGGGCTGCAATATAGTTATCCCGTGGTTCGTACCATTCATTCAGAGAATGGTTCTCGCCGTTGAAGCCGCCGTGCCCCATGATAATGGTGGGTATGCCTTTATCCACGGTAATATTGCCGTTGGTGCAGGTGCCGCCCTCCATATTGGGCTTTTTGCCGAGTTTGACGGTCAGGTAATGGGCCGCCTGAACGGCTTCATGGTCGGCCAGCCCCTCTCCCGCGGGCATATCGCCGAAACAGCGCGTAGCCACGCTAACCTTGTCAGGCTGGTCTTTTTTGAAGTCGTTTTCTCCGGCAACGCCGTCTGCCACAGCTTTGAGGACTTTGGCTTCAAGGTCAGCCAAATGTTTCGCGCTGGCGGAGCGCATGTCAACCTGAATGCGGCACTCTCCGGCAATGGCCCCGACGGTGGAACCACCCGAAACGATGCCTACGTTGATAGTGGTCCGAGGATCGGGAATCATCGGAATCTCGGCGATTTTGGCCACGGTCCGGCCCATGGCATGGATAGTGCTGGGAGAACCGGCTCGGTGCCAGCTATGGCCTTTGGGCCCGGTAAAGATGAATTCATACCGCTTGATGCCGATGCCGCCCCAGCCGAGATTTTCGGTTCCGCCGCCATCAACGATAACCGCCGCGTCAATGTCGTTGCGGCCCTTGAGAAAGAAACGCATGCCGTCAAAGTTGCCATGGCCCTCCTCGCGGGCCGCTCCCATGGGCATGATGGTGCCCACCGGAACAATCCCGGCGTGCCTGAGGGCCCGCATAATGCTCAAGGTCTGGGCCTGGGCCGAGGCGTTATCCCCGATGCCGGGACAGAAAATTTTGCCGTCTTTTTCAACAATGGCCAGCGGGGTATCTTCCGTAAACACGGTATCCAGGTGGCTTTCCAGCATAATCAACGGCCTGGTATCCTTTCGCGTGCCGTAACTATAGCCGTATGCATTGCCGATGCCGTCAACGGCGCAATCTTGAGCGCCATACTGTTCCAGTTTCCGCTTGAACAAGGGGGCACGGCCCATGGCCTCCTTGCCGGTTTCACCCTGAACCAGGGCGATCTCCTTGTTCTCTTCGGTGCGGGCAGCTTGATCCTGCACCAGGAATTCCATGGCCTTTTGGATCTTTTCATCCGCCAACAGCGCCTCAATACATTTCTGTACCCTATCCTCTACTTCATAAACCATGCCTTTTCCTCCTCTACCGTTCCCGCTGAACGGATTTATAGGGTTCCGCACTGTGCCGGCAGGACCATGCCGGCCTCTTCCCGTATCCGAACCAATCTGGCCAATGTCTCATTGACCGGAGCGACCATGCCGAGTTCAGCCGCACAGGCGGCAAGAGCGCCGTTGATGACGTTAATTTCCGTACTCCGCCCGGCCAGAATATCTTGGAGCATAGAAGAACGATTGGAAGCTGTGGCCCGGGCGATCGCCACAGCGTGGGCCACGGGATCGGCAGTATCCAAGCTGACGCCAAGAGCACGGGCAATCTGCCAACCCTCTTCCACCACCGCGCGCAAAAGGGCCGCAGCCTCGGGATGCTCCGCCATAACGCCGTTAGGCGCCAGGCATAACGCCGTGGCCGCATTGATGCCCGCATTGACCAGAAGCTTTGTCCATATCGGCCCCTTGATATCACTGACAATCCGGGTGGGAAGCCCTGCCCTTTCAAAGGCTACGCGGATATCCTCAAGGCCTGGAGCGGAGAGGGGCATACTCTCGGGCTGCCCTGCCTGCGACAGAGCCTCTTGATCCGGGGCTGCCCAACCGATAACGGTTTCCCCTCTGCCGGCGAAGCGAACAGCGCCCGGGGCGAAATACGAGGCCCCGTTGCCGGTAACCCCCGCCGCCAGGCGGGAGATTCCGGCCCGCCGTATGGCCTCGATGTTGCCCAAACCGTTTTGCAGCGTCAGGACAACAGTGTTCGGAGGAATCCGAAGGCTTGAAACAGCCCCGAACGTATCCGAAGACTTAACAAAGACTACCAATAGCTCCGCGTCTTCAGCGCCGTGTGGGGGGGCGGCCGTCAGCAGCCCGCGAATTCGACGCTCCCGGCCCTGCTCTTCCAGGAGCAATCCCTGGTCGGCAACGGCCTTGAGACGCTCTGGGCACGAATCCACCAGAGTAACGGAATTCCCTTGTTCTGCTAGCAGGCCGCCGAAAAGGCAGCCCATGGCTCCCGCTCCAAGAAGAGTAATGCGCATGACCGCCTCCGTTCTCTTTGGCATAATAAACGCGCTGCCGGAGCCCGGCCGCGTGGGGAAACGGCAACGAGCCGCTCAGGATTCCGCGTTGCGGGCCGGGGCATCTGCTCCCGCGCGGAAAACCGCCACTCTTCATAGAACCTCATGTACCTCGCGCGGAAACCGGGCTAGTCCCCTTTCTGGCTGGCGGCTTCAAAACCATAGCAGACTTTAGGGCCTTGAAGCCCTAGCCGGCCCCGGCCGCGTGGCTGCTCCTCCGCCTCCGGCGGGCAAGGTTCCCGGAATCTGGTTGTTTTCTCTCCGCAGGTACTGGATAAAAGCCAGAGCCTGGGGGGAGAGATAGCTTTTTTCCCTGGTTATCAGATGGTATGGTCGAGCATGGAACACCGAACGCAGCGGATAAATATCAAAACAGCCTTCCGGAGCAGCCAGGGCGGTAAAACTATCAATGATGCTGACCCCAAACCCCTGCTCCACATAGCGAACAACCAGGGTTGAGGTGTTAACCGTCACCGTGCTCACGATCTCCACATTGTGGCTGGCCAGAAGATTGTGCAGATAGTGGGTCAGCCCGGCATCCGGAGCAAAGCCCACATAGGGCACGCCGGAAAGCTCATCCAGCCGTTCCAAATTGCCGTTGCTGTCGCGGCTGAAGATCCAGCCCTTGGCCTTAGCCTGTTTTTTCCCCACAATCAAAGCCAAAGGGGAGGAAAACAACGGTTGCGCGCAGATAGAAGGCGGGAACCCTTGGCCAAGGACAATGCCCATTTCAATGCTGGAGCTCACCACCTTATTAATAATAAACGAGGCCTCTGTGGCTCCGGTAATGGTAAAAAAGGTCTCCGGGTTGGCCTCGCTGAAGCCTTGGATCAGCGGAGGCAGGTAGTTGCTGGCCACCGAATGGGTGGTCACCAAGCAAATCTCCCCTTTGACGCGGCCTTCCTGTTCCCGCCCGATCTCGGTTTTGATCCCGCGGATTTGCTCGAAAACGCCGATAGCCCGCTCATACAGAGCCACCCCTTCACGCGTGGGGATCATCCGCCTGGGTGCCCGCTGGAAAAGCTGAACCCCAAGCTCCCCCTCCAGCATCTGAATCTGGTGGCTGACCGTGGGTTGCCTGAGCCCCATATGCTGAGCCGCAGCGGAAATACTGCCGAGGGTCATAACATAGTAAAAGCCTCTGAGCCACTGCAGGAAGTCGCCTCCCAGCCTCTCCAGCATGTGCCGCTCCCAAGTAAAAGTTTTCGATGTGCTTATTAATATTATCTATTTATATTTTTTTTGACAATCGATATTTTTTGTGTATTGATGAAAACGTTTAATAGGAAAAAATACTTTTGAGTATGCCTCGTCAGACAGTTCGCTTTCAATTCGATCTTTCTGCTGTCGAGCGCACCCCCGGACCCGTTTCCTTCCACTGCGAGAATACGGCCATGTCCAACCACTGCTTTACCGCCTGTACCCGCATGTACAACGCCACGCCCCAAACGGAGGCCGGGTGGACGGCGCTGCTCGAGGAAACAGCCCGTCTCGCGGGCATCGCCCTGGATATTATTCCTTACCGTTTTCCCGCTGATATCGCTGCCCTGTGGCGCCGACCGCGTCTTGCTTTGGTTTTTATTTGCGGCCGGGCCTACGCCCTGGAGGGCATGCGCCATAAGCCCCTGGCCGCCCCCTTGCGTTCCGGGCCGGGCTACCATGCTTCCCCATTGTACCATACGGATTTGCTGGTCCGAGAAGATGAAACCTGCCGTACTCTGCAGGAAGCCGCCGGCCTCCGCCTGGGCTGGACGGTTGAGCATTCCCATTCAGGCTGTATTGCCCCCTTTGAATATATAGCCGATGTCTTCGGCCTTCCGGCAACCTCCGTGTTCAGCCTGCGCGGCCCGCTGCATACCCCCCCGGCCTGCCTCGAAGCCCTGAAACAACGAGAGGCCGATATCGTTCCCCTGGATGGCTATTACCGCTCCCTGCTGGAGAAAAATGCTCCTGAAAAATTGGCCGGCACGCGGGTCATCGCCTCCACCCGGCCTTATCCCATACCCTTTTTGGCGGCTTCGCCGGATGTGGATGATGCGCTCTGTAATGATATCGCTGATGCCTTTCAGTCTGCCGCCGCGGCCACAACCTTTGCGGATGTTCTGGAAACGCTATGCGTCTCCGGGTTTATCCGGCCCCGCCCCGCTGATTATGAATGTCTCGGCGGCGATGCGCCCGTTATCCCTCATCCGTGACTGCGCCCTGAGGAAGAGGCTGCAAAACCCATTGTAGCGGTGGTGCCGCCTGTTCTTTTGTTGCATAGCGTGTGTGTGGGGTGTTCTTTTGCCTGCGAGACCCCCGGCAGGCCGTGAAGCACTCGCGTGCGCAGCCCCTAATAAAGCGATAACGAATCATTGTAAGGCGAAAAGACGTTGGTTTCTCCGGCAGGGGAAGTTTTGGATCGTAAAGGAGGTTCCATGAAACGAATCGTGTATCTTACCGTGCTTGCCTGCTTGCTCTTCACGCTGCCCGCTATAGCCCGGGCGGCCAAATTCCCCGAAAACCCCATTCGGATCATCTGTCCCTTTGGGGCAGGCGACGCCATAGACAACACCGCCCGGGTGCTTGCTGAACGCATGCGCACAGTGCTCGGTGTTTCCGTGGTGGTCCAGAATATCGCGGGCGGCGGCGGCGCGCTTGGCATTGCCGAAGGCAAAAAGGCCGCTCCGGATGGCTACACGCTGGTCATCGTCTCAGCAGGCGCGATAACCGCCGGTCCGCTGATCAGCAACTCGGGGTTCATGCCTTCCGACTTTATCCCTTTGGCCGAACTTGTATCTATGCCCATCGCTGTGGCCGTGGGGGAAAACAGCCCTTACAAAACCATGGCCGATCTGGCGGAAGCCGGCAAAAGCAAAGAACTTTCCTTCTCCACCCCGGGGGCCAGCACCAAACAGCGCATTTCCATGACCGCCTTTGCTAAAGAAAACGGACTTACGTTTGTGCACATCGCCGGTAAAAGCGGGTCCGATGCCGCCACAAAGGCCATGACCGGCGAAGTGGATTTCGTTTGTGTCGGCGCTCCCGTGTTCGAGCCGCTGGCCAAGGCCGGCAAGCTGCGGGTGCTGGCGGTCGGCTCTGAGGAGCGGGTTCCCTACCTCCCCGATACGCCAACCTTTAAAGAACTCGGCTATACGACGCCTGACCAGCTCTGGTTTGGCCTGGTCGTGCGCAAGGAAGTGCCCGCCGACCGCATCGCTATTTTGGCCGATGCGGTTCGGGATGCCGCCGCCCAGCCGGAGACCAAGGCGCTGTATACTACATTGCGGTATACAGATAGCTATCTTCCCGGGCCTGAGTTCGCCAAACTCATCGAAAGTAATATTGAACAAAACGCCGTTATTCTTAAGGATCTCGGCCTGATCAAGTGATGCGCGCGGATGCCGCATGAAAAGCCGGGGAAGCCTTTCCGGCTCTTTACGGCACGTGCCCGCCGGGCGGTCCGGAATCCGCCCGGCGTTGTCTGCCGTATTGCCGAGCAGGCGGCTATGGAAGGTTTGCCACTCTCCTGCGGATACGAGGAATTTTTATGAACGACTCCAACAGACTCCTCGGGGGCATCACCCTGGGCGCAGGCATAGTTATTTTTTTGCTCTGCCGGGGCATCGACACTCTGCCCGATACTCGAACTCTGTCGCCTGATTTTTTCCCTCAACTTTTAGCAGTGGCGCTCAGTCTTCTCGGCATCGGCCTGTTGATCCAGGGCAAGGGCCGCCCGCTGCCCCCGGTGGCCGCAAAGGTTTTTCAGAGCAGAAACCTTGCCGTTGTCGGCCTGACGCTGCTCTACACCTGTGCCTTCGGCTACGGCGACTACCGCCTCAACACCGTTATGTACATCGCTCTGGTCATGGGAGTTCTCGGCTGCCGCAGCCGTACGCTCTTTCTGACAGTTCCGGTTCTGGCCACGGCCGTCATGTACGGAATCTTCCGGTACGGTTTCCTGGTGCTTCTGCCCACGCTTTTCTGAAGAGGTAGCATATGGAATTTGCCTCACTCCAGGATGTTCTTGCCGGGCTTTCAGGCCTGGCCAGCGCGAAAGTTCTGCTCTGGTCCGCCGCGGGCGTTATGATTGGCTTCATTTTTGGCGCCGCGCCGGGCCTTACGGCTACCGCGGGCGTTGCCATTGCTACGCCCTTGACCTTTGGGGTTAGCTTTGATCAATCTATGAGTCTTTTGCTCGGTATTTATTGCGGCGGCTACTTCGCGGGTTCAATCCCGGCTATTCTGGTGAATACCCCCGGAGCTCCGGGCAACGCGGCCACCACTATGGATGGCTACCCCATGGCCCGCAAGGGCAGGGCAGATATGGCCTTTGTATTGGCCGTGCTGGGCTCGTTCGTCGGGGGCATCCTCTCGGGAGCGGTTTTGCTGTTTCTGGCTCCGGCTCTTTCCTCCATGGCCCTGATGTTTACCGCCGTGGAATACGCCAGTTTTGGCATCTTCGGGCTGGTCTGTGTAGCGGCCATCTCCGGCGGTTCCATTCTGCGCGGCTGCGTGGCGGCCACCTTGGGCATGATCCTCGGCTGCGTGGGGATTGATCCCGTTGACGGCGTCATTCGGCTCACATTTGACCTGCCCCAACTGCTCACCGGCGTGCCCTTGATCCCGGCGCTTATCGCCTTTTTTGCCATTGCCGAGATGCTCAACCAGGGCTCCACGGCAGAAGTTCGGGAGCTGCCGCCACAGGAACGCGCCAGTATTGCCGAAGCCCTTCGCAGTTTTCTGCGGCATAAATGGGGGGCCCTTAAAGCCGGCCTTATCGGCATGGGAATCGGCATCCTGCCCGGCACCGGACCGACTATCGCTTCCTGGGTGAGCTACAGCGAAATGTCGCGGCGGGAAGACCCGGAGGAACCGCCTCTGGGGCAAGGCGCGCCTCGGGGTATTATTGCCTCTGAGGTTTCCAACAACGCTGTCACCGGCGGCGCGCTGGTGCCCCTACTGACGCTGGGCATCCCCGGGGATACCGTTACCGCCGTGCTTCTCGGCGCCCTGACCATCCAAAACATCACCCCGGGGCCGCTGTTCATTATTGAAAACGGCAATCTCTTTGTTTTGCTCGTCGGCATTCTCATGCTCAGCAACGTCTGGCTGCTGGCCTTCGGTCTGGGCATGCGCCGTTTTCTACCGCTCTTTTTAAAGATTCCCATGCCCGTGCTCTTGCCATTGATCGGCGTCTTCGCGGCCACCGGCTGCTTTGCCGACAGCAATACAGCATTTCCCGTGGCCTTAATGGGCATTCTCGGCGTTGCCGGCTATTACTTGAGCACCCTGGGGCTGCCTATGCCGCCGTTGGTTCTGGGGTTGGTGCTCGGTCCGATTATTGAAAAAAACCTGCGCGACGCCTTGACCGTGCATAAGATGGATATAACCATCTTTGTCACCAGGCCCATCAGCGCGGTCATTCTCGCCCTGACGCTCTTCACTGTGGTAGTAACCATCCGGAAGGCCGCCCAAAAACAAGTAACTGAATAACCAGCAAGGAGCATTCCCATGAGCCAGGAACTCTATCTCAGGTATCTGAACGGACCGGATATTGAAGCGCTTGCGCTTACCGATGCGGAAATCATCGCCGCCGTAGAAGAATCTTTGCGGGCCCAAGGCAACGGCGAGACCGTCATTGAACCAAGAATGCACCTGGTGCCCGAGGATTCCTCCAAGGGGCACTTCAACATCCTGCGCGGCTACATCAAGCCGCTGAACATCGCCGGAGTCAAAATCGTCGGCGACTTTGTCAATAACTACCAGCTCGGTTTGCCCTCTGAATTGGCCTTGCTCAACCTTTTTGACCCGGAAAACGGCATCCCCAGGGCTGTTATCGATGCATCCGCCATCACCGATATGCGCACTGGAGCAGTCACGGCCGTGGGGGCTAAATATCTGGCCCGTAAAAATTCCAAGATTCTCGCCCATATTGGAGCCCGCGGCACGGCATATTGGAATGTACGTCTGCTGGACCACCTCTTTGATTTTGAGGAAATCCGCGTTCACTCCCGCCGCCCCGAAAGCCGTAATGCCTTTGGCGAAAAGCTCTCTAAAGATCTCGGCAAGCCCGTCAAGGTGGTGGATACCTGGGAAGATTGTGTTGTCGGGGCCGATATCGTGGTGGAGGCTTCTCGCCTGCCCGCCCCCGAACCGCTGCTCAAAACCCGGTGGATCAAAAAAAGCGCTTTTGTTGTGCCCTACGGCACCATGAGCGCAGTGGAGCTTTCCCTGACCGACATCATGGATAAAATGGTTGTGGATGATTGGAGCCAGTGCCGTAAGGGGCTGCCCTACGGCTCCATGCGTGCCCATGTGGATTGCGGCAAGCTTTCCCCGGAAACCGCCCTGGGTGAAATGGGCGAAATCGTGGCCGGCAAAAAGCCGGGCCGAGAAAATGACCAGGAGACCATCCTCTTCTGGCATCGCGGCATGCCCACTACCGATATTGCCCTGGGCATGGCCATGCTCGAAAAGGCCGATAAAACGGGCATCGGCCAAACCTTGCGTTTCCGCTGAGCGTGGCGCATCTGAAGCGCCGCCGGCATGTTCCTCTGCCGCGCAGTTTCCGGAAGGGAAGGTTAGCTTGCACGGTCTGCGCGCCGCGCTCCGGGAAGGAGTCGCTTCCTGGAACGCGGCGGCAGCTTCAGAGCTTGCTTTGCCCGTAAGAATGGAGATGCCGCTTGACCCCGAGCGGGGGGAAGGGCATAGGCAACGTGTCAGGAGAGCGCAGGCAGCCACCCTCTGGGGATACTGCCAACCGGCTACGCCGCCCGACATTATGGTTGTGAAATTCCGCCGCGGACCGCGGCGCTCCGGGCTGTTGTCCGGTTCAAGAAGCTGTGTCGCAATGAAGGAGTAGAACTTTCCGGACCGTTTTTTGCCTGGAAATCTTCAAGAGCCGTAGCTTCTCATTGCATGGTTCCCAAAAATGTGGATGCATATCGAAATAACAAGCCGTCCTAGGACGGGGAGGTAACATGGCAAGACCGCTCGTGGAATGCGTTCCTAATTTCAGTGAGGGCCGCAGGCCTGAAATCATCGAGGAAATCGTCGCCCCTTTCAAAAACACAGCCGGTGTGTATCTTTTTGACTACCGCGCCGACGAAGACCACAACCGTTTGGTCGTCTCCCTGGTCGGGCATCCTGAAGAAGTGCAGAACGCCTTGATCAAGGCCTCTACAATCGCCCTCAAGCACATCGATCTGAACACCCACCAAGGCGCGCATCCCCGCATCGGGGCTGTGGATGTTATCCCCTTCACCCCGATTTCCGGCATCAGCATGGAGGAATGCGTCTCCTTGGCCCATGCCTTTGGAGAACGCTACTTCAAAGAAACCGGCATCCCGGTCTACTTTTACGAGGATGCCGCCAAGAACCCTGAGCGCAAAAAATTGGAGGTTATCCGCAAAGGCCAGTATGAAGTGCTTAAGGAGGAAGCCAAGACCAACCCTGCCCGGCATCCGGATGTCGGCGGCCCCGGGCTGCATCCCACGGCCGGTGCTTCCGTGGTCGGGGCCAGAAAATTCCTGGTAGCCTTCAACATCAACCTGGGCACCACCGACGTGGCCATTGCCAAAGAGATTGCTAAATACCTGCGCGCTTCCTCAGGCGGTTTCTGCCATGTCAAGGGCATCGGCCTCTCCCTTGAAGATAAGGGGATGGTGCAGGTCAGCATGAATCTGACCGATTACGAGAAAAACTCCATATATCGGGTGTTGGAAATGGCCCGTATGGAAGCCAAACGGTGGGGCGTCAACGTTGTAGAAACAGAAATTTATGGTATGGTGCCCGCCGCCGCAATGCTGGATTCCGCTTCCTATTATCTGCAAAGTAACGGTTTTGACCCCGAACAGGTTCTGGAGCTCAGGCTGCTGAAAATGATGATGGAGCGGGCATGACCACTCTTTTTCTCAACTGCCGCATCGTTACCCCGGAGGACCCGGGAAAGCCCCTTTCCGGCAGGGAACAGGGGCTGGTGCGGGAGTATGACCACGCAGCCATCCTGGTGGAAAACGGCTGTATTCAAGCCCTGGGACCTGAGGTAAAAATCAGCTCACTTCCCGGAGGGCGTCGGGCCAAGAAAGTTAATTTGCAAGGAGCCTGCGTCATTCCCGGGTTTGTGGACCCACACACCCACATGTGCTTCGCGCTCCGCCGGGAGGAAGAATTCCGGATGCGCCTGGCAGGCAAAACCTATCTGGAGATTCTCGCCCAGGGCGGGGGCATTCTCTCCTCGGTCCGGGCGGTGCGGGAATGCGACAATGAGCACCTTTTCCGCATGACCATGGGCAACGCCCTGAATGCCCTGTGTCAGGGCACAACCACCGTGGAGATCAAAAGCGGTTACGGGCTGGATACAGAAACCGAACTGCGTATGCTGCGGGTTATCGCCCGGGTCCGCCGGGAAAGCCCGCTGGATGTGGTCAGCACCTTCATGGGGGCCCACGCAATACCTGCGGAGCATAAGAAGAATCCTCAGCTCTTTGTGCGAGCCATCATCAAGGAGATGCTGCCTGCTGTGGTCCGGGAAAATCTGGCCTCCTTCTGCGATGTGTTCTGCGAAACAGGCGTCTTCAGCCTTGAACAGAGCAGAGAGATCATGGAAGCCGCGGAAAGGTTGGGCCTTGCCCTGAAAATCCATGCCGACGAGGTCAACGATCTGGGCGGGGCGGCTTTAGCCGCCGAGATGAAAGCCGTCACCGCTGAGCATCTGTTGGCGGCCAGCCCGGAGGGCCTGGCCGCTATGGCGGAATCCGGCACCATCGCCGTGCTGCTGCCCGGCACCGCCTATAGCTTGGGCAAGCCCTATGCCAACGCAAAACGGATGCAGCAGTTGGGCGTGCCCATTGCGCTGGCTACAGATTGCAACCCCGGTTCCTGCTTCTGCGAAAACATGGCCTTTGTTATGGGCCTGGCTGTACTGGCCATGGGCATGACCCCGGAGGAAGCCCTTGTCGGCTGCACGCTCAACGCGGCCTATGCCGTGAACATGGCTGACAAAGTCGGCAGTCTGGAGCCCGGCAAGGCCGCGGATTTTCTGGTGCTGGACGGCCGGACTCCGGCCGCCATCCCCTACCACGCGGGCGGCCGGAGCGTTACCCGGGTATACAAGGGAGGCGTTCTGGTAGCGAAAAACGGCCAGTACTGCCAGTAGATCGGAGACGGAGAAGCTGCTTGCCCTCGTAAGCTCTTTTCCTGAGATAAAAACGGCTGAAACAAACCACCCTGCGGCGGGACCAAGGCCGCCATGCAACAACACCGGGAAACCGAAAAAGAACGCACTGGAGTGCATAACAGGAACGTGTGATGCTTTCACAAAAAACCGTCAAAGAGTTTATCGGCGAATTGGCTTCGGATGCCCCCGCACCAGGCGGCGGCAGTGTTGCCGCCCTCTGCGGCGCCCTGGGCGCAGGGCTCTCCGCCATGGTCGCCCGGTTGACCATCGGCCGGGAAAAGTACAAGGATTGTTGGGAGAGTATGCAGGAAGTGCTGACCAAAGGCGATGAGCTGACGGCCCGACTCCTTGAACTGATGGAAAAGGATACCGAAGTTTTCAACCAATACATGGCCGCTCGCAAACTTCCCAAAGACACCGAGGAACAAAAGGCCGTGCGCAAACTGGCCGTAGACGCGGCGGCTCTGAAAACTGCTCAGGTGCCCTTGAGGACCATGGAGCTGTGCTTGGATATGGCCCGGATAGCCGCCACAGCCGCCGCCTGCGGCAACCCCAACGCCGTCACCGATGCCGCCACGGCCGCCATGCTGGCCCGCTCCGCCGCTGCGGCCGCCATGTACAATGTCCTCATCAACCTGCCCGGCATTGCCGACCAGGCCTTTGTTGAGGATACGCGTAAAGAAACCGCGCGGATTATGGCTGAAGTCGAAGAAATCGCTCGCGGGGTGGATGCCGCCGTTATGCAAAGCCTCTCCGCCTGAGGAATGCCGGGGCGCACCGGCATGGCGCGCTCGGCCCGCTTTCGCTACCTACCTGGTCAGATAAAGGGTCGCGGAGGGTCCTTTTCGCCGTGCCGGATGCCAAAATATTTCTCAAAAGCGAGGGCTTTCAAACGCTTCAGCAAGGGGAGCAGAACCGCGCCGGAGCGCCGAAAAGCCCGCCGGATTTCCCGAATGCGCGAAGTTTCCCGCGCACCATATCTTCCTTAAAGAGGAGATTGCCGTGAATCTTGACAACAAGACCATTTCCCAGGCCATGGAAATCAAATTGGACGGCCCCCTGCCCGCCCCCAAACCCTTTCAACCGGGCATCCGTCGCGCGCCGGACCGAGGCTATACCCTCAACCGCGCCCAGACTCTCGTCGCCTTGAAAAATGCTCTGCGCTATATTCCTGAAGAATACCATGAAACGCTCGCCCCGGAATTTCTGGAAGAACTGCGGACCAGAGGCCGCATCTACGGGTACCGTTTCCGCCCCGAAGGCCCGATCAAAGGGAAACCCATTGACGAGTACAAAGGGAATTGCATAGAGGGCAAAGCCTTCCAGGTAATGATTGACAACAATCTCGATTTTGAGGTGGCCCTGTATCCTTACGAGTTGGTGACTTACGGTGAAACCGGCCAAGTCTGCCAAAACTGGATGCAGTACCGGCTCATCAAGAAATATCTGGAAGTCATGACCCGTGACCAAACCCTGGTTGTGGAATCGGGCCACCCCCTGGGGCTTTTCGCCTCCCGCCCGGAAGCGCCGCGGGTGATCATCACCAACGGCCTGATGGTCGGCCTCTATGATACCATGCACGATTGGCACCATGCCGCCCAACTCGGCGTTACCAACTACGGTCAGATGACTGCCGGGGGCTGGATGTACATCGGCCCGCAAGGCATCGTGCACGGCACCTTCAACACCCTTCTCAACGCCGGACGCCTTCATCTCGGCATTACCGGGGAACAAGATCTCGCGGGGTATCTTTTTGTCTCCTCCGGACTTGGCGGCATGAGCGGAGCCCAGCCCAAGGCCGCTGAAATCGCCGGGGCAGTCGGGGTCATCGCCGAGGTAGATTTCAGCCGCATCAAAACCCGGCTGGACCAGGGATGGACAAAAAAATACTCTGCCGATTTGGCTGAGGTTTTTGCTTGGGCTAAGGATTCCCAGGCCAAAAAAGAACCCATGTCCATCGCCTACCACGGCAATATTGTTGATCTTTTGCAGTACTGCCTTGATAATAATATCCATATCGATCTGCTTTCTGACCAGACCTCCTGTCATGTGGCCTATGATGGCGGTTACTGCCCGCAAGGCCTGACCTTCGAGGAGCGCACCGAGATGCTCAGGAACGACCGGGCCGCCTTTACCCAGATGGTCGATGCCACGTTGCAAAAGCATTTCCGGCTGATCAAAAGCCTGGTAGATAAGGGCACCTACTTCTTCGACTACGGCAACGCCTTTCTCAAGGCTGTCTATGATACCGGCGTCAAGGAGATTTCTAAAAACGGCGAAGATGATAAAGACGGCTTTATCTTTCCCTCCTACGTGGAAGACATTATGGGGCCGCTGCTCTTTGACTACGGCTATGGGCCTTTCCGCTGGGTCTGCCTCTCCGGAAACCCTGAAGATCTCGCCAAAACGGATGCGGCAGCCATGGATTGCATCGATCCGACCCGCCGCCCGCAGGATCGGGATAACTGGGTCTGGATCCGCGATGCCCAACAGAATCGCCTGGTAGTCGGAACCCAAGCCCGTATCCTCTACCAAGACGCGGCCGGCCGGCTGAGCATTGCCCTGCGCTTCAACGACATGGTTCGGAAAGGGATTATCGGGCCGGTTATGCTCGGCCGGGACCACCACGATACCTCCGGAACAGACAGCCCCTTCCGTGAAACCGCCAATATCCGCGACGGCAGCAACATGACCGCCGACATGGCTATTCAGTGCTACGCGGGCAACGCCGCGCGCGGCATGAGCCTGGTGGCCCTGCATAACGGCGGCGGTGTAGGCATCGGCAACGCCATCAACGGCGGCTTCGGCATGGTTTTGGATGGCTCCCAGCGCGTGGATGCCATCCTGCGTTCAGCCATAACCTGGGATGTCATGGGCGGCGTTGCCAAGCGCAGTTGGGCCAGAAACGCAGGGGCCATGGAGGTTTGCGCCGACTTCAACAAAAACGGCAAGGGATTATACCATGTCACCCTGCCTTATCTGGTCAGGGAGGGGCTCCTGGAAGCCCTGCTGCCTGAGAAATAGCGGCGCGCGTTCTTCCTCCCGATAGCAAGAAGGGGAAGCGACCCGACCGGGCCGCTTCCCCTTGCCAATTCTCCCCTTAAAGCCGAAAGCCAGCGAAGCGTATTTCCCCATAAACATTGCTGTCTGCGCTGCCGAGGCTGGCTGCCTGCGACCTCTTTTTTGAGAGGAGCAGGACCATAGTCTCAGCATACCTGCACAAGGTGCGGGAAAGGTTGTCCCTAACATCTCCTTTGCGAGCAGCCCTCCAAAGAGTGCTTGTGAAGTCTAAAGAAATTCCCTTTCTGCTCCCAGGTTCAAGGCAACAAAACGCTTACCGGTACGTTTTCGTTCTTCAGCAGGATGAAAAACAGAGGATAAAAATCAGATGTGCGCCTTGCGGGTAAAATGGGTGGGCCACCAAACGCCTATTGCCCACTCTGCCCCAGGGTGAACCAGGGGGCCTTACCGCAGTTATTCCCCTCAACCCGGGAATCCACAACCACCCCAGCCTCATTGGTGTACAGTGTGGTATGACACCATACCCGCACAGAGTAGGGTTCCACATACTCCATCGGGGGGAAGAGCATCAGCCCGGGGCCGAAAGCGGGGCCGGAATAATCGCGCATCATCTCGGGCCGCCGTTCCCAGTAGCCTCCCCGCTGTTCCAGGGCATCCGTTTTCCAGACATACTGGTTTCCGAGGTGATAGGTCGGCGAGGGCCATTGGGCAAGGACTGCGCTAATGGGTTTGCCCTTCAAAGAATCCAGTTGGGTCTGATAACGGGCAGCACAGGAGACGCAGAGCAAAAGCGCGCAGACACAGAGAAGAGAGCTACGGAACATGGTTTCACCGCCTTTTCAAATTACTCCCTGCCGTACCAGGGCGCATAAAACCACCATAAAGTCGTTCCCATCGAAAGCAATTGTTTTATCGCGGAAAGTTCTCTGGATTCTTGGCATCTCCCCAACGAGCGCACTCGGTTTGCATGGCATGGATACTAGCCTGCAAGCGCCCTGGCGTGTCGCTCCGCCGTATGGCATCCGGCCACATCGCCACGGCGGCAATGCTGGCGGCCTTGCCGCCACTGCCGCCTAGCACGGTCACAGCACTATAGCTACCACAAGGGGTATCTACGCCCCTGCACTGCCGGGGAAGGCGAGGATAGCGGTGTTCATGCCCGATTTGGATACTGAAAATCAGACGGACACCTCATGACTCTAAGTTTGGCGCAAATTTGATGCAGAAATGAAGTTATAAGTTCAATTCTCTTCAACTTCATCAACCACACTTGAAAGGGAGTCAGCGAAAGTTGACTCTCTTTTCTCATGTTCAATTCACCGCCACAATCTCAGTTCAAACGTAGGCTAGTCAGGTATTTCTAAACACAAGGACATGTTAGGATTCACAATGTTTTGTAGGCAGTAGAGGGATTGAGGTTGAGGAGGTCATGAGAACCGGAACTGGCATGGTGAATTTTTCGAGGTGAGAGGACAGATTGAAAAAACCCTGTAGGTATCCTGTCATCTGTTACCGTTAGAATACCTTTATTTCGGAGGGAATATGGAGACTTGGTGGTATATAACAAAAAATCAAAAAACCGGCCCAGTCTCAGTTGAATCAATCATTTCTCTCGCTCTAAACGGAACAGTTGATTTAAATACTCTACTTTGGAAAAAAGGTATGGAATCCTGGTTACCGCTTCATAAAATAGATGAATTGCAAGTAATACAATCCATGATCCCGCCTCCTGTACCAAACAGAAAAGAAAATGTTGATACAGATTTCCTTGCATCAAGATGGCGACGCTATTTTGCAAGAATGTTTGATACTATTTGGGAAACTCTTTTTGTATCTTATGTACTTGGATTTTTATTAGGGCCGTACTCCCCGTTTACTGAATGGATATTAAAAAACTCAATATCAAATCCTATAGCAGTTTGGTTATTATACTGCCCAATAGTTTTAGTTGTAGATGCGATTATATATAAAATTTTTGGAAATACTCCAGGAAAATATATTTTATGTATAATAGTAGTACAGAATAATAATTTATATTTGAACTTACGACAGTACTTGATGCGCAATTTATCACTATGGATGAGTGGTCTTGCTTTTGGATTTCCCACTATAAACCTATTTACTATGATGAGATAAGCTATTAGACTTGGTGAAAATCAACAGGCCAGCTATGATGTAAAGCCAAACCACCAAGTAAAAGCTAAAAAAATAGGATGGATTAGAAGAGTAATATTCACTCTTATTTTTTTAATACTCTTCTTTCTTATACCTGTGTTGAAACAATATAATCCATATTATAATTCTACAGTAGATATTTATCAGCATGATTATTTATGGGTTAATCCTGTTACCCACAAAAGTGCTAGAATTGATTCACATTGGGAACGTGTCGGGCAATCGAATACTCATAGTAATACTGTTTATGCATTTAGCGAGCGTGCAGGGAGAGCTCTTTTTATCTTAGACATTGAAACAGCCCCTACAATCTTCACATTGGAAGATTATGTTCACATATTCCTCAAAAGTAAAGATGATACTATGCATTTTATTGATGAAGGACAGTATTTTGAAAAATTAGGAAATCAAGTATGGCAATGTTATGGGTATATGACTGCAATAAGTACAGATAATAGAATTCATATTCAAATAATTAAAGTAAAAAATAATTTTTTGCGAATTATAACTATACAAAAAATGCCATTTAAAGATTCTGAGGAGCTGGTATTAAAAATGCAAAAAGAACTATGGAAAACTATTTTGTGATGGTGAGGGTAAGTACAAAAGGACCCCCCGGCGTAGCTAGGGGGATCTTTATATGCACTTGTAAAGCTCTTTTGCCAGCAGCGCCCTACCAGGCAGGCATGGATTGACATTGGCATGTCCGGTACCGACGGCCTGTAAATGGGCTCCCCTCAAGGAGCAAACACAATTGGTCCACCAACGTGTCCTGAACTATCCCCGGATATACTCCTGAATCTTCTTCTCATTCTTTCCTATTGTGGCTTCCTTCTGATGTATCTTCGGGATGCAGTCGCTAGACTGCATCCACCTTTTGATAAATCAAAAGAGGTTCTCATACCACACGTGTATAAGTTCTTTTGAACCTCCCGAGGAGCGGGAGGTTTTCTCCCATAGAAGAAAGGGAGGCTGCATTCTTGCAGCCCCCCTACAATTCGCTGGTACCGGGAGAGAGACTCGAACTCTCAAGGCCTTGCGGCCGGCGGATTTTGAGTCCGCTGCGTTTACCATTCCACCACCCCGGCGTGAAGGTAGTGTGTACTCTACCCTCCTCTGACCTGTCAAGCATCGCCGTAAAAAGGAAGCAGGGGGCATGAAAATTTGAGAATGAGCTGTCCCCTATTTTTCCACTCGCTACTCCCGCAATGATTTTTTGCTCTCAGCCGGGGAAAGGCTGCCTGCGATTCCGGGCTTGCCGCCGGATCATCCAGGGTGTACAGGCCGTGGTGGATAAAAATTTTCTAGGAGGCAGTATGGCCAAAGACTATGATCCGCAGATGCACACCGCCGAGCACGTCCTCAATCAGACTATGGTCCGCCATTTCGGGTGCGGCCGCTGTTTCAGTTCACACCTCAACCCCGGCAAAGCCCGCCTTGACTTCCACTTCTCCCGCGACCTGACGGAAGCCGAAGCCCGGGATCTTGAATCGGCCGTCAATGACGTGCTTGCCCAAAATCTGCCGGTCAAGGAGCGGACTCTCCCCAGAAGCGAAGCGGAAACACTGGTCAATCTCTCCAAACTGCCCGCCTCGGTCGGTCCTGATGCCCCCATCCGCATCGTTACCGTGGGTGATTACGATATCTGCCCCTGCATTGGCGCCCATGTGGCCTCTACCGCCGAGGTCGGCATTTTCCGTCTCGGCTCCCACGACCTGCTGCCTCCCAAAGAAGGCCAGGAAGACAAGGGCTCTATCCTCCGGCTTCGCTTCAAACTCGAACCGCGCCCCTAGGCAGAGAGAACGCGCTGTTTCTCCTCCGTTTCGGCTGCCAAGCCGCCTTTTTTCCAGCTTCCGTGCCGGGAAACATCCGCTTTTTGGCGGATGCGATGTCTTGGGAAATAACCTCAGCTCCGGGGGATGCTTCTCCATTCTTCATTCCATCGGGGTAATACGCCGGCCGCCGGAGGCCTGCCCACATAGGGCATTCCAGGCCCTGCCCTGGCCTCACTGGAGAAGAGCAAGCGCCTCGGCGGCAAAGGAGGCCTCCGTGCCCTGGCGCAGAGTTTCGCCTTCCAGCAAGTCACAGGGGGTTTCCCGGACGGTGAGCCTGCCCAGCGTCTCAGCGGCCTTTTCCCGGTCTGCGGGGGCGAGAGAGGGAGCGAGTCTGCCCAGACTCCAAGCAGAATAGGCGCGGCAGATGTCGTCGGCATCGCCCAGCCCGCGCAGGGCCAGCAGCAGGGCCGCCCCCTGCAACGGCTCAAAGGAACTTCCCAAGCGGCCGACTGCCCAGT
Organism: uncultured Desulfovibrionaceae bacterium; assembly: GCA_949741925.1. Taxonomy (GTDB): domain Bacteria; phylum Desulfobacterota; class Desulfovibrionia; order Desulfovibrionales; family Desulfovibrionaceae; genus JAJDHY01. Next base: position 18,107 of record CATJOY010000047.1, on the reverse strand, counting down.
AGACGCCCCTTCGCAAGGGGGCGTGATCGATATAATTATCCGTCGCGCCGGTTTCCCGAACATAGGAAAAAAGGATGCGCCCATATTCCCCAGCCAGAAGCGGGCTACGAGCCAAAACCTCGCCCATGGCTTCGGGCGCGCCCCAGCCGAGATTCCCTGAATCCTCATTCACCTGCCACATCAGCCGACGCATGCATTCCCTGGCTTTTTCCGGAACGCCCCGATCCACAAGGGCCGGAATGACCCGACCTAAGCCCAGCACGGCCCGCCACATCACCAGGCCGCCTTCGGGGAGTAAAGCAATCAAGGGACTGACAGAATCCATATCCGGTGTTTCACCCAACGGCGAGGCAGGGCTCCACAGGTCTTCAACGCGCCAGGAAGCTTCCCGGCTTCTCAGGGCACGGCGCAGATAGGCCTTGCCGGCTTTGAATCGGGCCATGATGGTATCCCCCTTCGCGGCGCGGCTGTTCCCCCCGAGCCGCCGGTCTACTGGTTGTTTTTCGGAACACCGGCCATAAGCCGGTGAAACCATGATCCGCCCGGCATGTCCAGGCTGATTCCCGACCCAGGCCCGCAGCGGATCACGCTTTAGCCTTCATGATAGATCATCCCGCCGGTGAAAAAATTCTCGACATGGCGGCCTCCTCGTGGTCAGATGATTTTTTATCCTCAAGCCTCAGGAGTCTTCATGTCATTGCGCGAGCGCCTGCACGTTGACCGCGACCCGCTGTACCTGATGGACGGTTCGGCATTCATCTTCCGGAGCTTTTACGCTTACCAAAACATGGCCAGAAGCGACGGCTTCCCGACCAATGTGCTGTTTATCCTCACTCGCCTGCTGATCAAGCTGCTACGCGAAGAGCAGCCCGTATCCTTCGCCTTTATTATGGACGGCAAGGGGCCTACCTTTCGGCATGAGCTGTACCAAGCCTATAAAGCCCAACGTTCAGCAACCCCGGAGCCGTTAGTCATGCAACTGGAACCGTTGCGCCGCGCTCTGAGCGCTCTGGGGCTGCCGGTTATTGTTTCAGACGGCTGCGAGGCGGACGACTGCATTGCCTCGCTCACGGCCCGTTACCGCCGGGAGCGTCCCGTCGTCATCATCGGCGCGGATAAAGACTTGAAACAATGCCTTGCTGAGAATGTGGTCATCTGGGATCCTTCGGGCAAAGAAGAAAAACTGCTCACCATAGCCGATTTTCGAGCCGAAAACGGCATGGAGCCTGCATCGTGGCCGGATTTTCAAGCGCTTATAGGCGATTCCAGTGATAACATCCCCGGCGTGCCTGGCATCGGCCCTAAGACAGCCCAAGAACTCTTCAGAAATTTCAAAACCCTGGAAGAAATCCGTGATCGCTTTGCCGCCGTACCGCCCAAAATCCGCAAAAAACTTGAAGGACGCCTCGACGAGGCCTTTCTCTACCGCAAGCTCACGACGCTGAGCCTGAACGCCTGCGCCGCCCTGCCGCCGGAATCCCTGATTCTCCACCCCGTGGATATGGCGGCAGCCACTGCCGTACTGGAAGAATTTGAACTCCGTTCCCTGGCCCGGGAACTGGCCTCAGCCGCGCGATCCGGCCTCATCCGTACTGCCTCCCCCGGCGCGGCCGCGCCGGAGGCGCGCAGGGGCTGTATTGCGGACGGCCAGGAACCGAATCTCCCCGCCGCCGAGGCCCCAGAACCTCCCGCCGCTTACCGGACAGCTTCCGCTGCAGCCACGGCGGAGGAGGAACAGATCCCCTCCCCGCCGGCTACTGTTCCTTGGGTTCCCGCCCGCCTTGCGAACTCCAAAGGCCAAGCCAGCCTTCTGGATATCGCCTTCGAGCCGGGAGAAGACGACCTGCCGGCCGTCTCAAGCATACCCTCCCTGCCGCCTCTCGAAACTCCGGCTGTCGCCGTCCTGCCCACGGAAAAAGGCCTGATTCTGGGCGCCGCTTCCGAATGCCTGTTCACCGGACCGCCGGAACAGTTGGCCGGGCATCTGGCCCTGCTTCTTGAAGCGCGGCAGGATCTGCGGCTTGTCACCCCGGATCTCAAGGCTCTATATGCCGCCTGCCGGGGCTGGAAAGCCATTCCTGTTGCCCGTTTTTTTGATCTTTCCCTGGCCGCCTATCTGCTGAATCCCGAAGACCGCAGCTATGCCTGGCCCCACCTGGTCAGCCGCTGGCGCGACCAGGTGCCGGACGATATCCCCCCTTCTCGGCCGGGCCTGCTCGCCCTGGCGCTGGCGCGCCTTTTTGAGGAACGCCTGGGAGCGGCTCAACAAAGCACGTTGATGCGCGATCTGGAAATGCCGCTGCTGCCGGTGCTCGCGGATATGGAAGAAGCCGGAGTACGCATCGACCGCCAGGCCTTTGCTTCCTTCCTGGCCGAAGTCCAGACGGATATTGAACGCCTGGAAAAAACCATCAACGACCTCGCCGGAGGCCCCTTTAACATCCGTTCCTCCCAACAACTAGCCGAGGTTCTCTTTACCCGGTTAGCATTGCCCGCAGGCGGCAAGACTAAGGGCGGCTCCGCTTCAACCTCCCAGGAAGTGCTGGAAAAACTGGCAGGAAAACACGCCATTGTGGACGCTATCTTGGAATACCGCAAGCTGGAAAAACTGCGCTCCACCTATCTGGAGCCCCTGCCCAAGCTGGCCGACCGAAACGACCGCATCCACACCACCTTCAACCTGCTGGCCACGGCCACCGGCAGGCTTTCCTCCAGTAACCCCAATTTGCAAAACATCCCGGTACGCGGTCCCATGGGTGGCCGGATGCGGGCCTGCTTCATCGCCGCCCCGGGGAAAAAGCTGGTTTCCGCCGACTACTCGCAGGTTGAATTGCGCATCCTAGCCCACCTAGCCCACGAGCCAATCCTCATCGAAGCCTTCCAGAACGGCGAAGATATCCACAGCCGCACCGCAGCGCTTCTTTTTGACACCTCTTCGGAATCCGTTACCCCGGAACAACGCCGCCAGGCCAAAACCATCAACTTCGGCCTGATCTACGGCATGGGGCCGCAAAAACTCGGCCAGGAACTCGGCATCAGCCTCAGCGAGGCCAAGGGCTTTATCGCCCGGTACTTTGAACATCTGACCGCGTTGCGCGATTTCTATAACGCCGTAGAGAACGAAGCCCGCGAACACGGCTACGTCACCACCATGGCCGGGAGAAGGCGCTACATACCGGATATTTCTTCCCAAAATACCCAGCTCCGTTCCCAGGCCCGGCGGCAGGCCATCAATGCTCGTGTCCAGGGCAGCGCTGCCGACGTCATCAAAATCGCCATGTTGCGCAGCTTCAACGACCCGGAGCTAAAACGGCTGTACGCCCGGATGATCCTGCAAATCCATGACGAACTTATTCTGGAGGCGCCCGCCCAGAATGCCGAACGGGCCGGAGAACGCCTGACCGAACTGATGCGCAGCGTCGAGCCCGGCGGCGAAAAACTGACGGTTCCCCTGGCCGTAGACTGGGGCTGCGGCAAAAACTGGAACGAAGCCCATTGATTCCGGCCCGACAGCCCAAGGAGCAACCCGGGCCCGGGAACTGCTTGCCCGAACCGCGCCTGCGGCAATGTTCCGGCCGCGTCAAGAGCGCGCTCTGCCCCTGCGCGATGGAGTCTCCCCATCGGAATGACCGAAAGTTCCGGCTGGACAGAGCACCCCGTAACGCTTAAAATTTTTTTCTGCCTCGAGGGTATTTCTCAAAAGTGTCCATAAAGCGTCGCGTACTTTCCCCTGGCCGGGAAAAACCGAAAAAAGGCAGCGAGGAGGACACTGAAGACGCCGCGCTCAATTTTTTCCGGCTCATGCCGCCAGAGGGAAAAAGACGGCGTGGCAGGGGAAATGGAGGGGCCCCCTCAAGCCTTGAAATCTTTTTCCCGGGCAGGCCCTACCCAAAGAATGCGCTGCCGGATTGTTGCGGCGGCGTCCGGCCGCGGCAATATTTCCAGGGCCAGCCATAGTGTGAACAGACGGAAGAGAGAAGATGCGCAATAAACTTCGCCTCCTGACCCCCGGTCCCACCCCGATTCCCGAACAGGTACGCTTGGCCATGGCCGGCGACATGATCCATCACCGTAAGCCCGAATTCAAGAGATTGCTTGCCGATATTCAAACCGGGTTGGCCGCGCTTTTCGGCACAGCCGGACCGGTACTCAGTTTGGCGGCCTCGGGCACCGGCGCTATGACCGCCGCCGTGACCAACCTTTTCGCTCCCGGAGAAACCGTGCTCACCGTGGAAGCAGGAAAATTCGGCCAACGCTGGAGCGGCATCTGCCGGGCTGCCGGGGTTACGGCTCTTCCGCTCAGCCTGGCCTGGGGAGAAGCCGTCACCCCTGAAGCGCTCCGCAAAGCCTTGGACGCCAATCCCGGGATTAGCGGCGTGTTGATGCAGATTTCCGAAACCTCAACCGGAGTTATGCACCCGGTACGGGAGATCGCCGCCCTCACCCGTCAACGCGATGTCCTGCTGGTTGCCGACGGCGTATCCTCGGTGGGCATCTCGCCCTGTCCCATGGATGCATGGGGCATCGACGTTCTGCTCACCGGTTCCCAGAAAGGCCTTATGCTCCCGCCCGGACTTTCTTTCATCGCGCTTTCCCCACGGGCTTGGGCTAAAGCCGAAAGTTTGCCCGCCCGCGATTTCTATTTCTGCCTCCTCAAGGAACGAGAGTGTTGCGCCAAAAGGCAGACCGCCTTTACCCCGGCCATTTCTCTTCTCTATGGGCTCCGGGAAAGCCTGGCCATGTTTGCCGGAGATGGGTTGGAGGCCATCTATCGAAAACAATGGGCTCTGACCTGCCTTGCCCGCGCGGGCGTGCGCGCCCTTGGCTTTGCCTTGCTGGCCAAAGATAATTATACGTGGGGGCTGACCAGCCTGATTCTCCCGCCCGGTATGGGCTCCGGCCCCCTTCTGGCCCGGGCCGCGGACGAGCACGGGGTAATCATGGCCAAGGGCATGGGGCATCAGGAGGATTCTGTGGTGCGCATCGGGCATATGGGCTGGGTGGACTGGGCCGACCTGGTCGCCGGGTTGCACGCCTTATCCTGGAGCTTCCAGGAACTCGGCGGCTATATCGGCGCCGAAAACTACCTCGAGCAGGCCCTAAAGGCCTATGAAGAAGCCCTGGTCGGGCCGGTTCCTGCGGGAACCTCCTCTTGACCCCGGAAAAATACTTCCTATTTTCCTCCGCAGGAGAACCAGTTATGACCGATTCCACCACTACCGGTACGCCCGCCCCGGGAGCCTCCGAAAGCGTTCATGAGGAAACTGCCCGGCAAGCCTACGAACAGGCAGCGTCGCTCCAGGATATTCCCCTGCCTAAGGTAACCTTTACCACCTTTGCCATGTCCATCGGCTCTTCCGCGCTGGTGCAGCTGGGGGAAGTTCCTGATCCGGAAACCGGCCGGACAGTGACCGACTTACGCCTGGCAAAACACAGCATCGATGTTCTCACCATGCTGTATGAAAAAACCAAAGGGAATCTTGACGAAGCCGAAGACAGGCTGCTCAACGAAATTCTCTATGAAGTACGTATGAAGTTTGTAATCAAAGCCAAATAGCGCTCACGGCGCGACAACAAAAAATTGCAGCTTCGTAACGGTATGTCTGGCCGACACTGCGGCGGCGCGGCAAACGTTGAAGCATGGTCAAGGCTCCGTGCGCACCGCCTGCGGCGGCGCACACGGAAAGATGTTTTCGGGCAAAGCGCCTCCAGACAGAGCCTGAGGGAGCGCCATAAAGCCCACAATACGCTAACGGAATGCACCTATGAACATGATTTCGGTTGGATTGGTGGGAGTCACCGGGTATACCGGCATGGAGTTGACACGGATTCTTGAAGGCCATCCGGCTATGCGTCTTACCCGGGTCACCTCCCGTTCCGAAGCGGGCAAGCCCTTGCGGGAGATCTACCCCTTTCTTCAGGGGCTGGAGAGCGGGGAGATAATAATTACCGAGCCTGCCCCGGCCGATCTGGCGGCCCACTGTGAGCTTGTCTTTCTGGCCGTGCCCCACGGCGCGGCCATGGAAACAGCCGCCGCCCTGCGCGACAAAGGACTCAAAGTAGTTGATCTCTCCGCTGATTTCAGATTGCGCGATCCGGCCGTTTTTAAAGCCTGGTATAATAGCGAGCACAGCCAACAGGAATACCTCAAAGAAGCTGTATACGGGCTGCCCGAACTCTACGCTGAAGCAATTGCCGGTTCCCGGCTGGTGGCAAACCCCGGCTGCTATCCCACCGCCTCAATTCTCGGGCTTGCGCCGGCCTTGCGCCACGGCTTTATCGAATCAGACGGCATTGTCATTGACGCCAAATCCGGCACGTCCGGGGCAGGTCGCAAAGCCGCCGTCGGTTCCCTCTACTGTGAAGTTGCAGATACCTTTAAGGCCTATAACCTGACCAAACACCGCCACACCCCGGAAATTGAGCAGGAGCTCAGCCTGGTAGCCGGGCGGGAGATCATCCTTTCGTTCAATCCCCATCTTCTGCCGGTCAATCGAGGCATCTACGCCACCATATACGGACGCCTGGCTACGGATGCCTCTCTTGAGGCGATCCATGCCGCCTATACCAAGGCCTACGCCTCCCATCGCTTCGTGCGTATTCTGCCCCTGGGCAAGCTTCCGGAACTCCGCAACGTGCGCGGGACCATGTACTGCGATATCGCCTTGGCGCTGGATCAGCGCACCCGGCGCCTGATCATCATTTCTATCATCGATAATCTCTGCCGGGGCGCGTCGGGCCAGGCCGTCGCCAACGCAAACCTCATGAGCGGCCTGCCGCTGGAAAGCGGCCTCCAGTTTGTTCCCATGGCGCCTTAGGCGCATTCAATGGGCTGTTGCAAGGAAGCGCTCACCGTCCCCCCGACCGCCAAAGCCGGCCTTGCCAAGGCGCCGGGAACCGTCCGTGGGAGAAGGTGAACGGCCATAAGCACGCCAAACTGACGGCCAGAGGTCGATAGGGGAATGATCCGGTGGAGAGACCGGCAGCCTGCCGCCATGGCGTCGGCGGGCTGTTCTTGGTATTTATTTTGCAAAATTTTTCTCGAAAATCCATCGCGCCAAAAGACCGTCAGGTTTGCGGCGTAAGAATAGAGGTCCGCATGAACGTTCTACGATTGCTCCTGCTGCCGGTTCTTATCCTCTCCTGCCTGACCGGGCTTCCGGGCTGCTCCACTATTCAGGCGGCTGAAGACCACAGCTCCGTGGATATCGCCAGCGGGGCGGTATTCTACCGCGACCAATGGACCCGCCGTGCGCCGCCGATGATCCATGTATATCCCAAGGAGCGGGTTTCCGTTGCGCCTACGGCCTATTTTGTCCCCTTCCGGGTAACCCAGCAGATATCTGATCCTGAAATAGTCGGGTATGCCGAGGCCCGTATGGTCTACCAGACCTGGCTCAGCATGGAGCTTTTCCCGGCTATGGAATTCGCTTCCAACCTGGAGCCCTACCGCCGGGATCGCGCCCTGGCCAGGGCCAGGGCGAGCGGCGCGGATCTAATGATCGGCGGTTTTGTCACCCACTATCTGGCGGGCGGCAGCACGGCCGAGAACCAGCTTGCCCTCCAGATAGAAATATACGATACCCACTCAGGGCAGCTTATCTGGTCCATGTCCCAGTCTGCGCTGATGCCGTCCAGCATGACCAAAGATTATATCCTTTTTTCCACAAAAACCAGGATGCCCACCGATCCCATGGCAGCCATCACGATAGCCATAGCTGGGGACATGGGCATGCAGATCCGCAACTGGCTGAATCCTCCCGGACCTGACAGCGCTGCTAAAAATCTTGAAAAAAATATTGAAAGCTTGTGGAATAGAGATGAGCTGGCCAAGCCGCCTGTGAAAATGGAGGGAAACAGCCGACCGGCCTTCTGAGGATAGTATGGAAATCCTGCGAAAATACCTCCTTATCCCGGTTTTCCTGCTCCAGGTCGTCCAGGCGACCTGGAGCGACGCGCGGGCCGCAGGCGCTCCGCGTGCCTCAAGGGCCGACCAGAGCCGCTCTCCCGTGGCGGAGTGGACGGATACCCTTAAGGTTGCCGAGGCCCACCGGGTGGATTTGCGTACGGATACCCATGCCGCGGTTGAAATTGATGAATATAACCCCTTTCAAGGGATCGGCGCCGATCCCTTGAGCATAAACCTCCGTCGTTCGCTTATCGCCTCCCCCCCTCTTGAGCACGGCCCCTCCGCCACCCAAACCATCTTTATGAACCTCTACCATGAGGCCAACACCCAAGGCGCGGTCAAACCGTATATCGGCGGTGGCGTCGGGGTTGTGGTGAGTCGGGAGATTTCCAGGGAAGACGCGCAGTTCGCAGCCATTACCGGCATAGGCCGCAACGGACGGCAGGCCTCGCCTCCCTGTTCCAGCGTGGACACCAACCTTGCCTGGAACGCCGGCGTAGGCCTGGGCTGGCAGGCTACGGAGGATGTGAGCCTGGATCTCGGCTACCGTATTTCCGGTGTGGATCGGACCCCTTCGGTCGGACCGAACCTCTGGTCCGCTTACCGGAACGAGCAGCCCCACAGAACCACGCACAACCTATCTATCGGCCTGAAGGTCAATTTCTGACAGGCCCTGCTTTTTCCGTTACCCCCTGTCGGACCGGCTTCCCGCTCCGACAGACTGCACCCCGTCCTTTTCCGAACCGGTCGAACTCCGGTTTCACATTGTGGAGAATGCCATGATCCAGCACAGCCCTCCTGTTCTTGCCGCCCCGCCTCTGTTGCAGGTGGATGATCTGGCCGTGCATTTTGAAACCGACGCCGGACCGGCGCCCGCTGTGGATGGGGTCAGCTTCAGTCTTGCCGCCGGAGAGATTTACTGCCTTGTCGGGGAATCCGGCAGCGGCAAAAGCGTCACCGCCCATTCCATCCAAAGGCTGGTGCCCGATCCTCCCGGCCGAATCGTCAGGGGAAGCGTTACGCTGGAAGGAATAGACATCCTGGCCCTGCCGGAGAAAAAACTACGCCGTATCCGGGGCAACCGCATCGGCATGGTCTTTCAGGAACCCATGACCTCGCTCAACCCGGTCTTCCGCGTCGGCGAACAGATTGCCGAAGTACTGCGGCTGCACCGCGGTCTTTCGGATACGGAGGCCCTGACAAAAACCGCTGCGCTTTTCAATGATGTAGGCATACCCCGGCCCGAGGCAAGAATCCGCGACTTTCCCCACCAGATGAGCGGAGGCATGCGCCAGCGAGCGATGATTGCCATGGCTATCGCCTGTGAACCCAGCCTGATCATTGCGGATGAACCCACTACGGCTCTGGATGTGACTATTCAAAAACAGGTGCTGGCCCTGCTCCATGGTCTGGTCAGAGCCAAAGGTCTGGGGCTCCTGCTGATTACCCATGATCTGGGCGTGGTGCGCGAAAGCGCAGACCGGGTCGGGGTCATGTATTGCGGCAGGATCGTAGAAGAAGCGCCGGCCAAAGAACTTTTCAGCAAGCCCGGTCACCCCTACACCGTGGGGCTGATGCAGTCACGGCCGTCCCTTGACCCTACCGGCAGGGCCAAACGTCTGCCGACAATCCCCGGCGTAGTGCCCAACCCCCTTGAGCGCCCCTCAGGTTGCGCCTTTCGCGACCGCTGCCCCAAGGCCTTTGCATCCTGCGATCAGGAGCCTCCCTTGCTCAGACTGGGAGAGGGGCATGGCTGCCGGTGTTGGCTCCATGCTTAGGGGATTTTCCGTAGACATTTCGCCCGTAAAAAGCCGTATTTTCCCCTGATGGAAAGACGAGAGAAAACGAAGGCGTATTTGACATACGCCAAGATCGTTTTTTCTATCTGAAGCCGCCGGGAACAAGCCAGCCGCTCGGCTACCGAGCCAGAGCAGCCTGCTGCCCCGGCTGTGGGGCATCCTTCCCGGCTTCCAGGGATTGGAACGCCGTTGCAACAGTCCAAACCGCGGCCTTATCCATAGCCCTTGTCAACAGGCTGTTGAAGGCTAAAGCAATATACCCGGGATCCTGACCTTGGAGGGCCTCTTCTTCACGGATAACCAACGAGCCCACGACAGAACCTGTCCGCTTATCCAGTAGAGCGAGGCGGAATTCCACCTCGGCCAGCGGCCCCCCGTCGGGGGGATAGCGCAGATTGAAGCATTTCACATCTGTGAGCAATCCGATGCCGGCCCGGATGCCGCTATCTTCCTCCGCTACGCCTTCAAAACGGCCCGTGGCCTGGAGGGCGTTGAGCAAAAATCGCTTCATCATCCAGGGTACCGGCGACGACCAACGCAAATCATGGACAAAGCGTAGTTCAAAGCCGTTAAACACGGCGGCAATACGATCCGAATCCAATGATGATTCGACGGTGGCTTCCGCAACAACAAGCTGCCGAGGCACCATCTTTCCGCCTGAGGCGACCGGCATTTCCGGCGAGAGCACCAATTGGGCCGGGGCCGGTCCCGGGTTGAGCACAGAACAGCCGGAAAGGCCTAACACCAGGAGGGCAAGAAAAAAACTAACATATATCCGCTTCATGGCAATGTATACTCCGGTACGGGATCCCCAAGCAGAAAACGCCGGGGATCTCTTTCTATCTGTAATACCAGATGACGTATCTGACGCATCAGGTTCCCGGCTTCCGTCAACAGCCGCTGCAACTCATCCGTCCCCTCGCGGCTCAACCGTTTGAGGCCCGGCTCCGCTTCACTCACAACCCGGTTGACCATGGAGGCCATCTGGTTAACCCCGGCCGCGGCCTGGCGGAAATCCTCGGAGATGACCTTTCTGGTGGTTTTCGCCAGGGAATCCACGGAATTTCCCACTTCTGCAAAGATCTCTCCGGCCTGCTCAATGGCTTTCGCCGCATCAGTGATGGTTTTGCGGTTATCTGCCATAGTTTCCGCAATTTTGGCAGCGGAATCAAGGATGGTCGTCAGCGATTGAATATTTTCCTGGCTTAACGCGCTGTTTGCCCGCTCTACCAGAGTATTAAGGGCAGTCAGCACATCAGGGGCCGAGGCAATGATGGTCTGAATGCCCGAGAGTTTGGAGGGGATCATATACACCTGGTCATCCGGAAGCTTGGGCACCAGGGGGCTATCCACTGTGCCGCCGCTGATGTTAACCACCGAAAGCCCGGTGATACCCCGCACCTCCAGACTGGCCTCGGAATTTCTGCGAACCGGGGTATCCGAGGCCACTTTGATACGCACCATAACCGAAGAGGGGTCTTTAGGGCTGATGAGAATATCCGAAACCTGACCAACCCGCACCCCGTTAAAAACAACGTCGTTGCCCACGGAAAGACCGGAAACCCCTCTGGTGAAGTTGATCTCGTATTCGGTTATTTCTCCCTGGTGGTTGGCCGACCAGAGCACAAACAACAGCGCTCCCACGACGACAATCAAGGAAAATGCTCCTACCAGCAGGTAGCTTGCCCGAGTTTCCATGCTATTCTCCTTGCTCTCCGGGCTTCCTGTAAGGGGCGGAAGACGCCGTCGAGCGTTCATGACAGGCCGCGGCGATCCTGCCGCGCGGGCCTGAAAAATATTCTTTGATCCAGGGGTGATCCACCTGCAGCAGCTCCTCAATGGTGCCGATGGCGGCAATATGCTTATCCGCCAGAACGGCCACTCGATCACATACGGTATGGAGGGAATCAACATCATGGGTGACCATACAAACGGTCAATCCCATGGCTTCTTTAAGGGAGAGCAGCAGTTCATCAAAACTGCCGGCGCCGATGGGGTCGAGCCCGGCTGTCGGCTCATCCAGAAACAAAATAGCCGGGTCCAGAGCCAGGGCCCTGGCCAGGCCCGCCCGCTTACGCATGCCGCCCGAAAGTTCCTCCGGGTGCAACGCCCCGGCTTCGCGGGGCAGGCCGGAAAGAACGATCTTCAGGGCCGCGATGTCGTTCATGGTCCGCTTATCCAGGGCGGCGAACTCCCTGAGCGGCACCTGGATGTTCTCCGTCACCGTCAACGAAGAAAAGAGCGCCCCATCCTGAAAAAGCACGCCCCAGCGGCGGCGGATCTCTCGCCAAGCCCTTTCATCGGCCTGACGCAAAGGGGTACCCAAAACCGTTACCTCGCCGGCATCCGGAGGACGCAACCAGAGGATCGAACGAAGCAGCACGGATTTTCCTGACCCCGAGCCCCCGATAAGGCCGAGGATTTCCCCCCGGCGGATATCCAGATCAAGGTTTTCGTGAACCACGTGGCTCCCGAAACGGTTGGACACGCCGCGTAAGGAAACGATGATCTCGCTCTCGTCCACCTACACCCCCAGAGCCGCAAAAAAGACGGCAAACGCCGCGTCAAAAACAATGACCAAAAAAATGGCCTGCACCACAGCTTGTGTGGTCAACCTGCCCACGGAATCCGAGCTGCCGGTCACCCGGAAGCCTTGAAAACACCCAACAACACCGATAATCAGGGCGAATACCGGAGCCTTGCCCAAACCGATGTAAAAATGGTTAAGGTTCATACTTGCTTGCAGTCGCTCGGCAAAAGCGTCTATACCCAGACCGATAGAGGCCTTTACAGCCACAGCGCCGCCTAAAAGCCCCATGATATCCGAAAGAAAGACCAAGGCCGGCAGCATCAGGATCAAAGCCACCACCCGCGGTTGCACCAGGAGACGCATCGGATCAAGCCCCATAGTGCGCATGGCGTCCACTTCTTCATTGGCCTGCATAGCCCCGATCTGCGCGGTAAAGGCCGAACCGGAGCGCCCGGCCACGACGATGGAGGTCATCAGCACGCCCAGCTCACGAAGCGTAGTGATCTCTACCAAGTTAATGACATAGATTTCCGCGCCGAAGAGCCGCAGTTGCTGCGCTCCCATGTAGGCCACAACCACGCCGATGAGAAAGGAAAGCAAGGCCACGATGGGCACGGCTGCAAGCCCTACCAGCTCCATGTGGTAGGCCAGGGATGTGAGGCGCAACCTGCCAGGGTGGCGCAACAGACCAACCAAACTGAGCAGAAAAGCGCCGAGAAAATTGATCAACGATTTTGTCTGATGAAACTGAGTAATAATGGTGCCGCCGAGTGTATTGAGGAACTGCACAAACGGCGGCGGCGAATCAGGTTCCAAAGGCTCCGGAAGGCAGGCCCCAGGAGCTACCGTGGCAAAGAGATCCTGCTGCCGCCGATCTTTCAAGCGCATGGCCGGATTACCGCTATAGCCACAGCGCAGGCGTTCCAAAAGCAAGGCTCCGGCCGTATCCAGGCTGCTTATCGCGGTACAATCAATGGCGACAGGCCGCGCGGCGAGAAGCGAAGGCTCCCGCAGTTTGGCCACAACCTTGTGCAGCCGCAGAACAACCCAGGCTCCCGTACAGGAAATAAATACACCATCGGGCCCTGAAACCGTGGTTATATCCGGGTCTCGTTCGCCGTCTCCAGCAAAATGCTGTTGCATATCAATTGTTTGTTCCGCCACGGTCTCCTTCCGGTATAGTCACGAGATCCTTTGGCCGCCAGGAGTAAAAAAGCGCCTTGGGCCTGACAAGGCCCGAAACGAAGGCATCGGCGCATCCCGGAAAAGGGACTCATCTTCCCATGCCCATGCGGAAGGAACTCAAAACGTTCTCATGATAAAACGGCCCTCTGCCGCGTACTTGCAGGCGTGCGAACGAAACGGCGTAAAGCCTTAACATTCCCAAACGCCCCTGCAAGCCAGCCAAAAGAGCGCCGGTATACTCGCAGTTGTTCCCTCATACCGAGTTGCTGCAAAGTCGACCTTGTTCCCTTGGCGCCATCAACAGGAAAAAAACGCTCTCGACATAGGCCCCCAGGCCTTTACCCGTTTTTGTTCCTTGTTCGTACAGGGAAAAACGACGCTTCGCGGACAAAATATATTCAGAAACACTGCCTCAAGCAGACCCATCGAAAACCGACCTCAGGCATCAACGAAATCATCGGCCAGCCGATAGCTTCGCACCTGAATGCAGTAGAGTTCTTCATCCCGTTCTTCGATCACGGCCAGGGCCGATATCCTTGCACTGAGGTATCCGGCCAGATCCGCCCCCGCTCCTTTGGGGATAATGACATACTCATCTCCGCTGTCAGTGACCAGAGCCACCTTGGCTCCTCCACAGCGCTTTCCGGTCTCTCCGGGAACCAGAACCACATCACCTTGCAGCTCTTGCAGCATGTTATCCTGCGCGCTCATCATTCTACTCTCTGGCGTTAAACACCGTAAAGCCCGCCCTCTCAGCCGGGGCGGCAAGCCTGAACATAGCCCCACCCGCATGGGCAGAACCTCCATACCGTTCTTACTGAAAAAAGAAGCGAATGCAAGATATAAGGTGTAAAAATAAAAGCAAACGCAACGCGCCAGGCCATTGTTCAGACAACACCGACGGACGCCCCGGAGGAATAACAGCCGCAACCTGCTAAAACAAAAAGGCTGAAATCTCGATTTTCACGAGTTTTCAGCCTTTTGGCCCTTGGGGGCAAATGGCGGAACGGAAGGGACTTGAACCCTCGGCCTCCGGCGTGACAGGCCGGCGTTATAACCGTCTTAACTACCGTTCCGTAACCTGGCCTTACGGCCTGTTTCTTCCGACACTACAAGGTCGGAAATATGCTGACGGGCAGTACCCGGAATTCTTTGGCGGAGCGGAAGGGACTTGAACCCTCGGCCTCCGGCGTGACAGGCCGGCGTTATAACCGCCTTAACTACCGCTCCGCATATAACGGCTTTTCTTCATTTTTTTACAAGAAAAGCACGCGATAGAGCGGTACTATGCACTTTCATCCGTCTGCTGTCAAGCCTTTATCTCAGATCTTCCGAACAGGCGGCAACCAAGGGAACATGTTGAAGGCGACCCGCCCCGGGCCGCCAACGCGGAACATTTCCTTGCCATCCGAAACGCGGGACTGTGCGCCGCCCCCTTAAACAGGAACCCGGGGGAGCATCCCCTCAGCAAAGCACGGGCAGCACCCCACATCCTCTAAGGATACCGCCCCCTCTTCCTGGCGTTTCCGGAAAGACCATGCTATGCCGTGCCCGCAAAGGAGAAGCCATGGATAACGTCACAGACACGCCCCCAATTCCAGCCTACATCACCAAGGATAAAAGCTTTATCCGCGAACTGCTTCACCCCTCCCGCATCTCGGGGCTCGGCCTGAGTCTGGCCGAAGCCATCGTAAACCCAGGGGAAAGCACCGAGGAACACTACCATTCAAATTTTGATGAAGTTTACTATTGCCTGGAAGGCGCCGGCTCCCTCTTCATTAACGGCAAGGAACAGTCCTTTATCCCGCACAGTTGCTACTTGCTGCCAGCGGGCAGCAGGCATCGGCTCAACGCCGCAACGCGTCTGCGCCTGCTCTGCATCTGTTGCCCGGGCTATACCCACGAGGGCACGATCCTGACCGAGCAAGAAGCGTAGCGCTCTGCCGGAAAAAGCAAAACATCGTTTTCGCCTCGGAACCCACCAGCCGCAGCGGGCCGGCAGGCTATTCCTGCCGGCCCAGTTTGCGCTGTTGAAGCCAAAAACTGCCGCCGGCCGTCGCCAGTAAGCGTCCCTCCAGATCAAAAACCGAGCTTTCCACGGTTATCACCTGCCTGCCCTGTTTGACGATCCTGGCTTTGGCCGCCAATTCGCCCCCCTTGGACGGGTCAGCGGACCGAAGGTAGCGAATATTCATCTCGGAGGTGACCAGGGCCAGACCTTCCGGCAAATCCGCCAGTGCCGCATGGGCCATGGTTTCGTCAGCCAGCGTAGCCAGGATACCTCCGGCCACCAGGCCGACGCCTTGGGTCAGCTCTTTTCTGACAGGCAGGCGGATCTCCGCCTCGCCATTGCCGGCGCTAATCAGACGCATACCGAGAAAGGCAAAAAGAGGATTAACCTTCTGCCCCTCTCGCTTCAATTGCTCAAAATAGGTGCTCATTCCATATCCCGTTCGGGCCGAAGAGTACGCGGCCCTCAGTCTTCGGACAAAGCAGCCCTACGGCGTTCAAATACCGCCAACTGTTCCTCCAGGCCGGCCAGCTCCTCCATAAGACGCTCACCCTTGGCCTGCAAGGCATGGAACTGCTTCAACAATTCCGTTGTCCTAGCCCCGTCCGCGTAAACCTCAGGATCAGCCAGGCTTTTCTCGGTTTCCGCCTGGGTTTCCAGTGTCGCTTCCAGCTCTTTTTCAAGGGCAGCATAGCGTTCCTGAAGCGGCTTCATTTCTTTGTAAAGGGCGTTGCGCAGTTCCGCTTGCTCTCGCTTGAGTTTCTTCTGCTCCTCACGGGAAAGCGCGCTGCGCTGTCCGCTCTCTCCCCCTGCCCGCTGCCCGGCTCCGCCCCGCAAAGGGCTTGAAGAGGCGTTTTCCAGAACTTCCTTACGGGCGGCAGCATATTCATCATAACCGCCACTGAAAACAGTAAATTTTCCATCATCCAGCCGCCAGATCTCCTCTACCGCATTCGCGAGCAAAAAGCGATCATGCGCCACCAGCAAGATGGTCCCGGGAAAATCGGCAAGTGCATCTACCAGGGCTTCACGGCTTTCTAAATCCAGATGGTTGGTCGGTTCGTCCAGCACCAGAAAGTTGCACCGGGCCAAAAACAGGGAAGCCAGGATAAGGCGACTTTTTTCCCCGCCGGAAAGAGTTTCAACAGTCCGGTCAAAAAACTTCTGCCCCAGCAGGAAAAGCCCGAGCACGCTCATCAGCTCCTCCTCGGTCGTTCTGGGATCAGCCAGGCGGCGTATCTCGCCGAGCACCGTGTTGGCCGGGTTGAGGGTTTCCAACTGGTGCTGGCTGAAATACCCAAGCTTGACCAACTGCCCTACCTGGACACTGCCTCCGGCCTTTTCCAGCCGGCCCACCAGCAGCCGAAGCAGCGTGGATTTGCCGCAGCCGTTATGGCCCACCAAGGCGATCTTTTGGCCCCTATAGAGCGTAAAGGAAAGCTTTTCCCACATACGCTTCCCATCGGGGAAATGAAAAGCCAGATCCGCCACCGAGAGCACGGTTCTATCGGACTGCGGCGGCTCGGGCCATTTGAATTCCAGCTCCTTAGGCCGGACCGTCTTTTCAATGCCTTCCAGCTCTTTTTCCAGCTTTCTGGCCATTTTCTGCCGGGAACCGGCCTGCCGGGCCTTGGTGGCTTTGGCCTTAAACCGGCGCACAAAGGCCATCTTCCGTTCAATTTCATCCTGAAGCCGGGCGGCTAGCCGTTCCTGCTGGCTTTCCATTTCTTCTTGCAGGCTGATAAACTGGCTAAAGTTCCCCTTGCGAAACAAGGGCTTACCCAGGCCCAGATACAAAATATGCGTACTGACAGAATCCATGAACACCCGATCGTGGGCCACAAACACCAGAACCCCCTGGTACTCCATCAGAAACGATTCCAGCCACTCCACGGCTTCCAAATCAAGGTGGTTAGTCGGCTCATCCAGCAACAGCACATCGGCTCCGGCCGTCAGCACCCTGGCCAGTTTGGCCCGTTCCCGCCAGCCTCCGGAAAGCTCCCGCAAGGGACGCATCCAGTTCCCTTCAGCAAACCCCAGGCCCGAAAGCACCGCCTTGGCCCGGTGCTCCGGGTTGTATCCATAAAGCTGCTCCAGTTCGGCCTGACGGTGCGCAAGACCAACCAAGGCAGTTTCATCCCGGGACGCTGCCGCTTCCTCCCAATCTTGCCAGAAGCTATTCCAATCCGGCAGCACATCCAGCACAAAATCCAGCAGGTTCCTCTCCAGGGCGGCCTCGCTCAATTCCTGCTCCACAAACCCCAACCGGGCAGTGCGGGGCATGACCACCCTGCCCGCATCAGCGGGTTCCACCCCGGCTAAAATACGCAAAAGCGTGGATTTGCCGGAACCATTAGGTCCAGCCACGCACAGACGTACTCCGGACTGAATCTCCAAAGAAAAATCGTTGAGAATATCCCGGCCGCCAAAAGACTTGCTGAGGTTCTGAATAGAAAGACGCATGATTTCTATCGCATGTTGCAGGTACTCGAGGGAATCGGCTCTATACACCGGCCTGCGAAAAAAGAAAAGCGCCGGGAGGAAAAGGGAACGGGGTAGGGCACCATTCGGGGCTGCTGACCAAGCATCCGGCAGGGAAATGGCTCCCCCTGCACTCCCGAGACGCCCGCGGCGGCACGCATTGACAGGGAATACCACAACTGGTATACAAAT
>CATJOY010000046.1 GCA_949741925.1 uncultured Desulfovibrionaceae bacterium | reverse complement strand
CTTCAGGATTGCGGCGGATTGAGGCCAAGAGGAAAGCTGCTGCTTGGTCCGCTTATAATTTATCGGGATAAAATCGTTACTGTACCCGGCAAACAGCGGGCCATTGCGGGATCTTTCACCGCATAGCCTTGCCACGAGGTATTTTTTCTTGGTGAAGAGGAGTACCGGCCCAGGGCATCAGGAAGGCTGGTTCTTTGAATGAAGTTCCCCGGCGGCAGGGGCCGGAGCACTACCCCACCGCCGCGGACGTGCACAAGAAAGAAATCCGGGGTAGTTGGCGAAAATCACCACGGCAGCCAGGCTTTGGCGGCCCCAAAAGCCAAGAGGGCATACGCCCCGGCCAGACCATCGTCGATCATGACGCCCCAGCCTGCGGGCAGCCACTTTTCAGAGGCGCGGATGGGCGGAGGTTTGGTCATATCGAAGAGCCGGAATAAGACAAAGCCCAGAGCGAGTTCAGCCCAGGAGAGAGTGGTAAAGGGCAGATAGACCAGCCATTGCCCGAAGACCTCGTCAATAACGACTTCTCCGGGATCTTTCCGGCCGAGGATCTGTTCGGCCTTAGTGGCGGCCAGAGCGCCGGCGATGAATAGGGCTATAAGGAGGAGGCCGCGAGCCCAGAAGGGCAGGGGCATGAGAAGGAAGGGAGCCAAGAGCAGGGCGGCCAGGGAGCCGCAGGTGCCAGGCATGACCGGGGAAAGCCCGAAGGGCTCAACGCGGGCGAATGCCAGAATCAGCCGCCCGCGCGGATCGGGAGAAAGCATCAACGGCATGGGCTGATAGCCTCCTTGCGGATGAGGAGCGCCACGAGTTCCGCCAGAGGCAGCCCGACCACGGCGGACCATGAGCCGATCACGGCATCTGCCAGAAAAGCCCCTCGTCCCTGAATGGCATAGGCTCCGGCTTTATCCAGGGGTTCCCCTGTGGCGACGTAGGAAGCCAGCAGGGCTTCGGGCCAGCTATGCATAACAACGCGCGTGGTCACGCTAAAACGCTCTTCGTCCTTATTTGGAAGAACGAGCGATACCGCGCTGATAACCTGATGCTCTCTGCCGGACAGGCGCTTGAGGTAGCAAAGCGCTTCCGCCTTATCCGCGGGCTTGCCGAGGATCTGCCCATCCAGGACTACAACGGTATCCGCGCCGATGATGGCGGTTTCGCGGCCCGCGGGTTCTTGCTCGAGGAGATCCCGAACCGCTAAGGCTTTAGCCGAGGCGGCCCTGGCCGCATATTCAGCCGGAAATTCTCCGGAGCGAGGCTGCGGCTCACTGTTGCCGGGGGCGGGAAAAACCCGGAACCTGAGCCCCAGGGAGGCCAAAAAATCGTGCCGTCGGGGCGAGGCCGAAGCTAACACAAGGGGAATGCGGATGCGAAAGAGAGGCGTCTCTTCTGCCTGAGCCATGCTTGATACCGCCATCCTGTTTTTTTATCTTTCTCTTTGGGGAAAACCATGCGAGGTTGAGCGGAAACAATATTTTCTGCGCCGAGGAAAAGCATACTCCAGACCCGCCGGGAATGCAAAAGCCCCGTGCGGCCGAGGGGTGAGCCCGGCTCTCGGGGGCACCGGGCATCTGTTTGTACCCTGTTGATTTTGTTTATCAAAAAAGATAAAAAAGAAAGGCAATTCCCCCTAAAGCTTTGGGCATAAAAGCCGAAAAGGATGACGAGGGGAGATTTGGTGTTATGAGCAGATCGTACTATATGCAGCATATGCTCCTACAATACGGCAGGCAGCTTACCACTGCGCGTCGTTTGGCCAGGCACAGGCAGGCCATGCGTCTCGCCGGGGCGGACGATCCGCCGGCTCTGCCCGCGGAAACGCGGCGTAGAATCATGGTGGAACGGGTTACCGGCGAAATCGTCGAAAATCTGCTCCTCTCCGGTTCCGATAGTCCGATTGTGCTTGAAGTCCAACGGCGGCTGAACGAAGAACTGGGAGAGAATTTTATCTTCCGCTACCCTCCCGGAGAGCTGGATATCTGTATTTTCCGGCCCATGTCCGGGGGTGAGCCCAAGGAAGTTTTGGGCGAAGAAAAAGCGCATATTATGGAGAGGCTTTGGTCAGTGGCCCGAGAGATCGTGGATGCCACTATGCTCTAGGGTCATGTTCTCAAGAGAGGGTGCGCCGCGCCGCTTTTTTTCGGCGGCTCAGTTGAAGAACGCTTGCGGCGCCCGTGTGCTGTTGCTTGTTTTTTCTCGCGGCTCATGCTGGGGGAGGCCCTGCGCGGTTCACGGAGGCGCTCTCGTGGTAAACAGCCCTTCGCAATATGGCTTGACTGCTGTGTCGTTATGCGCCATGGATGGCGCAGGGAGCCTGATGGTTCCTGTTGAGATCCGGCGCTGCGCTGTCGCGGCCGGATGCCGGGTGACGGTGCAAAGGATCGTCCGTTATCCGGAAATGGTGGGAGGAACCCATGGAAATACGAAGCATACTGAACCCTCTTGGCGCGTACCAGAGCAAGCTGGATCAGGCGGAAAACGCGGCCAAGGCGGAGCCGGGCAGGAAAACAGGCCGGCATGCCTCTGGCGCGGCAACGTCGCAAAGCGATACCATCAGCCTGTCTCCTGAATCGCGGTTGCGGACTGAAGCGCTGGCCACGGCGGCCAGGGCTCCGGAGATCCGGCAAGATAGAGTCGATGCGCTCAAGGCCAGCGTTGAATCCGGCGAATACGCCCCGGATAGCCGCCAGATAGCGGCGAAGCTTTTGGCCGAGGAGCCGGGGCTTTTCCGCGCCTCCTGAGAACAAGGCCTGAGAAGATATTTGCCCTTTTCTGCGGCGGGCGGTGTATACCTTTGCCGCCGGCCTTCTTTTGAAGTCCGGACGGCTTTTTGTGTTTGTATGATAAGCCCCCTTCTTTTCGGCTTTAGCCGAAGAGAAGGGGGCTTATGTTGTGATGCCGCGCTCTTGGCGCGTCGTTCTCCTTTATCCTTGTTCGGCCTCTGTAGAGCAGGCCTTGATATGCGTTGTCCTGGGGGCCTTATGACTTCCGGAGGAAGCCTTCCGGGGTTGTCAGGCTGGCAAGGCCGTTTTTTACTCTCAGCCTGCTCCGGAGGCTTCGGCGGCAGGCCGCGCCCCCGGGAAGCGCCGCGCGAAACGGCCTTGGGGCTTCCGGCTTGCGGGGAGATCTGCGGCTTCCGAAGGGGGCCCCGCGGGAGCCTTTGCAGGCTGCAGCCGTTGTTATAACACGCCGAGTTCTTTCATTACGGCGGCGAGTTCCTCCCGGCCTTCGGGCGAAAGCGGGGCTTGGGGCGGCAAGGGGGTACCCACGGCGTAGCCCTGGAGTTCAAGCCCGCCCTTGACGCAGGCGGCAAGGTTGTATTTGGCAAAGGCTTGGTTCAGCTTCCAGAGGGTTTTTTGGAGCATCATGGCTTTATCCCACTGGCGGCTTGTGCAGAGATCATAGACGATGATGTTCTGGCGCGGCGCGAGACAGGCGGGACCGGCCATAAAGCCCTTGCCGCCAAGGAGCATGACGTTGACCGGAATATGGGCCGAGGCCGAGAATATTTCTAAATCGCTGCCGCAGGCGTTTATGATCGAGAGCAGCCGCCCGGTGTTGGAGGAAGCATCTTTAATACCCGCGATGTTGTTGATCTTGGCCAGGCGCTTGATGACCGGGATAGAAAGATCAGTCCTTTGAAAGTTGGGATTGGTGTAGAGGATAACCGGCAGGTTCACCGCTTCGGCCACGGTGGCAAAATAGGCATAGACGCCGTCTTCGTTCAGCGGAAAATAGGATTCCAGGGTTGCCAAAATCCCCTGGCAGCCGAGCTGTTCCCATTCCCGGGCCATGCCGGCGGCTTCAGCTATGGTTGTGGCGGCCACCCCGGCAAGAACGGGCACCCGCCCGGCGGCGGCCTTGACCACGGTATCCACAACGTCGCGTTTTTGCTCACGGTTCAGGTAGGCGAACTCCCCGGTTGAGCCGAGGGGGGAGAGCCCGTGGACGCCCGCGGCTATCAAATCCCCGCACAAGGCAGCCAGCACGTCTTTTTTGATGTTCCCGGCTTCATCGGTGGGGGAAACCAGGTAAGGAATAACCCCGTGAAAATCGGACATGGCGCGCCTACCTGTTGTAGTTTTTAGCATTCATTATTTCGGTGATGGCGGCCGTGGCCTTGAGGCCGGTTCCGGAAAGGGTAACCCCTACGCTTTCGCCCTTGGCAAGATCGCCGGATTGCCGGAGTTTGTTGACCCCGGCAAAGGAAGCGGCGGTGGTGGGTTCTATGCAAAAACCCCGGCTGCCCGCTTGGAGCAGAGCCGAAGCAATTTCTTCTTCGCTGACGGAGAGGATGGCTCCGCCGGATTCGCGGGCCATGCACACCACTTCATCAACCTTGGAGGGGCGGTACAAGGAGATGCCTTCGGCGATGGTCGGTTTTACTTCGTAATCAAGGGATTCGCCGTTAAAGGCCCGGGCGATGGTATTGCAATTTTCCGCTTGGATGCCGTAAAGGCGCGGCATGCGGGAAATTTCGCCGGAGGCCAAGAGTTCGCTGAAACCGAGGTACATGCCCACCAGGGTTGAGCCGTTGCCCACGGCGGAAACTACGGCCTCCGGGGCCTTGAAGCCGTTTTGCTCCCACATTTCGTAGGCGGCGGATTTGGTCCCCTGGACAAAGAAGGGGTGCCAGTTGTGCCCGGCGTACACGCCGCCTTCAGGATCTTGCTGAGCGGCTTGGGCCACGGCGTCGCGGCTGCCCGAGACGGCGTGCATCCTGGCGTTGTACAGGCGGGTTTGCATCAGCTTGCCTTCGGCGGCTCCGGCCGGGACGTAAATATCGCAGCGTATTCCCGCAAGAGCGGCGTAGGCGGCGTTGGAGGCCCCGGCATTGCCGGAGGAATCTTCGGTAATGTGCTTTACGCCCTGCGTGCGCAGGTAATTGATCACCATGGCTACCCCCCGATCTTTGAAGGATCCCGAGGGCATCAGACAATCCATTTTAATCAGAAGGTTCAGGCCGTCCCAATCGGTTCGGGCAAGGGGCGTCAGCCCTTCGTTGTAGCTGACGGTGATTTGGTCGCGGGTCAAGGGGTAGGCTTTGGAGTACCGCCACATGGTCAGGTCGGAAGAATCAATATCCTTTTTTCGGAACGTCGCAAAAAAGTCACACCAGAGGGACGCGCCGCATTCGCAACGCCAGAGGGAGGCGGAAGCCTCATAAACCTTGGAGCAGTGTTTGCAAACGTACTTCATCGGGGTATCCTTGTTGTGTTATATTGTTGCCGGGAAATGCGGCCGCTTCGCTAACGGCGCTTTACAAAGAGTGAAAAAAATATTATCAATTTACGACAAATCGTCAATACCTTTCAGCGTTCAACGTGCGCAGAATGGTTACTCCAGCCGACGGTACGGGGATGTAGATGGCGCTTTCAGAAAATGAGTTGTTGCTGCGCGAGGGGGCTAAAATTGTGGAGGCCTTGGGCAGAACTTTGGCCCCCCTGGCCGAAGTGGTGCTCCATGATTTATCCAAGCCGGAACAATCCATTGTGGTTATCGCCAACAATCTTTCCGGCCGTAAAGTGGGAGACCCGGCCACCAACTACGGCGTGGCCCGCACTCAAGATCCGGCTTTTCCCGATGTGCTGCAAAATTACGCCAACCGTTTCCCCGATGGTCGGGTAGTTAAAAGCACGTCTATCGGTCTGCGCAACAGCAAGGGCGAGTATGTCGGCACCATCTGTTTAAACATAGATGTCTCTATGCTCTCGAGCGCTATGGCGATTTTGGGGCGTCTTGCTCATATGGAGGAGGCCGCCGTGGATATAGTGGAAAATTTCCCTCCCCCGGGGCTGTCGGTCCTGCGTGAAGAAGTGGAGCAGTACGCCGCTTCGCGCAACACCACCCCCCGGGCGCTCACACTGGAGCAGCGGCGGGAACTCATCCGCCTGATGGCCGGCAAGGGGCTGATGGATTTGAAAAACGCCCAAGGCGCCGTAGCCGAGATGCTCGGCGTTGCGCGCTCCACGGTGTATTCCTATCTGGCCCGCAAGTAGGCCCGGTCTGCGGCCTTTTGCCGTTGCGTTCCCCGCCGGGGGCATCCCTGCCGCAATTTCCTCCTCCGCCGAACCTGCCTCCTCGCGCAGACGTTCCCCCCTCCCCTGATGGCCGACCCGGACGTTGCCCTATGCCGGGGAACGCCCCTCAGGCCGTCTTTTGCTCCCGGGCAGGGAAGCATCCCTGCCCGAAGGCATTTTCTTTTCCGGCAAATTGTTCCGGCCCTTTCCGCGGGCGTGTCGGTCCCCTACATCCCAAGGCTCCGACAAAATGTCACCGTCAGCCCTTTCCGCAGGCGTGGCGGTCCCCTCCCGTTGGACTTTTTTTGTTTTCAGAAGGAAATGCCGTTCTTTCCCGAGGGGCGGCAAAGAACAACGAGAGACCATACTATAAGGCACGGTTTATGCATATCCTGTGTATTCAGTGTGCTATACATGAAAAGCGGCAGAAATTTCCTGTTAAACATAAGGAGCGCATTATGGAACTTACCTCCATATCTCGAGGGGCGTCAGCGTCTCTGATGGAGTCCCTGTATGATACCAGTGCCCGGACCAATGACAAGAGCGAGGAAGGCGTATCCTCCTGGGGCCAAGATACCGTTCGTATTTCCGAAAGAGCCAGGAGCATGGCCATGTCCCGGCAGAACAATGCAGGCGGGCAATCCGGGAATGACGACAACGCGGATTCCGGCAGCAAAGGGCAGGCCGGCGCTTCCTCCGCGGGAGGCGGAGGCGGTTCCAATAGCAATGATTCGCAGATTCAGAACTTGAAGAGCAAGATCTCTGCCCTGCAAAGCAAGCTGGCTTCTGCCGAAGGCAGTGAAGAGGCCTCTCTTAACGCGCAGATTGCCTCGCTCTCCCAAGAACTGGCTGCTCTGGAAGCCCAAGGCTGATTTCCGCCAGATGCCCGGCGCTTCCGGGCCGGAATCCCCTGTATATTCCCCCTGCCGTCCCTCCCCTCAAGGACGGCAGGGGCTTTGTTTTATGATCGCCGCATCGGGTGTGGCAGCCCGCCCCCCGCAGGCACGGGAAATGCCGGTTCGGACTTGTATCAGGAATGGGTGGATGCGCCCGCCCCCTGCAGGCGCGGGAAATGCGGCTCCTTGGGCGCAACCATAAAACCATCTCCAGTCCGCCCCGGAGGGCATGGGAAATACTCTCTCCCCGCGCGGCATTCCCTTTGGGGAGAGGAGGAGGTATCACTTACAAAAAATGCTTCCTCCCTGCCCGGGATTCTTTGGCTGCCCGGCGACGTGGGAATGCCCCGCTCCCGGAGCATCATGCCAGCGCGGCCAATAATGGACATGGATGCGGTGTTGTTATAGGCTGCACGGTGCGAAACGGGGAGTTCCCGCCGCGCGGCAGGCTCGCCGCCCCCGGAGGATAAGGCGGCAACGGCCGGGCGCGTTGCTGTATAAACCCTCCACCTTTATGAGAACCCCGGTTTTCCTGTCCCTTACGGTTGGCGGCCGGATACCGGATCGGCAGGAGCCCTATGCACACCCGACAACAATGGCGTTTCCCGGCAGTCGGAAGGGTATGCGGCTGTCTTTTTCTTCTCCTGATGCTTGGCGCGGCGAACGGGGCGCTCGTTCGGGCCGCCGAGGGCTCGTCCCATGTTGATTTGGAACGGCAGATCTGGGAAGTTCGGTCCAGTGATCTTGCGGCCATTTTGCAGGATGCCACCTCTCTGCAACAGCAGGCCGAACGCCTGGCCCAGCCCCTGGCTTCGGATATCCGCGATTTGCGGGCTCAGTTCAGCAGGCTTTCCGGGCTGTACCAGGCCTCACGCGGCCACCCCACCGAGCAGTTGACCGTTGTGCAGCAAATGCACGCCCTGCGTGATACTCTGGAGGATGCCGTCGCCCCGCTCCGGCAAATTGCCAATACCATCACCCAGCGTTTGGATGAGATCGCGGGAGTGCAGCAGGATCTTTCTTCCCTTGGCCGGGATGGAATCGCTCAGGCCCAGGATTCGGCAGGTCTGGAAAAGTATTTGGCTTCACTGGCCGAAGGGCAGCGACAATTAAATACTGCCTCCGCCCGGTTGCAAGGCATCTTGGCCCCGGCAGCAGCGGCTCTGGAGCGGTTTGACGCTACGGTTGCCGAGGTTGAAGGGAACCTGCCGAAAATCTGGGAACGGTATTACCTGACACCTTCGGGAAATAGCTTTGCGGATCTTGCCTCGACGCCCTCCCTGATAGCGGATTGGGCTTCCTCTTTTGATTTTCGGATGGGCTTCGCCTACCCGCATACGCTCGGGCAGTGGTGGGAAGCGCTGAAAAATTCCTTGCCTATGGGTATCATCATGGGCCTGCTGGGTTTTCTTGGCCTGGGCCTGGCCCGGGAACTGCCGGGCCAGTGGCGGCTTGCCGCTGAAGGCGTCATCACCAGGGCTTGGATTTGGATAGGCGTAGGCGCGGCCGTACTGGCAGCTTCGGAGAACGATAAAGGAGGCATTTTCTTCGCTCTGGTGTTGCTGGGGGCGCTCATTCTTATTGCGGGCATCGCCGCCTTAAACTGGCGGCTGCGTCTGGCCATGGTTCCCCGGCTGGCGCAATTGCCTTCGCCCTTGCTGCGCCTGTACCCGGCGGCGGCCTTTGGCGTGGTTATGCTCTTTTCGGATTTGCCAACCAGGATTTTAGGCATCATGTGGGGCATAACCATGGTCGGCTTTCTGGCGGCCGCCATTGCCTCCAACCGCCGGCACAAAATCGCGGAAGACCTGCCCGCGCTGGAGCGAGGCGTTCAAAAAAGCGCTTTCTTTTTCGGGCTAGCTTCGCTTCTGGTTTCCCTCACAGGGTATGCCCGCTTGGCCATCCTGCTGTACATGCTGCTTTTCGCTTTGGCCAACATCGTAACCCTGGGCAACGCCCTGACTGCCCTTTTCGGCGCGATGCTGAACCGGTTTGTGCCCAAAGACCGCCAGCCGGTGCGCAACGCCGTGATCCATGCCATCAGCATACCTGCTGCCTGGGCGCTTTCGCTCCTTTGTACCGTGCCCTGGATCTGGGCCGTGCCCGGGGCGAGTTATGTGCTGCGGCAGCTTAGTTCCACCGAGTACAGTTTGGGCGAGGCCTCCTTTGATTTTTCCAAATTGATGGTCATCGTGGTCCTGTTTTTTTTATTTCGGTCCTTTATCAACTTGGGCCGAACCTACCTGGATCATCTTCCGGACCGTCTGCCCAATCTTGAGCGAGGTGTTATTCCTCCCTTGCGCAGCTTGGTTTTTTATGCCTTGTGGACTGTCTTCGCTCTTGTTTCTCTGGGGCTTCTGGGCGTTAATTTTACCAGCCTTGCCGTTGTTGCCGGGGGGCTGAGCGTGGGCATCGGCTTTGGCATGCAGACGCTGTTCAACAACCTAATCAGCGGCTTGATGCTCATCTTCGGGCGGACTATGCTGGTGGGCGATGTGGTTGACGTGCCCGGCGCTTCCGGCACGGTTCAGGCTATCAACATTCGTTCCACGATCATTCAGACGGCGGACCGCTCTCAGGTTTTTGTGCCCAATTCGGCTATCATGTCCGGCCAGGTTACCAACTGGACCCGCAACGGCCGGATGGTCCGCCGCAGTGTTGAGGTGGGGGTGGCCTATGGTTCCGATCCGGATTTGGTGATCAGCCTGCTGCTGGAGATAGCCGGCAGACAGGAGCATGTGCTTGCCGTGCCCGCGCCCTTGGCCTTTTTTACGGGGTTCGGAGACAGCGCTCTCAATTTTTCGCTGTATTGTTATATGGATAATATAGATTTCGGGCTCTCGACGCAGTCAGCCATTCGGACTGAAATCTACCGGGTGTTTGCGGAGCGGGGCATTGATATTCCGTTCCCGCAGTTGAATGTGTTGCTGCCCGGAGCTGCCGGGATGCGGCGGGAAAACGAACCCGCCCCGGAGGTTTCTACGGAACCGCGGCGGGCTTAGAGGGCTGTTGCGACGAAATTTCCTCCTTGCAAAGCCCCACAGTTTCCACGGGCAAAAAAGGCGGAGAAAATCAGACAAAGGCCTTGCGGCGGTATGACGCGGTTTTTCCGGCCGCGTCGCCGGCGCTAGAAGACCCCAGGCAGCGGAAGCGTTGTGAGAAACGCTCCGGGAGCTATGACGGCAGGCAAGGCACAACCGGGAGGGGAACTCGGAATCTTCGCGGCGGGCTTCTTGGCGTGAAATGCCGCCGGATGCGTGATGGCGCCTTTATCCCTCGTCCTTTATTCCAACGGCCTTGCTTTATAGAAGCCGCTTTGCTACGTGAAAAGAGAATCCCGGGGCGTTCCGACCTTTGGCGCGTGCGGACCTACGCTTTCTTTTGCGCTGAAAACCGCTCCGTCCCGGCGATGGATACAACCCTGCAAATACTGAGAGAAAAACCATGTCTACACAAGAATTGACGGTTTCCGATACTGTGTCCCTTCCCCAGGAACGGCAGGCCCGCGAGTTGGCCGCATCTATCAAGCTGGAAGATCCGGCGCTTTCGGTCAGCTACGGCGCCGAAACCATGCAGAATATTTCCCGCTTTGCGGATGATCTCTTGCAACGCGTCCGGGCCAAGGATGCCGGCGAGGTGGGGCAAACCCTGACCAACCTTTTGGGCGAAGTAAAAAGCTTGGATATTTCCGCCATCGGCGGGGCCAAAAAGGGTTTTTTGGAGAGCTTGCCCCTTATCGGCTCGCTGTTTAATTCCGCTTCCAGGGCCATGGCCAAATTCAACACCGTGGCCGATCAGGTCCAGGGCGTTTCCGATAAGCTCGAGCAGGCCATGGCGGGATTGCTGCACGATGTTCAGGTTTTGGAAGCTTTGTATGATCATAACAAGCAGTTTCATGATGATTTGAGCATGTACATCGAAGCCGGCAAGCTTCGTCTGGAAGAGGCTCGGAACAAGGAGCTGCCCCGGCTGAAAGCCGAAGCTGAAGCCTCGGCGGATACCATGGCCGCCCAGAAGGTGCGCGATTTTGCCGAACAGATCAACCGTTTCGAGCGGCGGTTGCACGATCTGCAACTCTCCCGCACCATTACTGTGCAGACTGCGCCGCAGATCCGGATGATTCAGAGCAATAACCAAACCCTGGCCGAAAAAATTCAAACCAGCATTCTGACCACCATTCCCATCTGGAAAAGCCAGGTGGTGCTGGCGCTTTCTCTGCAAGGCCAGCAAAGCGCGGCCAAGCTGCAAAAGGATGTTGCCGACGCCACCAATGAGATGCTGCGCAAAAACGCCGATTTGCTCCAACAATCTACCGTGGAAACGGCCAAGCAGGTTGAGCGCTCGGTGGTGGATATCGAAACCTTGCGCGAGGTACACAATAAGCTTTTGAACACCATTGAAGAAACCCTGCGCATCGCCCAGGAGGGGCGAGAAAAACGCGCGGCCACGGAAAAGGAACTCGTGGCGATGGAAGAGGATATGCGCACCAAGTTGACCAGCCTGGCCGTGAAAAAGGCAGATGCTGCCCTGAAGGCGGCCGAAGGCAAGTCCGCTCTTCCTGAAAACCGGAGCTGAGCCGTGGCCGGAGAACCTATTCGCTTTGATCTGGGGAAGATGGCCGGCGGGGCTCTCAACCAGGTAACCGGGTTTTTCCAGCGGGTCTTTGTGCACGCCCTGGGGTTTATCAGCGGCTTGGTGCTGGTCAACGTTTTTCCCGTGCCGGAAACCTCCTTTCTGGCCGCGGGCCTTGGCGTCTACGCCGGGGTTATTTGTCTGATCGGGCGCAACGCCTCTCTGACCCCCGCCTGGCTGTTTCCTCCCCTTGTCGGGCTGATCCAGAGCATTATTTCTCTGGTTTTGAGCGGCTCTCCGGTCGTGGCGCTGTTTTGGGGCGGAGTCCAGGCCTTTATCCAGCGAGCTGCCCAGAAAAAAGGCCGTATCGGCAGCGAATGGCTGGTTTTGTTGCTGCTCCTGCCCTTGGGGTTTGTTTTTGCCGCCAAGTCTGCCCTGGCCTGGTTGAACCCGCTGATTGCGGCTCTCCTTGGCCTGGCGGGCTGGGGGTTGGGACGCAGGCTGGTCCGTTTGCCGTTGACTTCCCTCCAAGTTCGCAGGTTGCGCGAAGGTGGCCTTGCCCTGGAACACCTGGCCGGTTCCGGCGCCCTTCCGGAAACCTTGGCCTTGGGGGCACGTAAGCTTTCCGGCCTGCTCCGCGATTACTCTGAGGAAGTGGTTCTACTGCCCGGAGAAAGCGAAGCCCTGGTGCGGGCTGTGGAGGTCTTCACTGCCCAGACCAAGGAATTCGCCGCCAGGCAAAACCCGCGGACGTGGGATGCCGGAGCCGGGGCGCTTCAGGCCGCCTCGGAGCGGCTCTTGGGAATGCTGCGGGGTGTTCTGCCGGGAAGGCAACCGGAACCCGAGGTTCGGGGAGCCACCGAGGAGAAGCGGGATACGCCGGTCACAGCGGGCTATCGTGAATCCTTACAGCGGCTGGTGGGAAAAAAACATCTGCTGCCGCCCGAACTGCAAGCGCATCTGGAGGCCATTGCAATCTCCGGGGCAGGCATTTTGGAATGCATGATCGAGGATTCCCGGGATGAAGATGCAGGCAAGCGGTTTTTAGATCGGTACCTGAAAGCGGCTCATAAGGTGGTGGATGATCGCGCCAGGCTATCCCGGGAAGAATTCGCCGGGGATGATGTGGCCAAGGCCCTGGCCTTGAGCGCGGATATGCTCGCGCGCCTGGAAACGGCTTTTGCCAAGGAATACCAAATTCTTTTGCGCAACGACGTCATTGATTTTTCGGCAGACCTCAAGGTATTGGATACGCTGCTTACAATGGACGGCCGTTAGCGGGCCTTGCCTGAGCCGATTTCCGGCAGGGTGAACCGCGTTATGTATCTGCCTCCGGCAGCCGGGTACGACCCGCTGCCGGAGGCAGACGCATATCCGGCGGGCCTGGGGCCCTTGTTTTTTTCGGCGATTTCTCGGGAAGAGGAGAGGATACGGCAAGACAAAAAGAACACTCCGCGCGGAGAAAGCCTTGTCGCGGGCCGGCCTTGGATACGGCCGTAAAACGCCCCGGCCGCTTCAGGCAAGGCCACGCGCTCCGGAACAGCTTCACCGGAGCGCCCTGGCTGCATCGCCGTTATTTGGCTTTTTTCGCGGCTTCGAGGGCAGCCTCGAAGTTGACTTCATGGGTCACTTCGGGAACGATTTCCGTATACGCAATGTTGCGGTCGGAATCGATGACAAAGATAGATCGGGTCAGCAGGCGCAGTTCCTTGATGACCACGCCATAGGCCAGGCCAAAGGAGAGATCTTTGTAGTCGGAGAGGGTTTCCAGCCTGTCGGCGCCGGCGAGACCACACCAGCGGGCCTGAGCAAAGGGCAGATCGCAAGAAATCGTCAGAATGCGCACGTGCTCTCCAAGGGCCGCGGCTTCGGCATTAAACCGGCGGGTTTGCAGATCGCAAACGCCGGTATCCAGAGAAGGCACCACGGAGATAATCAGAACCTTTCCCTTGTAATCGGCCAGGGTTTTGGGGCTCAGATCGTTGGCGGCTACGATGAAATCCGGCGCTTTGCCGTGCGCTGTTACGGGAGTGCCTTCAAGGGTGAAAGGCTGGCCTTTGAAAGTAATAATGCCTGTGCGCTCCATAACTATGCTCCTTGGCTGTGCCCGCCGCGGCTAAGCCGATACGGCTCAGCGGAAAACCTGACGGACAATGTGTTTAAAAACAAAAGCGGCCGGGCAGGGCGCGCCCGGGCCAGGGCCGTCTCCGTAGATGATTGCAGCGGCGAAACCGGGGAAGGTCGCGCGAAAATGCTGCGCTGATAGGGTAATAATGATCTTTTTCTGTTCCGGGTCAATACCGTTTTGTGAAAAATTCCGGTTCCCGGCATGCCCTGCGCTCTTTTCCACGGCGGCAGCCGTGTTGTCTTCTCTTATCCTCGCCGGAGCGCGGCCGGTAGCGGGGCGTATTGTTTTGCCATGAGAAATTTTTTGCGGCGATGCTTCGCTGCGCAGCCTGCGCGAGAGGCGGGCTTTCTCCTTATCTTGACAGTTTCGGACTCCGGCGGCAAAAGGAGAAGGTATAATTAGTTTACGCGCCGTTCGGAACGGAAACGTTGTCGCGGTGGGGCTTACCCTGAGCCTTCCAAAGAACGTTCCCCTCCGCCCCCGTGCCGCGGGGCTGACCTATGGGTTCGGTTATGCCCTTTTCCGTGAGACTTCGGCGCGCTGCATGCTGACCATAAAAATTTACTGATAACAGAGCGCCCTATGACACAAACGAACATTCTTCTGGAATCCGGCACCAACGAACTGGAAATCGTTGAATTTTACCTTGATGAACCCGGATACCGGGGGCACTATGGCGTTAACGTGGCCAAAGTTGTGGAAATCATCCGCATGCAGCCTGCCACCTCCATGCCGCAGATGCGGCATCCCGCCGTCATGGGCGCGTTTCCGCACCGTGACGGAAAAATAGTGCCTCTGGTCGATCTGGCCCGGTATCTGGGGAAGCAAAGCGCCGATGAAACCGGGGATAGCAAGATCATCGTTACCGAGTTCAACGGTATTGTGACGGGGTTTATGGTTTCGGGGGTGAATAGAATCCACCGTCTGAGCTGGAACGATATTGAGGAGCCGGGCGCGTTCCTGCAAAACATGAGCAAAAGTTCCATCACCGGGGTTGTCCGCTTGGAGGGCAAGGTTGTTTTTATCCTGGATATGGAAAACGTGGTTGCGGATCTGGACCCGGCCCTGGCCATCCGGTTCAATAAAATTCCGGATGAAATATATGATTCCACAACCGTGTACAATATACTGCATGCGGATGATTCTTCCAACGTGCGCAACCTGGTCAAGCGGTTGCTGGAGGATTCCGGGCAATTCCTCCTCATCCAGACGGTGAGCGGCGAAGAAGCCTGGCAGTATCTCAAGAGCGTCAAGCAGCAGGCCGCTGAGGGCGGCACTCCCATCAAAGATGCCGTGCATGCGGTTATCACGGATATCGAAATGCCGCGCATGGATGGCCTGACCCTCTGCCGCCAGATCAAAGAAGATCCGGAGCTGAAGCATATTCCGGTGGCGCTGTTTTCCTCCCTTGTCTCCCGCACCCTGGAGCACCGCGGTCAGTCTGTCGGCGCGGACGCCCAGTTTGCCAAGCCGGATTTACAGAACCTCAGCACCCGGGTTTTGGAGCTTATCCGTAAGGCCGCGGGCTGATCTTGCGGAACGCAAAGCGCTGCGAGATATTTTTTCGGAAATCTCCGCGGTGTTGGCTCAAGGCCTTGTATCGGCATGCTGCATGAGCGGCATGCCGATTTTGTATTGTGCTTCCTGCTGCTTTCTGTAAAGGGGCGGTCGCGGCCGGAGCGAGAATTATCAGCCGACTGAAAATAATATATTTCAATGCGTTTGTTCATTAATCAATACGTTGCGATGCTGGTTGTGAAAACGGCTGTTTTGCTCCTCCGATCAGGAACGTTGTACGGAGGACAGAGTGCTTTGCATCGCATAGGCGGGCTGCAACAGAGGCCGCCGGCGCATCATGCGTTTTACTGCGGTGCAATACCGGTGTCTTTTTACTTACGCCCTGTGGACGGAAGATACCAGGGCAATGATACAGGAGCACGGTATGGATGAAATCGATATAGCTCAAGATAGTGAGGCCCATGTCCGCGAGGCAGCTATCAGTATGGCCTTACGGCCGCCCGCCGGTATGGAGGAGGGGCCGATATGGGTAGACGGCATGCCCTATTGCCGCGAGTGCGGCGGGGTGATTCCGGCAAGACGCCTTCAGGCGGTTCCCGGAACCGGTTTATGTGTTTTCTGCGCCGAGGAGGCGCAGGCCGCCGGACATGCCTGAGCCAACTCCCCCGTTTGGCCGGGGTCAAAAAGGCTTGGTAGAAAGGGAGCGTACCCTAGGGTACGCTCCCTTCATGCAGGTTTCTTGTATCAGGCCTGACCCCGTTGCGGGAGGGGGCGACTGAACCAGAGAACCATCCGCTACATAGGTGGTTTTGCTTGAGAAAGAAGGCATTCTCACCATGGTGCCAGGCTTTGGGGCAGCAATTGCTTGCAGAGGCAGGCCGCG
>CATJOY010000045.1 GCA_949741925.1 uncultured Desulfovibrionaceae bacterium | reverse complement strand
TTGCGGAGAGGCTGCCTAATGATACCCCCGTCAGCCCTTGGTTCGGGCAAGTCTATGGGACCGCGTAGGAAAAAAAGAATACCGACCATAATATTGGAAATGACGATGGGCCAGGTATATTTCCAAAGTAGGGAGAAAGGGATGTCGCCCAACGTACAGGCCAGGATATACCCCGGGTACAGCGGCCAAAAAATTTCCCAGATGTGTCTGAACCAGTAGTTGATCAGCGTTTGTTTGCCCTCATTCAGGTTTGAACCTCGGGCAATGTCGCGTACCATAGGGCAAGAGAAAATGGCCCCGCCCGGCATGGGCAAGAGCCCTATGAGCGCGGGAAAAAAGATCAGCCGCAGTCTGGGGGAGCGCAGGTAAGGGGTAAGCCCGGCAACCAGCCGTTGGCCCTGTCCCGTTGCCTCTTGAACGGATGAGAGAAGGAGAATAGCGACAACAATAACCCCCAGGGAGAGGAACCTGGCGTCATACGTTGTCTGGAAAAACGAGGAGGCGACAGCAAGTGGACTCAGTCCGAACAGCAACCCTATGGCAACGGCTCCGCAAAGGATCGCGAACCAGAGAACTCTGTGTTTGTAAATGAAAAACAAGATAATGCAGAAGCTCAGCAGAACTTTGCCTAAGGCAATGAGTGTGGCGGTTGTGATCATTGTTCACTGCTTTCGGCGGCTTGAAGGGCCCGGGGCGGGGATATAGCCGTGTTCAGGTTTATGATGCGTTTCCATGAGGTAATGATGCGCTCTTTACTGATCTCTCCGTTTTCCACAAGGCGCATGATGGTTTCGTGCATTTTCCGGCCTATCTGTGGGTCATAGTACAGATTATTGCCCAAGAGCAGAATATCCGCCCCGGCGTGGAGGGCCAGGCGCAGGCTCTCTTCCTGGCTATATGACCGGGCGATGGCCTCCATCTGGAGATCATCGGTTATGACCACGCCGTTCCAACCAAGTTCTTGCCGCAGTAATTCCGTGGTAATGGAGGGGGAAAGGCTTGCGGGGAGGGCCTCGTCACGCTGCCGTAAAAAGAGGTGGCCCGTCATGACCATCAACAGACTATCGCGGGGAAGGCGATCCGTTGTGTATGGCAACAGTTCATCAATACTCCAACTGGTGCTGATGTCGGTAAACCCGTGGTGGGAATCCGCAGCTGCGCTGCCGTGCCCGGGAAAGTGTTTGTAGGCCGCCACAACGCCGGCCTTGCCGAGCCCCCTGGCAAAGGCCGCGGCATGAGCGGCAACCTCTGACGGAACTGTGGAAAACGCGCGATCCAACCGGGCTATGGCCGGAGAATCGGCTGTGGCTGTATCGGCTACAGGAGCGAAATTCAGATTGATGCCCACGTCATGCAAAGCTTGGCCAATGCGCAACGCTTCGTGGTACGTATTTTCCGGGGATAGGGTTCCCATGCGCCGGGCCGAAGGCATTTCCGGGAAGCCATGCTCCGGTTTGAGGCGGCGGACTTTACCACCCTCCTGGTCGACGGCAATGAACAGCGGCGTGGGAGCATTCTGCTGGAGTAGCTTGGTGAGGGCGCGTACCTGTTCGCGTGAAACAATATTTCGGCCGTTTTTTTGGGTAGTCCAGTCGCGGTCAAAAAGAATGACGCCGCCGATTTTGCCTGACCGCACATCTTCCAAGAACAAAGAAAATTCCGGGCTTTTCGGAGCCTGTCCTGTGCCGCGAAAGCCTGTCATAATCATCTGACCAACCATGACCTCAAGCGGCGGCAGCCGCTGTTCATCAGGGGTGGGCAAGGCTGCTCGAGCGGGAGACACGGACAATGCCGTAACAAGGCAAATAAAAGCTTTCAGCATGATGTATCGCATGTGTGGAAAATACAACGAAGCCGAGTTTTTGCAAATGGGAAAGATGGTCTGTGCGGTGTAAGCTCCGTTCAGAGTAGCTGCCAGAGGGGGAGCAGTGCGGGAGGCAGGAAAGAAGAGGAGGGTACGGCATATACCGATATACCTCACCGACTACTCCGTAACGCATAAAAATATGTATTCTTTTCTTTCAGGGCCGAGGCTGTTTCCCAATAAAAGGCCGCTGGGCGAGGATAAAATATTTTTTGCAAGAAATCATTGCTTCGGGCGGCGCCGTCCTCAGGGGAGCGCAGGAATGGCGTTCCCGGGTTCTATTGCGTTTTCTTGCGAGCGGTTCCACGGCAGAGGGCCGGGGCAACGCCCTGCTCAGCCGGAGATATACGGTAAGGCAACACCATACTAGTCCGCATATTTCGCGTAGAGTGAACGCATGGGGTGGCCGTAAGGAAGAGCATCCCGCAGTTCCCGAGCCCGTTGCGCCCGCTGTTGCGTCTTTGTAGTGAGCGCCCGGATGCGCGTTGCCTGATCAAAGGATTGCCGGGCAAGATCGGCATTGCCCGCTCGGGCTGCCGCCTTGCCGAGAAGCATAAGACTTGCGGCCGTTGGAGCGAAGACGGCCTGATACAAGCGCATCCTGGTTGCCGCTTCCCAGTTGCCCCGCTGCTCCAACCCTCCTGCGAGTCGGGCGTAGCCCTCGGCCCAGAGCGGTTCTTTCTGCACGGCTTCATGCCAGCGGGCGGGAGATGCCCCTGCCTCCTGAGAAATTGCCCTGGCTTTCATCACGGATAGTGCCGGCAGACAATCCAGCCAGGGCGTTAGGGTCAGTTCATAGCCATCGTTTGTTACCAACTCGAAAATATCGGGAGATAACCTTCCGGCGCAGCGTTCCCGGAAAAGGAGGGCATTGGCTGCTTCGGCATCTTTTCGGCCCGGCGTTTGTCCTTCCATATGAAGCACAACAGATTCCGGCTCGCAGCTCAGGAGATACCCTTGTTGTCGTATACGGCAGCAGAGTTCCAGATCTTCAAAGCCGTTGCGGTACCCCTCATGAAATCCCCCCGCGTCGGCGAACAGCCCGGCTGGAATGAGCAAGGCGGCTCCCGAAAGAGCTTGCCAAGTTCTTTTTTTACGGACCAGAGGATGGGTTCCAGGGAAAAAACGATATAAGTGGTTGAGACCTTCGGGAGCGACCGAGATCCCGAGATGTTGTACGCGGAGATCCCCGGGATACAACAGCAGAGGAGAGGCCGCCCCGATACGCGGCGTGTTTGCCATTGCCCGGAGCAATGGAGCGGACCAGCCCGGCGTAAGCAAGGTATCGTTATTCAGTAAAAAAAGCAGCGGCTGATGGGCATTTCGTGCTCCGGCATTGCAGGCTCCTGCAAAGTTCCTGTTATCAGGAAGGCGCAGATACCGGAAACGACTACCAAAGAAACTCTCGCCCAACGGTGGAATGCGTTCAGGAGTCGCATCAGACGAGGCGTTATCTACAAAAATGACTTCGCCCAGTTCCGGGCCTGAAGACCGCGCAAGGGAATCCAGACAGGCGGCGCTGAGGTCGTGACGATTGTAGGCCGGAATGATGACAGAAAGCTTCATGGCGGCTATGGTATAGCTATTCTTCAGGCCTGACAAGACGATGGCGGCTCCGCGCGCTATCCGCCTCTTATCCTCACCGCGCTTTTTTTCCTACCTTGAACTCTTTGGTGAGCTGCTGTTCCTTCTTATCAGTTCCCCTCTTACTTGGTCCCTTCCATCCCGAGAGAGCCCGAGTCGGTCGGTACGGTCCGGGTAAGGACGGGCGCACGTTCCAGAGGGGGAATCTTTCTTCCTACCCTGAGCTGCGCGTCATTCGGCGGCACTCCGTTTTTGGTTTTACGCTGCACCAACTCTATAAACCGTCGCGTATAAAGGGCAGGAATCTCCAGGGAGACAAGGCCTAAAGGAGGGAAAATCGGTAAGGGAATACGGCAAAATCTTTTATCGTTTTGCATGGAAATACGAAAAATATAGTTTTTTTACAGGCAAGTTAACGGGGGAGGATCCCTAGGCGTATTGTCTTCCACAACCTGTGTTGCCGGTTCATATGGTTCGTACGGACCGGCCGAGGCCTGTTTGAGATACGAGGGACGTTCTTTTTTCTAAGGAAAAAAACTCCATGTGGGGAAACCATATATAAAGGAGGGTATGTGATTACCACATTGTTGCTGTATGGCGTTCTTGGCGCCGTTGCCGGACTGTTGGCCGGGCTTTTTGGTGTGGGTGGGGGCATAGTCATAGTCCCGATGCTCGTTTTTGCTTTCGGGTGGCAGCAAATTTCTCCGGAGTTCATTATGCTGCTGGCTCTCGGCACCTCTATGGCCAGCATTGCGTTTACTTCCATTTCCAGCAGTCTGGCGCATCACCAGCGCGGCGCTGTGGCGTGGAGCATTGTCAGAGCCGTGGCTCCCGGCATCGTCGTGGGCACCTTTTGTGGCGCTCAGGTGGCCCCGCATCTGCCGGGAGCCTTTCTCAAAGGCTTTTTTGTGCTGTTCCTCTTCTATGTATCCGTGCAGATGTTTTTGAACAAAAAACCCAAGCCTTCCCGCCACCTGCCCGGATTCGTAGGGATGACCCTCGCCGGTCTGCTCATCGGAGCGGTATCCAGCCTGGTAGGCATCGGAGGCGGCACCCTTTCTGTCCCCTTCATGCTCTGGCACAACGTCCCTGCACACCGTGCAGTAGGCACTTCCGCAGCTATTGGCTTTCCCATCGCCGTGGCCGGAGGGCTCAGCTACATCATTGGCGGCTTTGGCGCGGCGGGGCTGCCGCCGTGGTCCTTCGGCTATGTCTACCTTCCCGCGCTGGTCGGCATTCTGGTTGTGAGCATGCTCACCGCGCCGCTGGGAGCGCGTCTGGCCCACAAGCTCCCCGTTCCCAAGCTCAAGCGGTGTTTTGCCTGCCTGTTGCTTGTAGTGGCCGTTCGCATGCTTTCATCACTGGTGTAGGCGAAACCTCCTTTGTTTCCTCGCGGCAACGCGGCACACTTTTATTATCGGCGCCCCTGTTTGCAGGGACAGGGTGCAGGAGGATCAGATGGATATTGACGTGTTGGTCAAAAACGGAACAGTGGTAGACCCGCTCAATAACATTCATCGGGTGATGGATGTGGCCCTCAGCAACGGAAAAGTAGCAGAAGTAGGACAAGATCTTAGCATATTCCGGGCCTCGTCGGTCCTTGATGCGCAAGGCGCCTTGGTGGTGCCCGGCGTCATTGATCCTCATGTGCATACGGTGCGGCCGGGATCGCGCGGCGCTGCCTACCGTATGTTACTCCGGTGCGGTGTGACCACGGCTATGGATATGCGCGGCCCGGTGGATGTCT
This sequence comes from uncultured Desulfovibrionaceae bacterium, assembly GCA_949741925.1. GTDB lineage: Bacteria > Desulfobacterota > Desulfovibrionia > Desulfovibrionales > Desulfovibrionaceae > JAJDHY01. The sequence goes on along the minus strand of CATJOY010000045.1, from coordinate 44,790 downwards.
TTTTGGAAGAAATCCGCGCTGTTGGCTCGGGCATCAACGCGGGATGCATGAATGCGCTTTTTGCCGAAAAGGATATCCCTACGGAGGGCGCAACAGAAAATCAGATCCGGGCCTGTATCGACGAGCGCTTGAGCAAAGGCGCCTTCGGCATCAAAATCATGGGTGGTCATTACCCCTTCAGCCAGGAGGTTACGGGCCGCATTATCGAAGTTTGCGCGCGGCGCAAAGGATATATTGCCTTCCACTGCGGCTCCACAGCCACGGGCAGCAATATCAAAGGGCTGCTCGAAGCCGTGGAACTTGCCGGGGAGAACCCTTTGCATGTGGCGCATGTTAACTCCTATTGTCGCGGCATGGTCTACGACGTGAACGAGGAAATCCGCCTGGCTCTCGAAGCCCTGCGAGCCCATCCCAACCTGGTTAGCGAATCCTACCTTTCCGTGATGAACGGCACGTACTGTACCCTTGACGCTCAAGGAGAGATTGAAAGCCAGGTTACGCGTAACTGCCTGCGTATGGGCGGGTATCCTGAAACGGCGGCGGGTCTGGAAGAAGCCATCGTGCAGGGGTACTGCGTCATCTACGCTTTAGCCGGCGGGGTAATGAACCTGCTTTCTCCAACAGACGGGCATGCTTATTGGAAGTCTTTCCCCGAGGCGCAGTGCACCTTTGCGGTCAACAATCCTATTTCCCTTGTCAGTTGTGCCACTGCGCGGCGCCAGGATGGTTCCTTTGTGGTGGATAGCCTGTGTTCCGACGGCGGAGCCAATCCTCGCAACGTTATTTTCCGCAACGGGCTGGCTTTGGTTCGAGCCCGTTACATGACGTTGGAGGATCTGGTGCGCAAGGCGAGCCTTAACCCGGCCCGTATGCTGGGGCTGCCGGGCAAAGGGCATCTTACGCCCGGCGCGGACGGCGATATCGCGGTTTTTGATCCGCAAAGCGGCGAAGCCCTGTACACCCTTGTCAACGGCCGGGTGTGCATGGCGCACGGTGTCTGCCATGACGGGCCGGGCACGGTCGTCACGCAACCCGAAGGCGTTGAGGCCGTGCGTAAAGCCGGTCTGAAGACGATCATCGCCGATCTTTCTTTCAGCCTGTTTCGGAGAGGGCACGCCGCCTGACCCGCGCTGCGCAAGCCACAAAAAACTCTACGTATGAGGAGGTAAATGCCCCTTTATCGGACGATTCCTTATAACCAAGAACGGCACACAAAGAGGAGAAACGCCTATGTCGGGTTTACTCGTGGCGGTAGTCGTCATTTTCTGGGCTGCCTATATGATCGGGAAAAAGACCTACGCGACCGGTGTCTTGCTGGTTGCCGGCCTTATTATGCTGGCGGCGGCCTCGCTGCTGGGGCTGACGCCGTTGTTGCCCGCCAAAGATGCCAACGCCTTTTTCCTTGATCTGTTTGAGGTGATGCGGCGTACCTATTCAAGTACGGTAGGCGCGGTGGGGCTGCAAATTATGGCCATCGCAGGATTTTCCAAGCTGATGGACCATATCAAAGCCAGCAACGTGCTGCTGGATGTGGTATCCAGGCCGTTGCACATGATTCATAATCCCTATATTGTGCTGATGGCTTCCTTCTGGATCGTGCAATTCCTCTCTGTATTCATCCCCAGCGCGGCGGGCCTTTCCGTGCTGCTGATGATCACGCTGTATCCTCTTTTGGTGCGCAAGGGCGTCAGTCGGCTTTCGGCCTTGGCCATTATCGGCACAGCGCGTACCCTGACCATCGGCCCGGCTTCGCCCAACATGATTTTTGGTTCCAATATACTGCAAATGGAAGTATCGACATATTTCCTTGAATACCAGCTTCCTTTGCTCGGTCCCCTGATTCTGGTGTTGTTCCTCTCTGAATACGTTACCCAGCGCTATTGGGATCGTAAGGAGGGGCCGGATCCTGGGGCCATCGCCGCTCTGGAATCCATGCAACTCCCGAAGGATGTCTCGTTGCCGCCCAAATTTTACGCTTTACTTCCCCTTTTTCCTCTGGCCCTTATCGTGGCCTGTAGTCCGCTGGTGACAAGCTATTTCGGTTTACCCAAAATCAAGCTCAATGTCGCCACGGCGATGTTCCTTTCTGCTATTCTGGCTATAGTGGTAGAAATGATCCGCCTTCGCTCGGCAGGAGTGGCGCTTGGTTCACTCAAGCCTTTTTTTGAGCAAATGGGCAAAACTTTTGGCCTTGTCATCGCTATTATCGCCGCGAGCGCTGTGTTCGCTAAAGGCATTATCAGTCTTGGCGCCGTATCCACCATGGTTGCGGCAGCCCAAAACGCCGGGTTCAGCGTGGAGCCCCTGACTATCTGCGCTTGTCTTATCGTGTTTGCCTCAGCGTTTCTTATGGGGTCCGGCAATGCCGCCTTTTTCGCCTTTGCGGCGTTGGTGCCGGATGTTGCTGCGAAATTCGCGATTCCCGGCATTTTGATCATGTTGCCCATCGACTTTATGAGCTGCTTCGGTCGCACTATGTCGCCGGTGTTCGGCGCGAGCATGGCGACGTGCGGCATGGCGGGCGTATTGCCCTTTGCTCTGGCCAAGCGTCAGGCCGTGCCGTGCCTGTTGCTTATGGTGATTTGCCCGTTTTTGGTGTTCTGGATTCTGTAATTTCGGCCCTGGACGGCGGGACCGGTTTTCTGCTCGATGGGTTTTCCGGCAGAGACCGGATACACGGCGGCTGTGCGGCGTTTTGCTTTGCGTTTCGCCCGATCCGCCGCCCGCCGGGCACGGGGCGCCTTGCTAACGAAATAACTTTGGAGGTATGCCATGCCCCGCATCTTTTCCCCTAACGTCACCCAGACCCTGGAAAAGCTCCTGGCCGATCCGGCCTTTCGCAAGGCTATGGAGTATCTGGAAGCCGACGAGGACAACCGTTTTGAGGAACTCAAAGAGCTTGTCGTTGTCCATGGCGCCCCGTTTAAGGAACATCTCAAGCGTTCCCCACTATACAAGAACAAGCTGGAACGCTATGGAGCCAAGGATTGCCTTATTGACAGCGAGGGCAATGTGCTCGGTTATGTCTACGGAACAGGCGCTTCCCGTCCCAAGATTCTCGTAGAAGGCCATCTGGACACTGTGTTTCCGGAAGAAACGCCCCTCGCGGTTACAGAAAAGGATGGTCGTTTTTACTGTCCCGGCATTGGTGACGATACGGCGGCCTTGGCCTGCAACCTTTCTATTTTGCGGGCCATTGAGCACGCCGGGCTTAAGCCCGTAAGCACGCTTGTTTTTTGCGGCACGGTGGGTGAGGAAGGTGAGGGCAACGCCAGGGGAATCCGTTTTCTCATGCGCGAGCATGGCGACTTAGATGCCGTTATTTCGGTAGAAAGCCACGGCGCTGAGCACGTCTGTCTTCAGGCTGTAGGCATTCGCCGCTATGAATTCGAGTTTTCCGGTCCTGGCGGGCACAGTTGGCGAGCCTTCGGCCTGCCTAATCCTGTGCATGCCATGGGGCGTGCCGTGGCTAAAATAGCCGAGCTGACCATGCCTATCTCGCCGCGTACCACCTTCAGCGTTGGCGTGGTGACGGGAGGAACCTCTATTAACGCTATTCCCCAAGGCGCGCGCATGAAAGTGGACATGCGTTCCGTAGACCCGCGTGAGCTTGATTCCTTGGGATCCGTCGTAGAGTCCCTGGTTGAACAGGCTGTGGCCGAGGAAAACCTTAAATGGCGTTCCACCGACAGGATAGGCTTCACGATGCGATGTATCGGCAGCAAGCCCGCAGGCAGCCTGGCCGAGGATTCGCTGGTTGCTCAGGTTGCCCTTGCCGCCACCGAGGCCGTGGGGTTGCCTGCCTCTCCCTCGCTTCCGGCCAGCACCAATCAGAACATTCCGGTGAATATGGGCGTTCCCGCGCTGGTGGTGGGTTCGGGAGGCACTTTCAAGGGGGTGCACAGTCTGGAGGAATCATATACCCCGGCCGGGTCCGTTAAGGGGGCGCAAAAGATACTCCTGTTGCTCTTCGCTTTGGGGGGACTTTCCGGCGTGATCGAACCCCTTGTAGAGCCTTGCCTCGAACGTGGTCCTGTGAGTTGATCCTCCCCGAGAACACTAATTCCTCCTGATTTTTCCGCTCGCCGGTTACGTGAGCAGACTGAGTAAACCATCAGCACCGCCTGTTTTGCGGGGGGTGCTGATGGTTTAAAGCATAAAGCAGCTGCTTAGATCACAATGCGAAGTGGGGGAGAGGGGGCCTTCCCAGGCAATTTTTCATTCACGGGGAAGGAGGACACGTATTTTTTTGTGGCCTGCCTCCCTTGGGCCGTCCCTGAACTGGAGTATAATGGTGCAAAGCTAAAATGCTTGTAGCTTAGCAAAAATTCTTTTATATTTTTAGAATGTATTTGTATAGGTGCGAGGTATGAGAAAAGTAGTTTTTCTTTATGGGGGAACGGTTTGATGAGTGAAAAAAGGCGTTATTCTTTTAGCTGGGATTTGATAGGCCAGGTAGATGCCAGAACGGAACTCGGTCCTTATGCCGGCTTGGAAATGTATAGGCTGATGCAATTCACCATGCGTGATATTCTTGAGCAGCATTATGGCACTGAAACAGCGGATACGCTCTTTCGGGAAGCAGGTGAATTGGCCGGACGCAAGTTTTTTGATCATTATTTTTCTCGAGATCTGGAGTTTCCTGCCTTTGTTTCAATGCTTGAGGATGTATTTCGGAAACAGCGCGCCGGCATCGTTCGTATTGAGGAAGCAGATTTGGAAAAAGGCGAACTGGTGCTTTCGGTAGGGGAAGATCTGGATTGTTCCGGGCTTCCGGAGCTTGAGCACGAGTTTTGCGCCTACGATGAAGGATTGATTGCCGGAATTTTGATGCAATATACCGGCAAGGAGGTACGGGCTAAAGAAATCGATTGCTGGTGCACTGGTGATCGAACTTGCCGTTTTGCTGTTACTATCTCTCTCTAGTGGTTTTGTGATGACGCATAGTGCCGGAACCAAGGAATGCAACGATAAGGGAGAAAGTTCGCCGGTTTCGGAGCCGGCGGAGATCCTGTCTCTTTTGTTTGATGCCTTATATAAGGGAAAGTGCGATGGAATTCCATCGAATATTCTGCTTGAGAAGCCGGAGCGAGAGGAGCTGGAAAAGCTGCTTGCCTATGTGAAGGATCTTCAGACAGGGCTTCAGGGGCTTGCCAAAGGCGATTTTACTGTGCCATCCCGGCTGCGCGGGTATTCAGGCGGCCTTTTGAAGGCTTTACAGTCAAACTTGAGGCATCTTATCTGGAAATCCGATGCGCTTGCCGGAGGCAATTTTTCGCAACGGATTGACTTCATGGGCGATGTATCCATTTCTTTTAATGGCATGGCGCAGCGTCTGGAGCTTGCGCATAAAAATTTGACCGAGCATCAGCAGCGCCTTGAACTGCTTTACAGCGACTTGCAACAGGAGGTTGAAGCCCGCAAAAAGGTAGAGAAAGAACTCCGCAATCTGGCGACTATAGACATGCTTACGGGCATTGCCAACAGACGCCATTTTCTTCAGCTCGCCCGGCGGGAAATGGAGCGGATGCGACGCAGCGGAACCCCGGCGGCTCTTGCCATGTTGGATATTGACCGTTTCAAAACAATTAATGATGTGTAGGGCCACCAGCGAGGGGACGCGGCGCTGTGTTCCCTGGCCGGTTTACTCAGTACAATGCTTCGGGCCTATGACATACCGGCCCGGTACGGTGGGGATGAGTTTATTATCTTTTTCCCGGATACGTCTCTGGAGGTTGCTTATACCGTGTTGGAGCGTCTGCGTCTTCAGGTGAACAAGGAGAAAATAATACAGAACAACGCGGCCATGCCGGTCACCATCAGTGCCGGTGTTGCGGGTGTGGTTGTGGCTGAAGATGACGAGATTGCTCTGGAGCATGCCATTGCCAAGGCTGATAGGGCCCTGTATGCATCGAAACGAGAGGGTAGAAACAGGGTTTCCCTGGAAGAATAACGCGATTGGACGAAAAAAGAGCCGGACGCAAGTCCGGCTCTTGATGTCTGGTCGGGATGAGAGGATTTGAACCTCCGGCCCCAGCGTCCCGAACGCTGTGCTCTACCAAACTGAGCCACATCCCGTTTATGATGAGGCAAGCTGTGTGAACCCCATCCGAGGAGGTGGAATCTACTCGAAACTTTTTTTTTTGGCAAGTAAAAGAAATGCAGTCCAACAAATTAGTGAAAAAGCTGTTGGTTTCCGGCATCTTTTGGTATAGGCTGTAAAGACGCATGTACGAGCGGCGTTTTTTTTATTTCTCGACCAGGCGGGGCGAGTTTGATATCGGGCCGGCGAGCAGATCGGTCCCGGGATTTCTTTGTTCTGCAAAACACCGGATGCGCTGAGTATTTTATTCTTAGTGGAGCGTTGCTTGTGATTAACGTACTTATCGTTGATGACTCGGCTTTTATGCGCAAAGCCATTGAGATCATTCTGGTGAAAGACCCTGCGATCAGGGTTATCGGCCAAGCGGCAGATGGTTTTGAAGCCCTGTCGTTGGTCGAAAAACTCAAGCCCGATGTCGTTACCATGGATGTTGAAATGCCGCGAATGGACGGCATTACGGCGGTCCGCAAGATCATGGCCAATTTTCCCCGGCCAGTTTTGATGATCAGTTCGGTAACTACTGAAGGCGCAGAGGTAACGCTCAAGGCCATGGAGGCCGGAGCGGTGGATTTCATTTCCAAGCCTGCCTCCCGAGTATCTCTGGATATAGTGCGGCTTGAAGAGGAAATCAGAGAAAAGGTAAAAGCGGTGGCAAGGAGGCGTCCGCCGGTTCTCAGGCACACAGGAATTTCGTCTGTACCAAGCAAAACGCCCCTCAGGCGCCCGGCCGGATCAGTGCTCTCCTCGCCAGGGGTGGCGCGTCCTGCTGCGTCTGCGCGGATCTCGCCGGCAACGTCCCTTGTATCAGCTTCCACTGCGGCGTCTTCCAAGGTTACAAAACCTTCTGGTCGGCTGCTTCGGGATATCGTTTCCATCGGCGTTTCCACCGGTGGTCCCCCGGCGGTTCAGAGTGTGCTTTCCCGCCTTCCGGAGGATTTTCCCGTGCCCCTGCTGATTGCCCAGCATATGCCGGCCGCCTTTACCGGTCCTTTTGCCAAACGGCTTGACAATGTCTGCAAAATTAGAGTCAAAGAGGCGGAATCCGGAGAAAAACTGTTGCCCGGCGTAGCATACGTTTCCCCGGGGGGGAGGCACATACGTTTGAACATGCATCACGGGGTCATGTCCGTTATGGTTACTGATGATCCCAAAGAAGCGCTGTACAAGCCCTCGGCCACGGTACTCCATGAAAGCGTTGGCCTGGCCCTCGGCAGGCGCGCTCTTGGAGTCCAACTTACCGGCATGGGCAGCGACGGGTTGGAAGGCATTCGCGTTTTAAAAGAAAAGGGCGGTCTGGCCTTAGCCCAGAGTGACGCCACCTGTGTTGTTTACGGCATGCCTAAAGCGATCGTGGACGCAGGGCTTGCCGATGCCGTTGTGGATATTAATAATATGGCAGCGGCCATAATGGAAAATCTGTACCGCTGATACCAGGTATTGCGGTATTATCCCACGCTACCAAGGAAGTGTTTGTATGTGCGAAGGCGTGAGCATTCTTTCCTCTCTCCAGAGTGAAAACCCTGATGAGATCCGTGAAGGAGCCTACCTGGCGGGCAAGGAAAAAATAAAGGAAGCCGTGCCCCTGCTTGTCGGCCATCTACAAAGTACGGATATCGGCGTGCAGGAAGCCGCCGAACGAGCTTTGCGCAAAATCGGCGGTCCGGCTGTTGTTCATGGCATTATTCCCCTCCTGCGTTCGGATGATGCGCCCGTTCGTAATATCTCCATGGATTTACTGCGGGAGGTCGGGGTCACGGATATGGAGGCCCTGTATGCTTTACTCCATGATAATGACCCGGATATCCGTATATTTGCTTCGGATATTCTCGGTTCCACGGGAAGTGTCCTGGCCGTGGAACCGCTCTGCCAGGCCCTATTGAAAGACCCGGAAGTCAACGTGCGCTACCAAGCGGCCGTCAGTTTGGGGAATTTGGCTTTTCCCGAAGCGGCAGGCAGTTTGAACAAGGCCTTGGAAGATGATGAATGGGTTCGTTTTTCGGTTATCGAAGCTCTTATTAAAATTCGTGATGAATCGTCGGTTGGCGCTTTGGTCAAGGCTTTGGATCACAGTTCTGATCTTGTTGCCTCCATCATCGTGGATGCTCTTGGCGAGATGGGGAATATCAAGGCCGTGCCGCTTTTGGCCCGCCGTCTTGATGCAGCGGCAGGGCCGTTGCGCAATAAGATAGTTACGGCCGTCATAAAAATTTTGGGCAGTCAGTCTCTTTCTCTTCTGGGGGCCAAGGAACAGGAAAAGCTGTATGAATACATGTTGTCGGCCATCAACGATGAAGAAATTGAAGTACAGGATGCCATTGTTCGCGGCTTGGCTGCACTAAAAGGAGAGCGGGCCACTGAAGCTATCCTCCGGCTTGCTCTGAGCCTGAATCCGGATACTGATCATGAACGTTTGCTCATGATGGTCGATGCGCTTGCCGCCATCGGGTATAATCAGGAGGTGGAAAAAGCCATCCGTTCCCATAACGAGCTTGCTCTGCAGATTGGTGTGGAAGTGCTCTCAAGAATGCCGGCAAGAGAAGGCATTGATGTGCTGAAGAGTGTCTTTTGGGATGTTTCCCGGGATATGCAACGGGCTATTATCCCGTTCTTGGCTACCCAGTGCAGCCCCGATGATCAAGATTTTTTCCTGGATGTGTTGGAAAAAGAGAGCGACGGCTCGGTCATAAAATCTGCCTTGCTTTTTCTCGGCCGCCGGGGTGATGCCCGCGAGGTGGGGGAGAAGGTGGCTGTCTTTCTCGATCATTCGTATCCTGATGTACGGGAAGCGGCTCTGGATGCCAGCATCGCCCTACATGATCCTGTGATTACCGCCCACTTTCTTTCGTTAGCCGAAAGCGAAGATCCGGAAAAACGGTTGATGGGCGTTTTTGCCTTGGGCTCCATTGACGTCAACGCATATGAGCATATTATTCGCAAGGCGTTGCATGACCCAGAGCCTGATGTTCGCAAAACGGCTGTAGAAGCCCTGGGCCGTGGTTGCCCGCTTTCTTCTGACAGACTCCAGTGCATTAAGGAACTTGAAGACGACCCCAGCAGCGACGTTCGGCTGACGATCATTACTATTATCAGTGAATGTAACAACTCGGAGGCCGGACCTGTTTTATTGAAGGGGCTGAAGGATTCTGATCCATGGGTCCGGGTGCGCTGCATCGAAAACATCGGCAAACGGGGCATGTCCGAGGCCGTGCCGCGTTTGGTCGAGCTTTTGGCCGATGCTAATGAACTCATTGTGATCAAAGCTGTAGAGGCTTTGGGCGTGCTTGGCGGGGAGGAGGCTTTCAGATCCCTTTTCAGCCTGATGGATCACGAGAACTATGATATTCAGCGGGCGGCCGAAGAAGCCATTGAGAAAATCCGGCTGGGTGAAGGGAGCTGACAGGTATGTCCACGTTGTTCAGTAAATCATCGCCGCTTTCGCGAGACCTTAAAGTAACGGATGAGGAATTTGTTCAGCTCCGTAACTTTATCTATGAACAGAGCGGCATATTTATCGCGGAGAACCGCAAGTATCTTGTCGAGAACAGGCTCAGCACGCGGATTAAGGCGCTGAACCTCAAGTCTTTCGGCGAATATTATTATTACTTGCGCTTTGACAAGGATCGTAAAAACGAGCTGACAAAACTATTTGAAGTCATCACGACCAATGAAACGAGTTTTTATCGCAATCCTCCGCAACTGAAAGTTTTCCAGGAGGTGGTGCTGACCAATACCTTGGCTGAGCTGCGTAAAAAAGGGCAACGCCGTTTGCGTATTTGGTCTGCCGGCTGTTCCACGGGGGAAGAGCCTTATACCTTAGCTATGATCCTGCACGAAGTGTTGAAGACGGAAATTCTCACTTGGGATATCAAGATAACCGCCAACGATCTTTCCGAGGCTGTTCTGGCAGCGGCTCGCAGGGGGCTTTATAGTGATTACGCCTTGCGCACGACCCCTAAGGAAATTGTAGCTAAGTATTTTATTAAGAAAGAAAATGTTTATGAAGTAGATCCCAAGCTGAAGCGCCTGATTACTTTTGCGCCCATTAACCTGAGCGACCGTGTCGCCTTAAAGCGCAACGAGCGCTCCCATATTATATTCTGCCGTAATGTTATCATTTATTTTGACGATGAGATGAAACGGCAGGTTATTGAATCGTTTTATGATAACCTTTTGCCCGGCGGTTGTATGCTGATCGGGCATTCGGAATCGCTGCATAACATTTCAAGGACGTTTAAACCCGAGCATCACGCGGGAACCATCGTCTACCGCAGGCAGGCCTAAAGAGGACGGACCTGATGCAGGATGCCGCAAGAAAGGCCAGGATACTGGCTGTAGCCAACCAGAAGGGGGGGGTAGGCAAGACCACCACCTCCGTCACCTTAACGGCGGCTCTTGCCCGATTGGGCAAGAAGGTGTTGATCATTGATATAGATCCACATGCCTGCGCTTCGGTGCACTTGCGCTTTTATCCGGATGAACAGGCTGCCACAATTAATGATATTTTCACCTGCCCTGACGATGATTGGCCTGCAATTTGGAAAAAGATTCGGTATGCCCATGAAGGACAGCCCTTTGAGGTTGTTCCGGCCAGCATCAGGCTGGCGGAACTTGAAACGGATCTCAAAGGGAGAAAAGGCAAGGGGGCTATCCTGCAGCAGGCCTTGGGGGCCATCATTAACGACTATGATTTTATCGTTCTGGATTGTCCGCCACATGTAGGGATTTTACTGGTCAACGCGCTGGTGGCCTGCGATATGCTGGTTATCCCCATCCAGACAGATTTCCTGGCGCTGCATGGGTTGAAGCTGCTTTTCGATACCATCAAGATTTTGAATAAGGTGCTGCCTTCGCCTGTCTGTTACCGCGCCCTGGCTACCATGTACGACAGGCGGGCCAAGGCCTGCAACCGAGTTTTAGAGCTTTTGCATATGAAAATGGGGGATCGTATGTTCAAAACCATCATCGGTATGGATACCCGTTTTCGCGATGCCAGCGCCATGGGGAGGGTAATTTACGAGATAGACCCTGAAACCCGCGGAGCTAAGGAGTATGAAGACCTCGCCAGGGAGATCCTAAGCTTATGAATGATAAATCGCCGGAACAATATTTTCAGGATCAGAATTTTTCACCCGACCCTCCGACCACTGCCGCGCCGGGCGAATTTTCCGATACCGAACGCGCCTTTATGGAAAAATATATGGGCCTGGAGGCTGGCGCTACTCTGAAAAAGCTTGGTCTTGAGGCTCCGGCGCCGCGAGATTCGGAAGAGGCTCCGGCGGGAGCCGGGCCGACTGAAGAGAGCCTGGATTCCATCATTCGTCGGGAGCCGGAACTCCTTTTGGTCGGTTTTTTTGTGGGGTCGCAGGAATTTGTTGTGCCGACGCTGGCCGTGCAGGAAGTTATTAGATATATGCCGCCTACCAAACTGCCGGCGGCTCAGCGTTTTGTGGCCGGGGTGGTGAATTTGCGGGGCAAAGTAACGCCCCTTATACGGCTCAGGGATATGTTGGAGATTCCCGGCAGCGGCGAGGAACGCGATCAGTTTACCATTATCTGCCGTCGTAAGGGATTGCAGCTCGGCCTGATGATTGAACGGGTTCACACCATGTATTGGGTTCCTCAATCGGACATCGACTGGAATGTGGAAACGCATTTGGGCAACAACGCGGAACTCATCGCCGGGCTTCTCAAGCATAAAGGAGCCCTTCTAGGCATCGTTTCCGTGGATAAGATCATTGAGATCATCATACAATAGGAGTTCACCGTGAGTAAGCATATTCTCATCGTCGACGACTCCAAGACCGTGCGGAATCTTGTGGCTTTTATTATGAAGCGGGAAGGTTTTGCCATCACGACCGCCGAAGACGGTTTGGACGGGCTTGAGAAGTTGTACGCCGCTGCCAAGGTCGATCTTATAATTTCCGACGTGAACATGCCGCGGATGGATGGGTTTACGTTTATTAAAACTGTTCGGGAGCAGGAGGCCTATCGGGATCTGCCCATTGTGGTGCTTTCTACCGAAGGACAAGAGAAGGATATTCAACTCGGCATGAGCCTCGGCGCAAACCTGTATCTGGTCAAGCCTGCTCAGCCTGACAAGATGGTAAAAAATATCCGTATGCTGCTCGGCTGATTCAACTATTAGTACCCTACGATGCACCATCGGATTCGCCGGCTGGCACGGCATACTGAGGTAAGGCTATGAGTCAAGAATTTATGGATCCGGAAATATTTGCGGATTTTATTATAGAAGCCAAAGAGCATTTAGAAACCATTGAGCCCAACTTGCTTGAACTGGAAAAGGCTCCGGATAACCTGAGCCTGCTCAATGAAATATTCCGGCCCATGCATTCCCTGAAAGGCGCTTCCGGCTTTATGGGATTGAATAAAATTAACGGGCTGGCGCACAAAGCAGAGAATATTCTGGATGAGTTGCGCAAGGGAACCATGGCGGTTACCCCGGAAATCATGGATATTATCCTGGCTTCTACTGACGCGCTGCGTCAGATCATCGACAGCCTGGAGAGCACGGGCACCGAAGGCGATACCGATGTTTCGCCTCTGGTGGCTACGCTTGACGCTTTGATGGCGGGTGAGGCTCCTGCTGCTGTTGCTCCTGCCCCTGTTGCCGCGCCAGCCCCTGCTCCAGCAGCCTCTCAGGATGCCGTGAACAACGCTCCGTCTGCCGCGCAGCCTGAGCAGGCCTCTTCTGCGGGGACGCCGAAAAAAGCAAAAGCGTCTTCTAAATCCAAAGGCAAAAAGGGCAAAGCCAAGGAAGACGCTTCCGGTGGCTTGAATACTGATGAGTGGATTGCCACGAGGGCTAATCTGGATTCTTATGCGCTGACTGCCTTTGGAGAAGCGCACCTTAAGGATTTCATTGACGAAGCCCGTGAGAACACAGCCAGCCTGGGTTCGGGGTTGCTGGAGTTGGAAAAGCATCCTGATCAGGAAAGCATGGTCAACGATCTGTTCCGCTATTTCCATAACCTTAAGGGGAACTCCGGCATCATCGGCTATCAAGAGATGAACAGCCTGACCCATGAAGCCGAGACCTTGCTCAATTCCGTTCGCCATGGCGAATATGGGGTTTCGCGTGGGCTTGTGGATCTCTTGTTGTGCGTGGTCGATGTGCTCGAGGCCTTGATCAAGCGTATTAACTCCACTACCGGTCAGGTCCAGCCTTTCAACATCGATGAACTGGTGGAAAAACTCAGGCAGGCCGTCAGCGGCGGCCCCATGGAACTTCCCGATAGCCTGCGGGGCGCGGCTGCCGAAAATGAGGCCGCCGCTGAAACTGTTGAAGAGGAAGAGTCGGCTTCCGACGATCCTGAGGAGAGCCGGGATGATCTCCTTGCTTTTGCCGATACTGTGCGGCAGCAACGGAGTAATATTGATGTTGCGCTGAAGGAACTGCGTAAGGACGGCACGAACAGAGACTATACCGACGGGCTCTACCGGAGCCTTATTACCATGCAGAACAGCGCGGGGTACATGCAGCTTGAAGAAATCAAGGTGTATGCTCAACGCACGGCCGGAATCGTGGATAAGGCCCGTTCAACGGGCATGGATTTTTCCATGATGGTCGATCTGTTGGATCAGGAATGCGCCATTCTCGGCGATATGTTCGATGCCGCTATCAGTAAGCTGGAAGAAAACCTTACGGATGCTCCGGTTCAGGCCGAACCTGCCGCCGCCAAGGCTGCTGCGGCTGAGAAGCCCGCTGAAAAGCCTGCTCCTCCCGTCGCAGCAAGCGCGGCGAGCCAACCTGCGGCTCCGGCTGCTCCATCCGCGGCTGCAGCGGCTGTTCCTCCTGCCGCGCCGCCGGCGGCTAAACCCGCTGCAGCCAGGCCGGCTGCTCCTGCTCAGGGTAAAAAGGAGGAGTCTAAAGCCTCCTCAACAATTCGGGTGGATCACGAAAAATTGGATCACCTGATGAATCTTATTGGTGAACTGATCATCAACCGCAACCGTTTCTCCATGCTTGCTCGTCAGCTTGAAGATTCCACGACTGTGGATATTCCGCGTCTGGCTCAAGATCTGACGGAAACAACCTATGCCATGGCCCGTATTTCCGATGATCTTCAGGATACGATTATGAAGGTTCGGATGGTGCCCGTGGCTTCCGTCTTCTCCCGCTTCCCGCGCTTGGTTCGCGATTTGTCCCGCAAAAGCGGCAAGGAAGTGGATTTGATTATGGAAGGGGAGGAGACTGAACTTGATAAGAGCGTTGTGGAAGTCATCGGCGATCCCCTTGTTCACCTTATCCGTAACTCCGTTGACCACGGCGTTGAGCCTGAAGACGTGCGCCGTTCCCTTGGCAAGGATCCCAAAGGCAAAGTCTGGCTTCGGGCGTATCACAAAGGCAACTCCGTGGCCATTGAGATTGAGGATGACGGCAAAGGCATCGACCCGGAGAAGATGCGCGAGGTAGCTATCCGCAAAGGAATCATTACCCTTGAGGAAGCCAAAAATCTTGATGAGCGCGAATCCATGGAGCTGATCTTCGCTCCGGGCTTCTCTTCCGCCGAGACCATCACTGATATCTCAGGCCGGGGGGTGGGCATGGATGTTGTCCGCACCAACATAAAAAGCCTTAAGGGCAGCGTCAACATCCGTTCCGAAGTCCACAAGGGCACGTGCTTCACTCTTTCGTTGCCGTTGACGCTGGCAATCATTGATGCCTTGATGGTCAATGTGGATGAGCAGATGTACGCCATTCCTCTTGATGCGGTCTCTGAAACAACCAAAATTGAAGCAGACCGCTTGACCGATGTCAAAGGCCGCAAAGCCGTTACCCTGCGCGGCGAGGTTCTGGGCATTATCAGTATGGCCGAACTTTTGGGATTGCCCTGCAATATGGCCAAACAGGAAATGCTTTCTGTCGTCGTTATCCACGATAACGAGCGCCGCCTTGGCTTGGTTGTGGATAGGCTCTTGGAACGTCAGGAAATCGTCATTAAGCCTCTCGGATCTTATCTCGGCGATCTCAAAGGCATCTCCGGCGCGACCATCATGGGCGATGGTTCCGTTATTTTGATTCTTGATCCGCACGAGATCTACATGATGGCAACCTCCAAGGCCATTTGATGCCACAGTGTGGCGGAAAAGTTCAAAAGCCGGGGCGTATGCAATACGCCCCGGCTTTTTGTATGTGGAAGGTACTGCCTCAGGGCGGGCCGAATTCCCCCTGAGGCAGCGATTTTAGCAGCGTGACGATTCTTGCTTGGTAAACGGCTTGAGACGGAGGCCGCAGGCACAGGGGATTATCATGGAAAGTGTAACCGTAAGAAAGCTGAGCACATAGGCAAGATTGAGATTTTCCGGACCGGCGAGAGGAGCAAACAGTTCAATCAGGACGCTGCTGCCCCATTGGTAAACAACGGCCCCGAAGATGAGCACGGCGTTGCCCATCCCCATAATGGAACCGCTGAGACCAGGAGGGCTGAGAACATTCAAGGAAGAAATGCATTGAACAGGCCCCATGCCGCAGATGACGCCAAGCAAGGTAACGGCGAGAGTGGTTATCCAGATGGGCACCCGCAGGGCGAAGCAGAGAACGACAAGGCCCCAGAGAACAGCGTCGGCAAGAATGTATAGGGCCACCAGGCGGTGTTGGGTGTGAGGATTTCTCCCGAACTGGCCGCCAACAAAGTTGCCGACCATGACGCCGACGCCGATCATGGTAGCGGTCAGGCTGGCGCTCTGGTTTTCCATGCCGTAGGCAACGCAGAACCAAGAAACGGCCCAAAGCCCCTGAAGGCTGAGGATGCCGGCGGTAAACGCTGTCCAGACGACGATAACCCGGCGCAGGTCGCGGCTTTTCCGGATAGCGGAAACAGCGTCTTTGAATTGTTGTTTGAAACTGGTGGTGCAGGGTGGAGTGAAAAGTTCAGGGGATTTATCGAGGTATGAGGCAATGAGCAAAACGGCGGCCACAACGAGAATTCCGAGCGCCAGGGCAACAAAAACGGGTTGGCGTCCCCAGATATTCAGGGCTGCGGTCAGGGGGGCCACGGAACATACCGCCCCTATATTGCCGGTCATCAGCGAGAGACCGGAGAGGAAGGTATACTGGGAGGCGGGGTAGCGTGTTCCTTGGAAGACCACCAGACCTGAAAGCATGGGGGCAAGGCCGATGCCCATGAGCAGGCGTCCGATGATGAGCATGGCGGAATTGGTGGCCAGCCCGAAGATCAGGGAGCCTGCGCTTGTGATGACGATGCCGATGCCCACAACGCGAGGCGGCCCCATCCGGTCATTGAGAATGCCGCAGACCGGCTGGATTGCTCCGTATGTATAAAAATACATACTGGAGATAAAGCCAATCAGGGAGGCGCTGAGTCCCCACTGTTCCTGGAGGTCCGGTAGGACCACCGAAGTGGAGATCCGGAAGAAAACGGCAAAGAAGTAGCCCAGCAAGAGCATGGTAAAGATGAGATGTTTGTTGACGCGAAGTGTTTTCATGGCTGATGCGAAAGTGTTTGGGGTTTCCCGGGTTAGGCTTGGGCGGTGAAAAGCAGAACCAGGGGGTTAGCGGCCAGGAACAGGCCTGTGCCCATACAGACCAGTGCCACAACCTTACGCAGCAGATCAGCCGGCACCCTTGAAGCCAGCCGAATGCCGGTATACATGCCGCCGATCTGAAGAAGAATCAAGGCCGGCAGCATGGAATAAGCGATGTACCCCAGCTGCATGTTGCCGATGCTGCTGGAAATGCCCGAAGGAACGGCGAAAAAGACGGAAGCGCCAATGGAGGGCAGGGGAGAAAAGCCGCAGAAGAGCATGACCGGAACGCTGAGGATAGCCCCACCGCAGCCGGCCAGTCCGCCGATAATCCCGACAAAGGCGCCGAGGCAGAAGAGAAAGAGCCGTCGGATGGCCCGAGGCGCGGTTGCAATATTGAGCTTGCCGGGTTTGGGCGTTTTCAGGGCGTTGCAGCCGGCGAGAACGACTAAGGCGGCCAGCAACACAATAATAAAATTTCCGCTGACAAACGCCTTAAGCCAGGCCCCGAGGTATCCGAACAGAAAACCTCCCAGGGCGAGCGGTAAGGCGGTTTCCCAATCCAGAGCGCCTCGGCGCAGGAACAACCAGGAGGCCAGCAGCGAGGGGAGAATAAAGCTGCTTAAGGCGGTTCCCGTGGCCATATAGGCATCCATGGCGGCAAATTCTGTCAGGGCCGGAATCAAAAGAACACCGCCGACTCCTGTAAGGCCGGATAAAAGGCCCACCAGAAGGGCAACGATATAAATAAATAGTATCATGGCGGCGGCACTGCAACATATTTGGCCGAAGAAGTGAACCGGAATTTTTCGTCCGGG
Organism: uncultured Desulfovibrionaceae bacterium; assembly: GCA_949741925.1. GTDB lineage: Bacteria > Desulfobacterota > Desulfovibrionia > Desulfovibrionales > Desulfovibrionaceae > JAJDHY01. The sequence goes on along the minus strand of CATJOY010000045.1, from coordinate 27,363 downwards.
AGTATCGATGCCTATTTTCCCCTTCTCTCAGGACCTCGGAAATATCGATTCAGGTTGCTCCCGGGGCTGTTTCCAAGGCTGTTTCGTCTATGAAAAACTAAAAAGTTCCCCCCCCCGGCGTTCGCCTGTGCCTGCCGGGAAGACTATGATGACAGCGTTTCCGCCAACGCCCCGGCCAATGGTTGCAATGCTTACAGGATTCTCCATGAAGGCGCTGTACCCCTGCTTGGTTATCTGGTAGGAAGAGGCATCCATTTCAGATTATCCGAAGGAGACAGAATGAATATTTTGCTATTCGGGCCCAACGGCAGCGGCAAGGGCACTCAGGGTTCTTTATTGAAAGACCGGTTTCATCTGGCGCATATTGAATCCGGCGCCATTTTCCGGGAGCATATCAGCGGCGGGACAGAGCTTGGTAAAAAGGCCAAAGAATACATGGATCGCGGTGACCTCGTTCCCGATGAGATTACTATTCCGATGGTGTTGGAAACCCTGAAGGAGAAGGGCAAAAACGGCTGGCTTTTGGATGGCTTCCCGCGCAACATGGTCCAGGCTCGGAAGCTCTGGGAGGCCATGCAGAACGAGGGTATGCCTCTCGATTATGTGGTGGAAATTCACCTTGGGCGCGAAACCGCCAAAAACCGCATTATGGGCCGACGTCTTTGCGTGCAGGATAACAACCACCCTAACAATATCTATATCGACGCCATCAAACCGGCGGGCGATCTCTGCCGGGTCTGCCAGGGCAAACTCGTCACACGGGCCGATGATCAGGATGAAGCGGCCATTAATAAGCGCCATGATATTTATTATGATACGGTAAACGGCACTCTGGCCGCGGCTTATTTTTTTAAGGATTTAGCCTCCAAGGGCCTGACCAAGTATATAGAGCTTGATGGGGCAGGGGATATCAATACCGTTAAGGAAGCGCTGATTGCCCGGCTTGGCTAAGGCTTCAGAAAACCAGGGGCGGCTTGATGAAGAGCGTCCTTTTGAGCCGTTTGCCGGAACGCTCATGAGATGGCCTCAAGCGCTCTTGCGCGGAAGGCCTGATGCTCTTTTCTCTAAGGATGGGGCATTGCAACGAAGCCAATGTTGCAATGCCCCGGGGGAAAATCCCCCCCCCCCTGGAGCAAAACCATGCCGCTCCGTTGCCTCTGTGTGAGCCTTTTACCCATGATCTCTGGTAGCCGATGACTGATTATCTGGTATTTCAACTCGCCCGCTTCGGCGACCTGGTGCAGACCAAGCGTTTACTACTTTCCTTGGCTGCGCTCTCCGACATCCGGGTGCATTTGGTTGTTGACCGCTCGCTTGGGGGGCTGGCTCGCAGAATTTATCCGTTTACCCTGGTGCATGAAATGTGCTGTCATGGAGGGAACCGCAGCGAGGCTGAAGTGTTGGCGGAAAATGCCGCCGTTTTTGCGGAACTCAAGTCGCTCCATCCTGAACGGGTCTTCACGCTCAATTTTTCCGGTTTGTCCTTTGCGATTTCCAGCTTGTTTGATCCGGACACCGTGCGGGGCTACAAACGAGCCAACGGCCAGAATCTGCGCTCCAGGTGGTGCCGCATGGCCCTCCATTGGACGGGGCAGCGCAGGATTTCCCCTCTAAATTTAGAAGATTTTTGGGCATATTTTGCGGATGCGCCTATTGCTCCGGATCAGGTTAATCCCCATGCGCTTCCTGCGGGTGCCGGCGAGATCGGGGTGGTGGTGGCAGGACGGGAGGCCCGGCGATCCTTGCCCTTAGAGGTGTTGCTCCCCTGTCTGGAGGGGATATGGACGGCCCTGGGCGGCCCGCGGGTCAGCCTGATCGGTTCGGGGAGCGAGAGGCTCGCGGCCCGCAGGTTGATTCGTCATGCCTCCCCGGCGTTGAGCCGCAGAATCCGAGATCTTTCCGGTCAGACCACTCTTGAGGATCTGGTTGATATTTTCAGTGGCCTGGATGCGGTGGTAAGCCCGGATACCGGCGCTATGCATTTGGCCGCTCATGTGGGCACGCCCGTACGGGCTTTTTTTCTTTCTTCAGCCTGGGTTTTTGAAACCGGACCGTATGGCGAAGGGCATCGCATCTGGCAGGCGGCCCGTTCTTGTGCGCCCTGCCTGGAGAGTGCCCCCTGTCCATATGCTGTTTCCTGCCTGCGGCCCTTTGCAGAGGCAAAATTGCGCACGCCGGCGGGCCGGGCAGGGGATTGGCCGGAAAACCTGGTAGAAATGGAGAGCGCGTTGGATGCCCTGGGCGTGACATACCGGCCCGTGCGCGGCGAATACGCTGAAGATGTGGCCCGGCTGCGCGCCCGTACTACGCTGGCGGGGGCCCTGGGCCTTGCCTACGGGACGCCGGATCCCTCAATCAGCGGACAGTTGATGCGCGAGAGCGACTGGATCTTACCGAATTTTTAGGGCATTTTTCCATTTGTCAGTGGTTTCGCCTCCTGCCCTACCCGAGCCTACGGAAGAGTTCTGTAGATCGGTCAGCGGTTTGCCGTAAGCGGGCTGTTGTGTTTTTAGGGTATTATCGTGGTGTAACAAACCGGGTTTTCAGAGGATAGTCATGCGGCGCATACTCGTTGTTTTACCATTTTACGGCGGCTCTCTTCCGATTGGCCGGTATTGCGCGGAGGCCTTGCGCTCTCTGGGCTGCGTGGTGGAGGTCTTTGACGCCCCCGGGTTTTTCGGCGCCTATACAGCCATTAAGGAACTCAAGGTCGCCCTGGAAAAGCAGGAACAGCTGCAATCAGGCTTCATTACTCTCATTTCCCGGGCTGTGCTGGCCAAGGTTGAACATTTTGATCCTGACCTGGTTCTGGCCATGGCCCAGGCTCCGCTGGACCGACAGACCCTGATGCGCTTGCGCAAGGACGGCGTGCCCACGGCGATGTGGTTTGTAGAGGATTTCAGGCTGTTTACGTATTGGCAGACCTTTGCGCCGTATTATGATATTTTTGCCGTCATTCAAAAGGAACCGTTTCTTGAAAAGCTGGCAGCTCTCGGGGTGAGCAACACTTTATACCTGCCCTTGGCCGCCATGCCCTCCATCCATCGGCCTCTTGAGCTGACACCAGCAGAACGAGCTCTTTTCGGTTCGGATATTTCTTTTATGGGAGCAGGGTACCCGAACCGAAGGACGGCGTTCCGCCATCTGGCCCGCCGTAATTTCAAAATATGGGGTACGGAATGGGAGGGCGATACAGAACTTGCCCCGCTGGTGCAACGGGCCGGAGAGCGAATAAGCACCGAGGATACGGTACGTATTTTTAATGCCTCGCGCATCAATCTGAACCTGCACTCCAGCATCAACGCTCAGCCGCCGGTATCGGAGGGTGATTTCGTCAACCCGCGTACCTTTGAGATCGCGGCCTGCGGAGCGTTCCAACTGGTAGATAAACGCGGCCTGCTGGCCGAACTTTTCGATCCTGAGGATGTGGCCGTTTTTGATAGCCTGGATGCGTTGATGCAAAAAATAGATTATTTTCTAGCCCGTCCTGAAGAACGGGAGGCCTTTGCCGCCCGAGGGCGCAAGGTTGTGTTGGAACGGCACACCTATACGCAGCGCATGCGCAGCCTCCTGGATTTCGCCCGGGCTGTTCTGCCTGCGCGGGACAGGCAGCCGGCCGCCTGGCCGGATAATCTGCCGGAATCGCTCAAAAAAGATCTGGCGGCACTGCTCGATACCGCCGGGCTGCCGCCCTCGGCCGATTTCGACACTGTGGTGGCCGGCCTACGTAGCCGTCAGGGGAACCTCGCCCCCCTCGAAACAGCCCTCTTGTTTTTGGATGAATGGAAAAAATACTACCTCAGGTAACGTTGCCGTATGGATACTTCACCGTTTGTTCTTGAAACCGCTTATGAGCCGCGAGGCGACCAGCCCGAAGCCATCGCACAGCTTGTAGAAAACCTGGAATACGGCATTAAGGATCAGGTGCTGTTAGGGGTTACCGGATCAGGCAAAACCTTTACCATGGCCCAGACTATCGCCCGTTACGGCAAGCCCGCTTTGATTCTGGCTCCCAACAAGACGTTGGCCGCCCAACTGTACAATGAGTTTAGGGCGCTGTTTCCCCATAATGCCGTAGAATATTTTGTCAGCTATTATGATTACTATCTGCCCGAGGCCTATGTGCCTTCGGCAGATCTCTATATAGAAAAAGATTCCTCTATCAACGACAACATCGAAAAACTGCGCCATGCCGCGACCCATGCCCTGCTGACCCGGAGGGATGTCATCATCATTTCGTCCGTTTCTTGTATTTACGGGCTGGGCTCTCCGGAATTTTACGCCAAGCTGATTATTCCGGTGGAAGCAGGGCAGCGTTTGCGTATGGATGATGTTATCAGGCGTTTGGTGGATATTCAATATAATCGCAATGATTACGACTTTCACCGGGGCACGTTTCGGGTGCGCGGCGACGTTCTGGAAATTATCCCCGCCTACCAGCATGAAAAGGCCATCCGCCTGGAATTTTTCGGCGATGAACTGGAGAGCATCAGCGAAGTGGATTCTTTGACCGGCGAGACCTTGGGGCGCATCGGCAAGACTGTTGTTTACCCCGCCAGCCATTATGTTTCCGACAGGGATAATCTGAGCCGAGCCTTAGGCAGCATACGCGAAGAACTACGTGAGCGCCTGGTTCAGTTCAAGGACGGGGGCAAGCTGCTGGAAGCCCAACGCCTGGAGCAACGGACCATGATGGATCTGGAGATGATTGAAGAGATCGGTTACTGCAAAGGTATTGAAAACTATTCCAGGCACTTGGATGGTCGTCCTGCCGGTTCGGCTCCATCCTGTCTGCTCGATTATTTTACCGATGACTTTGTGCTGTTCATTGATGAATCCCACATTACCGTGCCCCAAGTGGGAGCCATGTATAAGGGGGATCAATCCCGTAAACGGACACTGGTCGATTACGGGTTCCGTCTGCCTTCGGCCCTGGATAACCGCCCGCTGTGTTTTGAGGAATTTCTGAACCGTATCCACCAGACAATCTATGTCTCGGCAACCCCCGGCGCTTGGGAAATGGACAGATCCCAAGGGGTTCTGGCCGAACAGATCATCCGGCCGACCGGCTTGGTGGACCCGGAGGTGGAAGTCAGGCCGGTCAAGGGGCAGATGGATGACCTCATGGGGGAATGCCGCATCCGAGCTGCCCGTGGGGAGCGTGTCCTGATCACAACCCTGACAAAGCGCATGGCCGAAGATCTGACCGAGTATCTCCGTCAAATGGGCGTCTCGGCCCGCTATCTGCATTCGGATATTGATACGCTGGAGCGGATGGCGTTGATTAACGCGTTACGGCGCAAAGATTTTGATGTTCTGGTTGGCATCAACCTGCTGCGCGAAGGGCTTGATATTCCGGAAGTCTCTTTGGTGGCTATTCTTGATGCGGATAAGGAGGGCTTCTTGCGTTCCACGGGCTCTCTGATTCAGACCTTTGGTAGGGCCGCCCGCAATGTTTCCGGCCATGTTATTCTCTATGCCGATACCATCACCGCCTCTATGCGGGCGGCCATGGATGAAACAGCCCGCAGGAGGGAAAAACAGACGGGTTATAATCAGGAGCACGGCATCACTGCCGTCAGTATTCATAAAGAGGTGGATACTCCTTTTGATTCCCTTTTTGCCCAGGAAGAGCCAAAAGGAAAGCGCCGAAGCAGATCGGGCAGGCAGGAATCCGCCAGGCAGCCGAAACCTGTGGTGGAAGCCACGCCTTTGGATGCCGAGGCGACCGGCAAGCTCATTGAGCAGCTTGAGCGAGAGATGCGTGAGGCGGCCCGCAATCTGGCCTTTGAAGAGGCCGCTGTGCTGCGGGACAAGATACGTGACCTGCGTGAACGCCTGTTAGCGCTCTGAGGTGCCGATGAAAGCGGTGTATACGCAGGCAATGAACCCGGTCATATGCATTTTGCATTACGGGGATGCGGGACGAACCCGGGAGCTGCGCAAGGCTTTTCTGGAAGCCGAACCCGGGGAGGAAGCTCGTGTTCTGGTTTTGGATAACGCATCTCCCGATCCCTACCCTCAGGCCTGGAAGCGGCTGCCGGAAAATCGCTATTGGGCCGGAGCCCTTGCCTGGGCCCTGGACGCCTTGGGCGACGCGGGGTATACACATCTCTGGTTTTGCAACAATGATATTATCCCCTTATCCCGGCCTCCGTTCCTGGCGCGCCTAGCCGCAAGGGTTCGGCGCCTGGAGCGGGGAGGCTGCCCGGTCGGGCTGATTTCCCCGGCCTTTACGGCGAACCCGTACCATGCCCAGATGATCCGGAAGCCCGGGGAACAATGCCGTCAGGCCATGTATATTGACGGCATTGCGCCGCTGATAAATCTGCAATGCGTGCGCCGTCTCGGCGGTCTGGATGCAGCAGAGAATCCTTATGGCTATGGGGTAGATGTCTGGCTGAGCCTGCGCGCGGTCAGGGCCGGCTGGGGAGTGTACGTGGATGATGCTCTGCTTTTCAGGCATCAGTACCATACAGCTGCCAGGGCCAAGAAAGGATTTTTGTCTGTTGCCGCCGCAACCGAAGAGGCCTATCTCGCCGCCCGTTTGGGGGCAGATTGGCGGGATGTATTGCGGGAACTCAGCGCAGGCTAGCGCTTAGAAGCGCCTGGAAAACGATAATGGTGCATCACGCCCGATTTAGATACAGCAATACTCATGAGCCAGCATACCCTATTTCCCACAGAAACTGAACAGGCCCGGGCCCAGGAGCTGCGGGAGCTTCTGGAGCATCATTCATGGCGTTATTATGTCCTGGATGATCCTGAAATATCCGACGCCGAGTATGACCGCCTCCTGCGCGAGCTGAGCGAGCTGGAAAAGAGATTTCCCTCGCTGGCTGATCCAGCCTCGCCGACCTCCAGGATCGGCGGCGCGGTGTTGGATAGCCTGGAGGCCAGAGACCACACGCTCCGGATGTATAGCCTGGATAACGCCTTATCTCTGACCGATTGGCGTGAATATGTCGAGCGGACGCTCCGCTTGTTGCCGGGGCTTGAAGCCTCTCGCCTGGCCTTTTGGGTTGATCCGAAAATGGACGGCCTGGCCATGGAACTGATTTACGAAAACGGCCTCTTGACCACCGCCTTGACCCGAGGCGACGGTCACAAGGGGGAAGTGGTCACCGAGGCCATGCGGACTGTAAAAAATATTCCTTTACGGTTGCGTGGTGAAGCTCCCCGCTTTATCGAGGTGCGCGGTGAGGTCGTCATGACTACCAGGGATTTTGCCGCCTTGAACCGCAAGCAGGACGAGGCGGGCCTCAAGCCCTTTGCCAACCCGCGCAATGCGGCGGCCGGTTCAGTTCGCCAGCTTGATTCGCGGATCACCGCTTCTCGTCCCTTACGTTTTATGGCCTATGGCGTAGGCATGGTGGACGGCGTTGCCGGGGGCACCTGGCCCACCTATCACGAGTTGATGCAGGCCCTCAACGCCATGGGCTTTGCCAGTGCGCCTGAAGCCAGGGTTTGTTCCGATCCGGAAGCGGTAGAAGCCGCCTTTAACGCTCTGAACGCTCAACGAGATCAACTGCCTTTTGAAATTGATGGTGTTGTGGCCAAGCTGAATGACACGTCCCTCCAGGAGAAGCTGGGCTATACGGCCCGTGCGCCGCGCTGGGCGCTGGCCTTGAAGTTCCCGCCGATGCAAGCGGAAACTGTGTTGCAAGATATTGCGGTTCAAGTGGGCCGGACCGGCGTGCTCACTCCTGTGGCCAACCTTAAGCCGGTGCGCATCGGCGGTGTCACCGTGGCTAGGGCTACCTTGCACAACGAAGATGAGATCCGGGCTAAGGATCTGCTGATCGGGGATACCGTACTGGTGCAGCGGGCAGGCGACGTTATCCCCGAGGTAGTCTGCTCTCTGCCGGAGAAGCGGAGCGGCAGGGAAACGGAATTCGTTTTTCCTTCCCACTGCCCGGCCTGCAACAGCCCGGTGTTTAGAGAAACGGGGGAAGTGGCCCGGCGGTGCGTCAACAGTTCCTGCCCGGCGGTGCTCAAGGAATCCATCCGTTTTTTTGTCTCCAAAGGCGGCTTGGATATTCAGGGAATCGGCAGCCGTTGGATCGAGGAATTCGTGGATAAGGGGCTGGTGCATTCCACCGCTGATCTTTTTACACTGACTCACGCCGCGCTTGACGGTCTTGACCGCATGGGCAAAAAATTGGCCGACAACATGCTTCAAGCCCTTGAGCACGCCAAGAAAGAGAGCAGACTGGCGCAAATGATCAGCGCGCTGGGCATACGCCATGTGGGCGCTCAAACGGCCAAAGCCCTGGCTGCTCGTTACCGGGATTTAGATCAAGTAGCCGCCGCCGGCTTTGAGGAATTGCAGACCATTCCTGACATCGGCCCTCAGGTTGCCGAATCTATTTGCCTGTATTTTGATACCCCGGCCAACAAAGAGTTGCTGGCCCGGTTCCGGGCGCTCGGGCTCTGGCCTCGTTCGGCTCCGCCGGCCCCTGAAGTTTCTGAAGGGCCGCTGGCCGGAAAGAGTATTCTGTTTACCGGAACCCTGTCCTCCTTATCCCGGGCGGAAGCGCAGAGCGCTGCCGAGGAGGCCGGAGCCAGAGTCGTTTCCGGCGTTTCCCGCAAGCTGGATATGCTTGTAGCCGGGGAAGCAGCTGGTTCCAAATTGACCAAGGCCGAGGCTCTGGGTATCCGTGTCCTCAACGAAGCGGCTTTTCTGGAGTTGCTGCGTCAGAACAGCGGGAAGGAAGCCGCTGAAACGGTAGTGGCCCGGGAACAGCTTCGGTTGATTTGAAAGAACGTACCTTTACCCAAAAGGATTGAGTCATGAGTATTCCTGTTGTTGTTATGGGCGCCGCGGGGCGCATGGGCAAAGCCGTAACGACCATGCTGGAGGATGCTGCCGGGCTGCATCTGGCCGGTCTTGTTGAAAAGCCTGATCGCCTGAGTAGCCTTGCCGTTCCCGGAGGGATTCCCGCTTCAGGTTCCCTTGATGAGGTCCTGGCCCAACTTAAGGAGCCTGTGGTCATTGATTTTACTTCCCCCGAGAGCAGCCTGGCTGCTGCCCGTTCGGTGGTCCGCCATGGGGCTTCCCAGGTTATCGGCACTACCGGGCTGACTGCCGAGCAGAGAAGTGAATTGGAGGGGTATGCCCGCGAGGCCAGAATTTTTTGGTCTCCGAATATGAGCGTCGGGATCAACGTACTGATCAGGATTCTTCCGGAGTTGGTCCGTATGCTGGGCGAGAGCTACGATATGGAAGTCATGGAAATCCATCATAATAAAAAAAAGGATGCGCCTAGCGGCACGGCGTTGCGTTTGGCCGAGGTACTGGCCGAAGCCCGGGGGTGGGATCTGCAAAAGACGGGGTGCTGTTGCCGCGAAGGCATCACCGGCGAACGCCCGCATCAGGAGATCGGTTTGCAGTCTCTGCGCGGCGGGGACATGGTCGGCTTGCATACGGCCTATTTCTTCGGACAGGGCGAGCGTATCGAAGTGACCCACCAGGCCCATTCGCGGAACAACTTTGCTGCCGGAGCGCTTCGGGCGGCAACGTGGCTGGCGGATCAGGAAAAGGGAAGGCTGTATACCATGCAGGATATTTTTTAGAAATCGTTGTCTGCCCCGGCATGATGTTGAGGAGGGGTGCGCACCGCTTGATGAGACGTTACGCATAGAACACGTCCTGAGTAGTAAATGGGGTCAAGATCGCTCCAGAGGTATTTGCCCGACCTTTTGCTCCCGGCATGGCAGGCCCGGACCAACCGGCGGGGCTGCGGGGGGCGGTCAGGCGTAGCCTTATCCCTCAAGGGTGTTTTTCAGAGTTTGCCTGAAGGAGTTCTGCCGCATGAAAATCGGCATTGTGCAAATAAATCCCGTGGCCGGCGATCTGGAAAGCAATGCTGCCACACTGCTCAACGCCTTGCGTACGGCGGCCAGCCGGGGAGCGGAACTGGCCGTTGCCTCCGAACTGGCCTTGTGCGGCCATCCGCCCACTGATCTCTTACTGCGGGAATCCTACATCAACCGCAGCGCCAAAGTCTTGCAGAGCATGGCGGAAACCATGGATAGGCTGAAGCTGCCGCCGCTGTTGCTCGGGGCTCCTGTTGCCAACCCGGTGCTCCAGGGCAAGAACATCCATAATGGGGCCGTGTTGCTCGGGGATGGCAAGGTTGTTGTGGTCAGCCGGAAGATTTTGCTCCCCAACGAGGGCATTCGGGATGACGGGCGGTATTTTGAGCCGGGTGTGGCCTGCGGCATGGTCCAGTATAAAGGGTGGCGGCTTGCCGTGACCATTGGCGAGGATATCCGGAACGATAGAACCTTCTGGCAGGGCAGGCGGCTTTTTGACCAAGATCCTGTGGCCGAGTTTATGACTGGCGGCGCGGACGGCCTTATAAATCTTACGGCCCTGCCGTACAGGCTGGGAGGGGCCTCGCTGCATGAGCGTATGCTGGCCTGGTCGGCAGTGCGTTACCGGATTCCCATTATTTGCGTCAATCAGGCAGGCGGTCAAGATGCCCTCATCTATGAAGGCAAGAGCGTGTTGGTCAATTCGTTTGGTCAGGTAACCGCCAGGGCCGCTTCTTTCAGTGAAGACGTTATGCTGGTGGACTTAGTGCACCCGGGCGATTCCTCGCTTGAAGACCCTCTTTCGCCCGAGGCTGATATCTGGCAGGCCTTGGTAACCGGCACCAGGGATTTTGTCCGCAAGTGCGGGCTTAAAAAAGCATTATTGGGGCTTTCCGGCGGTATCGATTCGGCCCTGGTCGCCGCCGTTGCCGTTGATGCTCTGGGGCCGGAAAACGTTTTAGGCGTTTTGCTGCCGTCTCCCTATACCAGTGAGCTGAGCATTACCGCGGCAGAGGCTTTAGGCCGTAACCTGGGCATACAAACGCAGACCATTCCCATCAGGGAGGTGATGCAGTCTGCCGGTGCTGCTCTTGGCGGCGTCTTTGCCGGCTTGCCTCAAGATCTTACTGAAGAGAACATTCAGGCTCGAATACGCTGCTTGATTCTGATGGCTCTTTCCAACAAGTTCGGTCATATGGTGCTGGAAACCGGCAACAAATCCGAAATCGCGGTGGGGTACTGTACGCTGTACGGCGATACCTGTGGTGGGTTGTCTGTTATTGGAGATATTTACAAAACGCAGGTATATGAGCTTGCCCGTTGGTTGAACAGCGAACGGGGGAGGGACGTCATTCCCGAATGTATAATCAGTCGCCCGCCCTCGGCGGAACTCCGCCCTGACCAAAAAGACGAGGATTCCTTGCCGCCGTATGCAATCCTGGATGCCTTGCTGCGAGATCACATTGAGAAGGATATGGATCAGGAGACGCTCTGCGAGGTGGGCCATGATCCCTCTCTTGTAAAAAGGGTTTTGAACATGGTGAGGAACGCGGAATTCAAACGGCATCAATCCCCGCCGACGCTTCGGGTGAGTCCGCGGGCCTTTGGGGATGGCTGGCGTATGCCCATAGCCAGAAACCCCTTGGAGGCGTTGCCTGATAGTATGGACCTGAAAGAGTGAGTGAAAAACGGAGGAACCATGAAGGTTGAACAAATTTCCGTTTTCCTGGAGAACAAGGCCGGAAGGCTGGCGGAAGTGACCCGTGTTCTGACCGAAGCTGGCATCAATATCCGGGCTCTGTCCCTGGCGGATACATCTGATTTCGGTATCTTGCGGCTTATCGTCAATGATCATAAAAAAGCTCAAGAGGCCTTGAAGACCCACGGTTTTACCATGGGAATCACCTCCGTAGTGGCTATTGAAGTACCGGATAAACCCGGCGGCTTGGATGGCATTCTGCATAGCTTGGGCAGCAAGGGCATTAATGTTGAATACATGTATGCCTGCTGGGTAAAGGGTGAGAGCGCCGTGTTGATCGTTCGTTTTGATCATCCGGATGAAGCATTGGAAGAATTGAAAACAACTCAGGTAACTGTGCTGTCGGGTTCCAGCCTGTGCCAGGGTTGAGAATCGCCGCAGAGGGAGGATGCATGGCTGATCCGGAGGCTCTGACCAGAGCAATGAATGAATTTTTCATGGAGTGGACTGTTGATGATAATGCTGTGAAACCCGCCTGTGAAGCCCTTTACGCACGAATGGCTTCCATTCCCGGGGCCAAGCTGGCTGTGCTTTCGCGGCCGGGCATTAGTTTTTCGGTACGGGCTTTGGCCGGCGCGGATAATGCGGATATTGTCGCGCTTTTGGATATTATTGATGACGAACCTGAAGCCCGCTGGCTTTCAGTTTGTTTCGACGCTGCGAGGATCACGGACAAAGAAAATCACGGCGACGTGATCCCCAAGGGGCTGCAAGGGAAGGACGCAATTTGTTTCGATCTGTACGCCGATGATCCGGCTATGGTGGCTTATCTGGAAGAGAGGATCAGCGAAGCCTTGGGCTCCTGATGTCTGGCGTTTTGCGGCGGAAAGCCATCGAGGCCTTGAACGGCATGATCTCAGCCTTTACTAAGACCATTTTTTCCCTATCTGTCGGAGACTAAGCCCCTACCTCCCCTGTTGCAATGCGGCAGGGGAGGTAGGGTAACGATACATCAGGCAAGATCCGGATTCCAAGGGACAACCTGATCACACTTACATATAATCCGGATCAATGGCCGCCATGCCGTTTTCCAGCATAATTTTTACGTAGTGTACCGAACGCTGATCCACAGGGATGATCGGAAATTTCCGTTGGCAGCTGGTACAGCCTATCAGCGTTGGGCGGGGTGGAGAAATCAGAGGAATCTCATTGTGGCAGAATGGACAGGCATAGATAAAAAGCAGCTCCATTCTGTTGGGCTTAACCGGCGCAACCGGCTTGGAGACTTCCACCGTTACTCCTCGACCAGCAAACTTTGCCCGGTCATTTCTGAAGGAACCTCAAGGCCCCACAGGCGCAGAATGGTTGGAGCAACATCTCCGAGCTTGCCGCCTGGCCGCAATGTGTGCACGATCCCGTTTTCTAGCCCCCCGTCGATGATAGTCAAATCAACCTTGTTGGTGGTATGGGCGGTCATAGGCTTGCCGTCTGCATCCAGCATTTCTTCTGCATTGCCGTGATCCGCGGTGATGACAATGCGGCCGTTTACGCGTTCCACAGCCTCCAGCACCCGCGCGACACAGGCATCCACGGCCTCGCAAGCTTTGACGGCTGCGGGAATAACCCCTGTATGGCCGACCATATCCAAGTTGGCGAAATTACAAACAACAAAGGTGTAGCGGCCGCTGTTCCATTCCTCAAGCAGTGTTTCGGTAACCTGATAAACACTCATCTCGGGTTTCAGGTCATAGGTTGCCACCTCGCGCGGTGAGGGAATGAGCCTGCGGGTTTCACCGGGAAATTCGGATTCTCTGCCGCAACTGAAAAAGTAGGTTACATGGGCGTATTTTTCGGTTTCAGCAATTCGCAGTTGCTGCAAGCCCAAGTCGGCTACAACTTCGCCCATAGACCGGGTCAGATCCGGTTTTTCAAAGGCTGCGGGCACGGGCAGGCTGCTCTCATACGGCGTAAACGTGGCAAAGGCAGCTAGCTTGGGCTGCTTTTGCCGTTCAAAGCCGGTGAAATTCCGTTCCCAGAAGGCCTGGGTTAGTTGGCGGGCGCGATCGGCCCGGAAGTTGAAAAAGAAAAGTCCGTCGCCATCGGCGATGGCTCCGGAATCGCCATCGGGCTGCCGGACAATGCGGGGCTTCAGGAATTCATCAGTTTCCCCTGCGGCGTAGGCTTCTTCGAGAGCGGCTGCCGGGTCATTAACTTGTTGGCCTTCGCCAAGAACCAGGGCGTTCCAGGCCACCACAAGGCGTTCCCAGTGCTTATCACGGTCCATGGCGTAGTAACGGCCGGTCATGTCGGCCAGTCTGCCGTGTCCGGTTTCCTTCATAAAGGCCAGTAGATCCTCTATAAAGCCTTTACCGCTGGTGGGTGAGGTATCCCGGCCATCCATGAAGGCATGGACATAGGCGGGCACCCCTTTACTTTTGGCGGCGGCGAGCAATCCCTTGAGGTGGTTGATATGGCTGTGTACGCCCCCATCGGAAAGCAGCCCCATAAAGTGAATCCGCCCGCCGGAGCGGCGGGTTTTTTCCAGCACAGCGGCGATGACCGGGTTATTAGGCAGTTCTCCGGATTCCAAGGCCAGGTCAATGATGGTCATATCCTGGTTGACGATGCGACCGGCGCCAAGATTCATATGCCCGACTTCAGAATTTCCCATATACCCCGGCGGCAAACCTACATCCCGGCCCGAAGCAGAAATAGCCGTGTGCGCGGGATGGGCAAGCACTTTATCCAGAGTTGGCGTATGGGCAAGAGAAATGGCATTGCCGGGACCCGGCGCGGCCAGACCCCAGCCGTCAAGTATCAGTAAAATGGTTGGTTTGAGAGGTTCCACTGTCAGCTCCACTATGCTTTTGTCGGCTTTTTTTTGTACTTTCCGAATACGGCGGGCCGCCGGAAACCCGGTCGCTCCAGCCGGAGAGCGTGTTACTCGATGGAAGCGGGTCGGGGGGCTTGTATCCGTCCGTCGTGAAGAAGGCGGCCTTTGGGCCACAACTCCTCAAGGCGGTATAGGTCGCGTTGGTCCCGCAACAAGATATTGACCACCAGATCGTTGAGATCGAGCAATATCCACTGACCGCTTTGGTATCCCTCCATGCGCAGGAATTCATAGCCTTCCTTCCGGCATTGTTCCAGAACGAAATCCGCGAGCCCCTGAGCATGGCGCTGCGACTGGGCTCCGGCGATCAGAACGGCATCCGTAAAGGCACGCTCAGCCGCGATATCAATGGCCAGAACGTCCTCAGCCTTTTTTTCTTCCAACCAGCCGCTGACGGCGGTGGCTTTTTCCTGCGTAGGCGCTGGGTTGTACTGCAAGGGTTTGGTATTCATAGATCGTAATCTGTTTCTCCATGCTCTGCCGGGGGCTGGCGCCGTAACGAGGATTTGAGCGGGACCAGAACACTCCCTGCCGACGAATGTGTTTTAAGGCTACACGCCGAAAGAAGCGGCTTCAAGGTAAAATGTTCTCAAAAGTAAAAAATCGTACACCAGGATCAAGCAATGCGCAAATACCATTCTTAAGGGGGAGCCGGGTTCTCGGCACTCGAAGTATCCGCCGATAAGGAGCGTGGTCCCATTCCTTTGTGGGGCCATGATTTTTCTTAAAATCTGACCGGACCCCGCCGGATGCCCTCTGAGTCGGCGGAGTGGGATAGGGGGGACGCGCTTGGGGCACGTTGCCTATGCTTTCGGCCTGTTTGGGGAAATTGCATCCCGGTTTGGAGGCTGGGATGCAACCCGTCGCAAGAAACATCAGTTTTAGAAATCGATCTTCGGCTTGTTTCCGGCCGCCCCGCCACTCGGCAAGGGCTGAGCTTCAAGACCCCATTGCAGCAAATGGCTCCTGATAAAATCATATATTGCGGCGTGCTCTGCCTTGCCATTGCCGGCGATAGCCACGGGTTCCCCGAAACTGAAGTGTACCTCCAGGCCAGGATTGATACGACCATAATCCTTGAGCAGGCCGAAAACTCCTCCCATCCCCCATGCATCGGTACGCAGGGCCAGGGGCAGGGCGGGCACGCCGGCCTTACGGGCAAGCTTGACGCCCAAAGAATTGAACTGCTGCGGGTCCAGCGTACGGTTTCTGGTGCTTTGGGGGAAAATAATGATAGATTGGCCTTTGTCGAGGCGTTCGGCCCCCTCAGTTAAGACCGTGGCCAGATCTTCTCGCGGGTTGCGTCTGGCTACAGCTATAGGCTTTCGTGCCCGCATGACATGCCTGAAAAAGGGGTAGTTGAGCAGGCTTTCCTTGACCACGAAGGTTACCGGTTTATACGGCTGTATCATGCCGGGCAGAACGAATGTCTCCAGTGTGCTCATATGGTTAGCGATAAAGACGCACGGACCATCCAAGGTTTTAACGTGGTCCAGACCTGTAGCAGAAACCCGGATGCCGCATTGTTCCAGGGCTGCCAGAATCCCCAGGCTGGAAGCGACCCAGCAACGGTCGTCATACTTTCCTTTTTTGGCTAACAGCATGCTGCGGCCGACAATGGCGCATACAGCCCAATAAAAGCTGAGGCTGGGGAAGATCCGCGAAAATCCTGCTCCGGCAGGTGGCGGGGAAAGATAGCTGGAGGCTGGAAAAGGGTTGTCGATGGCCTGCTGCGAACCATAGGCCAAGGCTTTGAGCACTGCTGTTTCAGGCGCGGGGGGGGGCGTATTCATAATTTTTGTCCTTTACGGCTCCACAAACGTTTCCACCAGGAGGTCAAGCGGGCTTCCTCGCCATGTTCCTTGGGGTAGTAAAAGCGTCTGCCCACCAGGGTATCCGGCAGATACTGCTGCTCGGCCCAACCCTCCGGAAAATTATGGGGGTAGAGGTACCCCTTGCCGTACCCCCATTGTTTATGCAATTTACTTACGGGGTTGCGCAAATGGAGGGGAACCGGTTGCGGTCCGGAGGCTTTGACCTCCCGCAAGGCGTTGCTATACCCGGCATAGGCCGAGTTGCTTTTTCGCGCCAGGGCCAGGTAAACAACGGTTTCCGCAAGGGGCAGAAACCCTTCGGGCATACCGGTAAACTCTACAGCCTGCTGGCAGGCAACAGCCAGGGGCAGGGCCTGGGGATCAGCCAGGCCGACATCCTCGGCAGCAGAGAGAATCAGCCGACGGCAGATAAAGCGCGGATCTTCGCCGCCTTCCAGGAAACAGGCTAGATAATACAGCGCTGCATCGGGATCGCTTCCCCGGATGGACTTAATCAGGGCCGAGGCGATGTCATAATGGCTGTCTCCGGTCTTATCATGGCGCATAACCAGCTCGGGGAGCGCCGCTCGGATTCCCTCGCAGGTTCTTTGGTCATCGGGCAGGGCAGCCACATATTCCAGGAGGTTCAACAGTACCCTGGCATCGCCTCCGGAAAGGGAAGCGAGCATTTCAAGGCTATCTTTTTCCAGGGAAAGTTCTTGCTCCTTGGCGCCGCGTTCCGCGAGTCGGAGTAGTTCCGCCCCTGTCAACGGGCGCAGCCGTAACACATGCAATCGTGAAAGGAGCTGCCGGGTGACGCTGAAGGAGGGGTTTTCCGTGGTTGTGGCAATCATGGTCAATTCGCCGCTTTCCAGCAGCGGTAGGAAAAAATCCTGCTGGGCCTTGGAAAACCTGTGCAACTCATCCAGAACAAGTACATCTGTTCCGGCCAAGGTCCGGCGAAGCTGGGCCAGGCCGGCCTCAGGCGCGCTGAGACGGGTAACTTTTCTGCCGTGGGCGTGGGCCAAGAATAGCGCAAGGGTGGATTTGCCGCAGCCGGGCGGTCCGAAAAGCAGCAAACTGGGGAGGCGGGTTGCCCGCAAGAGATTTTCGATGCGGCCGCGTAAATGTTCTTGCCCTACGAAATGTTCCAGACTCGTGGGGCGAAGGCGTTCAGGAAGCGGGGCGAGTATCGGCATGCTACACGGCTCCTGTCCGCCGTTGCGGAGTCAGGCGGCGGGGGGAGTTGACTGGGCTTGAAATATAAAAATTTTTACCAGGTAGAGACGGATGCCGTACTCTGCCGTTGATATGGGCACTTTTCCATTTTCACAAAATCAGCGGAGGACACACGATTTTAGTCGTTACAGTATACCTGCTGACGGGCATGCCAGGCAAGCCCCAGACAGAGCAGGGCGGCGGTCTCCCACCGGAGGATTCTCCGGCCAAGACTAACGGAACAAAAGCCCTGATCCCGCAGGAAAGAAACTTCATGTGGGGAAAAGCCGCCCTCCGGGCCCAGGGCAAGAAGCGAGTTGCCGGGTTCCGCAAGTTCGTGCGGATCGAGAAGGTTATCAGGGCCTTCGTCTTCCCAGAGTAAATAGCGGCGTTTGAACGTACTGGAGCGGGAGGCCAGTTCGCTGACCCCCCCGGGCAGAGATTCCAGCTCAGGAAGCCAGGGATTGAGGCTTTGTTTGGCTCCGGCTTCCATCTGCCGCCGCCAGTTTTCAGGGTGTTCAGGGGAGAGCCGCACCTGGCTGTACTCGCCCTGCCAAAACCACAGCGCTCCGGCTTCCAGTTCCACGGCCTTTTCCAGGAGCCAACTGCGGCGCAGGGCTTTGGTATAGCCAAGAGCCAGGGTTACACGGCTTTGCGGTGGCTCATGGCGGATAATGGATTCGGGAGCGAGAAAAACATCATTTCTGCCTGTGCTTGTAACAGAAAAAATGCCTTCCCGACCCAAACCATCCATCAGCCTGATGGTTTCCCCTGCTTGGATCCGTAGCACCTTGACAAGATGCTTTGCTTCTTGGCCGGAAAGCCGCCAGGGCTCACACCAATGCTCGGGGGGTAAGAAAAAAGTGCGCATAGGGTTTCCGGAAATACGGAGGTAAGAGGTGAAGGCGGCAAGCAATCGCGCGCAGGCCACGCGGGGGCCGCGCAATGTTTTGAATATCAGTCGGCCTCAGAGGCAGCTCCGGCTCCGGCCATTTCGCTTCTCGCTTTGCGAATGGCCTTGAATTCATCAACGAGACTAACCAGCTTTCCATAATTCTTTTTTATTTCCATGCCCTTAGGAGTTAAACCATCTTTTTTGTCGATATAGACTCGCCGGAGATAGGCATCGTTGAGAATGCCCTCGCAGATCAGAATGACATCCGACACCAGAGCGTCAAAGTAGCTGACAATTTCAAACTTAAGTTCGTGCACGTGGCTTACAGCCAGTTGCATCATCTGGGCGTAGGCAATGCGTGTTCCTTTATACTGCCGGTCCCGCAAATCCTCAAGCAGCCGGATCTTCCGAGCCTGTTGGATGAAGCTGTAGCGGGCAAGAACTTCTTGACGCAGGTCATGCAGTGGGGAAAAGGCCTCTTTCGGTTCCATCGGAAATAAATAGCTGTCTAAAAGGCGGCTGATTTTGGCAAAAAACTCGTCGCCGTAGCCGATCATGCGCCGTTGGTGCTTGGAGAGCCAGGCGTACAGGAACTTCAGCCTCTTTTCCTCGGTATCGGTATTTTCCACAATTTCATTCCGCTTGTATACGATGCGGCCGGTGTATTCCCCGCGGACGATATCGTTGAGGCGCAAGAACATATTGCTGCTGTCCCGTAGGATATTGACATCCGTACGCACCTGCCCGGTGTAGGGATGAATAATTTCCTGACTCTCGACGGAAAGCGCGCGCTCTTGGCGGACGTTTTCTTCATTAAACTTGTGCTGGCGGTATTTTACCCGCATGATCACGACTCTGTTCTTGGGATCAAAAAGGTAACCGCTGGTTTCAAGTTCTTGCAAAATTTCCGTCTGGTCATGATCCAACTGTACCAGGGCGATTTTTTCGACCTTGGGGTATCTGCGGTTTTCACCGTCATTCCAGAGGGTGGTGATGGTTCTATCTGACTGGCCCAGGACACGAACGATGAATTTTTCTCCAATGTTATGCAAGCGCCTGGCAAAGAGAGCCGCTGAGGTCCGGCGTTCGGAAACCGCCACAGGAAAACCGTGGAGTTCCATCAGGTGCTGGTACACGAAATAACGGTTTCGCTCATAAAGAAGGCTGTCGCCTACCTTAAACTTGTTGATACGCAGGCCATATCGTTTGATTTCCGTATCGAGATCCGAGGGAAAGGAGGCATACACTCCAGCAAGGTAAAACTCGGGGGAGTCCTCAGGCCTGGAGGGTTTATTCAAGGCAATCACCTGCCCTCTGTCCATTTCTACGAGATAAGGCAGGAGAGCAGAGTAGCTGCTCATGCTGCTGATATCGTTCTCAGCAAATGTACTGCGGAGGGAATCGTGCAGAACTCGTGGAAGGCGGTTCTGCACAGTTTGGAGGTTGCGGGTTTGCTCTTGGCTCTTGCCGCCCTTCTTGCCTGGTTGCGGCCGGTGCAGAATATCATATTGAAAAATTTCGTTAACATAGTCCAGGGCCCTGCCAAAAACCACCATGCTGAAACCGGGAAGATTTTTGTATTCCCAGAGATCCATTTCAAAGGAGGGCAGAAGCTCGCGGGAATCTACCAAGGGATAGTCATCCAATGTTACATAGGGTTTCAAGAGGCAGTAACGAATATGGATAATATCAAGAAAATTTTTCAAATCGCTTAAGGTATGAAATGACGGCATGTGCCGCAGCATGCCTTGCCGGTTCCAGCGCAAGCCCGCCCTGGTAAAGGTTTTTTTCCACGAAAGTTTCATTGCCGCTTTGCCTTTTCCAACCGTAGCTTTTTTGCCGCTGATAAACCGAAAAGACTGTAATCATTTTGCCTGGGGATAGGTTTCCAATAGATTTTTCTCCTACCAAGCCACCTTATCCCCACCGACGGCGTAAACCGGAAAAATGGTCTCGGCGTATGCCGCATAGGCCTTAGCCCGGTTTTTCCATCACCCTTTGCCGAAGGAAACCATGCGACGTTCCGAGCGCGAAATGTATTGGGAAACAGCCGCTAGTGTATATATTCTTGAGGAAAATGCCACTAAAAATTGAAAATCCGGGATAAAATGTGGTATGCCTTGCGGAGTAATGGTTTCTATTTTCCGGTAGAAATAGAGTGGAGTCAACGTTGGTAGGGAAAGCAACGACCCATTCAGGAATTTTTTGGAGGCATCCGCCCGGGATACATATATTCATTCTTTCATGATATGGATTCTGTCATGTGCGTTCTGCTGCAGCTACGGCATACCCATGGGCTCGTTAAGGCATCAGATAGCAGAAGCTTTCTTGGCCTTCAAGGAAGAGGGGGAGGAGCGGCATCCTGCCGCTGCCCTTGGGCTTATCCGAAACGGAAATACGGCTGAAAATCCTTGTGACGCAAAGGAAAGTCGCTTTACCATACCCCTTGCTGTAGTCTTTGCACCAAGGGGACAAGAGAAGGGTTGAAAGACGGGGCGGAGTCCTGTAAGGCAAAACCACAGAGCACGGCAGCCATTCGACAGATGGCGCGAGGCCGAAGGGATATTTTTACGAATTTCGTGCCTCGGGCCCTCCCGGGAACGACAAGGCTCGGCAACATATAGTTATGACCAAAGTTGGAATTCATGCATCGTAATGCCTATGACCGGATACTCGGTATTCTCTGCTCCGTTCTGGATGCATACTCCGCCGTACTTTTCCTGCGCGACGTCTCCTCTGATGGCGTGTGCGATACTGAATCGTCCTGTCATCTGAAGGCGACGTTCAGCCTAGGGGATAAAGTAAAGCCTTCCGCTGTCGTTGAGCCGGGCAAAGGGCTCGTTGGCTGGATTTTGCGAAATGGCGAACCATTGCTGGTGCCGAATTTTGACCAGCGGCGTCACCAGCTTGGCTACTACCGAGAAGGTGAAGAAGATCGGATCAAAGCCTTTATGGGCTGTGCCCTGCCCGGAGGCTACGGTGTCCTCTGCGTGGACAGCAAACGGCAGTATTCCTTTTCAGAAAAAGACCAAAAGTTGCTGCACCTTTTTGCTGAATTGCTGGTTGAGATTATGGGGCAGATCGGTTTAGCCGAAGAACAGAGGCTTTCTCTACGCTATTACGCGGCCCTGAAGACGGTGTATACCTTACGCCGCCGCCATTCACGCTGGGCGGAATTTTTGCATCAGTTTCTTCAGCTCATGGCGGCGGCCGGTGGTTTTTCTTATGCCCTGTTCTGTTCCCTGCGTCAGGATAAAAAATCCTACGCTGTTGAGGGAGAAAATGAGCCGCTGGCGCTTAAGGCACGTAACGCTGCTGAGGGTTTTTCCGTCAGTGGCGGCCTCATCGGCTGGGTTTTTCGGAACGGAACGCCGTTTTTCAGCGGCGTCAGCGGCGGCTTTCCCGATACATCACTCTTTGGCAAAGGCCTCTCCACGCCGCATTTCCAGACGATCATGGTGTTACCGTTGATCATTCAGGGGAGCCCCTGGGGCGTCTTATGCCTGGCAGATGAAGCCCCGCTGTCGCTGGCCGAGGAAACGCGTGCTTTTGCCGGTATGGCCGCAGAACATTTGGCTCTTTTTCTGGAAAACCTGTTTATCAAATGCCGTCTCCGGGATGCGTATCAATCCATGATGCCCGGAGACGGGTTTGATCCGGCCGGCGGTCTTCCCGAGTGATAAGAGCAGCAAGGAGCCCTCTCCCCAAGTAAGGGCAGGCTGAACCCGGCGTTGCGTTTCGTGACAAAGGCCCTCCTTGCCGGCTCCAGGACGGGAGCAAGGGCGCCGGCAAATTCCCCGGGCCGCAGGGTGTATGGAACACGCCGGTTCTCTTTAATCTCTTTGGGGGTGCCTTGTCAGGGAAAATCATCGTCATGTCCAGGTCGTTTCTTGTGTAATACCCCTGTGGCGTGTATGTTGCTCGTCAGTGTGTTCAAAGCCGCCAAACCCGGCGGCCCGGATGTGTAACCCGCTCGCGGAGAGGTATATGTTCCGCAATTTGTTTCGTTTGTTCGGCAAAAGTCTGGCCATGGACCTTGGCACCGCGAATACCCTGCTCTACACCCGCAATCAAGGCGTTGTCCTTAGTGAGCCGTCTGTCGTGGCGTTGGACGCAGATCGGGGGCACGTGCTGGCCGTCGGCCGGGAAGCCAAAGAATTTTTGGGGCGGACTCCCCGGCGGATTCGTGCCGTCAGGCCCATGCGCGATGGCGTTATTGCCGATTTTGAAGTCACTCGGCAAATGATTGCCTTTTTTATCAAGAAGGTTATGACCGGTTTTAATATTGCCCGGCCCAATATTGTCATTTGCGTGCCCACCGGCATTACCCAGGTGGAGAAGCGGGCGGTTGTTGAATCCGCCCAGCAGGCAGGAGCCAATACCGTCTATTTGATAGAAGAACCAATGGCCGCGGCCATGGGGGCTGATTTACCGGTACATGAACCTATCGGCAATATGGTGGTGGATATTGGCGGCGGCACGACCGAAGTTGCGGTTATCTCTCTTTCGGCTATCGCCTATGCGGAATCGGTGCGGGTGGCCGGGGATGCGATGAATTTAGCCATTCAGCGTTACCTTCAGAATGAGTTTCAATTACTGATAGGTGAAAACATGGCCGAACGCATCAAGATAGCTGTGGGTTCTGCCTATCCCTTGCCGGAGCAGCTAGTGGTTGAAGTATCAGGCAAGCATATGGTCACGGGCACGCCGTCTTCAGTGCGCATTACCGATGGTCATATTCGTGAGGCGCTTATGGAACCGGTGCGGACCATTGTTATGGCCGTGCGCAAGGCGCTCGAAAAAACGCCGCCTGAACTTGCGGCAGATATCGGAGGAACCGGTCTGCTTCTGGCCGGGGGCGGCGCTTTGCTCAAAGGGCTTGACGAACTGCTGCACAAGGATACCGGTTTGAAGGTCAGGGTAGAGCAGGATCCGCTGACTACGGTAGTTCGTGGTACCGGCCGAACCCTTGATAATCTGAAATTTTATAGCAATGTCTTCATCAACTGATCATTTCAAGGCAGGCCGGGCGGCCCTCTATCCGGCAGCCCCGGGCTATGCTCAGACACGAGGCCGGGGCTTTCCTGCCGAAAAGCCCCTTTAAGGGAATGCCCCGCGAGATCGCCCGGTTTACCTTCAGGGGTGGGGCATTGGTACGGAGTTTGCGATGCGCGATAGGAAAAATCTGCTGGAAATTTTATCCCGGGCTTGTTCTGTGGTGGATGGAGCCGGCGATATTATCCGGGAGCATAACCGCAAACCACGCCGGATTCGCCATAAGGGACGGATTGATCTGGTCACGGAGACAGATCTTGCAGTTGAGGAATATATCAAGGAACACTTGAGCTCCCTGTTGCCCGAAGCCTCTTTTTTGGCGGAGGAAGGCTGTTCCGAGATTGCTCTCGGCGATTGCGTCTGGGTACTTGATCCGGTAGACGGGACAACAAATTTTGCCCACGGCGTGCCGGTTGTCGCTATTTCCTTGGGGCTGTGGCATCGAGATCGGGTCATTCTAGGCATTGTGGATACGCCTCTTTTAGGCGAACGTTTTACGGCGGTTTTGGGAGGCGGGGCCTTCTGCAACGGCAATCCCCTCCATGTTTCAAAAACCGATGCGCTGACCGAAGCCCTGGTTGCCACGGGATTTCCCTATACAATTGAACAGGATCTGGCTGAGGTTATGCGCAGGCTGGGAGCTGTTTTAGCTAGCTGTCAGGGAATCCGGCGCATGGGCGCCGCCGCTGTTGACCTGGCCTATGTAGCGGCCGGTCGGTATGACGCCTTTTATGAGAAAGGCCTCAGGCCTTGGGATATGGCCGCCGGAACGCTGTTGGTTGAGGAGGCCGGCGGGCAGTTGAGCCGTTTTGACGGCAGCCCGATGTGCTTGCTGGAACGAGATGTAGTCGCCAGCAACAGCCGTCTGCATGCGGCGCTCCTGTCTCTCGTGGAGTAACTGCGCCGCGCATCCGATCATGAACGGCGTCTTCTTCTGCCTGTCGGCATGGTTCGGGGACGATCCGGCTTTTGGCTACGTTTTCCCGCTACCGTATCACGTGGCGTTTGTGCCGTATATATGGCGGAAGCCTAATGCCAAAGCCGGGCTGACTGATTCCGGCATCTCGCGGAGCAGGGCGGCAACTTCCTCCTGATCGAGGAACAAACCATCATCCAGGATTTCACGGTTAATAGCCGGAAAGACGGCGCAGGGCTTGGTTCTGAAAAGATGTACTTCCGCATTGCGGGTTGCTTCGCTCGGCGGGAGGCTTATCACCAGGCGCAGACCGCTAGGGGATTCTTTTGTACTTTCGCGGCTGGATTCCCTATAATTGAGTCCGGCAAGAAGTTCTCTTTGGGCGGCTTCCTCTACGGTTTCTCCTCGGTGGGTATAGCCCATGGCGGAAATATTCCAGCAGCCGGGATAAAACGGCTGTGACTTGGCAAGTCTGGTTACGAAGAGCCTGTCTTGCCCATCCATCAGGGCAGCCAGAGCAACCCGCCGGCGCAGTTGCTGCCGCAGAGCCGACCCGCGCGGCATGTACATAATGAGTTGATTCCGGGCGTCAAATATTTCCAGTTGCTCTTCAAACTGCCAAGCCCGGCAGTTTCCGTGTGCAGTAGAATGTTTTGGGGTCATAAGAAAAAGTACTCCAGTGGCTTTGTATACGTGAGAGATGTATGGCTGACAAGCTTCCCCCCCGCACTCCCCTGCCGCAGGGGTTTTCCCAAACGCCCGATCACGATGGGACACGACGAAACCAACCATGCGGCGCCGGAGCAAAAACTCCCGTAATGTACCAGCCCCTTGGCCCTGAATGGCTTGATGCGGTGGCGGCTTTAGAAAAATTATGTTTTTCAACTCCCTGGAGTGGGGAACAATACCGTGCATTGCATGAGCGTGGCGT
The DNA here is from genome assembly GCA_949741925.1 of uncultured Desulfovibrionaceae bacterium. Classification (GTDB taxonomy): domain Bacteria; phylum Desulfobacterota; class Desulfovibrionia; order Desulfovibrionales; family Desulfovibrionaceae; genus JAJDHY01. The sequence continues at coordinate 2,123 of CATJOY010000045.1, read as the reverse complement.
CTGCTTGCTTTTTGGAGCGTTGCGCGAGAAAAATTTGCTGGGATATGTCGCCTTATCCAGGCTGGACGGCGACGACACAATGGAAATTTTCAACATTGCGGTCAGCCCTATAGAGCGGGGAAAAGGCATTGCAGGCCGTTTGCTTCGCCTGTGTCTGCTGGCTGCGCGCAAAGCTGGCGGAGCTCGAGTGTTGTTGGAAGTGAGGGAAAGCAACGTTCCGGCTATAGCCCTTTACCGACGGGCCGGGTTTACCCTGCAGGGCAGACGTAAACGGTATTACACCCGGCCTGTCGAAGACGCTTTGCTCTATCGCTGTGACTTGAAACGAGTTTCGGAGTAGAATTGCAGTTTACCGAATACAAGGCAGTTACGCCTTGCAGGCCTGGTTTCATTGGGCTATTATTTCTTGTCCTACGTTTTGATAGAGGAAAGGGACGTACAAAGCCGGCAAGACTGTGGCAGACCTTTCATTGCTTTTTTCGGCTAGGGGGCAACGTGTCCGGCTTTTATCCATTGGTGCGGATTCGGCCGGTGAAGGGAGGGAAACTGCGGGGTAATCCGCAGTATAGCCCGAAAGACGTGCAATTTCCGCTGTAGAGAACAGGTTGCCTTCAGGCGCTATCTCTACGGGGGGAGCCTTTGCCGTAAACGTGCGTTGACGGCCGGGCATGCCGCAGCGCTTTGCCGGTGAGACGCAAGCAGCACCGGCGTACAATACCGGAGGAGACTAATCATGAAAAAACTGATGGCGGCCAACTGGAAAATGCATAAAACGCGTTCCGAGGCCAGGGAGACCCTGAAGGCGTTTCTTTCCGGAATGCCCCAGCTTCCCGCCGATCGGGAAGTACTTTTTTTTGTCCCCTTTACCGCGCTGGCATCCGCTGCTGAGGTTCTTGGCGGACAACGAGGGTATTTCCTGGGCGGGCAGAACATGTACCCTGCTGATAAGGGGGCCTATACCGGAGAGATTTCCCCGGCCATGCTGACTGATTGCGGTTGTTCGTATGTGCTGACCGGGCACTCGGAGCGCCGCGCTATTTTCGGAGAATCCAGCGAGTTCATCGGCCGAAAGACGACTTTTGCCCTTGAGCGAGGGCTCAAAGTGGTCATATGTATCGGAGAAACCCTAGAGGAAAGAGAGCAGGGCAGGCTGGAAGCCGTTCTGGGCGAACAACTGGAAAAGGGCCTTGCCGGTGTGGAGAGCGCTGATCCGGAAAAACTGGCGGTGGCGTATGAGCCTGTTTGGGCCATTGGCACCGGTAAAGTAGCCGGTCCGAAAGAAATTCTGGAATCTCACGCCTTTGTGCGCTCGTGGCTGTGCCAACGGTACCCCGAAACCGGGAACGCTCTGCGTATTCTCTACGGCGGAAGTGTCAAGCCTGAGAACTGTGGAGAAATTATGGGGCTTGACAATGTGGATGGAGTCCTGGTAGGCGGAGCTTCTTTAGACGCTGAAATGTTCCGGCAGATAGTTTTGGCCTGAGACCGAATGCCTGCTGTTGACAAAGTCGCTGGAGTATTCCTTGGAAACGTTTATTCTTACCGTACACGTGGTGGTTTGTGTTTTGCTGGTCATCCTGGTCCTACTGCAATCGGGCAAGGAGGGCATGGGCGTTATTTTCGGCGGCGGCAGTTCTTCGCTGTTCGGCAGTTCCGGTGCCGGCGGCGTGCTGATCAAGCTGACCACCTTTGCGGCGGTAATCTTTATCGTGACCTCTCTTTCTTACAACGTGTTGACAACTGAGCGGGTTCCGGCACAGAAGTCTGTTATCGAGGATGTGCAAATCGAGCAGCCCGCTCCGGCGGCTCCGGCCATTCCTGCCCCAGCAGTTGCTGAGCCGGTTGAGCAGGCTCAGGTTCCGTCTGAACAACAGGCTCCGGCCCAATCGCCGCAGCCAGAAGCGCCCGCCCAATAATACGATACTTGCCGTGGTGGTGGAACTGGTAGACACGCAAGGTTGAGGGCCTTGTGGGAGCAATCCTATGAGGGTTCGAGTCCCTCCTACGGCACCATAAATTGTAAAAGCCGGAAGAAATTTCTTCCGGCTTTTTGTATAGAAAACACCACCGGCCAGGCCGGTTGTTCGGTATACTCTTTTATTTTTTAGAAATGTACTCAGGCA
>CATJOY010000044.1 GCA_949741925.1 uncultured Desulfovibrionaceae bacterium | reverse complement strand
CGTTAAAGAATGCCTCCGGCGGCCGGGGCGCTGCCCCGGACCCCGCCAGGGGAAATGATTCCCCCTGGACCCCCCAATAGGAAAATGGGGATGGCTTCAGAAAGCCTGAGGCTCTCGTTCCCCTGGCGCCGGGGGTTCCATGCCAGCCCCTCGATTGGAAAGAAAGGGTCTGCCGTAACCTACAGGCGCCCCCTTCCGCGCATATGCCGCGTTGCGCTCGCGCTCCCGCGCTCGCCGCGCTGATGTCCGGTACCGCAATGGATCAGCTTGCGCGCGTGCCCCATCCGGGGGGCCCGGGGGTATCATACCCCCGGCGGGGCGTGGGGCAGAGCCCCACATCAGGCGCGTTCATGATAACGCCTTTATTCGGCTTTTCAGAGACCGGCAGGAGTGGTAGGTTTGCCCTATGTCCTTTGCCCGGAGCGGCAAAACCACGGTAGGGCGTTGGCGGGTATGAAAAAAATAATACTGCTTGCAGTGTTTCTGGCGGTTCTTGGCGGGCTTGGCCTGGCCCTGCGTTCCGGCCTGGTTTCCAGAGAGCGTTCCGCTCCCTTGGTTTTGTACGGCAATGTGGATATCCGGACGGTCAACCTCAGCTTTCGGGTTCCGGGCAGGCTGGAAAGTCTGCTGGTGGATGAAGGCGATGCCGTTGTGCCGGGGCAGATCCTCGGCCGTCTGGAAAAAACGCCCCAAGAAAACGCCGTGCAAGAGGCCTTGGCTGCCCTGGCCGCCCGTAAGGCCAACCTGGCCCAGATGGAAGCAGGATACCGGAAAGAAGAAATTGCCAGAGCCAAGGCCCTGGTCGATGAACGCGCAGTGAGCTATACCTATGCGGAACGGTTCTACCGCCGTCAACAGGGGTTGCTTGGCAAAAAGGCTGTTTCGGCCGATGCTGTTGATGCCGCCGCCAGCCGCATGCGCGAAGCCGGAGCCGCCCTTGCCTCCGCTCGGGAGAGCCTGGCCCAGTATGCCGCGGGCTACCGGCCGGAGGAAATCGCCATGGCCCGGGCAGAACTGATGCAAGCCGAGGCCGCCCATGCTCAGGCCGCTCTTAACCTGGCCGATACGGCCTTGCTCAGCCCTTCGGCCGGCACCATCCTGACCCGCGCCGTGGAACCCGGGGCTATGCTGGCTTCGGGTAGCACAGTCTTTACCCTTTCGCTCACCCGGCCGGTCTGGATCAGAGCCTATGTGGATGAACCCAACCTGGGCCGCGCCGTGCCCGGCTCCACTGTGATGATTTATACCGACGGCAGGCCCGAGCGGCCCTATACCGGCTCCATAGGCTTTGTCTCGCCCACCGCGGAATTTACCCCCAAAACCGTGCAGACCCCCGAACTGCGCACAGATCTTGTCTACCGCCTGCGGATTGTTGTCAGCGATCCTGACGAAGCCTTGCGCCAAGGTATGCCGGTTACTGTGCGCTTCCCCGCGGAACCTGGTCCCGCGGTCGGATCGTGACGGGAGGCCTCCATGCCCGGTCAGGGGGAACAGCGCAACGGAAAAACCGCCGGGGAATCCCTGCCTTGCACAGCGCCGGAAAACACCGATAAGGCCCTGGCCGCGCAAGAAAAAAGCAGGGCCGGTGGCATCACGTCCGCGCGCGCTTCAGCCGGAACCGTTGCGGACGGCGGCAACCTGGATATTGTTCTTTCGGGGCTGAGCAAACGTTTCAAGGGGCTTGATCATCCCGCCGTGGCCCCACTTGAGCTGAAACTCCATGCCGGCGCGGTGACCGGGCTGGTCGGGCCTGACGGAGCCGGAAAAACAACCCTGCTGCGGATGCTGGCCGGTCTCCTTGCTCCCAGCGCGGGCCAAGCGCGGGTCGCCGGGCTGGATCCTGTGGCTGAAGGCCGGGCCTTGCGGGCCGTTCTCGGCTATATGCCCCAGCGTTTCGGGTTGTATGAGGATCTGAGCGTACAGGAAAACCTGACGCTCTACGCCTCGTTGCGGGGCGTCGAGGGCAAAGAACGGCAGGCCTCCTTTGCGACGCTGTTGCGCTTTACCGGCTTGGAGCCGTTTACAGGCCGCCTGGCGGGTAAGCTCTCCGGGGGTATGAAACAAAAACTGGGCCTGGCCTGCGCCCTTCTCGGCTCTCCCCGGGTGTTGCTTTTGGATGAACCCGGGGTGGGGGTGGATCCTATTTCCCGGCGCGAGTTGTGGGCCATGGTCCACGCCTTAGCCGGGGAAGGCCTATTGATTGTCTGGAGCACTTCGTATCTCGACGAGGCCGAACAGTGCCGGGAGGTGGTGCTCCTGCGCGAGGGAGCCCTCCTCTATGCCGGCCCCCCCGGAAACTTGACCCGGAGCATGGCGGGTAGAAGTTTCCTGGCGGACCCCGGAGAGCGGAGCAAACGGGCCTTGTTGCGGCAGGCGCTTGGTGCGCCCGAGGTCGGAGACGGCATCATTCAGGGCGGCTTTGCGCGGTTGATCCTAAGAAAAGACGCCGCGCCGGAAGCGGTTGCCCGGGCCTTGAACCTGCCCGCAAAAGCCCTCAGGCCCGCTGAACCGCGCTTTGAGGATGCCTTTATTGATCTGCTGGGCGGGGGACCCTCCGGAGGGGAGGCTTTAGGCGGGGAGGTTCCGGCGGTAAGCGTGGCGTCGCGGCAGGGCAAAGAGAGCGCCCCGGTCATCGAGGCCCGGGAGTTGACCAGAACCTTTGGTTCGTTCACGGCCACGGATAGGGTCAGCTTTGCCGTCGGACGCGGGGAGATTTTCGGGCTTCTCGGCCCCAACGGCGCGGGCAAATCCACAACATTTAAAATGATGTGCGGGCTGCTTAAGCCGAGTTCGGGCCAGGCCTTGGTGCTGGGCAGGGATCTGCAACGGGAACCTGCGGCCGCGCGCCGGCGCCTGGGCTACATGGCCCAAAAATTTTCGCTGTACGAGGGGCTTTCCGTGAAACAAAACCTGCGTTTTTTTTCCGGAATCTACGGCCTCTCGGGGCGGGAACGGGAAAAACGGATTCAGGAAATGACCGCAACCTTTGGCTTTGCCCCCATGCTCGGCCAGGCCGCCGGGGAACTGCCCTTGGGGTTTAAACAGCGTCTGGCCCTGGCCTGCGCCCTGATGCATCGACCGGATATCCTGTTTCTGGATGAACCCACTTCCGGCGTGGACCCCCTGACCCGCCGGGAATTCTGGCTGCATATCAACAGCATGGTTGAAAAAGGGGTTACGGTGATGGTCACAACCCATTTTATGGACGAAGCCGAATACTGTGATCGAATCGGCCTGGTTTACCATGGCCGGCTCATTGCGGCAGGTCCTCCGGATAGCCTCAAGGCCGAGGCGCGCGCGGAACAGACCCCCAACCCGAGCATGGAAGAAGCGTTCATCAGCCTGATCGAACGCTACGATGCCGCCCGGGGGGAAAACTAATGCTCGCCCGGCCCAGATCAGATCCGGCGCTTCGGGATAGGGAGAAGGCCTTTTCCCTAAAACGTCTGGCGGCCCTATGCCGCAAAGAAGGCCTGCAAATCATCCGCGATCCGGCCAGCCTCCTTATTGCCTTTGTCATCCCGGTCGTGCTGATGGTCATTTTCGGCTACGGCATCAATTTTGACAGCGTCGCCCTGCGCGTGGGCCTGGTGCTGGAAGATGAAAGCCCCACGGCCCGGCGCTTTGCCGCCGCCTTTCAGGCCTCCCCCTTTATTGAGGCCACGGTGGGGACTGACAGGCAAGCAATGGTTGCCCTGATGCAGGCGGGCAAACTGCGGGGCATTGTGGTCCTGCCCGTGAATTTTTCCCGCGCCTTGATCACCGGAAAGGCTCCCATCCAGGTTCTTACTGATGGAAGCGAGCCCAATACCGCCAACTTTGTGCAGGCCTACGTCAACGGGGTCTGGCAGGTCTGGCGACAAAACCAGGATCAGGATGCCGGCGCTTCCCCGCCCCCGACCATCGGGCTGGAGCCCCGGTACTGGTTCAACCAGGCGGCGGTCAGCCGCAATTTCATTGTGCCGGGGGCCATTACCATCATTATCACGGTAGTCGGCGCGGTGTTGACTTCTCTAGTCGTTGCCAGAGAGTGGGAGCGGGGCACCATGGAAGCCTTGCTCGCTACTCGGGTGACCAAAGCAGAGCTGTTGCTCTCCAAGCTTATTCCTTATTACCTGCTGGGCCTGTTTGCCCTGCTGGTCTGTATGATCATGAGCGGGGGGCTGTTTATGGTGCCCTTCAGAGGATCGTATGCGATGCTCTGGGGGGTGAGCACGCTTTTTCTCGCCAATGCGCTGGGTATGGGCCTGGCCATCTCCACTCTGACCCGGAACCAATTCAACGCCGCCCAAATAGCCCTGAACGCGGCCTTTCTGCCCGCCGTCATGCTCTCGGGCTTTGTGTTTGAAATAGACAGCATGCCCGCTGTGGTCAGGGCCATTACCTACATCATTCCGGCCCGCTACTATGTAAAAACCATGCAGACGTTGTTCCTGGCCGGTCCGGCGCCTTCGATATTGCTGGCGAACGCGCTTTTTTTGTTGGGCAGCGCTGTGTTGTTTCTTGGATTGACTGCCGCCGCGACGCGGCTGCGGCTGGATTGACTATGATGCTCCAAAGCCTGACGACCCTGATTATCAAAGAGCTTCTTTCGCTCCTGCGGGATAGGCAATCCCGGATGATCATCATTGTGCCGGTGCTGGTGCAGGTGCTTGTTTTTCCCTTTGCGGCCACCCTGGAAGTGAGCAACGCCGTTATCGGCGTTTTTGATGAGGATGGCGGCCGCCATGCCGTGGAACTGACCCAGCGGCTGGCCGCGGCCGAAAGCTTTTCCCGGGTGCTGCCCCTTTACAATGGCCCTGCCGCCGCCGCGGCCCTGAACAACCAGGATGTCCTCCTGGTGGCGCGGTTTTCGCCCCAGTTTTCCGGCAATCTGGATGCCGGTCGGGCGGCTGTTGCCCAGGTTCTTCTGGATGGCAGGCGCTCCAACGCGGCCCAAGTGGCCCTGAACTACCTGCGAAGCATCGTGGAAACCTACGCCGGAGAAATGGCGAATATGGCCGGGGGGCCGGGGCTGCCGCGCGGCGAGAGCGAGCTGGAAATTCGCAACTGGTATAATCCCAACCTGGATTCCACCTGGTTTGTGCTGCCCTCGTTGATCGCGCTGATTACCACCGTGGGCGTGCTCATTGTAACAGCCCTTTCCGTGGCCAGGGAGCGCGAGCAGGGCACGTTGGAACAACTTCTGGTTTCGCCGCTGACAACCTGGCAGATTTTTATGGGAAAAGCGGTTCCGGCCATGCTCATTGCCACCGGCCAGGGCAGCCTTGTGCTGCTGGCGGGCGTTTTGGCCTACGGCATTCCTTTTTCCGGCTCCCTGCTGCTGTTTTACTGCGCGATTGTGCTCTACGGGCTCTCCTTAATCGGGGTGGGGCTGCTGATATCCGTGCTTTGCTCCACCCAGCAACAAGCCTTTATCGGCGTGTTTTTGTTTATGATGCCGGCTATTCTGCTCTCCGGCTATATCAGCCCCGTGGAAAACATGCCCGGCTGGTTGCAAGGGCTGACCATGGCCAACCCTATCCGTCATTTTACGGAAATCACCAAACAGATTTACCTCAAAGGCGCGGGGTTTTCCGTTGTGTGGCAGAGTATCCGGCCGCTGCTTCTGATTATTGTCGGAACCATCGGCGCGGCCTATGCCATGTTCCGGCGCAAAGTTTCTTGAGGCGCGCCGCCTGGAATAGCCCTGCCAAGGGCGCGGGAAAGACTTGAGTTCAGAGGAGGGAGCGTGTATTTTGCTTGGCGGAGAATGATTTTGACACGCGCTCGCATCTTCCCCGGGGGATTTGCCAGGGGGAAGATGCGCTTGTGGACCAGGGGATACCCTGACGCATTTTTCCCTAACCCTTCTTTTTTATGGAGGTCTGCATGACCATTGACTGCACGGGCGCCATCACGGGAACGGCCAAAGCCCATACGCGGCAATCGCTCGAAGACGGTTGGAACCAAGGACTGCTTGTTCTGCCCCCCGCGGCTGGGGAGGATGTGTACACCGGAACCCCCGCCGCCGCTCCTTTGCGTAAGGCCGCTTTCCCGGCCATGCTGTTCATGCACGGCAGTTCCGGCATTACCGAGCAAATCCGCATTTTTGCCGATTGGCTCGCGCGTTCCCTTGGTCTGGCCGTAGTGGTTCCCGATTCCATGCAACTGCCCGAAAGAATGACCTATACCTCCCCCATCGCGCGGGAAGATTATGAAATTATCCATGCGCTGCGCCGGGCGGAGCTGGAAAACGCCGTGGAGCAACTGGCCCGCCAGCCCTGGTTTAACGGGCAGGCGATCCTTGCCGGCACAAGCGAAGGCGGGGTGTGCGTCGCCCGGTTCAACGGCCGGAACCTTCCCCTGCGGGAAGCGGGCCGCATTCTTTTTTCCTGGTCATGCGAAGATAATTACCATGTGCGGCATCATGAAACCGATATCCCGGATTCCCTGCCCGTGCTGAACGTCATGAGCGCTTCGGATAAATTTTTCAGTCAGGCCAATTCGTTTCTGGATAATCCCGAGGCCCTCGGCCATGCCGCCCGGACTCTGGCCGGAAACAGCGAAGCCGCTATTGTGCTGATCCCCGGCGCGCCGCATACGCTGCTCAACCTTCCGCAAACCCGGGGGGCGGTCAAAGCCTTTATAGAGCGAGCATTGGTAAAGAAATAATTGAGAATTGAGAATCAAGAATGAAGAATACGGGCGTGAAGAAGCGAAAAAAAAGGTTCGCGGCGCCGCGCTTCTTTTCAATTCTCCATTCTCCCTTCGTATGTTTTTTCCAAGGAGGAAACCATGGGCGACGCCATACACAATACGGTGGAAGGGCTGAAAAAATCTCTTGTGGAATGCAGACGGGATCTGCACAAACACCCGGAATCCGGATGGACAGAGTTCCGCACGGCTTCAATCGTAGCGGGAAAGCTCAAAGAGCTTGGCTATACCCTGACCATGGGCGCGGAGGCGGTAAGCAAAAAGGATATGATGGGCGTTCCTTCCGAAGCCGCGCTCAAGGAACACCGGCAGCGGGCCCTTGCGCAGGGCGCTGATCCGGCCTTGGTGGAGCTGATGGAGGGCGGCGCCACCGGCCTGTGGGCCGATCTTGCCTGCGGCGGAGGGCCCGGGCCGCGCATGGCCCTGCGCTTTGATCTGGATGCCAACGACGTGCAGGAAACGGACGACGCGGCCCATCGCCCCGCTCAAGAGGGCTTTGCCTCAACAAATAAAGGGGTCATGCACGCCTGCGGCCATGACGGCCATGTGGCTATTGGTTTGGCTGTGGCCGAAGCGCTTGCGGGCATGAAAGATCAGCTCAAGGGCTCCATCCGGCTGATTTTTCAACCCGCCGAGGAAGGCGTGCGCGGCGCGGGCCCCATGGTCGCGGCCGGATGCTGCGACGGCGTGGATATCATTGCCGGGCTGCACATCGGCTTTCAGGCTGCTGAAAAAGGGGATCTTATCTGTGGGACCAAGGGCTTTTTGGCCACTACGAAATGGGATGTAACCTTCAATGGCAAAAGCGCCCACGCCGGAGCCGCTCCCGAGGAGGGCAAGAACGCGCTTCTGGCGGCTTGCGCCGCCACTACCAATATGCATGCCATTGCCCGCCATTCCGGCGGGGCAACGCGCATCACCGTGGGGAAACTCAGCGGCGGCCAGGGCAGAAACGTCATTCCCCCTGAAGCCTTCATGGCCATTGAAACCCGCGGCATGACCAGCGCCCTTAATGATTATATGACCTCCGAAGCGCGCCGGATCATCGAAGCCGCCGCCGCCATGTGGGATTGCAGCTATAAGATTAAGGTTGTGGGCGGCACCAAGAGCGGCGAGAGCAGCGAGGATATGCTGGCCCGGGTGCAAGCCATAGCTAAAACCATGCCGGCTTTCACCAACATTATAGCCATGCAGGATTTCGGCGCCAGCGAGGATTTCTCGCACATGATGGCCGTGGTTCAGGAGCATGGCGGAGTGGGCGGCTATATCCAGATAGGGGCTGCCAGGACCGCGGGGCACCATAACGACCACTTTGACTTTGATGAAGAGGTGCTGCCTCTCGGCACGGAACTTTTGATCCGTTTGGTTAAGGAATATCTCGGCGCATAGTTCTGTATGCCCCTGCCGCCTTTTCCAAGCCGAACGGCGGGGGCATTTTTACAGAAATTCTATATTTTCCATGCCATGCATGGGCATGCCGTTATGCCGATTCATACTTTATCGTATCCGGCGCGTTGCCGCCCTGTTCTAAAAAGGCTTGAAAATCACAATACATTCGATGTACAAAAGGAGTGTAGCCTGGCGGCTTTTTATGCTGTCCGGAAGATGGCGGAGCAGCCCGTGGGGAGCGGCCCGTCGTACGGCACGAGCGTCATATGCCAGCGTTGGGTCGGTCCAACGCGTGGATCAACCCCTTATTTTGGAGGCGTTTGATGGAAAGTCTTCTGCTCTGGGTAGGCATTGCTATTGTCTTTATTGCCGTTTACTTTTTGGTCAAAGGGACCGAGACCAGGCTGGTTCTGCTGACCGCGGGCTTTGCCATGGCTATCATTTCGATGAAGCCCATGTTGGCTTTCAAGGCCTTTTCCGATCGGATGGTCTACGGCGGTTTGATTGAGCCCATCCTTTCGGTCATGGGTTTTGCGTACGTTATGAAATTGACCAAATGCGACGCCCATTTGATTCACCTGCTTTCCGGAGGGCTTTCCAAGGCTAAATGGCTGTTGATCCCGGGCGCGGGCATCGTAACCGCCATCGTCAACATCCCGTTGACCTCGGCCGCGGGCGTTTCCGCCGCCGTCGGCGCAATCCTTATTCCCTTGCTGATTTCCTCGGGCTGCCGTCCTACCCTGGCTGCCGCCGCCGTGTATACCGGCACGTTCGGTTCCATGCTTTCTCCGGGCAACAGCCATAGCGTGTTCATCGCCGGTAAGCTTCTGAACGGCGCTCCGGTTATGGATGTTGTGCGGGTGGTTTTCTGGCCTTCCCTCATCTGTGTGGTCATCGGGGCCATCAGCGTGACGATTGTCGGCATACTGCTCAAGGAAAACAAAGGCTTTTCCTCCGATGAATACGGCATGGCCAAAATTGAAAAATCCAACATCATTTTTGCCCTGATCCCGCTCCTGCCTATTTTCATCCTGGTGCTCGTGGCCTGGCTCAATATCGAATATCCCACCAAGGGCGCCGATGGCGCGGCTATCGCCTATCCCGGCTGGCTGGTGGGCCTCAAATCCCTGCGGATATCCCACTGCATGCTGATCGGCGCGTTCCTGGCCATGCTGGCCACCCGCACCAACCCCACCAAGGCTGTTGATCAGTTCTTCCGGGGAGCCGGGGATGTGTACGCTTCCGTCATGGGCATCATCATTTCCGCCGCCGTCTTCGTGGGCGGGCTCAACGCTTGCGGCGTTGTGGCCGAGTTTAACGATATCCTCCGCAACGCCGGAGATCTCGCCAAATACGCGGCCACCTGGGGCCCGATGATCCTGGCCGTGGTCGTGGGTTCGGGCGACGCCGCAACCCTGGCCTTTAACGAAGCGGTCTCCCCGCATGCCGCGGATTACGGCATGACCGTTGTCAACATGGGCTCCCTGGCCAACTTGGCCGGCGCGCTTGGCCGTACCTGCTCGCCCCTGGCCGGCGGCATCATTGTCTGCGCGGGTCTGGCCAAGGTCAGCACCATGGAAATCGCCAAGCGCACGGCGCCCGGGATGATCATTTCTTCCTTTGTCGCCCTGTTCTGGTTTGCCTATGTAGCCTAATGCAATCCGTTTGATGATGGCCGAGGCTGCCGGTTTTTTCCGGCAGCCCGGCCCGGCCTTTTTTCACCTGGATAAAGGAGGGCCTTGCCCCAGGCCCTGCCGGGGCTATGGTAGCCCCGAGTCCCCAAACGGACCTGGCATACAGCCTTCCCCCCGATTGGGGATGCGGAGGAATCATTCCCTTGCTGAGGGGTTTGGGGGCGTTCAGCCCCCAATTCTTTATTCAAAAGTATGGCGCTGCCCATGCCTCCCCAGGGTGTGGCGCCCCGGCCCCGAACAGGGCCTGGCCTACAGCTTTACCCCGGATTGGGGGCGCAGGGGAATCATTCCCCTGCCGAGGGGTTTGGGGGCGAGCAGCCCCCAACTCTTTCACCAGGCCCCGGGCACTGCCCCCACACATACAACCGTATTCCCCGGAGGTGCTCTATGCGCGAAGAAATTCTCAAACTCTCCAAAGAACGCCTTCCCTATATGATCGAAGTTCGGCGCAGCCTGCACAAATACCCTGAAACAGGCTGGTTGGAATTCCGCACCGCTTCCATGGCCGCCAAGCGGCTGCAAGAGCTTGGCTACACCCTGACCATGGGCGAAAAAGCTGTCAGCAAAAAGGATATGATGGGCGTGCCCTCTCCGGAAGTGCTCAAAGAGAACCAGGAACGGGCTCTTGCCGAGGGCGCCGATCCCGAGTTGGTCAAGATCATGGAAGGTGGTTTGACCGGCTTTTGGGGGGATCTGGAATGCGGCGGCGGCCCCGGGCCTAAAATGGCTTTGCGGTTTGATATGGATGCCCTTGAAGTGGTGGAAAACAAAACCGATAAGCACAAACCCCACCGCGAAGGCTTTGCTTCGCGGCACCACGGTTGGATGCACGCCTGCGGGCATGATTCCCATGTGGCCATGGGCCTGGTGGTGGCGGAAATACTGGCTTTGCTGAAAGATCGACTCAAAGGCTCCATCCGCGTCATCTTTGAGCCGGGCGAGGAGGGCAGCCGCGGGGCCACGCCCATGGTTGCGGCGGGTTGCTGCAAGGATGTGGATATTATCCTTGGCCTGCACATCGGCGCGGATGCCGCGGAACCGGGCTATATCGCTTGCGGGGCCCAAAAGTTTTTGGCCACGGATAAGTATGATGTCTACTTCAAGGGGCTGGCCGCCCATTCGGGCATGCGGCCCGAAAACGGCCATAATGCCGTGCTGGCAGCCTGCGCCGCCACCACCAACATGCATGCTATTGCCCGTCACTCCGGCGGCGCAACGCGTATCACTGTGGGCAAGATTATCGGCGGCCAGGGGCGTAACGTCATCCCGCCCGAAGCCACTTTGGTTATGGAAACGCGCGGCGAAAACACCGAGCTTAACGAATACATGGCTAAGGAAGCCCGGCGTGTGATCAAGGCCGCGGCGGCAATGTGGGATTGCGAGGTGGAAATTAAGGTTGTGGGCTCTGCCCCCAGCGGCAGGAGTTCTGAAGACATGGTCGCAAAGATCATGGAAATCGCGGATTCCCTGCCGGAATTCAAGCGTGTTGACGGTATTATCAACTTCTCCGGAACCGAGGATTTCTCCCGCATGATGACCGAAGTGCAGAAAAACGGCGGTATCGGCACATACATGCAGGTCGGCACCACCCTTGCAGCCGGAAACCATAACGAATTCTTTGATATCGACGAAAAAGACATGATCGAAGGCGTACGCATCTGTTGCCTTACCGTTGCCGAATATCTCGGCAAATAAAGGAACATCAACGCCGCGTGAAAGGCGGGCAGCCCCCAAGCCGTGGGTCGGATGCGGGGCGCTGCTCCACACCTTGGCCGGGGTATGATGCCCCCGGTTCCCCTAAACGGGGCGTGGCCTGCGGTCTTACCCCGATTGGGGGTGCAGGGGAATCATTCCCCTGCCGAGGGGTTTGGGGGCGAGCAGCCCCCAACTCTCAATACGTTACCCGGCCTGTTTAGCCGAACATCCGGCGGAGAACGTGGTCTTTGGAGAGGCGGGAGAACATGGTATCTAAGCTGTAAAAGAATTCCCGGCTGGCCAGGGAAACTTTGCGCGCTTTTTCCAGCAGTTCCAGGCCGCTGCCGCCGCGCACGGAAAATCTGTGCACGGCCTTGCGCCTGCCGTACAGGTTCATGCCCCGCCCTGTGGTGAAGAATATTTGAAACCCGGCCTCTTCGCCTGCCCTGAGGGCAGCCCGGTTATAATCGCCCCAGGGCCAACAGAAACTCTGCGGCGCAACGCCGAGTTCCCGGATAAACGTATTCCTGCACTCCGCAAAATCTTTGGCGATTCTGGCGAGATACTCTTCGCGGCTTTCCTGAACGGCCAGCGCGGGCAGGGCGCGGATCGCCTCCATGACTGCCCGGCGGTTTTTCTCATCGGCCAGGAAAAGGGAACTTTCATCCTTATCCTGCGGAACCATGGCCGTAACCAGATCAAAAAGCTCGGGGACCGGGGCATAGGCCCTGTGGGTTAGGGCATGGTCTAAATTGAACATGGGAAAGCCGTAGGGCTGTTCATAGGGGGGGACGCCAAAGTATCCATCTCGGATGTTGCGGGTTGCCAGCCGGGTAAAGCGCAGTTCTTTAACAACGCGGTCGTGGCCCAGGGAATGGGCCGCCACAGCCATAGCGCCGCGCTCGCGCATCCGGCGGATTTCCGCCCAATTGCAAAACTTGATCAGAGAAACGGATTTATTCCGCCGCAGGATCAGAGGCCGCTGATCAAGAGAAGCCAATTCCCGGGCAACTTCCGGCTTGTGGGCATCCTCCATGGTCGGGCGCAGGTCCGTTCCGGTTTCAATGCAGTTGGCCACGGCGAACATGACGCCCTGGTGGCCGTAGCGGCGCAAAAGGGGCTCAGCGTAGACGTAGTTATCAAGATAGCCGTCGTCAAAGGTGAAGAGGCAGCTTTTGGGGGGCAGTTTTTCCCGGCGCAGGAAAAAATCTTCGGCTTCGGCCAGGGAAACGCCCCGCCAGCCGTTTTCGGCCAGAACGCGGCAGTGCTCCTCGAAAAGTTCCGGGGCAACGCACAGCCGGTGGCGGTGGCGGCTTATGGAATGGTACATCATGACCGGCAGGGAAAACAACATCGCACTCTCGTTATCGGTCGTTCCTTTGGGGCCTATCGGCTTCAAAGGAGGAGGGTTCGGGGTAGTAGGCATCCATCAGCGTGCGCAGGTCCTTTCTCCATCTGGAGTCACGGCCCTGGTTGCCGACATCGTTGATGCAGAAAAACAGCGGGGGAACATGGTCGCTTTGTGAATGGAGAATGGCCTTGTAATAGGCCACGCGGTCCCGGCGCTGGGTTTGCACGTAGTAATAGCGTTCGTCACAGGGCACCAGGCGTTTTTGCTTGTAAATCCAGAGCGGTAGAGCGTGGGAGTACATGGCCAGTTCTTCAGTCGTCCTAAACCTGTTGGGCGCAAAGGCCTCGATGTACTCCCGATAAAAGCTGAAGGCGTCTGCTGCGTTGCTCCGGGTTTGGGCGTAGGGGCCGTGGGCGGTGATAAAGGCGGGATCGGTCGGTATCTTATGCTCTTCCAGGATGCGTAAGGTATTGAAATAGGATTGGGCGTGCGGCGTTTTCGTATAGTGGTAGCCGAAAATACGCCGGTTGCGCCAATCCACAAAGGCTAAGGGCAGACCGTTGGGCGTAAAAAAATCCGTCTTGCGGCAGGGCCGGGCCAGAAAAACATCGTCGTTGAGATAGATGTAGTGCTCTGCCAGCCCCGGGATGGTATGCAAATAGGCTTCGATGACGTGGGAATTGAATGTGGGAAGATAGCCTTCGGGAATGAATTCCCGGTGATCGACGACGCGAATCTTGGGATGATCCGCCTGCAGCCAGCTCGGCCTTTGGTTATCCGTAACCAGGATAACCGAGCGCACCCAGGGGATGAATGCTTCCAGAGCGCGCAGGGAATAGCGCAGTTCTTGGTTATCGCGGAACCGGGCCAATTCCAGGCCGTTATCGTGAATGCCCTGCTGTTCGCTGAGGAACGAAGCCCGTTTGGCCGCGTGTGCCGGGTCTGCGCCATCAACCCAGGTATAGACCACATCCACAGGAAACTCGGGCTGCACCTCGTGGGCCGCTCTGGATTCCAGGGAGAGCATGGCATTGCGGCAGGGGCCGCATCCGGCGGTGGCCGGGTGCAGCTCGATGCAGGCAGTGGCGAGCCACGCCCTGAGTTTTTTGAAGAGCGGAGCGCCGGCGTCGTGTTCCGGCAGAAACAGACGGTCAGGGTTCTTGGTTTTCATTATCACTATGGCGTTCGGGGCTGGTTTGGAATACTCTGCTGTAAAACCGTCTTTTTCTCGGCAGCGTCAGCCGGAATAAGTGCGGCGTCTCTCTGCTCACCCTTGCCCCGCTGTCTCCGTCTTTTTTCCCGGAGGAAGTCCGTTAGCGTGGCGGAGGCACGATGGTGCGAAACACTCCCCGGGGCGTTGCAGGGTGAGGGCGGGGCACACGCTCCAAGCCCTTCGGGCCGGTTCTTGGGGGCATGCGTTGAACGCGCTGCCTATCAAAGTGTTCCTTCATATCCCAGCGGCAGGGGAGAAGCAAGCGGGTCAGTTGCCCGGGGGCCGGCATGGGGCGTTACAATGGCCAGGCCTTGTTCAAAGGACCAGCGGGCCAGCCGGGCCCGGTAGAAGGCAGCGGCCGCCGCCGGCGCATGGGCAATGGCCGGAGCCTCTGAGGCTGCCGGGGAAGCGGCAAAGCGAGCGGCTATTTCCCGAGTTTGCGGATAGGCCGCTACGGCTGCTTCCGGCGTGCCGAGGCGCTCCCTTGTGAGCAACGGAATGCCGTTAGGGGTGAAAAAATCCAAGGGATGCTGCTTTTTGGTGAAGCAGGCGTTTCCATCAATGACCAGAAAATATTCGGCCAGGTCCGGCAGCGCGTACACCCTTGCTTCAAGGGGTAGGCCGGGGAGCGCTCCGGCCGGAACGGCTTCCGGCGCCAGCGGCCGGATGCCGGCCTGTTCCGGCAGAGCCCGGGTTATTTCCGCGGCATCGGGGCGGATAAGCAGGATTTTTCCCAGCCAGGGGGCCTGGTTGCGGATGCTTAAGGCGGCCTTGAGTGTGGCTTGCAGATCCGGCAATACCCTTGGGTGCTCCGCGAGCGGCGGGAGAATAACCGCATCTACGGAAAAATTGGGGCTGAGCGAAGCGCAGAGCCTGCCTTCCAGCGGGGTTTTAATCTCTCCGCAGGAGGCGCAGCAGGAAAAGTAGGGATGCTGCTTGACCAGAAAGTTACGGAGAAATATCGATACAGGACGAAGCAGAGACATGAGGGCTGATGTAAAGGCTTCCTGCGGAGGCGTCAAGCCGGGCCGCCGGGAGGCAGCGGCGTAGGGCGAAGCGTTGGAGGCTGCTCGCCCCAAACCCCTCGGCAGGGGAATGATTCCCCTGCGCCCCCAATCGGGGGGTACGCTTATAGGCCAAGCCCTGTTCAGGGGGCCGGGGGCGCCATGCCCTCGGCGGGGCCCCACATCCGGAATGGAGAGACCATGGAAGACCACATTATTTTTGATCGGCGGCGTATGGTTTTGGATCTGCTGGATCAGCGGGCCTTGCCCCTGCGTGAGGAACGAATTGTCTGCGCGCGGCTTAACGAGGTGATAGAGGCCATTGCCAACCTGACGGTACGCGGCGCGCCAGCCATTGGCGTTGCCGCGGCCTGGGGCTGCGCGCTGGCGGCGCGGGAGGCCGGTGAAGCGGGCGAAGCCTGGTCGGATCGCCTGGAGCGGGATCTGGAACGGCTCAAGGCGGCCAGGCCCACGGCGGTTAATCTGGGATGGGCGGTGGAGCGCATGCGCGGCCTGTGGCGAGCGCAGGCCCCGCGAAGTCCAGAAGAGCTGGTGAACCTCTGGCTGGACGAGGCGGCGGCTCTCCAGGCCGGAGATAACGCCGCCAACCGGGCTATGGGAGATTTCGGCGCGGCCTTGCTTGAGGATGGCGATACCGTGTTGACCCATTGCAACGCCGGAGCCCTGGCCACGGCGGGTTGGGGGACGGCCTTAGGGGTTATTCGTTCAGCGGTGGCCCAAGGAAAAAAGATCCGGGTCATTTCCGATGAAACCCGGCCGGTGCTCCAGGGGGCCCGGCTGACCTGCTTTGAACTGCACAAAGACGGCATACCGGTGCTCGCGGCCTGCGATAACGCGGCCGGCCTGCTGATGCAAAAGGGCATGGTAGATAAGGTTATCACCGGGGCGGATAGGATTGCGGCCAACGGGGATACGGCCAACAAAATCGGCACCTACACCGTGGCCCTGCTGGCCCGGGAACACGGCATCCCCTTTTACATTGCCGCGCCGCTCTCCACCATTGATCCCGCCGCGCCAAATGGCGACTACATCCCCATTGAAAAGCGGGATGGGGCCGAAGTGGCGTGGATCGGTGACCGGCGCATTCTGCCTGAGGGTGTCGAAGCCCTCAATTATGCCTTTGATGTGACCCCTGCCCGGCTGATCACAGCCATTATTACAGAAAAAGGCGTGCTTCGCCCGCCATATGCCGCAAGCATCGCCGCGGCCTTGGGGCTGTGAAAAAAGGGCCTCAACAACCTTTTTTATCAGGCAGCCGTTCACGGTAAAATTGGTGGCGGCTGCCGCCAAGCGCACGTTGAGCCCATTTTGCTCGCAATGGTTCTGCCAAGAGGGCCGGCAACGCCTTCCCCCTTGTAGTGGGGTATGTTTTGAATCGTACACGCGCTTGAGAACATCTTTTATCCAAAACCTTTCGGACCGCTTTTTCAACGCGATAGGCCCTCTAAGCCTTTTTTCCAACAGCGGCGCTTTCGCCGGAAGGCTTTTCGATACCGTTGGCAAGCGGGAACCGGGGCATTATTCCCCCTTTCTTGAGAAACAGCGCCGGAGCGCTTGATAATCATTGTACTGCCCAGCCCGGGCTGTATGCTGGATACGGTCTGTTCGCCGCCGATCTCTTTCTTGCTGATCGGCGAATCTTGACACGCCCGCATCCGGCTTTATCTCAATTGCAATATAAGCAACCGGATCGGCCCTACGGTTTCTCGCGACACGCGGACAATGGAGTTTGGAGAGTGCCGCTGCCCCGGGAATGCGAGGGGAGTGTTATGGCGAACGGCCGCGCGCTTTTTACGGGCGATTGCCTCAAGCAGCCAACCGTTCGTTGAATGCTCCGGAAACGCATGTGCATTGGAGGAAAAGCCATGGTTATCGATTTTAATACAGTATATGATCTTCCTAAAGATATGGACCGGCTTTTTGCCGGTATTCTCGGCTCCTCGGGCATGGCCCAGCGCCGCATTACCTACCCCCTGATTAACGTCTCTGAAAATGACGAAAGCTATATGGTCGATATCTGCCTGCCTGGCGTGCCCGCTGAGGAATTAGAAATCACCCTGGCCGCCCGCAGTCTGATCATCAAAGGCGAGCGCAAAGCGCCGGAAGGCCGTTATTTCCGTCAGGAACGCGCCGCCGGCTCTTTTCAGCGGATTATCAGCCTCAATGTGCCGGTTGCCCGCGATGGCGTCACCGCCAAAAGCGAAAACGGCATTGTGCGGGTAACCCTGCCCAAAACCGAAGAAGTCAAGCCGCGCCGTATCGCTATTGAGTGATGTTCATTGTAAAGGAGACCCGCCATGAATACCAAAGAAAGAGAAAACGCCATCCTGCCCGCTACCGATATTTTGGAACGGTCTGAAGGCTTTCATATATTTATGGATATGCCCGGAGTGGCTCCGGATGCCCTCTCCATCGATTTGGAAGAAAACGAACTGATGGTCACCGGCGCCAGCCGCTATACCCCGGCTTCGGAAACCCAAGGCCGCTACTCGACTCCGGAATTCGGCGCGCCGGTTTACCGCAGGGTTTTTACCCTTTCGGATATGGTGGATCGTGAGCGCATCAAGGCCTCCCTTAAGGATGGAGTGCTGGATCTTTTTCTGCCCAAAGCCGAGGCCATGAAGCCCCGCCGGATTCCCATCAGCAGCGGCGAGCTGGAATAGCGCCCTGCAGCAATGCGGATCTAGCATACCGGCAGTTTTCACCCTCGGATGCCGGAGGGCTCGTCCATGCCGCTCTAGTTTACTGGAGCGGCATTCCTGTATATGAAGACATGGGGGCTGCTCGCCCCCACCCTCCGGCAGTATGATCATTCCCCTATACCCCCGACTTGGGGGCTGGGGGCGCCATACCCCCCGGCGGGGTGTGGATCAGCGCCCCACATCCGGAGAAGCTCTTGATTCCGGAGGCGAAATATTTTATTGGCGGCCTGCGAGATATCGCGATAAGGTGGATTCTCCATGGACGCGCGCCATGTTTTGGACGGCAAGGCCGTCTTCCTCATGATCATTCTCTGTCTGACCTGGGGCCTGCAACAAACCGCGCTCAAGGCGGCCGGGCCGGACATGGCTCCGGTAATGCAAGTCGCCTTGCGTTCCGTGGTCGCTTTCTTGTTCGTAGCGCTTCTGATCGTCTGGCGACGCCAAGGGCCGATCTCCGGCAAAGGAGCCTGGCGGCCGGGCCTGCTGGCCGGGGTCTTTTTTGCCCTGGAATTCCTCTTCATCGCCGAAGGGCTGCTGTTTACCAGCTCGTCGCGCATGGTGGTCTTTCTTTACACCTCGCCGGCCTTTACTGCCTTGGCCCTGCACTTTCGTCTTCCGGAAGAACGTCTCAAACCGGCTCAATGGCTCGGCATCGCCCTGTGCTTTGCGGGCATTATCCTGGCCTTTTGCGGAACGGAGCAGCAAGCCGGCGCTGCCGCGACCCAAACCCTTAAAGGGGATTTTTACGGGCTCCTGGCAGGGGTATCCTGGACCTTGAGCACGGTTGTGATCCGTTGTTCCCGGCTCGCTGTAACCCCGCCCACTCTTACCGCGCTATACCAGCTCTTGGCGGCGGCGCTGATCTTAATGCCTGCCGCCTTTCTTATGGGGCAAGCGGATTTTGTGCTTACCCCGGTGGTCTGGACCAGCCTTGTTTTCCAATCGCTGGTGGTCTCCTTTGCCACCATGATCGCCTGGTTCTGGCTGCTGCGGAACTACTTGGCCTCGCGTCTGGGGGCGCTCTCCTTCATGACGCCGCTTTTCGGCGTGGCCGGCGGGGTGCTGCTTTTGGGTGAAGCGCTGGAACCCGGTTTTGTGGCCGGAGCCCTACTGGTCTTTGCAGGTATAGCTTTGGTCAACGGCTACGAGTGGCTCCGTTGTCATATCCCTGCCCTTTGTGGCGGCATTTTCCCGGGCAGGCGTTGACTGGCGTTTGGTACGGGAGATAGGAATGGACCGGCCTTCGGCTGGCAAAGGCCGGTTCCCGAGGCGCGTTTGACGGCGTGGCAAAGGGTTCAGCGCGCCAACCGGTAAATAGCCAGGATATCCTCCCAGCCTAGGGATTCAAAGTTGCCGATCCTCTGTTCCCGGTTCCCGTCGAAACCGGTAAGGCGTTTGGCCATGAATTCCAGTTTGGCGTCATCTATGCCCAAGGCCCCCAAGGTGAGCGGCAGGCCCAGTTCAGCAAAAAAGCGCTCAAGGCGGGTAATGGCCTCCAGGGCCATGGTCTCGCTAGCGCGCGCGCTGCCGCCCACGCCCATGACGTTGGCCGCAAACTGTACGAACATCTCCGGGTGCTTGGTGTGGATATACTTCATCCAGGCCGGGGTGATCACGGCCAGTCCGGCTCCGTGGGGCACATCGTAAAGGGCCGAAAGTTCGTGCTCCATGGCGTGGCAGGCCCAATCCTGCATTCTGCCCAGACCAAGCAAGTTGTTATGAGCGATGTTTCCGGCAAAGGCTATTTCAGCCCAGGCATCATAGTCGCTGCCATCTCGGTTCAGGATGCGGGCGTTACGCATAATGGTCTTTAGGGTGCTTTCGCAAAGCCCGTCCGTGAGGTCGGTTTTTTCAGTCCGGGTGAAGTAGCGCTCAAAAATATGGCTCATCATATCGCAGACGCCATGAGCCATTTGGTTATGCGGCAGGGTGAAGAAAAGCTCCGGGTTTATGATGCTGAATACCGGTCGCAGGAGTTCACCACGGCAACCACGTTTGACCTGCGTTGTATCGTTGGTGATAACGGTGTTATAGCTGGATTCGCTCCCGGCCGCCGGTATGGTCAGAATGGTTGCCACAGGTAAGGCCGTTTGCGGCTCAAGGCGGCGCTCAAACATATCCCAGATATCCCCGGCCAAATCCACGCCCATGGCAATGGCTTTGGCGGAATCAATAACGCTTCCCCCACCCACGGCCAGGATAAAGCGCAGGTTTTCTTGACGGCAAAGGTCGATGCCCCGGCGCACCAAAGAAAGGCGCGGGTTGGGCTGAACACCGGCAAGTTCCGTCCAGGAGACGCCGTGCTCCCTGAGGGAGGACGTCACCTGATCATAAAGGCCGCTTCTTTTAATGCTGCCGCCGCCATAATGAAGCAGAATTCTTTCAGCGCGCTCCCTGATAAGCCCGCCAATCTCCCGGTGGGTATCCCTGCCGAAAATAAGTTTGGTGGCATTATTAAAGACAAAATTGAGCATAGGTATCCTCCTCGTTAGCGCCCTCGGGTAGGGCCTCCGCCCGAAACTTCAATACGAGGTATGGAACACCGGTAGTGTTGCGTCAAGGGCTGAACTAGACCAGGACGGAATCTTCCCGATGGGTGGTTCCGGAAAGATCCGCTGGTTTTTCTGAAAAGTCCGGTTTTTGGGTAGATGTGGGAGGAAGATGGGGGAGATGGGGGAGAGAGGCTCCCGGTCCCTCAGGATGGAAGGCGGCCCGATGGGCCGGAGCGTTGGGGAGTTCCTAAGGTGGTCCGCCTCCCGCGGGGCCAGAGAGGGGGCTATCGCCCCCCCTCTCTGGACTCT
>CATJOY010000043.1 GCA_949741925.1 uncultured Desulfovibrionaceae bacterium | reverse complement strand
CTTATTGATACTGACTTCCCTCTTTTTTACTCCCCTTGGGAAATACCCGGATAACCAGGGTAAAATGGCTGCAAACCCTGAATATACTGGAAAGAGGAGCCGTTTATAGTGTTGCGGTGGGGTGAGTCGGTTGGTACCATAGCTCTTTATGTGCATGGGATGTGAGTCTCAGTTTGCTTGAGGCAGAGGACGTGTTTTCCCCACCGGCTTTCCCTTTGGCACTTTTTTATTACTGCCCTGTGGGGTGTCTTTGAGGGCGGAGAAAAGCCGAAAGCGGATTTTTGCTATGGAGTTACCCAACACCTATTGGCTGGTTTGGCGTCTTTCGGCCTTGGGGGATGTGCTGCTGACCACCGGGCCACTGGCTTGGTGGGCAAGGAATCGCGGTTGGCGTTTTGTTGTGGTCACCCGGCAAATTCATGCCCCGATTTTTGAAGCCAACCCGTATGTTGAAGACATTATTCACCCGGCGCCTGAGGATCTTCAAATGCCGCGCCTGGCGGGCTGGCTGAAGCAGCTTGCGAAGCGCTATGAGGGTTGGGGCTTCATTGATCTCCACGGCACGGGACGCTCTCGACTAGCTTCTTGGATCTGGCGCGGGCCGGTGCTGCGTTATCCCAAGGAGAGTTTTGCCCGAAGGGTCTTTTTGCGGTCCGGTGGTCGTTTCTACGGCCGCCGACTGCGCGAATTTCCTGTTATTCGACGCTATGCCATGGCTGTGGATCTCCTTCCTCCGCCGGTTTCGGAACTTCTGCCGCGTCTCTGGTTGCGTCCCACAGAAACAGCTTGGGCGGAAGAGCGATTGACCACGATGTTTCCTGAGAGTTTTCCGTCCGAATTTCCGGTTGCGCTGCATCCCTATGCCGCTCATTCCATGAAGGCTTGGCCAAAGCAGTATTGGCGCCGGCTGGTGGAATTACTGGATGCGGCAGGCATCTCCTGGCTGGCCGTGGGGCGGGGGAAGCCTCTTTTTCCAAATCGTCCGGAGGATCTGACGAATCAAACTGATTTGCGTCAGAGTGCAGCGTTGTTTTCCCGATGCCGGGTACTGGTAAGTGGGGATTCCGGCCCGATGCATCTGGCGGGAGCAGTTGGTGTGCCCGTGGTGGCTCTCTTTGGGCCTACGACTCGAGAGTGGGGTTTTTTTCCTCAAGGGGCACGGGATATTGTGCTGCAAGCTGATCTGGCGTGCCGCCCGTGTTCCCTCCATGGAAAAAAAGATTGCCCACGAAGCGGCGAATGCATGGCTCTGATCAGGCCAGAGCAGGTTATAACGGCACTTGCAGGCTGCTGACCAGAGCCTTCTTTTTTTCCTTTTCCTTTCATAGAGCTTGTCAGCGCAGAAAGAGGCGCAGTACCCCAGACGAGGACTTCGATTCAGCCGGTATGCCGCATCCCCTCGGGCTGCACTACAGGCAGGTAGCCCAACTCGGAGGAGATCTTTCGGCCGAGGGCATCCAGGTGTTTGCCCAGATCTTCTAGACGCGCCAGCGGCAACCGATTGGCCGGCCCGGAGATGCCGAGAGCGGCTACGGGGAGCCCGGAGTAATCAAAAACGGGGGCAGCAACCCCATGTACGCTGCGGCTCCATTCGCCAAAATTCAAGGCAAAGCCGCGCTCTCTGCTTTTGTTCAGCTCCTCCCTCATGGTTTCAATATCCGTGATAGTTGTCTCGGTGAAGGCCGTTGCTCCGCTCATGATCCGCTGCAACAGGGCATCCGGGGACCAAGCCAGAATGGCTTTGCCGGTAGAGGAGCAGTAAGCCTCATGCCCTCCGCCAAGGGAGGCGCGCACCACATGATCGCAGGGCACGTGATCCACATAGACAACATAGGTATCAATAATCACTGAGAGATATACGTCTTCACCGAAGCGATTTACCAGCTCGTGCATATAAGGGAAGGCTGTTTTGCGTACATCGAGCTGGTTAAGGGCAGTTCTTCCGAGCTGCCACAGTTTGAGCGTCAGGAAGTATTTCTCGTTTTGCGGAGCTTGCTGCACCAGGCCGAGTTCGACCAGAGAGGTCACCAGCCTGTGTACGTTGCTCTTGACAAGGGAAAGCTGTCTGCTCAGCTCCGTTATTCCCTTTGGTTCCTTGCTTTCCGAAAGGGCCGCTAAAATCCTGTAGGATTTTTCCAGTACTTTTTCCACGAAGGAGTTCTCCTTTACGCCGTGGCTGACGCAGCATTTTGTTCTGAAATAGAGAACATAGCGGGTAATGTCAAATTACCCCTGTCTATGCTTTGTCTCTCTGCTTCCTTTGGTTACCTTTCGGAAAAATTAATAAAAATTCAGTATAACAAAGTATATACCGTGACAATTTCCCAATGGCAAGCGGAGAGAACAGGCAAAGTCTCTTGACAGTTTCGGGGTGTTCGATAAAATAGAACATAATTCTATAAAATAGAACAAGCTGGCGCGGCGAGGTTGCCGGTGGCTGCCCGAGAGCGCACGGAAAGGCTGAACGGCGATTACGCTATGGGATTATTGCTTTTTGCAACAGAAGTAGGGGGATCCTGCTTCAAACTCAGGAGAACGTTATGCTCAATGTGATCGACAAAGTGATGAGCCTTGATATCGGCAACCGAGGCATTGCCTCTCTTTACGATCCCGCGCGCGCCCGTGTAGGAGGCAAGCCCATTTGTCAGGCAGCGGCTGAAACGTTTATCAACAACGTGAAGCAGGGCGATACCGTATTCTTGCTGACAGGCTCACTCACGCGGGGATGGGTTTCTCCAGCCATCGGCGAAGATGATGGCCCTATGGGCACCGGAGCTCTGGCCGGAGCGCTCTCCAAGGCCTTCAAATGTATCCCCATGATTTTTGTAGATGAGTTTTTGCAGGATAAAACAGCGAAGATGGGTCAGCTTGCCGGGCCGAGTTTTGTTTCCTATGAGGAGGCTGTGGCGGCCACGGCAACCCCCCGGTATACTTGTATCAGCGTGGTCGGCACTTGTTCCGATGATAATGAAACTGCCAAGGAGCAATGCCGCAAGCTAATCGAGCAGTATAAGCCTAAAGTGATCATTTCCATTGAGCGGGCAGGCATGACCGCCGATGGAACTTACCGCAACATGGCGGCTATGGATTTCAGCGCCGGCCGCTCCCGTTTGGACCATCTGATTGATATAGCACACGAGAAAGGCATTCCCACCATTGGCGTAGGTGACGGCGGCAATGAAATTGGCATGGGCGCCTTTGCCAAGGAAGTTGCCGCGCATATCAAGCATGGCGAAATCATCTGCCCCACCAGCGAGACGGATATTCTTCTGCCCTGCGGCGTGTCCAACTGGGGCTGCTATGCTATTCAGGCCGCACTGGCCATATTGTTGAAAAATATTTCCTTGGCCCACACGCCCGAGCTGGAAGAGCGCATGATCCACGCGGCCCCTGCAATCGGCTTGGTCGATGGCGTGACCGGCACCTTGGAAGCCAAGGTGGATGGTATGCCTGCAGAGGTTCATAAGGGCATAGTCGAATTGATGTACAATTCGGTGGAGCGTGCGCTGAAGTAGCATGGTTTGTTTTTGAAAAGAGGGCAGGGCCCCGGCTGTTGGAGGGCTTTGAGTGCGACCATGGCCGGAGTTTTTCGTTCACATCTGGAACCGATTAAGGAGACCGCATCATGGCTGAGATAAAGAGATACGGTGTTTCCGCCCGCAGTGCCGGGGCAGTAGTGTGTAACGGGTTTGTTTTTCTCTCCGGAGTTGTTCCCGGCGATAATCCCCCGGAAGTGGATATCAAAGTACAGGCAAAGATGGTGCTGGAAAAGATAGAAAAACAGCTTACGGAAGTCGGCACGAGCAAGGATAAGCTGGTGCAAGCAACTGTGTATCTGCGCGATATCAATGATTTTGCCGGCTTTAATGAGGTGTGGAACGGTTGGGTTGTTCCGGGCTGCCCTCCTGCGCGCACGGCGGTTATGGCGGCGCAATCCCGTCAGAATAATTTATGTGAAGTGACCGTCATTGCGGCTATGGAATAATGCTTGCGCGGGCCGCCGGAAGGCGGCCTGCCGCTCGGCCTTTGCCAAGAGGGTGCCATGATTTGCGATTTCAGACTCCGCCCGCCCATGGGCGACTTTCTGCAGACCTCGCAGTATGATCTTCGGCGTAATGCTGTCGTTACCCGCAAGTTCGGCATGTACCAGGCCGAGTCAACGGCAAAGCTTTCCATGGCGCTGTTCTTGGAGGAAATGGAGAGGAGCGGCATCACGCTGGGGGTTATGCCCGGCAGATACAGTGAAGTGTTCGGCAACGTATCCTGTTCATCCATGCGCGAAATCATGGCGGCCTATCCCGGAAGATTCGCGGGCTTTGCCGGCGTAGATCCTCTGGATGCTCCTGAGGCGTTCCGGATCATTGAGTATGAGGTGCTCAAAGGCCCCTTTGCCGGAATCAACGTGGAGCCCCTGACGGCTCACAAGACCCCCCTCTTTGCTGATGACCGCCGCATCTATCCCATTTATGAGCGGGCTCAGGAGTGCAATATTCCGATCATGTTGATGACCGGCGGCATTCCCGATGTGCCCATTGATTATACCCATCCGCGTCATGTCGAAAATGTGGCCCTTGATTTTCCCCGGCTGACTATTGTGACGCCGCACGGGTGCTGGCCTTATGCGCGGGAGCTGGCGCGCGTCTGTCTGCTGCGGGAAAATGTATATCTCTCCCCCGATATCTATTCCATGGGGCTGCCAGGCTATCAGGAGTATATTCAGGCCGCGACAACTTTTTTGCAGGATCGTTTCCTGTACGGAAGCGCGCATCCCACCATGCCCATGGAGGGGTGCGCAGCATTTTTTAGGAGCCTGAACATTCAAGAAGATATTCTCCATAAGTTGTTTTGGGAGAATGCACAAAGGGTGCTCACCCAGAAAGGGAGGTGAAAAACACAAATTTCGTGGGGAAAACCTTCTGCACCTGCTGATGTTCCCGGCGAAAAGACCTGACGAGGATCATCAGAGAGGATCGGCCTCTGCGGGGAGACCCGCAAGGCGTACCCGCCGCCTGTCCGAGTTCTTTTGGCGAACAGACCGCGGCCAACCTCAAAAACAGGATGGAACAACAATGTTGCGTAAGACGCTTGTCGTTTTGATGTCCATGGCCCTGAGCTTCATCGTTGCCCCCACAGTTTCAAACGCCGCTTATCCCGAACGTCCGGTCAAAATGATTGTCGGTTGGGGAGCGGACGGCGGAGCCGACCTGGTTATCAGGTTGGTAGAAAAGGAGTTCCAGCAGGAATTCGGCCAACCGTTGGTCTTTGTCTACAAAACCGGCGCCAACGGCGGTATTGCGGCCACGGAAGTTAAGGACTCCAAGGCCGATGGATATACCCTGGCCTCGCACTGCAACCCCCATATGGCTTCTAACCTCATCACGAAGAAAGGCCGCTACAACTTGGATGATTTCACCTATATCGCCCAGACGGCCAAAGATCCTGTGTTTCTCGCCGTCCGCAAGGATTCCCCGATCAACAGCCTGGATGACTTCATCAAGGCCGCTACGTCCGGCAATCTGCTTGTCGGCTGCATCGATTTTTATGGTCCTACCAATTTTGCCGCGCTGAAGCTGCACAAAATGGGGGTACCCTATGTGATGTCCTCGTTCGGAGGCGGGCCCAAGGCCATATCCGCCCTTTTGGGCGGCCATGTAGATGCCGCATTTCTCATTACCGGCACATCCATGTCATCTCTTTCGGAAATGAAGCCACTAGCTCTTGCCTCAGAGAAACGCGATCCGAATATGCCCGATGTTCCTACCTTCAAGGAACTGGGATACGATATTGAAAACTCGCTTTCCCGGTTCTGGATGGCCCCCCGTGACCTGCCAGCCGATGTTGAGGCGCGGCTGCTTCAGGGGCTTACCAACATCTACAAGGATGAAGGGCTGCGTGAACGCTGCGCCAAGGCCGGCTTGGCCGTGGATTTCCTCTCCGGCCCCGAATTGAAAAAGTCTATTGTTGATTCCCAAGCCGAATTGAGCTCGTTAATTGAGTATGGCGAGACGCTGAAAAAGGCCAATCAGTAAACGCGTTAGCTAGCGAGATGTTCCCGGAGGCGTAGCGGCAAAACCTCGTTTCTCCTACGCCTCCGGGGCTGGCGGCAGATCTCGCTACCGGAGCGTTGCGTTCTTTACAAGCGCACAACAGCCCCTCCTTTCAGGCACTGCGGACCCGTTCCCTCTCGTCTCCGCAATTGCCTTCTAAGCAGTATGCTTTCCTAGCGCAAGTCACGCAGGCATACGGAGCGGCAGTCTTCTCTCTTCACCAAATATTTGTGTTGAGGATTTTATGGAAACTGATGTGCTTCAACTGTTCGTCGCAGGTATTTTTAACGCACTGACCCCGTACAACCTGGTGATCATGGTTATCGGGCTGGCCTTCGGCATCATCGGCGGCATGCTGCCCGGCATTGCGGTTGTCACGGCCATTGCGCTCTTTTTGCCCTTTACCTTTACGATGCCGCCGGCTACGGCGTTGATCGCCTTGGGAGCGGTGTATTCCGGGGCTACCTACGGCGGTGCGGATGCCTCGATTCTTATCAACACGCCGGGGCAGCCCTCATCGGTGATGACCGCACTGGATGGCTATACCATGACCCTGAGAGGGGAAGCGGAAGATGCTCTGTATGCGGCACTGCTGGCCTCGGCGTTCGGCGGCATTATCGGCACGCTCGTGCTGCTTGCTTTTTTTAAACCACTGGCAAACGTGGCTCTTAAGTTCGGCTCGGAATCGTTTTTTTGGATGGCTATTTTTGGTCTGAGCACACTGGTGGCAATGTATCCGGGCAAAGTGTTGAAAACTGTGCTCGCAGGCATTGTCGGCATAGGTATTTCCTGTGTCGGCATGGATTTTGCCGGAGGCGAACCGCGGTTGACTTTCGGATACTATCCCCTCGTGCGGGGCTTTGATCTTGTTGTGCTCATGGTGGGGCTGTTCTCCATCTCCCAAATGCTTAAGGTCATAGAAGAGAGTGAGGATTACATTGCCCAGTATGACCGGAGGCCGGGAGCGTTCCGGCGCGCCTGGCGCGCCTTGCTCGGGCACAAATGGGTATTGAGCGTTGTGAGTGTTGGCGGAACCTTTATCGGCACGCTCCCCGGAGCAGGCGGAACGGTTGCCTCAATCATCGCCTACAACGAAGCCAAGCGCTGGGATAAGGATCCCGATCGATTCGGCAAGGGAGCTATTGACGGGGTCATGATTCCCGAAGCCGCTAACAACGCCTGCGTCGGCGGCGCTTTGGTGCCGCTTTTGGCATTAGGTATCCCCGGTAGCGCTTCCGCAGCGGTGATGATCGGCGGCCTGCTTGCCCAGGGCATTGCCCCCGGGCCCTCCATGTTTTCTCAGAACGCGGGCATCGTGTATACGTTTATCGCCTCGTTGTGCATTGCCAACGTGGCCATGGTGCCGGTGGGGTATCTTATCGCCAAAGTCTGCGCCAGAATTCTGGATGTCCCCAAGGCGGTAATTGTTCCCTCGGTTATCACGCTTTCCTGTCTTGGAGCCTATGCCATGCGGGGATCGATGATGGATGTGTTTGTTGTCCTTGCCGCCGGCGGTCTGGCCTACTTGTTCCTTAAGGTGGATTTGCCGCCGGTGGCCGTCGCTCTGGGGGTTGTACTCGGTCCGATTATTGAAGAAAATATGATCACCACTATTTCACGGGCCCAGGCATCCAGCCTGATGGATCTTTTTGTATGGTCGCCTCTTTCCCTCGTGTTTATTTTCCTGACAGCCTTTTCCTTGGCGTTACCGGTCTGGATGGATTGGAAACATCATAAGGCTCGCCCCGAGGGAGAGCGGATACCGCGGAAATTCTCTCCAGCCAATCTTTACAGGCTCGATAGTCTGATGATTATGGCTATTACGTTGGTCTGCGCGATATTGTTGTACGAAACCATCACAAATGTGGAAAACCCGGATTCCCGGCTTTTTCCTTCGCTTGTGTTCGGCTCCGGCATTGTTCTCGGGTTGCTTGTTCTTGCCTTTACCCTTTGTGAACCCCATAAGGCTTCCAGTACATCGCCGCTGCAACGGCATAAACACTGGGTGATTTTCCAGACCTTCTGCATGGCCTTGGCTGGGTGTGCCCTGGTGGAATTCCTCGGCTTTTATACCTCGATGTTCTTGACTATGGCAGTTATGCTTCTGCACAATACCTTTATTGAGAAGCAGAAGCCCTTTTCCTGGAAACGCATTCTCAAGATCGCGGCGGTAACCTTTATTGTCATAGGCGTTCAGTATCTGGCCTTCGATAAAATTATTGCGGTGTATCCGCCTTCCGGATTGTTTATCTAGTGCCGGACGCCGGGCAACAACACGCATTCTTCCCCATTGGGGGGCCGGTGGATTAACTCGGGCCATTTGACTTTCATCATAAGGGAGCACAGGAACGCTGTTCCTGTGCTCCCTTTCTCTTTCGGCGGGGAGGCAACGGGCGCAGAAAATGCCGCGTTTACCTTTAAGAGCTTCTTGAGCGGCGCATTACGCCTATCCCGTTAGAGATCGTGCAGCTGCCTTCAAGGCACACAGCCAGGATATCAGGAGTAACAGCCAGGCCAGGCAAAACGAAACCACCTGGACCAGTGTTTCTCGAGGCCGTGTTCGGACTGTAGGGGGAAGCAGCCTTGCGCACAATATTGCTGTGGCAACCCCGAAGATACTCCCCACGGCAAGGCCTAGGGTGTGGGAAAGATAATCCACGCCCGGCGCACCCGCTCCGCCCAGCATGGCCAGAAAGGCCAGAGCAGCCCCCGGGGGGAGCATGGCCTGGAACGACGCACTTTTAAGCGCCCTACCATGCGCGGCCTTTCGCCAAGTGTTTGCTCCGGCGGGTTCTCCGGCTTCTTTGCCGAGCATATGGCCTACGGCAGAGCGGGTATGCGTAAAGGCATGAACGGCCATAAAGGCGGAGAGCAGACCCGCCGCGGCAAAAACCGCTGTAGAAAATCCTTGGCTCAGGGAATGGGCCGGCCGGAGAAGGGCGGTCAGCATATTGCCGCAGGCTCCGGAAAGGAGGACCAGCAGGAAGGCGAGGCCGACCCCTGCGCGCCGACAGAGGGGAAAGACGAAAAGAATACCCAGAACGCAGTTGCTCAACACATGAGCGATATCGGCATGCATGGTTAGCGCAGTGACGCTGCGCCACCATTCCTCGGCTGCTCGGGTCCGGTATGCGTCCAGCCCTGCCAGGGGAAGCCAATCGTGAGGTGATTCGGGGAGATGCGCGAGCACCCCCAGCCCTTTCCAGCGGACCAGGTGCCAGAACAACAGGCAGAGAAACAGCCCGGCTATAGTCAGCGTGCCGCCGAGGATGTGGCTTTTATCCGAGGGCTGGGGCAGGGGAGGCAAGGGCTGTTCGGATTCAAAGGCGCATATTTCAAAAATCGCTATGTCGGCGGCCACGGCGGGCACGTAGACAGCGGCGCTGTTATCCCGGCGGAAGATGCGGTGAGGAATATCTTTAGCACTGAGTACCAGCCTCCAGTAAAAATCCCGTTGCGCAGGCATGGCAGCGACGGCGGCCGGCTTGCGCGTATAGGGGCCGTTCCTTCGGAAAAGCTCAGCGGCTATATTGACCCAGTATCGGGAGACGGCAGGCCTGCGGCGCAGTATCCATTCCGTATTCGTCTTGCTGGAGGGAGCGGAATCTTTGTCCGGAAGAATCCGAGGGGAGGCGGCTGCCGGAGAGCGCAGAGGTCTGGCGGGAATCCTCAGGGGGGTTCTTTTTCCGGAAGGTCTCCGGGGCAGAGTGCCCGGAACCGCATCGTTCCCCACTGCTGCAAGAGCCCCTGGCTTTCCTTCGGCAATACTGCCTTGCAGGTAGGGGAGGCAAAAGCCGAACCTCTGGTTTTTTGGGGCCCCGTCAGTGCCCACCCTCGCCTCCGGGGCCCGGAGTGGAAGGCGTGCCGGAATCCTTGTTCTTGCCTGAATGTTCCGGTTCGCAGTCGATGATGACGTTGTTGCGGGAGGCGATTTCTTGGCGATCAAGAGATTCGCTTGTGGTGGAGCAGGTCCAGGTAACGTTACCGTTTTCATCCCGCCGGGCGTAGTGTGTATGAACGGTTCCCCGGAATAGGCCGGATTCCATGCGGCGGCGCAGCAGGGAAGCAAGGCCGTGACGCGTTGCCGGAATGAGCAGCAGCAGCGCCAGTATATCCGAGACAAAGCCCGGGAAAAGGAACAGCCAGCCTGCCGCCATCAGCCCCAGGGTATCCATGAGTGGGGAGGAGGGAACACACCCCCGGGCCGCCTCTTCCTGAAAACGTGAAAGGATGCGCGCGCCGCGCAGACGCAGAAGAGCCAGGCCGGCCATGGTGGAAAGGATAACCAGGGCTATGGTGTTCAAGGCGCCGATCCTGCCGCCCACCGTGATCAACACATAAAGTTCAAGGACGGGAAACAGGATCAGCAAGAGTGGCCAGGATCTGAACATAGCTATCTCTGCACCGCTGCACCCTGTGGTGTAGCCATGGTTTCGGCAGCGGACGCTGGCGGCGTCGGATTTCCGGCGGGAACGGCATCCTGCGGGCCTGCTTCTTCCCCTTGTGTCGGGGGCAGGGTTTCGGGGGAGGCAACCGCTGCGGGAACGGCCTCTGCAGAAGGCGTTTGCCGGACCTCGTCTCCCTGGGGGAGAACTTGCGGATCGGTCATAGCGGGCTTCCCGGTTGGTTGGGCGGCATCCTCCTCCTTGGCTACTCTCGCCGGGGCAAGAGCGCCGGATTCCGGCGAAGGAGCGTTTGCCTCCTGAAATGTTTCAGCTCCAGTGCTTTCTGCGGGGGAGGGCACAGGCTCTGCAAACGGTGGTTCGGTCGTAGCCGTGGCCGGATCAGGCACGGAGGGAGCTGCCGGCGCCTCTTCGGGCATGGCGTGAGGGGCCTCTTCAAGGGGAAGCTCTTCAGGGTGAAGCTGCGCGGCCGGGACCTGAAGAGGCGCCGTGGGCTTGGTTTCCGTCCCGGCTTCGGGAGCTTTCGCTGGAGGTACTGCAGGAATTGTTGTTTCAGGAGCAACCGTTTTCTCTCCTTCGGGATGCTCCGAAAGTGTGGAGGCGGGAGGAGGCGTCGGCCTAGGGTCAGGTCTGGCTACCAACACATAGTCGCGTTCAGCGATACGTTGGCGGTCAATTTCCACAAAGCCTGAGGGTTTTTCCGCGAGGTCATCCCAGAAGGATGCCCGGAGGGCCAGTACCATGTTCGGGTGTTTGGGCAAGGCCTCCTGAACGGCTTCCCAGGTTTTGAACTCATGTACTGTTCCCGCATAGTAGGAGTAGGTTCCACCGTAAACTTTATAGGCCCCGGCGTAGTAACCCTTATCCCGTAACGCGCGGATTTCCTCGGCTTGGGCTTTGGGGCTCATGAATACATCCAGGCCGGGCGCGCCAATGCTCCAGACAGGGTAGGCAAAACCGGCCGTGAAAAGGGATATGACCAAAAGCATGCCTTCGGGCCGTCTGGGGTTGGGTAGAAAGGCCATCATGCAGGCCGCGGCCAGGGCCACGCCTCCGGCAATGTACAGGCCTTCAGGCAGCACGGGCAGCGGCAGCAGCGAGGGGAAAAGGGGCAGGAGCAGCAGCGTAAGGCCTACGAGGAACAACACGATGGCAAGCGCCCACTGCATGCCCTTGGAGGCGCTGGGGCGCAGGCGCAGCAGGGCTCTGCCCGAAAGCACGGCCAGCGGCGGGAAGAGCGGCAGGCAATAGATGGGCAGCTTGATGCTGATGGCCGAGAGCAGGAGCAGCCCGCTGAGCAGGGAACACCAGAGATAGGCCAGGCCTGCTGTTTGGGGCGTGCGCGAAGCCTTGAGGGCGGTTCGGGTTTCTTTTTTGAATACTCTTCCCCAGGGCAGAAAGAAGAGCAGCAGGGTCCAGGGCAGCCAAATCAGGGGCAGGCTGATGCCATAGTGGTACCAGGGTTGGGGATGGTGCCAGGTATCCAGGGCACGCCCCACGATCTGCTGGTTGAAGATATTGTCGATGAATCCCTGGCCTTCGGCCTGCCAAGCAAAATACAGCCAAACGGCGGGCACGGCCAGGCCGATAAACAGCCCCAGGAGCATATCCAGCCGAAAGAGCCGCCGGAATCTGCCTTGCCAGATGACGAAGAAAATTCCGGCCAGGAGCGGCAAGGCCAGCCCAAAGGGGCCCTTGGTCAGGGTAGCCGCCCCGGCGCTGAGGAAGGCTATGATGATCAACCCGTAGGCTTTTTGCCGGACCAGGGCATGGAACAACAAAATATGGCTGAGGGTGATCAACGCGGTGAACAACAGGTCCATGCGCAGGTAATGCAAAAGACCGGAGAAGAAAAAGCCGGAGAGCAGGATAATGCCTGCCGCGAGCGCTCCTTTGCGGTCCAGGCGGCCGACCAGCCTGGCCAGGGCGTAAGTGGCCAACAGGCAAAGCAGCCCGGAAACAGCCGAGCCGAAAAAGAACAGACCAGGCAAGGTTGAGGCCCCGGGGATCATCTCCAGGCCGGGGATTTTTTGCAGGGCGGCCAAGAACCAGAAATACAGAGGCGGTTTATCGGGATAAACAACATCATCGAGGTGCAGAACAACCCAGTGCCCGCCGCCGACCATATTTTGGAAGGCATTGGCGTAGCGGACTTCATCGGAATACCAGAGAGCACGGACATCCAGAGTGAACAGTACCTGGGCTGCCAGAATGAGCAGCAGCGGGAGCAGCGGGAAAAAGGCCAGCACCGTGTAAAGGCGAGAGGCAACAGTCGGCTGGACCGGAATAAGACTGCCGTCCGGAGCGGTCATCATGGCTTCCGAATGGAGCAGCGGCCCCAGGCGCTTGCCGTTAAAGGGCGGGGGAACGGGGGAGGCGGGCGCTTTGGGCTTTTGAGCATTTTTCTTCGGCTTGGCCGTCTGCTCCTGCTCGGCACTTTGTGCGGTTGCAGCCATGCTTGAGGAGACCTCTGCCGCCAGCGGCATTTCGTCAACAGAGGGGATTTCTTCTGTAATGGGTTTGCCGTCCCAGCCCATGTTCCAGGCGGCAACAGGCTCGCCGGCTGTTTCCGTGCCGTCGGTCTCGGACACGGGATCAGCGGCGGAGGGCATGGTTGCCTGGGGGGAGGCAGCGTCGCCGGAGGTTAGCGTTGCCGACGCTGAGGTTTCCAGCGCGGCACGTTGAGGAGGCGCTGTCAAGGATGCAGCAGCATCGGAAAGGGCTGGCTCGGAGCCGTTCGGCGCTGAGAGCGCGGACGAGAAGGGTTCGGATACGGCGTGTTCCGAAAACGTTGTGCCGGGCAAGGGAATATTGGGCGGGGGTGGGCAAGGGCTGACCCCGGCCGGTTCGGTGGTTTCCCCGAGCCCCTCCTGGATAATAGCCTGGTTGTCCTTTTTATTTGGGGTGATGCTATCGGAGACAGTCCATTCGTGTGGAGGCGCCGAATCTTTCGGGGCCGAGGAGGAAGAGGTTGGATTACCGCCAAGCTTGGAGTTGAGGGCAGAGCGAGTTTCCGGGATGCTGGAAGATTCAGCGGCGGTTTCCCGTGATGCCCGGGGCCGGTCTTCCGGGCTGTTTCTATGCCCGGGGGCCTCGTCGTTTCGGGAATTCCGGGTGGGATCATGCTCGTTCATGAAACTCTCCTTTATATCTTCTGCCCGCCACCGGTTCCGCTGCTTAGATGCCGCGCCAGGGCATTTTGGGCTTGTCTTTATGCCGTTTTAGTTGGCGCCACCAGTAGAGCGGCAGATGAGCGAAACGCCAAGAAAGCCATCCGCCGAAACTGCCGAGGACCAAGGCCGCGGCAACATCGGTGGGGTGGTGCATGCTGAGATACACACGTGAAAATCCCATAGCCGCGAGAAACAGACCGAGAAACAGGGTTAGCAGAACACTTCGGTAGCGCTGTATCAAGGGGAGACAGGAGCCGGTTGTCTCCATGGTATGGCCTGAGGGGAACGAGTGGTGGGCGGAATCCAGGGCAAAGGGCACACAAGAGCCGCCGGTCATGGGACGGGGGCGGCCCACAGCAAACTTGAAAATCCGGCCCAGGAGCAGCGGCACGATAATCTGGGCCAGCAACCAGGCCAGAACAAAGCGGGTTAGTTCAGGTTTTTTGCAGCGTGTCCCGGTTAGCAGCATCAGACCATACACAGGATAGAACAATACATTGCCCCAGGAACTGAAAAACTTTACGCCCCGGGTCAGGTTTTCGTGGTCGGCTCGGTAGGCCGTAAAAAAAGCATAAATCACGTCTTCGTTACCGAAGACCGCCCACAATGCGATGAGTATGGTGATCAGGGGGATCAGGCAAAGAAGGTGCAAGGCTATGGGGTATGCGCTCTTCATGTCGCCTGTATAGCCTGAAAGCCTGGCAATGAAAAGAGCTGTATTCGTGCCCCCTGAAACGGTTGCCTGTGCGGCTGATACCGCACCTGTGCGGACGATACCCGTTGCACACCTACGGACACAGGCAATTTTCCAGCACGCGCCGGGCTCCCGGATGCGCGTGTCTCTGAAAATGAGGCCTGTTTCTCGATCAAACTACCTTGCGCTGTGATGCAGCGGCAGGCACGGTGTGCCGTTGTTTTATTCTAAAAGGTCTATTTTCCAGGGTAAAAGTAAAAGATTTGCCTAGAGGCATCGTTCTTGCTCTAACGAGGATCAGTATATATACTTCTTCAAATACAGACGAGGGTGTTTATCCGCTTTCGCTGAGGGAGATGGAAACATTCCTTCGTTGCAGAGATGGTATACTCTTTCTCTCTATCTACTTTTTTGGTGACGTTATGGTTTCTTTCGCACATAGTTTTACGGAACGCTGGTCCGCCCCCTTCGGGTACCGGGAAGTGTTGCGCGTCGGGCTCCCCCTGATTGCCAGCATGGCTTCCTCAACCTTGATGCAATTTACAGACAGACTGTTTCTCAGCCATTATTCCGTGGATGCCATCGCTGCGGCAGGGGCCGCCGGGGCTATCGGCATGGTTCCCCAACTGACCTTGATGGGATTCTGCGGCTATGTTTCCGTGCTTATTGCTCAGTATACCGGGGCTCGGCTATCGGAGAAGGTTGGGCCAGCGCTTTGGCAGGGCGTTTGGGCGGCCTTGGGCGGCGGTCTTGTACTTGGTTTGTTTTTTCTGGCGGCGCGCCCGCTGTTTATCTGGGCGGATCACGGCCCGGCGCTTCTTGATATGGAAATCACCTATTTCCGTATACTCAGTGCCGGAGGGGTATTTTTTCTGTTAAGCGCTGTTTTTAGCGGTTTTTTTGTAGGGCGGGGCATTACCCGCCCGGTGATGGTCGCCAACATTACAGCCACCATTTTGAATGTGCCCCTGGATTATATTTTTATTTTCGGCAAATGCGGTCTGCCTGAACTTGGTATTGCCGGGGCGGGCTATGCCACGGTAACAGGCTGGATTTTCTGTTCTATGGTTTTGGCCTGCCGTATTTTTACCCGGCGGAACGATAGGCATTTAGCCGTTTTGCGCGGTTGGCGTCTCAATGGCGATATGTTCAGGCGTCTTGTTCGCTATGGCTTTCCCAGCGGTCTCAGCATGTTCATGGAAGTGGTGGGCTTTGCCTGGTTTGTCCTGGAAGTTGGCAAGCTTGGTCGGGATGCTCTTGCAGCCAGCAACATTGCGCTTACCATCAATACGCTGGTATTCATGCCCATGCTTGGCCTCACCTCGGCCATAGCCACCCTGACGGGGCAGGCTATGGGCAGGCAGAAACCCCTTGATGCCGAGCAGGTGACCATCAGCGCGCTGCACATGTCTCTTGCATACATGCTGCCGATTGCTTTGTGCTTTGTGTTGTTCGGCGGCCCGTTGATGGATCTCTTCCGGCCGGCGGACGCGGGGGATTCCTTTGTCGGCGTGAGGGAGACGGGCATTGTGCTCTTATATTACGTGGCCCTGTACACCCTGGCGGATTCCTGCAACATCGTGTATCTGGGCGCGCTCAAAGGTGCCGGCGATACCCTGGTTATTATGCTTATTTTGGGGGGAACCGGTCTGTTCTGCCTTGTATTGCCCGTGCTGGCCCTTAAGTATCTCGGTTTGGCTTCGCTGCATTCCCTGTGGCTCGTGCTCAGTGTGTATGTTATCATTATGGCCGGATTGGCTATGCTGCGCTACCGTAGCAGGCGCTGGCATTCGATCCGGATGGTCGGCTGAGATCCCCCCCGGCGGCGGTTCCGGCCGCCGGAGGGGAAAACCCCACCGGGGGATCAGCATATTCTCCACGCTTCTCTTCTGTTGCGTTTTTCCGGTTCGGCTACATATTTTTCAGCAACCGTTCCACATATCTGGATTTCAGTTGTTTTTGAGCCAGGTTGCGTTGGAGGGGAGGCAGTTGCAGCACAGCCCCGAGAACGGCGGCGGCCAGCCGGTGGCTGAACAGAACCTGGTTGTCAAAGATAAGGTCTTGCAGGGTACCGCGCTCGGCGGCCATCAGGACCAGACGGTGGGCCGTGTTCAGTGGTGTGATGGTCCGGTCCGGCCGTCGGATCAGTTTAAGGCTCCCGGTTGGACAGATAGGGACGCAGACCCCGCAACCCAAGCAGATATCCGCACGAAGCTCCGGCGTTCCCCGGCGGGCTTCCTCTGTCGAAGCCGCCTCCCGCTCGTGCAGGGCGTTGACAGGGCAGGCCCGCAGGCAGCGGCCGCAGCCGATACAGGTTGTTGTATCCAGGCTGATGATGAAGTCGGAGTGGATGGTTTGGGTGATGCCGAAGCGTTTTACCGCGTTTAGTGCTTCGCAGCAGCAGCCGCAGCAGTTGCAGATAAAAGTCACACCTTCTCGAGCGTTCTCGCCGAACTGAACCAGCCTGCGCGCGCGGGCCTCCTGCAGCAGGTCGTTGCATTCGGCTTTATCTATGGCTCGAGCATGGCCGTGCTTGATCAGGGACCGGGCCGGGGTATCGAAGGTCAGGCAGATATCCATGGGCGCATCGCAGGCGGTTCCCAGGTGCTCCTTTTTATGGCGGCAATAGCACATGCCCACAGCTATGGTTCGGGCTGCATCAACAACATGGGCGGCTCGCTCGTAATCCAGAATTTCCAGGCGCGCGGCCTCGTCTAGGGATTCCTCCTGCACGAATACCCTGCCGAGACCGG
Source organism: uncultured Desulfovibrionaceae bacterium (assembly GCA_949741925.1). Classification (GTDB taxonomy): domain Bacteria; phylum Desulfobacterota; class Desulfovibrionia; order Desulfovibrionales; family Desulfovibrionaceae; genus JAJDHY01. Next base: position 83,026 of record CATJOY010000043.1, on the reverse strand, counting down.
TTTCTCCCTGCACGAACAGGGCGCGCATGAAGTCATCCTCAAGGCTGACATATTGCTCAAAGAGTTCGGCAAGGGCTTTTTGGTCAATGTCGTTGCGCACCCGCATGAAGGCGAATTCAAAAAAGCCGGCCATGGGCGGCGGCAGGCAGTACACCTGTTCGCCGTTTTGGTCCATATCCAGGAGCACGGCCCGCGAGGCCAGCGCATCCAGGATACGGGCGCTTTCCGCCGGGGAGCGACGCCAGGCTTTGGCTGCATCTGCGGCAGTAAAGGGCTTTATGGGCAATAGCGCGACCAGGCCGGCCTCTTCTTCGGAAAACAACATTTTTAAAATATCAAAAAGGAGCGGGGTGGGCGGAGCGCCCTGAGGAAAGCGGTTCAAACGCTCCGCCAGACGACCGTAAGCGGAATTGTTATGATGATGGGCCATAGCTCCCTCCTGAAAATGACGGTCTACGAGTGCTGCTTAGAAAGCGTAGATCCTTAGTAAATAGTGTTTGCTCCAAAGTCCGGAAAAAGAAAAGCCGTAGCGATGATTTTTTCCGCGGGGGATTTTGCTGTACAAATGCGGCTGCCCTGGATAGGTTTCTCACCTATTGGTGTGCGACAGGGCTTTTACAATAGTCTTTCCTTCCTTACGGCGGAAACGGCTGTACCGTATCTGAGAAGTATTTCGGATGGGCCGGCCTCTCCGTTGTTACTGGAGCATGCGGGGCGGCGCGCCGCAGGGAGCTACGGCATCCGACGCCAAAGAGGAACTATATGCTGGAAAAAAAAGTTTTTTATCTTTTTCACTCCGAGAATCCGGAAAAATACTTCTTTTTCCCCGAGAAATCCGACTTTTTGCAGAAGGTCATGCAGCCTTCAGTGTATACCTCTATCTGGCCTTCGGCTTTTGTGCGCAGCTTGATGCACGCGCATCTTATTGAACCGTTCAAGCCACGGGGCTGGCAGCAAATTTGTACAAACAGCACCGAGGGGGTGAAAAATTCAATTGTCATTGTACATAAAAAGTTTTTTAGAAAAAGAGCGATCTTGCGTCAATTGAAACGGCAGAATAACTATCTGGTCTACGAAATGATTGAGAGGGCGACAAAAAATCTTCGTTATGCTGATGCAATAGTCTCATGTACCAGAAAAAGTTTTGATTATTATACCTCAATTCAAAAAGATATCCCTGTCTTTTTTTGTGAACATTGCGTTGATCCTCGTGTCAAGCCTTTTGAAAATACGCTTACAAAATTTTCGGGCTATTACTTCGGGGCAAAAAAGAATTTTTTATGCTATAATTCCGTATTTCCCTATATTCGTCCCTATTTTACGGATCTGCCTTATCCGGCAAGCGTGGATTGGATTCCTGAGCTGCATAAAGCAAATTTCCATTACGCGGTCCGGCCTATCCTGGATGATCCTGTTTTTAAGCCGTTTACCAAGGGCTTTATTGCTGCGACCTGCTCCTCAAATATATTGGTCCATGAAGATGACGGCGATGCCAGGTATTATCTCGGTAATGACTATCCCTATTTGATCAAGGGAGAGCTGAACGAAGAGGTTGTCCGCTCATTTCTTGAGAGAGCCAAAGAAGAGTTCGGGGGGAAAGTGTGGCGCGACGGCCTTGAGATAATGCGGCAGGTGCTGAACTATGTATCCCCGCAGACCATCGCTCAACAGTTCTGGTCGATGATAGACAGCATCGCCCAATCCGGAACCGGCAGATCGCCGCTTTCCAGACTGCTGTGCAAATGGTGGTGAGGGAGCACAGAGCATTTGCCAAGACTGGGCTGTTTGGCAAAGCCCCTTTTTCCCTTTGTGATCGTAAGGGCGCTGACTGGTCGGCAACTGCATTGCTCTTCAGGCGGCAGCTTGTGGCCTGACCGGTGGGGAGTTTTCTCTCGATGCCGAGGCCTGCAGCGCGGGACACGATGAGGCAGTGCCCGGTTGGCCGGGAGGCCCTCCGGGCATCATAAGTACGGCTTTAGTCAGGTAAACAGACATAGCAAGAGAAATAAACAACCACCCGCGTAGCGGGTGGTTGTGGTTATTCAATGCCGACGACCGTATACCCCGCCTCGGTCACGGCGGCGGCTAGAGCATCGTTTGCCACGCTATCAGCCGTTTCCACCGATGCCGTTTTGGCCTTCAAATCCACTGAGACGCCGTTGACGCCGGGAACAGCGCGCAGCGCCTTTTCCACGGCGGCTGAGCAATGACCGCAGTTCATGCCTTCAATACGTATGCTTTTTTTCATAACAGCACTCCTTGTATGTTCATGGATCAAAGGGAGTTGGGGAGAAATCGACGCCGGCGTTTTTGCCGATGGTTCAGCCGTTCCGGCAGCGGCGTTGGCCGGCCGTAACGGTTGAAACCAGCGTAACCGTAAGGCGTTGGAAACCACGCTGACGGAACTCAGGCTCATGGCCGCCGCCGCAATCATCGGATTTAAGGTCAGGCCCCAGAGGCCGTAAAACACCCCGGCCGCCACGGGAATGCCCACGATATTATAAAAAAAGGCCCAGAAGAGGTTTTGGCGGATGGTGCGCATGACCGCTTTGCTGAGCTGCACCGCGGTGACGGCATCCAGCAGGTCGTTTTTCATCAGCACGATATCAGCCGATTCGATGGCGATATCTGTACCCGCGCCGATGGCGATGCCCACATCGGCTCGAGCCAGGGCAGGGGCATCGTTGATGCCGTCTCCAACCATGGCGACCTTTTTCCCCTGTTCCTGCAGTCTGCGGATTTCAAGTTCCTTATCCTGGGGCAGCACTTCAGCCAGTACCCGGCCGATACCGGCTTGGCGTTGGATGGCGGCGGCGGTCGCGGTGTTATCGCCGGTCAGCATGACCACGTCGATTCCCATGGCTTCCAGTTCGGCCACGGCTTGGCGGCTGGTTTTCTTGATGCTGTCGGCCACAGCGATGAGGCCGAGGAGCTCCTTATCTCGGATGAAAAAAAGCGCTGTTTTTCCTTCCTCTGCAAAGGCTTTGCTGCGGGCGGCGAGGGCATCGCTGAGGAGAATGCTCCGAGAGGTAAGAAGTTTGCTGTTTCCGGCCTGAATCGTCACCCCGCCGATACTGCCGCTGATGCCTTGGCCCGGAGTTTGGCTGAAGTTTTCAACCTTTTCCAAGACCAGGCCGCGTTTTTCAGCCTCCCGGACAATGGCTTCTCCCAGAGGGGGTTCAGAGAGCTTTTCCAGGGAGGCGGCAAGACGTAAGAGTTCCTCGCCGTCGATGGTTGCGGCGGCGATATCCGTAACGATGGGTCTGCCTTCGGTGACAGTGCCGGTTTTATCGAGCACAACGGTATCCACGGCCTGGGCGGTTTCGATGGCCTCGGCAGATTTGATCAGAATGCCGCTCGCCGCGCCCCTGCCCGTGCCGACCATAATGGCCGTGGGTGTTGCCAACCCCAGGGCACAGGGACAGGAAATGACCAACACGGAAATGCCGATGGATAGGGCGAATTCCGGCCCGTATCCCAGGAACAGCCAAACGGCTGTTGCTCCTGCGGCGATAATAATGACCACCGGCACGAAAATACCGCTGATCGTATCCGCCAGTCTGGCAATGGGCGCCTTGGAGGAGGTGGCTTCATCTACCAAGCGGACGATCTGGGCCAGCGTGGTATCATCGCCGACTCGAGTGGCCTGCATCAGAAAGTGGCCGGATGTGGTGATGGTGCCCCCGGTCAGCGCATCGCCGGCCTGTTTTTCGGCCGGGATGCTTTCGCCGGTAATGGCCGATTCATCCACAAACGCGCTGCCTTTGAGCAACACCCCATCCACGGGGATGCTTTCTCCCGCCTTGACAACAAGGGTATCGCCGGGCCTGACCTCCTCAACGGGAATGACGCTTTCTGTTCCATCGCGTAGTGCTCTGGCCGTTTTGGGAGCCAGATCCACCAGTTTGGCGATGGCGTCGGAGGTTTTGCCCTTAGCCCTGGCCTCAAAGAATTTGCCCAGAGTAATCAGGGTTAGAATCATGGCGGCGGACTCAAAATAGAGATTCATGGCCAGGGCATGCACAGTGGCCATATCGCCCCGGCCAAGAGCAAAGCCGATTCCGTAGATGGCGTACACGCCGAACACTGCGGCCGCGCCGGAACCGACGGCAATCAGGGAATCCATGTTCGGCGCGCCGGAGAAGAGTGTGCTAAAGCCTATCCGGTAGTATTTGAAATTGACGAAAATGACCGGAATGGTCAGAAGAAATTGGGTAAAGGCAAAGGCGAGGGCATTTTCCGGACCGACCAGAAAACCGGGCACGGGAAGCCCCGCCATGTGCCCCATGGAAATATAGAAAAGCGGCAGGGTGAACATAATGGAAACTGCCAAGCGGCGTTTCATATCCCGCAGTTCTCGGTTCACGACATCCGGCCTGGAAGGCTCGCTCGAAGAAGCGGAGCCAGCGCCGTGCATGGTCGCGCCGTAGCCGGATTTTTCTACGGCGGCGGCAATGGCCTGTCCGGAGGTCGCCGTCTCATCAAAGACGACGCTCATGCTGTTTTTCAGAAGATTGACATTGACATCAGAAACGCCTGCAAGCCCGGCCACAGTTTTTTGCACCCGGGCGGAACAGGCTGAGCAGGTCATGCCCGTTATATCGAATTGTTCTTTACGCATTACAGGCCTCAGAAATCCGTTTTTCTATGCCTCCGGCGGCTCGGGCGTTGCTCCGGAGCCCGCCGGGGGATGTTCCCTCTGGCCCCTCCATAGGTTTTCTCCCAGAATGGGACACAGGACTTTCGTTCTGTGCTCTGTGGAGGCGAGAACGAGATAGCCCGGGGCAAGAGTAGCTTTCTCTTCCGCAAGGAGGAAACGCCTATGGGAGGCTTCTTCGGCAGGAACGGCGTCTCTTGGTAGAGGCTGGCCGTTACCGGGAACCCCATGCAGCAGCCCTTCCATGCCATCTCGCTCAACGCTCCGGCTCTGCATCGGGTGCGGAACCTTGTTCTTTAGCTTTTCTATAGCTATAAATATTGTTACGGCAAGAATGCACTTTTTTGATATAAAGTACCCTCAAGGATACTATGATGAAGCTACGCGACGGATTCAATGACGGAGCCGCCGCCTGTCGCGGCTCGGCTGAAAAGCCTCGGGGAGGCCTTCTGCACTGTCCTGTAGAGGCTACCATTACGCTGATCGGCGGCAAGTATAAATCGCTGATTCTTTGGAAGCTGATCGGCGGCACCTTGCGTTTTTCCCATCTGCGCAAGGAGGTGCCGGGAGCGACGCCCAAAATGCTGACCCGGCAGTTGCGCGAACTGGAACGTGATGGTTTGGTCAGGCGCGAGGTGTTCCCGGTGGTGCCGCCCCGGGTGGAATATTCCTTGACCGCGTTCGGTACCAGCATCCGGCCGGTGCTCGAGGCCATGTACGCGTGGGGAACCGGCTATCTTGGCCGGTTGGGTCTGGAAGTGAACTGCACCATGAAGCCGCTCGACGGCGATCCTGTCTCCAAGGTCCGACCGTCCCGGGGAAGGGAGATAGATTGACGCAGGGGTAAAGATCCGCCGGCAAGGCGGCAATTCCGCGGAAAGGCTCTTGATCGTCATCTTTTCCCCAATGTGCTCACCAGACAATAATCATGTTTCTATAAAAAATATTTTGCCTATAGGTAAGCGCTATTCTATGTCATAAGGAGTACCCTATGGGCACCAACAAAAATACGCCGAACCCGGTGACGGCATACCGCAGAGAGGAGTTTCCCAAGCAGAAACAGGCCTTCCCGGGATTGCAAAAGGATATGCAGCCCGTACCGGACTGCGGGGAAAAGAGCTATAAAGGAACAGGCAGACTGAAGGGCCGCAAGGCCCTGGTGACCGGAGGCGATTCGGGCATCGGCAGAGCCGCGGCCATCGCGTACGCGCGCGAAGGCGCCGACGTGGCTATCAACTACTTGCCGGTCGAAGAGGCTGACGCCCAAGAGGTCAAGCGCTATATAGAAGAGGCAGGGCAGAAAGCCGCGCTTCTTCCCGGGGATCTCGGCGACGAAGCCTTTTGCGGGGCCATGGTGGAACAAGCCCGCTCCGCGCTCGGCGGTTTGGATATCATGGCCCTGGTGGCGGGGCGGCAAGTTGCTGCCAAGAGCATTGAAGATATTACCACGGCCCAGCTCGACGAGGTGTTCCGGGTAAACGTCTATTCGCTTTTCTGGATCATTAAGGCGGCTCTGCCTCACCTTGCTCCCGGCTCCACGATCATTACTACCTCTTCCATCGTCGCCTATGACCCGAGTAAGCATCTCCTTGACTACAGCGCGAGCAAGGGGGCCATCAAAGCCTTTACCCAGGCCCTGGCTAAACAGGTTGCGCCTCAGGGTATCAGGGTTAACTGTGTCGCGCCCGGTCCTGTGTGGACGGCGTTGCAAGTCAGCGGCGGCCAGTTCCAAGAAGCTTTGCCCGAATTCGGCCATGATACTCCCCTGGGCCGTGCGGGGCAGCCCGTAGAGCTGTGCGGCCTTTACGTGCATTTGGCCTCGGAGGAATCCAGCTATACGACGGCGGAAGTATACGCGGTTACGGGCGGCAGGCATATTTAAGCCGGGGCAGAGGCGTTTCTCTATGGTTCACGCTGTGTGATCTGCTCCAGTCCCTCCCTTTGGTGCCTTGAGGGAGGCCGCGAGCACGGAGTTGGCCTCCTCGCGGGGGCCGTCGTCAAAGAGGACGTGTTCACCCGGTCACAGTGGCGCGTTTTTTTCAAGGCATTGCTGGATTCGGCATCCGCCGGGGAGTTCCTTCTGGAACTCTGCCCTGTGAAGAGGAGAGTATCAAAGAAAGACCTCAGGAGCTCTTCCAAAGGGGGAGCGGCTCCTGAGGTTTTAAAAAGAAATCTATATGACCGGACCGAGAGTGTAAATATCAATTGCTTTGAAGTAGTGTATGGCTTCATTTTTGGTTTTTTCGCCTGAAAACACGCGGCACAGTTTTGCAAATGCTTCCTCGCCCACCTCTTCTATAGATTTTTGACCGGTTATAATCACTCCGGCATTGAGATCCATATCATTTTCCATGTGCTCATACGTTTCCGGATTGCCGCATATTTTGACTACCGGCATGGAGGGAAAGCCCTGCGGTGCTCCTCGCCCGGTAGAGAACAACATTACCTGCGCGCCGGAACAGGCCATGCCGGTAAGTATTTCCGGCTCGCGTCCGGGAGTATCCTTTATCCACAGGCCCTTAAGCCCTAGTGCGCTTTCCTGGTACTCCAGAACCCCCTGGATGGGACGCGTTCCTGATTTGACGATGGCGCCTAACGACTTTTCCTCAATGGAGGAAAGCCCTCCCGCAATATTGCCGGGGGTGGGCTGCCCCCGGCGCATATCGCAGCCAAGGGATTTTGCTCGGGCTTCCATACGGGCCACGATTTCGTAAATTTTCTTTTCTACGGCCGGAGAAACCGCACGCCGGGCAAGAATATGCTCAGCCCCGAGAAATTCAGTTGTTTCGCCGAAAAGGACCGTTGCGCCGAGATCCACCAGTTTATCGGCCACATAGCCGATGACGCAATTTGAAGCCAGGCCGGAGGTGCTGTCGGAGGCGCCGCATTTGATCGCCATGATGATCTCCGCAATATCCGCCTCTTCCCTTTGCTGGCCGGATATGGCCAGGGCCAGCTTTCGGGCCGCGTCGATGCCTGCGGCAATGGCCTTGGCAACCCCGCCCAACTCCTGAATATAAATGGCCGCGACCGGCTTTCCGGTTTGGGCCACGGCTTCGATCAGCCGCTTATGGTCCGTGCCTTCACACCCCAGGCAAACCACCAACACGGCTCCCAAATTGGGGCTGCGGCCCAGCCCTATGAGCGTCTCCGTAACCCGGTCAAGGTCGGGGGGAAGCTGACAACAGCCCTGATGATGAAAAAAACCGACACTGCCCTGAACTTGGGATACAACCGCCTGGGCCACATCATGAGCGCAAACAACGCTGGGAATGACCCCCACAAGATTGCGTGCGCCAAAACGGCCGTCACCCCGCTTATAGCCCGTAATCTTCATGCCGTCTCCTCCCGGGAAAGATCGCCGCGGCCGCGCATGCTATCCAGGTTGTGGATGTGTACATGTTCTCCCCTGCGGATAGCCTTTCGGGCTACGCCAATCTGTTCGCCGTATTTAATGATGGATTCTCCCGCATTGATAGGGCAGAGCGCTGCCTTGTGCCCGAAGGGAAGATCTGAAATTAGGGTAAGCTCCGCGGCATTTCCTTTTTTATCAAGAACCTTCACTTCCCCACCCGCCGTAAGACCACTTGAAAAAATGGTCGCCACGTTATCGTCGTCATGAACTTTAAGCGCTACGGGTGCTTCCATAGTGCAGTGCTCCTTGTTTATCTGTCGATCCGCCTGGAGAGGCCGGGCAATTATTGCAGGCGGATAGTCCCTTCCCGCCGGGGCGGATAAGCCTTTCTTTCCGGCCAAATTGCCACTCCGTGGGGAGGGGGTCAACAGCGCATTCGAGGTGGTTCGCAACGGCAGCCCGCAACCTGCCGAAGATCCGGAAACAGTTCATGGTCAGGGTCTCGCGGGTGGACATCATGCGGATCCTCCTGATCTGCATTGCGGGCTTTGACACGGCACTGCAGAGATGCTTTTCCGTGGGCCTGACCACGGGGGTAAAGGTCGAACGCGACAGAGCGCCGGTAAATATGCCATGCTCCCGCGTTGTCATGGCCTGGCGCCAGCCCCCGGGAGGCTCTTCCTCGCTGAGGGCTGTTGTGCCCGCGGCGGCGCCCCGGCCTGCGGACGATCACTTGCATCATCGCGCAGGCCGTACCCGTTTGCTTACTTGCGCATAGCCCGCAGACCATTGGCCACGACGAGCAGACTGGTGCCTACATCCGCGAAAACAGCCATCCACATGGTGGCCTCTCCGGCGAGAGCCAAGGCGAAAAAGGCGGCCTTCACGCCTACAGCCAGGCTGATATTCTGCACCAGAATGGCATATGTAGCCTTAGAAAGCCGGACAAAGCGCGGGATTTTGCGGAGATCGTCATCCATTAAGGCCACATCAGCGGTTTCAATGGCTGTATCTGTACCGGCGGCGGCCATGGCAAAGCCGATGGGGGCCCGGGCCAGGGCCGGGGCGTCGTTGATGCCGTCGCCGACCATGCCGACCAGGCCCTGTTTCTCAAGCTCTTCAACAACGCGCAGCTTGTCTTCAGGCAGGAGGTTCCCCTTGTAGCCATCTACCCCTATTTGCCCGGCTATGGTCAGGGCAGCGTATTCGTTGTCGCCGGTTAGCATCATGGTTTTGATGCCCATTTGCTTAAGTTCCCTGATGGCTTCAAGGCTGCTTTCTCGGATGGTGTCGGCTACCGCGAAAAGCCCGTGAACACCGTTTTCGCCGATCAGAGCGACCACGCTTTTGCCCTGTTTTTCCAAGGCAAAAATGGTTTCTTCAAGCAGGGGAGAACAGAGGCCTAGCTGTTCCACCAGGCGATGGCTGCCGAGATACCAGGTTTGCCCCTCTATAATTCCGCTGACCCCCCGGCCGGGCACGGCCGCAAAATTGCCGACCTCAAGCAGAGATATTCCCTGTTCCGCCGCATGTTCGGCTATCGCCCGGGAAACGGGATGATCGGAGCGGGCAGCCAAACTGGCGGCCAGGGTTGCGGTCTTCCGTCCATCAAAGCCGTCGATTTCCACCGCGTCGGTCTGGCGGGGTCTGCCATGGGTGATGGTGCCGGTCTTGTCAAGGGCCAGCCAGCGCAGCCGCCGCCCCTGTTCCAGGAACATGCCGCCCTTGATTAAGATGCCCTGGCGGGCGGCTGCTGCCATACCGCTGACAATGCTGACCGGGGTTGAGATGACCAGGGCGCACGGGCAGCCGATGACCAGGAGCACCAGAGCCGTGTATATAGATTCGGTCCAGATGCCTCCCATAAACAGCGGCGGGATGGCCGCCGCCAGAATAGCCGCCAGGAAAACAGCGGGGGTGTAGTATCCGGCAAACTGGTCTACAAAACGTTGTAGAGGCGCGCGGGAGCTTTGGGCCTCTTCCACGGCATGGATGATTCGGGCCAAGGCGGTATCCGTTGCCGCGGCGCTCACCGTGAATTCAAAGGAGCCGGATTCGTTGACGGACCCTGCATAGACCGTGTCGCCGACGCTTTTTTCTACGGGTAAACTTTCCCCGGTAATGGCGGCCTGGTTGAGGGCCGATTGCCCCTCTACAATCACGCCGTCCAAGGCCACACGCTCGCCGGGCCGAACCCGTATCCGGCTGCCCACGGCCACCTGGCGGATATCCGTCTCTTTCCAAGAACCGTCGGCGCGGAGTACCGTAGCTCGTTCCGGGGCCAGGGCCAGCAGGTTTTTGACGGCGTTTCTGGCCCGATCAAGAGCCTTGGCCTCAATGGCCTCGGCCAGGTTGAAGAGGACCATAACCATAGCAGCTTCGGGATACTGCCCGATGATGACTGCGCCGGTAACGGCTACGGACATCAAGGCATTAATATTCAGGTTGAAATTTTTGAGCGCTATCCAGCCCTTGCGGTAGGTGACCAGCCCGCCCGTCAGAATGGCGATGACCGCCAAGATCAGGGGAGCATACTCCAGAACGGGCACGCTGCTGATAGTCACGGCGTGGAGATCGTCCCCCAGGGGGTGCCACTCCAAGAGCAGTTCAAGAAGTTCCGACAGAGCCGCAAAAATGCCTGCCACGGCAAGCCTGCGCCAGGGAATTTCAGGATTGACGGCCGTGTTTGCCGCTCCGTTTTCCGTATCCAGCAACTTGGCGTTCAGATCCAGGGATATGAGCGCTTCGGTAATGGCGGGCAGGGCGGCCGGGTCGTGCCGGACAGTCAGGGTTTGTTGCATCAGGTTGCATTCCAGGCCGAACACGCCGGGCATGCCGGAGAGCGCATTCCGGATCAGATTTTCTTCATTGGGACAGTCCATCCCGGCTACTGCGAACAAGGCCGAGGCGCACCGGTTCGCCCCTAACGGTTCGGGGGTCATGTCAATAGACTCCAGAGCTGCCTCGATGGGGGCGGTGGAGGGCAGTTCGTGGTTGACCGTGAGGATACGCTGCACCAGATTGAACTCCAGACTGGCGATGCCCGGGAGCGAGGCAAGCTTTTTGCGGATGAGAGCCTCTTCCATGGGGCAGTCCATATTGACGATACGGTATACCGCCCGGGTTTCCGAAGCTTGACCGAGAACAGCCGGATCAACGGGCTCAGCGGCCGGGTGGAGGTGCCCACAGCAAGGCCCGGAAGTGTTCTCGGGCCCGCATGCCCCTGTGTGGGCATGACCGTGGCCTTGCGCGTGTCCGTGTTCGCCCCCCGCACCATGAGCATGGCAGTGCCCGGGCCTTTGCTCCATAATATGCCCATGAGAGCAACAGCACTGTTTCTGAAAGCGCTTTTCCCCAAGGTCGCCCTCCGGAGAGAGCACAGTTTCTGGGCCGGCGTGCTCCAGTTTATTGAGGCGATGGGCTGCATCCCCGGGAGCAGTCTCGGGGCAGGCGGCGGTTCCACTTACGTTATTCATGGTTTTTCTCCGCAAGAATTCGTTAGATGTTCCTGTTGCTGTGACGGTAGTGTCTATAGCTGCTATAGTGTCAAGAAGATCGAAAATTTTTTCTGATTTTTCGCCTCTCCTTTGACATGATTACTATCTATAGTTACTATAGAGTAAAGCGTATTTTTTAGAGGGGAGCGCTATGAAAATAGGCGAGCTGGCGAAGAGAACCGGGTGTAAGGTGGTGACCATCCGTTTTTATGAAAAGGAAGGCTTGCTGGCCGCTCCGGAGAGGAGCGGAGGCAACTATAGAGTGTATAGCCTGGAAGACTGGGAACGGCTTGAATTTATCATGCACTGCCGCAAGCATGGCATGAAACTGGGAGAAATCCGAAAACTGCTGGCCTTCCGTGACCATCCCCGGAGTGATTGCACTTGGGTTGGCGAACTGATCGATGAGCACATTGCCAATGTGGACGAGCAGATCAAATCCCTGGAGCATCTGAAGCTGCACTTGGAACAACTGCGGCGGCGTTGCGCCGGGGGGCAGGATGGAGAAAACTGCGGCATCATGGCGAGCCTCAAGCACAAGGGGGAGTGTTGCGCCTCCTGCCCTCGCTGCGTCGTAGAAACTATTGGGGAGTAGAGAGGCCGACTCCAATCAAATAGGCGGCACAGGGGGATGTTCTAGAGACACGATGACGCTGCGGGCGGCGTTCCAGAGGCTACGGTGGGGAGGAGGTTCTTGGAGAAGGCCTATTCGGTCCGCAAGGGTTTGTCACGGACGATGCGGTTGGTTTAAGGCCTCAGCAACGCCACTGAAGAGAAAAAGCGGGCGGTCATAGCGGAAACAACGCTCTGACCGCCCGCTTGGCAGCAGGAAAAAAAGCGAGCTACCCGCGCTTCATGTTTTCTACAAGGCCGGCCAGTCCCTGAGCCTGGCCTGCCATATCCGATACGGCGCGGGCGGCTTCGCCCATGGTATCGGAAATCATGCGGCTCATATCGTTGCAGCGCAGGATAGAACGGTTGATTTCTTCGCTCGCGGCGGATTGCTCCTCGCTGGCGGTGGCAATGGCTCGCACCTGATCGGCTGTAGATTCCACAGTCGCTACGATTTCTTCCAGCGCTCGACCGGATTCGTTGGCAAAGCGAGTGGCCTCTTCAATCTGATTTACGGCATCATCCACAGAAGCCGAGCTTTTGGACGTGCTTTCTTGAATAGCACGGATGGCATTGCCCACATCGTGGGTGGAACTCATGGTCTTTTCGGCCAACTTGCGTACTTCGTCGGCCACTACGGCAAAACCGCGTCCTGCCTCGCCGGCCCGGGCCGCTTCAATAGCCGCATTGAGCGCCAGCAAGTTGGTTTGGTCCGCAATATCGGAAATGACACCCATAATTTGGTCAATGGAGCGGGCCTGTTCGTTGAGCTTCCCCATGTCTTCTTTGAGCGCCAGCGAAGCCTCAAGCACGGATTGGATACGTTTGAGCGATTGTTCCACCACCTGCGCACCTGCCTCGGCCTTGTCACGCGTTTCAGCCGAAGCCGTGGAGGCAGAAGAGGCGTTGCGGGCTACCTCTTGCACAGTAGCGTTCATCTCGTTCATGGCCGTGGCCGCTTCGGAGAGGTTCTTAGCGGCTTCAGCGGCATTTTGATCGGATTGCTGAATTTGGGCAGCCAATTCAGTGGAGGCCGAACTGATCATGCCCACAACGCCCTCTAGCTCCTCGGCAGCGGCCAGCATTCCCTCGCGGCGGGCATTTTCGGCCTTCTGACGGGCGTCGTCAGCCTGGCCCATGGCCTCTTGGGCTTTGGCCGTTTCTTGCCGGGCCAGTTCCGATTGTTCGGCGGCCTCGGCAATACGGGATTTGAGGTTGCTCACCATTGTGCTGAGGGCCTGTTGCAACTGGGCAAGTTCGCCGTAGTAGTCTTTAGGATCAAGCGTTGCATTCAGATTGCCCGTCGAAATATCGGTGGCCGTGTGGACAATGAGCGACAGCGGTTTGTTGACGGAGCGCACCAGCCAGGCTGCGCCCACGAGGGCCACAAGGGTCAGGCCCAAGGTCAGCAGCGCTACATGACGTACAGTGGCGTTGCTGCGGGCAAAGATAGCCGCCTCAGTTTGCACCGAAACCAACTTCCAGCCAAAACTGTTGGTCATGACATTGGCCTGGATGGGCTCGCCATCCAGCTCAAAGCGTACGATGCCGTTTGTGGTTTCAAAAGCCTGCATCAGGCCGGGAGTAGTGATATCCTTGCCCAGCACTTTACCCACCAAATCAGCATGGGCCGGCTCACACAAAATTTTGCCCGTATTTTCGATAAGAACAAAATAGCCGTTGTTTCCCTTACTTAATTCCTCGAATCTGGCGGCTAAGCCCTTAAGGGAAACATCGATGCCCAAGACCCCCCTAAGCCTGCCTCGCTCATCTTTCATCTTATGGGTGATGGCAAAAACCGTCTCGCCGGAGAGCGATGTATAGGCCTCGGCCAGGCCCACATCCTCCCTGGAATTGGCGCGGGCCTGATACCAAGGGCGCTTGCTCATATCGAAGTGGGGGCCGAACTTAAGGCCTTCAAGCGTGGTGATCAGGCTGCCGTCGGCATAACCGGCGTACACTTCCACATAATCATCATAGCCGTTATCCAGGGCTAACAAATGATCCAGCAGCTTACGGGCCTCGGGACTCAATGCGGCGAAACTGAACGATGTTTCGGTATTTTTTTCCACATAACGAGGAAAAACGGCTGCAGCAGTGATGAGTTCAACATCATTAGCCAGCATGGCTGCATTATGAACGGCCGTGTCTATGAACGTCTCGATGTAGTCGTTCATCAAACGCAGTTGCGCGCTGGATGAGGATACATAATACGCTTGCGCGTCATCGCGCATTTGCACGGTCGCATAACCGATTACCCCGCCTGCAATGAGCAGTACCGCCATAACGAAGACCAAAAGAATTCGTGTACGAATGGTCATAATTACCCTCCTATACCAAAACCAGGCATATTTTTACTACCACAAGAGGCATAGCGGTATCGCCTCTAAGGAAAAAACATACCTCAGAAAATCCCTCTAAAAAGAGGATATTCATGAACAGAAACAGCCGAATCGCTACAGTCTGTGATGTCTTCTCATATTTCAAGAAGTTTGGACTGTATTGAACCCGGCTGTGTTTATTCTGGAGCGGGAAACGGGATTTGAACCCGCGACCTTCAGCTTGGGAAGCTGACACTCTACCGCTGAGTTATTCCCGCTCTTAAAGACAAAACTTTAAATCTACTTTTTATCATATGTCAAGATGAAAACAGTTTTCGGCGATGGATCAGCGAAAAAATTTCGGAACCTGTCTACCCTAAGTCCCGGTAAGGGAAGGCGTTCCGGTGGGGGCTTCATGAATCGGGGCATCTTATGGAAGGGTTTTTTTTAGGCCCTGAGAGTCGAGAGGCGGTGCCGCGCCAGGCCGCCGTGCCAATATATGGTGAATTCTCGGCTGAATGTATCCGCATTCATGCGGCCGCGCAGATTCATGACGGTAAACAGTAAACAATGGTGTTTAGAGCGGTATTTGACTCTGCTGTCTCCGCTGAAGGCCGGCGGCACAAGGTCTTTAACAAGATCGACTCTGATTGCCACGGTGGTGGTTATACCGTTGAACGAGCGCACAATAACCGCATAGTCGTTAATAGCAGTCCAGGGAAGAGGCTGGGTAAGGTCGGCAAAGAGGAGGCCCTGAGCCGTGAAGGTTACAAAGGGCCTGCTCCTCCGCTTAAGCCGCAGGCCAACCAGCACGGCCAGGCCCAGCCCCGCGGCAAGAGCCCCGAGACGGAATCGGAGAGAGGGCAGGCCGGCGGCCGCCAGGAAACAGACGAGCGTCAGCAGAACCCAGAAGGCCAACAACAGGGCGCCTCCCTCATAATAGGAAGTATCTTCCTTGCCGCGGGCCGCCAACTCTCTGAGATGCCAGATTTCTTCCTCGTTATTTTCGCGGGCGGCCCGGGAAAATTCGGCCTCCAGGGCGGCTCCGAGCCCGTTTCGTTCTCCCGCCCGTAGGGGCGGTCTGCCGGAGGAGCCTGTGGAGAGGGTTGCACCAACATTACCATCCGTCTGCCCTGAGGCTTTGGTTTCAGGAGGCGTGGTTTCAAGCCCCAGCTCCTTGAGCAAGCCGCTTTCCGCGCGTTCTCGCGCTTTATTTAGTAATTCCCGGGTGACGGAAATATTTACGGCTTCGAGACGTTGGCGCATGGTCGGATGGCTGTCCGTGGGGTGGGCCTGGGTTTCCTCGAGATGTTCCATTGGATCGCTGAAACCTTGTTCCGCCACCAATTGGCGGACTCGATTGACAACGCCGCCTTGCGGGCCTCCGCCCTGAGACCAGCATTCGGCCAAGGCGCGAGAGACGTGGGGTGCCAGCACGGAAACACGTAAGAGTGAAGAAGCCACGGCCTCGTTTCCGGCCACGCGGGCCCCGATCCGGTCTGCCGCGAATTCCCTGCGTCGGCTCCAGTGCTGCACAGCCAGGTCAAAGGAATTCAAAAAGAATTCCCCGAGTAAAACGGCGGGTCGGGAGATAAGCCCCATTATGCCCGTATCGTCGTTTGAGGCAAAGACCACGGCCCGTAGATTGTTTACTGCCGCGGCATACATAGGGGTAAAGCGCAGGCTGTATTCGGTGTCGGCTCCGGTGAAGTGACCCAACTCATGCCCGATGGCAGCGGCGGCTTCGTCCCGTGTCATGAAGGCCATATACGGCAAGGGCAGATACAGGATGCGGCCCCGGGGAGCGTGAGCGCCGCTGACAAGGCGCACCGGGTGCTCGGTGACGAAAAAGCATTCATTCAAACCGAGAATGATGCCGTCCGGTCTGGCGGCTCCGGCCTTTGCCGCTATTGATTCGACAAATCCCCACACCAGCGGGGCTTCTTTGCGGGTGACGCTTTTCCCCATCAGGGTCATACTATCCGGCTCAAAAACCGCTCGGGAGGTTTTGTAGATGGCGTACACCAGTTTCAATGCATAGAACAACAAGGCCAGAATGATAACGATGCCCAGGAGTAGTAGCTTGCCCCCGCCGCGAGCGCCGAGACCACGGACGGCGAAATTCAGGGTCTCATAAGCGAGGCCGCAGGCCAGGGCCGTAGCGATCAGAAAACCGGTTGCGCCAATAAGCCAGGGGAGCTTCCGGATGCCGCTACTGAAGAGATCCAGCAGGGCCTCTCTGGAGGCCGCTGCTCTCACCCCCATGCGGCGGATGGCCAATAGGCCGCAGGAGCCTATACCGCAGGCCAGCAAACCAAAAACCAATTCCAGGCACGGCAAGGCCAGGGCTAGAGTGCGCAGACCGGTATACGTTTCCGGTTCGGGGTGATCGGCCCGCAAGCGGTTGAGAACCTCGGGGGCGGCGGCAACCGTATTCCCGATGCGTACCTGGATGTGCGGCGTGCCGGCCTCACGTTGGGCGGCTTCGATTGCGGCGATGGTTTCTCCAAAGGAGGGCCTGGCTGTGTGTGGGGGCGGAGCAGATGCCCGGCTTAGCTGCCAAAGGCCAACGATGACAAAAACCAGCGGAATAACCACGATAAGCAGAAAGAGTTTTCGGCTGTCCGCGGGGGTGGCGTTGCTGGTCATGGAAAATCCTTGTTGTTTGCCACACGGAAGGAACGCGGTAGGGCGTTTCTGCGGCATGCGGTGCTTTGGCTGCCGGGCAAGGGGCAGCGGTCGGCCTGCTCCGGAGGCCCAGCCGACCCCGGCTGCGAAGGGGGACCGGTTGCCCGCCTTGAAGTCGAAATGTAAGGACAGGCGAAGTGTAGACCAGAGCCTAATAAAAAAATCAAGTAGAAACCGAGCGCTCGGAATTAGGGAGATGGTTGCACTCCCTTGCTCCGGAGAGAGATGTTACCTGACGGAGCCCTCTTTTGGCCTGGAAGATCCTTTGGGGGCAGGCTCCTTGATGACAATAGTCATGAGTACGGCGGTGAGAACCAGGGCGGCTCCGGCGGTGCCGGCAAGGGAAAAGGCTTGTTTCCAAATAAGCCAGGCCGTCAGGGCAGCCAGTACCGGCTCTAAAGTGGCAATGATGGAACCCAACGTGGGAGAGATGCGACGCAGTCCTTGGCAGTAAGCCCAATAGGCGGCGTAGGTGCAGACAAGGCCTGATCCTGCGAGACTCAGCCAAACCAGGGGGGGGTTGGGGGAGAAGTTCGTAAACGGCAGCAGGCAAAGGCAGGCCACGGGAAGAGCCCAGGCGTAGAGGGTGGCCGGTTGGTACAAGCGCAGGTAATGGCCGCAAAAAATGTAGCTTGTGGAGTACAGGAGGCCGGAGAGGAGGCCGCAGAAGATCCCCAAGGCGCTTGCCCCTTGGGGAAGGCCGCCTCCTGAAGCGCTGGCCAGGGCAGCCCCGGCAACTGCAAAGAGGAGCGCCAGCATCTTCGCACGGGTCAGGCGTTCCTTAAAAAACAGTCGAGAGAAGAGGGCGACCCAGGCTGGAGCGGTGTACATAAGAATAGCCGCAAGGCCGATGCCCGCTTCCTGGATGGCTACGAAATAGACGACAAAGAGCGAGGCAATAGAAAGCATGCCGTAGAGGCTGAACATCAAGGCATCCTTTTGGGGAGCGCTCAAGACGCCCTTGGAGAAGGCGTGCAGCAAAAAAGCGCCTCCGCCGAAGGCCGTGCGCCAGAAAGCCATTTCCACGGCACTGACTCCGTGGTTCATGGCGTAGTGGCCGAAAGGGCCGATAAAGGCCCAGCAGCTCGCCGCGAGCATGATAAAACAACAGCCGAGGATACGTTGCATGGTTTCTCCGCTCCCGAGTCGTTCCCTTTCCCGATCACAGGCAAGCGCACTACCTGCCTGAACGGCCGGAAAGTAGGCAGATGATCGGATCCGGGCAGCTACACTTCGGGTACGTGGTTTCCCTGGCAAAGTAAAGCCTGAGAGACGGGGGGCTTCTTTCGCCGTGTAGAAAATGCGGGAGAAAGCCCGGCCTTCACACGGCGCGATGTGGAGATTTTTTTCTATATGGCTCGGTGTGCACGGTGACGCGGTGCAGTTCGGGCAGTTCCCGATGCAGTGCCTGTTGGAGGCGTATGGCGGCCTCATGCGCTTGGGCCACTGTTGCCGGGCCGGTCATGCGGCAGTGAAAACTGATGCACCGGCCTTCCCCGTAGCTGCGGACCAGCACTTGATGCCCTTCGTCGAGATTCGGGTCTTGAGAAACCAAGCGCATGACCACGTTTTGGATTCGTTCCGCCTCGGGGCCTTGGAGCAGGGTTTCCATAGAATGTTCGCCCAAGGGCTCCAGATGGGTGGCGATCATGATGCGCGGGTCCTCGCGCCGGATCTTTTCCTCAAACCGGGCAACCTGCTCCCAGGCTTCCTCGAGAGGCGTTTCCGGCGGGAATTCCGTGTGTAGCTCCACTAGCAGCCTGCTGCCGCCTCCCGGTTGTTCCAGATCCAGCAGTTCCACGGCATGGGGCTTGAGCCCCGCGGCGGCGGCATACATCCGCAGCGTTCGTACCGGATCATGGGGTTCCCCGGCGTGGGGGATAAGCATGATACTCGCCCGGGTGTGCGCTTCGATCCCCAGGATGGTTTTTTCAACTTCCAGGCGAATGGCCTCCCCCTCTTCCAGGGTAAGTCCGCCATCGATGCTGAGGGTTATTTCAGCGAACAGATCAGACCCGCTGTGCCGCAGGCGCAGCCCCTCAATGGAGCGAATTCCGGGGAGCCCGGAGATGGCTTCGCGCATGGCGTAGGCCAGGCGCGCATCATGAGAATCCAGGAGGATGTTGATTGCTCGCGCGCCCAAGGCCCAACTGACCTTCATAATAATGGCTGATACGCCCAGAGCCGCCAGGCTGTCTGCCTTGGCCAGCCAGAAACGCAGGGGAGAGGCCGGCGGCAGGAAGTCGGCGGTATAGAGAAGCCCAATGCCCAGCAAGACCACGGCCGAGGAGAGGATATCCGTTGAAAAATGCAGAGCGTCGGCCTCCAGGGCCTGGCTGCGGTATCTTTGGGCTATGCGCCGGAGCATTCGGGATCGGGATATATCCACAAGGATGGAAATGATCAGCACTCCGGCGGCCCATAGCGTGGGTCGCACAACAACCGGGTTGAAAAATATCCGGTCCACGGCTTCCCAAATAATCCAGACGCAGACCACCAGGAGCAGCAGGGTTTCCGCCAGAGCTGAAAGGTTTTCAATTTTGCCGTGGCCGTAGGGATGGGTCCGGTCCGGCGGCAGGCTTGAGTACCGTACTGCAAAGTAGGTGACGCCTGCCGCCAACAGATCTAGACCGCTGTGGGCCGCTTCGGAAAGAATGCCGAGGCTGTTGGTGGAAAGGCCGACGACCAGCTTTAAGGCGGTCAAGAGCACTGCGGCGGTAACAGAAGCTAGGGCGGCCGCGTTTTTTTCTCTATCGGCCTCTTCTTTAGTAGGGAACGTGGGCAAGGTACCGTTTTTCATGTCGTCTCTCTACGCGAAAGCGGCTTCCCCGTCATCCGGAATCAAAAGACGCCGGGGAAGAAAAGAGCACGCCGCGCCCGGCAAGGGCGCTGTGAAGGAACCCCCGGGTAAAGAAAGGAGAAAAAATAAAGGAGATGCTTTTTCTCTTCTTGACAGGGAGGATACCCTGGCGTAAAAGAACGAACTCTGACGAGCGGGAATAACTCAGTGGTAGAGTGCAACCTTGCCAAGGTTGAAGTCGCGAGTTCAAATCTCGTTTCCCGCTCCATTTTTTGGCGGCATAGCCAAGTGGTAAGGCAGAGGTCTGCAAAACCTCCATCTCCGGTTCAAATCCGGATGCCGCCTCCAAAGAAATGATTACCGTAAATGCCCTGATTTTCCTTTATAAGGAAAATCAGGGCATTGTCTTTAGGGACTGCTGAATCCGCTCTCCGGGGGCGCGGCCGTGTGTTTTCCTTCTTTGATTTTTTGTGGGGCCGCCGCTTGGCAAAAGGCGGATCATTTCCGATGTTTCCGTAAGGCCGCGGGAGCATGGTGTTATGAACTACGTGGGGCGGAGACTCTGGAGCAGATCAGGCCCTGTAAGCGGCTTTGTTTTGTTGCTTAGGGGCTCGAGAACGTGGGAAGGTAACTTTGCCGTTCGAGGCAAGGAGAGAAAAATTTCGTTGGAGAGGCGTAAAACGCTTGACGCAGGGAGGCAGTCAGTATACACACAGAACTCGTCGTGATTCCGGATAGGATTTTGGAATGCGGCGACGATGTCTACAGGCAGAGCGGAAAATAGCTCTGCAGCCCCTCCAAGTAGGGAAGGTACATCGTATATATTTGCGGGAATAACTCAGTGGTAGAGTGCAACCTTGCCAAGGTTGAAGTCGCGAGTTCAAATCTCGTTTCCCGCTCCAGTCAATCATCCCCATAATGGGGTTACAAAAAAAGCAGGTCAATCCTGCTTTTTTTGTTGCATACTTCTTGAGAGTCCCCAAACTACTGCCTTTTATTTCATCTTACAAGGGAAGGCAGGTAGGGAATGTTCCCTCCTGCCTTTCAGGAGCGGTTATTTGCCTAGCGGCTCAACGTTCATGAACAGGCGCAACTTTGTCGTGAACATTTTTCATTCACAGCATCAGGTCGGATACCTGTTCAAGCAGGCATCACACTGATGCCGCGAAGCCCCAGACGATCAACCAGGTTACGGCGCCCTTGCCTCAGGAGGCTATCGGGCGCAGGCGCGTCCTATGGCAATGGGCATGAAATATCTCCGCGGGGGGCTGGAGAATGCTATGGCAGGATTTCCACCAGCTCAATAGTAAAGAGCAGGGTTTCTCCCGCCAGGGGGTGGTTGCCGTCCAGAATGGCTTCATGCTCGGTAACCGAGTCTACGCGCATATCCATTTCGCCTTCGTCTGTGGCGATTTGCAGCATCATGCCGGGTTCCGGAGTCAGGTGGGAGGGAAACTGCTCAAGCGGCACGCTGATCAGGGCGGCTTCCTCTCTGGGGCCGTAAGCCTCTTCGGGAGGGATACGGACTGTCACCGTATCACCGGGCGCAAGACCGAGCACGGCATTTTCAAAGCCGGGGATGAGCGTTGCCTGACCGAGTGTTGCTTCCAGGGGGTCTCTGTCGCGGGAGGAATCGAAGACCGTTCCGTCTTCCAGGGAACCGGTGTAGTGAACGCGCACGGTATCGCCGTTTTTTGCTTTCATCAGTATACCTTTGGTGGTGAATGCCCGGCATTCGCGCCGGTCAACGCGCACAACACGGTTGACAAGAATCCCTTGCCGGGTGAGAAGTTCTTCAAATACCCCTATTGCCGCCGGAAGGTCCAGCGGCAATACGCGTTTTTCACCCTTCAAGGCAATCGAGACTACTGTATGGCTTCTCTTCGCTCAGAATACACCGACTCCAAGCATTTTTTCGGCAAGGAGACCCCGCATACACTGATCCGGCGTTTCGGCTCTCCCCTGTATGTGTATAACGAAGCAATCTTGCGCGAACGTTGCCGCGAACTGCTCAGCCTCTCAGACCATCCGGGATTTCGGGTCATCTATTCGGCCAAGGCCAATGCTAACCTTTCGTTGCTGCGCATCGTGCGGTCAATGGGCCTGATGGCGGATGCCATGTCCCCCGGCGAACTGGCCCTCCAGCAGGCCGCCGGTTTCACTTCGGAGGATATTCTGTACGTCTGCAACAATGTTTCGGGCGAAGAAATGAAGGCGGCGGGTGAAGCCGGTCTGCTCATGAGCCTGGATTCGCTTTCCCAGGTGGAAACCTACGGCAGGTTGATGCCCGGCAGCCGGGTTATGGTCCGTCTCAATCCAGGCATCGGCGCTGGACACCATAAAAAAGTGGTTACTGCGGGCAAGGAGACAAAATTCGGCGTTTCTCCTGAGTTTTTCCCCGAGCTGAGGGAGATTCTGCGGCGCTATGACCTCAAATTGGTCGGCCTGAACCAACATATCGGTTCCCTATTTATGGAGCCGGATGCCTTTTTGGCGGCCATGGAGTGGTTGCTGGCAACATCTTTAGCGTTTCCCGGCATCGAAATCATCGATTTCGGCGGCGGTTTCGGCATCCCTTACCATAAATATGAGGGCGAGGCCCGTTTGGATATGAACGAACTGGGCAGGAAGCTGGATGCGCGTCTTTGCGGCTGGAGTCGGGAAACCGGGTACAAGGGCAGCTTTTATATTGAACCGGGGCGCTACGTCATGGCCGAATGCGGCCTGGTTCTCGGTACTGTGCACGCCGTCAAAGAGAACAGCGGCGTTCGCTATGCAGGTACGGATATAGGCTTTAATATCCTGGCCCGGCCTATGCTCTACGACGCGTTCCATGACATGGAGTTATACCGGGAAGACGCGGGGCCGGAGTCTGCGACCATGAAACAGACCATCGTCGGCAACATCTGCGAAAGCGGGGATATTCTGGCCAAAGGAAGAATGCTCCCCGAAGCCGCCGAGGGCGATGTCCTCGGAATACTGGATGCCGGGGCCTACGGCTATTCCATGAGTTCCCCTTATACCCATCGGTTTCGCCCTGCTGAGGTGTTGATAGGCATGGATGGGGAGGCAACGCTGATCCGGCGGCGGGAGACCGCTGCTGACATATTGCGGCAGTTCCCCTAAGAGGGCTGTTTTCCAAGCTATTTCTGTTCCCAAGTCGCCTTGTTCCCCCTGGCGATATCCCCAAAAAACCGGGCGCGGCATCTCTCCACGAGGCCTTTGCCCGTTTTTTTTCGGCCTTCTTGCCGGGGGATTCTTCGGCTTTTTCTATGGCCGCCGCATGGCAATGCGTTGGGAACCAAAGGCGAAGATTGCGCCGTTAGGGGTATCGGGAAAGACTCTGTTGCCGTAAGCCAAGCATTCGCGTTCCAGCGTGAAGGCCGGCCAAGGGCCGAATTCTGCGCCAAAGGCCTTGAGCAGCGCCAGCCCCGTTGGGGTTACGGTTTCTCCGGCGCCGGGAATGCCACGTACCGGAACGCCGTGGAGCAAACGCAGCACGGCCGGAGCCGGGGCGGGAATCTGCCCGTGGGCGCAATGAATGACCCCGTCGCACAGCGGCAGCGGCCCGCAGATGAAACGTTGGGGGGCAAGATGCGTGAACAGCGCCGCCCCCAGGCAGATATCCAGAATACTATCCAGCGCGCCGACTTCATGAAACCGCACTTCGTCGATATCTTTGCCGTGCACGGCGGCTTCGGCTTCGGCAATCAGGCGGAAGGCTTTCTCAGCCAGATCCTTGGCCGGATCTTCCAGGGTTGAGGCCCGGATAATCGCTCGAATATCCTTAAACGTGCGGTGAGCATGCTCATGGGGGAGGCTGACCCTCCCGATCAGGCCGGATACTTCATTGACCATGTGCGGCGCCACGGCGAACGAGCCGGGGGCAAGTTCAGGTATGCCGATAGCAGCGACAAGGCTATCCAGCAACTGCTGGTCAGCGCCGAGAAGACCGGCCAGACCGGCTGCCATGATATCCCCGGCCATACCGGTAAAGGGGCGGATGACCAGAAGCGTTCCGGAATCGACCGCCTCCAGGTCATGGGCATGACCATCCTTGCCATGATGCCCGTGGTGATGGTGCTTATGGCCACAGTGTTCGTGGTGGTTATGACCATGGCGTGGGGCATGATCATGCCCCTGCGGGTAGGTATGGCCCGGCTGGCCGGTAGAATGCTCATGGTCATGAGTGTGTTCGGAGCAGTGCGGATTGTGCTGTGTATCGCTGTGCATAGTGGTTGTCCGTTCGAGGACTCAGCCTCTTATTCAAGGTAAAGAAAAATGTCATGTTCCCGGAGGGGCAGAACCTCACCGATGAGAAACGCCTGATCGCCGAGTTCCTGCAACCGTTCCACGGCGCGCTCAAGCAGAGCCGGAGGCACAGCCAGGACCAGCCCGCCCGAAGTTTGGGCATCAAAGAGCAAATCCGTCATCTCCCGTGCAACCCCTGCGCCTATCCGTGCCGCGTTGCCGGCATGGGCCCTGTTGGCGTGGCTCCCCTGGGGCACCAGCCCCATAGATGCAAGCTCCAGCGCCCCGGGCATGGCCGGAAGGGCGGCACTTTCCAGACGAATGGCTTTTTTCGAGGCCCGGGCCATCTCCAGGAGATGACCGCCCAGACCAAAGCCGGTAATATCCGTGGCCGCCCGCAGGCCGAATTCCCTGATCAGTGCGCCAGGAACGGCGTTCAGCCGAGCTCCCCAACGGGCTATTTCCCGTTCATGGTTTTCATGTCCTTCCCAGCGGGCCTTCACGGCAGTGGCCAAGATGCCGCTGCCCAGCGGTTTAGTCAGAATGAGCCGGTCACCGGCAGTCAGAGCGCTGTTAAGGGCGAATTTCCCGGGCTCCACCACGCCGGTGACGGAGAGGCCATACTTGAGTTCATCGTCCTGCACCGTGTGCCCGCCGGCCATGATGGCTCCGGCCTCGGCCACCGCGTCCGCTCCGCCCTGGAGTATGGCGCTGAGATGGTCTTTCGGCAACGAGCATGGAAAGCAGGCGATGTTCATGGCGCTCCAGGGAACGCCGCCCATGGCGTAAATATCCGATAGGGCATTGGCCGCGGCGATGCGGCCGAAGATGTAGGGATCATTGACTATGGGCGTCAGGAAGTCCAGCGATTGAACGAGCGCCATGCCCGCGGGCAGGCGCACGATAGCCGCATCTTCGTTGGTTTCCAATGGCGCTAAGAGACGTTTCCGGGTGTCCGGAGGATGCCGGACGGCGGATAGTACCTGCTCCAGGGCCCCTGGAGCCATTTTAGCCGCTCAGCCCGCTGTTTTGGAAAGATCCACCAAGCGCATTATCTCAGCCATACACTCCTCGCCCTCACGAGCCGGGAGGTGGAGAAAGATCCTCCACGCCTCGGAACATTGCAGGTTACACGTTGCTTGCCATAAATTCTGTCCGGCCTTTTATACCATCGTTTTGTAAGGGCCGCCAGGGCTGTTTAACAAAGCATTTTGTTCATTCAAAGCCGGTTTTTCCCCCTGGTAAGGAAGCCGCAAAAAGCCGGGCGAAAGCCTGTTGGCAGACATTGAGATCGTTTTTCCGCCGGGCCCCGCCGGGAGGAAAAGGAGGCAGGATAGCCGAAATGTATGGGAAACCGCCCCCTTACGGGGTGCACAGCCCGTTTTGAAGAAGAAAAGGGAAGACCGGCGGAATACGCCATAAACGCGCCGTTTGGTCGTGACACGTTTATGGCGAAGGTATTTGGGAAGGGGCGGCTACCGCGGTTCGCGTTGCTCGTGTTCGAGCCATTGCCGCAGGGTGGTAAACTGTGCAGCCAGAGGGGAGGGGCCGGTACCGCCGTGGGTATTGCGCCGGGCGACTGCCGTAGCCGGATTCAGGGCCGTGTACACATCCTCTTCGATGAGCGGACTGATGCCTTGCAGTTCTTGCAAGGAGAGATCCTCCAGGGAGACTCCCCGTTCTTCGGCCATGGCAACGGCGCTGCCCGTGGTGTGGTGTGCTTCGCGGAAGGGGATGCCTTTGGCGGCCAGATAGTCCGCCAGTTCCGTGGCGTTGAGGAAGCCGCGGGCGAGAGCCTCCCGCATCCTGTCACCATTAAAAAGCAGCTCGCGGATCATGCCGGACATGGCTTCCACGGAAAGGGTCAAAGTTGTGTCCGCATTCAGGAAGGGTTCCTTATCTTCCTGCAAATCCCGGTTGTAGGTCATGGGCAGGCCTTTGAGCAGGGTGAGTATACTGACCAAGGCTCCGTAAACTCGCCCGGTTTTGCCGCGCATCAGTTCGGCCACATCCGGATTTTTCTTTTGCGGCATAATGCTGGATCCTGTGGAATAGGCATCCGGCAGGCGGATAAATCCGAAGCCGGGATTGGCCCAGAGGATAATATCTTCACAGAGCCGGGAGAGGTGAGCCATGGCCAGGGAGGCGCAGAACAAGGCTTCGGCTACGAAGTCGCGATCAGAAACGGCATCCATGCTGTTATCGAAAACGCCGTACATGCCCAGTTCGCGGGCGGTGTATGCCGGATCCAGGGGATAGGTCGTGCCTGCCAGGGCCGCCGCGCCAAGGGGGCAGATTCTGGCTCTCTTGTCGGCATCAGCCATGCGCTCATGATCTCGTTTGAACATCCAGGCATAGGCCAGCAGGTGTTGGGCCAGAGCTACCGGCTGCGCCGGCTGAAGATGGGTGCAGCCCGGCAGGAGCAGTTCCTTGTTTTTTTCGGCTTGTTCGGTAAGGGAGGCCACAAGATCCCTGAGAGCGGAGCGCCAGATTGCCAGACGGTCGGAGACAAACAGCCGGAAATCCAGAGCAACCTGGTCATTACGGCTGCGGCCGGTATGCAGTTTTTTGCCCGTATCCCCAATCAGCTCAATCAAGCGGCTTTCAATATTCATATGAACATCTTCATATTCCACCTTCCAGGCAAAGTGGCCGCTTTCGATTTCTTCCTTAACCCGGTCCAATCCGGAGGCGATGGCGGCGGCTTCTGCGGCCGTCAGCACGCCCACTTTGGCCAGCATGGCCGCATGGGCTTTGGAGCCTGCGATATCCTGCGCGTACAGGGCCCGGTCAAAGGAGATTGATTCCGTATAGCGCTGCACCAGCGCTGCGGGGCCTTCTTTGAAACGCCCGCCCCATGTTCTTTGCCTACTCATGTATTGATCCTCTGGTACAATGGTTTCCCCCCGGCTCTCCTCGGCCTAACGCTGCGGCTGCGGATAGGGGCTGTAAAGAGTGCGCCTGCAAGGGAGGGGCACAAAAAAACAATGACGCCGCCGCGCCGGAAGCGTCATCCATCAGGCGGCCGGGAGGGACAGCCTCCCGGCCTTACCGGAACAGAAGCAATAAGAGGCCCTATTTCTTGACCCGATTATAGCCCTGGATACGCCAGGAATTGAGCTGGATAAAGCCCCTGGCCAGAGCCTGATCATAGACGTTGTCTTCTTCAAAGGTAGCCAGATCCACGCGGAAGAGCGAGCAGGGGGATTTCCGCCCCACGGCCAGGGCGCTGCCCTTGAAAAGACGCAGACGCACTGTGCCGGTGACATTTTCCTGAGATTTGTCAATGAGGGCCTGCATCACGTCCCGTTCGGGCGAGAACCAGAATCCGTTGTAAATGCACGAGGCATAACGGGGAATCAAGCTATCGCGGATGTGCATGACTTCCCGGTCAAGGCAGATGCCTTCAAGATCGCGGTGGGCGATATGCAGCACAGTGGCAGCGGGGGATTCATAGATCCCCCGGGCCTTCATGCCCACAAAGCGGTTCTCAACCATATCCATACGGCCCACGCCGTGCTTTCCGGCAATCGTGTTCAGCTTGGTGATCAGCCCGGCCGGGGAGAGCTTTTCGCCGTTGAGGGCTACAGGATCGCCTTTTTCATAATCAATGGTAATGTATTCGGCTTCATCGGGGGCTTTTTCCGGGGGCACACACAGGGTATAGGTGCCGCTTTGGCCTTCTTCCCAGGGATCTTCCAGCTCGCTGGATTCATAGCTCAAGTGGACCATGTTGCGGTCCATGCTGTAGCGGTTGGCTTTATCAGGCAACGGGATGCCGTTTTTGGCGGCATAGTTGTTGAGATCTGTGCGGGATTTGAAGTTCCATTCCCTCCAAGGCGCAATGGTTTGCAGTTCCGGGGCCAGAGAGGCCACGGAAAGCTCAAAACGTACCTGGTCGTTGCCCTTTCCGGTAGCGCCGTGGGCAACTGCGTCCGCGCCTTCTTGGTAGGCGATTTCGACCATGCGCTTGGCGATGCAGGGGCGGGCGATGGAGGTGCCGAGGAGGTAGCGATCTTCATAGATCGCACCGGCGCGCATCATGGGCAGCACGTAGTCACGGGCAAACTCTTCCCGGAGATCTTCGACGTAGGCCTTAACGGCTCCGGTTCTGCGGGCCTTTTCATCAACGCCGCTCAGGTCTTCATCCTGCCCTAGATCGGCAGTCATGGTGACGACTTCGCATTTATAGTTTTCGGCAATCCATTTGAGAATAACCGAGGTATCCAGCCCGCCCGAGTAGGCGAGAACAACTTTCTTCACAGGCTTGCTCATGACCGTATCCTTGCATGTGGTTGCGGTTAGCGGGAAAATGCCCATTCCAATATGGCTTTTTGCATATGCAGACGGTTTTCCGCCTGGTCAAAAACAATCGAGGCCTCGCTTTCAAAGACCTCGGCGCTGACCTCCTCGCCCCTATGGACAGGCAGGCAGTGCATGAACTTAGCATTGGGAGCAGCCAGGCACATTGTGGAAGCATCCACGATATAGCCTTGGAAGGCCTGCTCACGCTTTTTTTGTTCGGCCTCTTGGCCCATGGAGGCCCACACGTCGGTATTGATGTAGTTGGCCCCGGCAACGGCTTCAGCGGGGTTGCGGGTAAGGCGGATTTTGGCCCCGGCGTCACGCGCTTCAATAAACAAGTTGAGGTCCGGATCGTAGCCCTGTGGCACGGCCAAAGTCAGCTCAAAGGGAAAGAGCATGGCTGCTTCGATCCAAGAGTTGGCCATGTTGTTGCCGTCACCTATCCAGGCAACGCGCAGCGCCGCAAGATCCGGGGTTCGTTCGTACATGGTCAGAACGTCGGCCATAACCTGGCAGGGGTGCCCCTGGTCGGTTAGGGCATTGATCACGGGCACAGAGCCGTAACGGACCAGCTCTTCTAATTTTTCCTGGCCGAAGGTCCGCACAATGATGCCGTCGTTATAGCGGGAGATAACCCGGGCCGTATCTGGAAGGGGTTCGGATCGCCCAAGCTGGCTTTCAGCCGGGGTCATAAAGATAACGCTGCCGCCAAGATGCCGCACGGCCACTTCAAAGGAGAGGCGGGTGCGGGTGGACGCTTTTTCAAAAAGCATAACCAGGGTTTTGCCTGCCAGCAGATCTGAACGGGTGTTGTTCTCCTTCATCTCTTTGGCGCGGCGAAGCAGGTTCATGGCCTGTTCCCGGCCGCCGAGATCCCGGATGCGGAGGAAATGTTTGGTCTGGTTCATAAAAGGTATCCTTGCATCAATCCTTTGGTTACAGTCCCGGTGGGTTCAGGGGAAAAGGCGGTCCTGGTATGCCGCGCTATCCCGAGGGGGTATTCTGGACCAAAGCGGCTCGCTTGTAAAGATAACTCGAAATCCCGTGAGGAAGTATGGTCAAATCTGTTTACAGTTCCACGTTCAGAAACTACAGGAGGCCCTCGGCGCATAGTGATGAGGTTAGCTTTCAGGTTGTGTTGGGAGAATCCGATCTCTGGATCACCGTTCTGGCCTCGTCCGGAGCGGAAAAAATGGCCTGTCTGGCCCTGGAAACCTTGGGCGTTGTCCGTTCACAGCTTCAGGCTTGGATTGCTCTGCGGCCTGAATTTGCCGCCAGCTTGACGCCGCTTCCTCCGGGGGCCGCCGAGGGCGCTCCGGAAATCGCGGTAAAAATGCTTCGAGCCTCCGCCGGAATGGGGGTAGGCCCTATGGCGGCGGTGGCCGGGGCCGTGGCCGGGGCTGTGGCAGAATCCCTGGCTCGGGAAAGTGCCGAATGCCTTGTAGAGAACGGCGGGGATACCATGCTTTATTCAACCCGTGAGCGCACTGTGGCTCTGTTGGTTGATCCCCGACGCGGGGCAGGGCTGGGCCTCAGGCTTTCCCCGGAGGATTTTCCGGTATCCCTTTGCGCTTCTTCCGCTTTTATTGGAAATTCCTTGAGCCTGGGCCAAGGGGATTTGGCTGTTGTTCGTTCTCGGGATCCCTGTCTTGCTGATGCCGGGGCTACAGCCTTTTGCAACATGCTGCAAAAGGCTGGGGATTGCGCCCGAGCCGTGGAGCGGGCGCGCAGAGGATTCCGCAGAGCGAAGGGGCAGGAAGCCGGGGTGGATGGTATCTTTGTTCAGTGCTGCCACAATATGGCCGTATGGGGAAACATGGAACTGGCCGCCCTGGATGGTTGAAGCGGTCCGGCAGTCTGTCAGGCCTTCGCGCCGTTCCTCTGCCGGAAAGGAAAAAAACAGTTTTCTCCCCTCCGGGGCGCATGATACCACGGCTGCCGGGCGCATCCTCGGGCGGTCGCCTTCCGGAATATCAGATCTATCCTTTCCCGGAGAGGTCTCGCGCCTATGAGGAGAGGCCTTAGCGGCAGGAGCAGGCGGGCCTTTTTGCCCGCTGGTGTTTCTTCTGCCCCACGCAGCGCCACGAGGCAGGGATATTTGGTCTTTTCCTCCGGAATGAGTTTTGATACTCTCCCTTTTCTATCACCATATTGGATGGACGCAATCATGATGTTGGAAGTCAATCTGCTGGATGTGATCACGCTTTTTTTCCTGCTGGCCTTTACGATCCGCGGATTTTTGCGCGGCCTTATGGCGGAGGTTGCGGGCATAGTGGCCATACTCCTGGCCTTTGTCCTGGCACGCTATTTTCAGGATAGGGCGTATGGTTTCGTGGCCGGAATCTTTGGCGCTTCCGAATGGACCGGTGTGTTGACGTATGTCCTGATTTTCCTGGTCGTCTTGTTGGGCTTCTCCTTGCTGATGGCGATATTTCGCAGCTTGTTGGGCATCACGCTTGCGCGTTGGTTAGATAGCTTCCTCGGCGGTTTGGTCGGCTTTGCCAAGGGCATGCTCCTGGCTACGGCCGTGTTTTATATCCTGCTGCGCTATGTGCCGGATACCCAGGTAATGCGGGAAGCGTTTTCAACCCCGATTTTCAGTTCCATGGTCCGATCCCTCCAGGGGCTTTTGCCCAGTTCCATGCTTTGAGGTTGCTATGTCAGCGGATTTTACTGAAACGAAAACTTCCGGGAATGACCAAGCCTGTTCTCTGGAGCCGCTCCTTGATGTTCTTGCTTCGCTCCTCGGCCCTGCGGGGTGCCCGTGGGATAAGGAGCAGACGCCTTCCAGCCTCTGCGAATACCTGGCTGAGGAATGCTTTGAATTGATTGATGCCGTGCGCCGGGGTGAAGTTGACGACGTGCGCGATGAAATGGGCGACGTCTTGTTTCTCCTCCTTTTTCTGGCCCGACTGTACCGGGAGCGTTTTTCTTTTGACCAGGTTATCGCCGGTGCCGCCGCCAAGCTGGTGCGGCGGCATCCCCATGTTTTTGCCGGTCGGGAATGTACGAGCCGGGAGCAGCTTCTGAATACCTGGGAAGCCGTTAAAAAACAGGAAAAAGCCGCCAAGGAAGCCCCTGTTGGGGATGAGCCGACCTCCGGTGGTGTTTTTGCTTCTCTTCCCCGGGATACGCCGCCGCTCATCAAAGCCTATCGCATTCACGCCAAGGCTGCCCGGGCTAACTTTACTTGGGATGAAGACGCCGATGTTGAGCAGCAAGTCGAAGCAGAGTGGTTGGAGCTTCTCGACGCCCTGAACGGCAAGGATAAAGCGGCTCAAGAACATGAACTCGGCGATCTTTTGTTCAGCCTGGTGGAGTTGGGGCGGCGCAAAGGCATCAAGGCCAACGAAGCTCTGGATAAAAGCGCGCTTCGTTTTCTTGACCGTTTTGCTCTGATGGAACAGGCTGCCCGCGCTCATGATCAGGATTTTGCAGCATTGAATATGGATGATAAGAACCGGTTGTGGGAAGAAGCCAAGGCCCGGAGCCGGGGACGCGAACCATGAATAAAAATCCCGGTCCGAAGCGGTCTGCCCCTGATACTGTCGGCGGTCTGGTCAATGTGCTGCTTCTTAAATTGGCCCGATCCTGCGTGTCTATGGCCAGGAAAGGCAGGCTAAAAGCCGCGGCCCGGCCGAAAGAGGAGGGCAGGACCGTTGTTGTTATAGAGACGGAGGAAATTTTTGAAGAGCGCTCCGAAGGAGTACGGCAACAGCCTTACGATGAGGCCGGGAGCTGGCGGCCGCGCTCGGTCCGGCCCGGGGGCGGCTCCCTGCCTTCAGAAGAGCAGGGCCGGGAGGAACCGGGCCGGGGGCTGGGGCTCTCTCGACGCAACCTACTGACAGTCTTTTTTTTCGCCATTCTTCTGGGGGGGCTGTATCTAGCCTACCGGCTGCTTTCGCCTTTTCTGGATGCCTTAATTGTCGCTGTAGTGTTTGCTGCAATTTTTCATCCTATATATATCCGGCTCAAAAGCTTGCTCTGGAATCAGCCCTTGCTTGCGGCCAGCGCTATGGTTTTGGGCATAACCATTTTAGTGGCTATTCCCATGGCCATTTTTGTTATCGGCATCATTCCGCAGATGCGCCAGAGCGGGGCTGCAGTGATGACCTGGGTCAGCGAAGCGCATTTGGATCAGGTGCTAAACAGCAATTTGGGCAATATTTTCCTCTGGCTTGAGGAACACGCCCCCTTCCTTGATCTGACCATAACGGAGGTCAACACCTACGTTACTAACGGCCTCAAAAGCATGGGCCAGACCACGCTCTCCTTTTCCCGCAGCTTTGTGGGGTTGACGTTGAATTTTGCCTTTAATTTCTTTCTATTCTTGGTGGCTTTTTTCTTTTTTACCAAAGATGGCGCTGCCATGATCCAGCGTATTAAGTACTTGACTCCGCTCCGGGAAGAACAGGAAGAACGTATTATCCAGACCCTGCAACGCATCTCCAGGGCCGTTTTGGTCGGAGGGTTTCTCATTGCGGCCATGCAGGGAGTGGCCGGTGGGGTAGCGCTGTATTTTGTGGGCGTGCCGGCATTGTTTTGGGGTACAGTCATGGCCTTCGCCTCTCTGGTCCCTGTGGTCGGCACCGGGCTTGTCTGGGTGCCTGTTTGCCTGTATCTGCTGATTATCGAAGGCAATACGACCAACGCCGTTTTGTTGGCTTTGTGGTGCGGCGTTGTGGTTACCTCCATTGATACCTTTCTGCGTCCGATTTTGATGCGGGATGCTTCGGGGTTGCCGATTCTGTTCCTGTTCCTGGCTATTCTCGGCGGCATTCAGGCCTTCGGCGTGTTGGGGCTGCTTTATGGCCCGTTGATCCTTACGTTTGCCGTGGTCATGCTGGCTATTTACGGTGAAGAATACGAGGATCATTTGGAAGACCGCCGCCCTCCCCAAGCCTAATCCCAGGCTCTTTCAAGAATCTGTGCGGTTGCCTTCACTGCTTGCGCGCAGAGGGCCCGCCTAAAGGCGTATCTTTGCAGGAGTGCCTGATGTCCTGTTTTTACGGGGAGGGAGCATCGTTTAGAGGGCAAGCGTTTTTTAGGTGAATACGACTCCGAACGTCACAGGAGAGCACAGGGACGAGAGGGGATGCAAGCCGGGAGCTACGACGGCAACTGAGAGCGGCCCTCGGGAGCGGAGTTGCCGCGATGCTGCCGGCGTGGTAGGAAGCGGCGTTTATACACAGCCTGTTGTATCCAGGCCCTGAACCATTCCGGTGGCGGAGCCGCCGGTTCTATGACCACAACACCTGGAGGGATCATGTCCATGGTAGACTTGCGCAGCGATACCCTTACCCAGCCGACCCGGGCGATGCGTGAAGCAGCCTTCAAAGCGCCTGTCGGCGATGATGGTCGGACTAATGCCGACGGGCGGGGCGAAGATCCTACGGTCAACCGCCTCGAAGATATGGCTGCTGAGATTATCGGCAAAGAGGCCGGGCTGTTTTTCCCCACCGGAACCCTGGCCAACGTCGCCAGTGTCTTGACCCATTGCCGTCGGGGCGATAGTGTGGCTTGTGATCCGGATCTCCATATTGTCATGATGGAAAAAAGCCCCTTTATGGATCGTTTCGGCGGCCTGAAAAAAGTGGACTACCGGAGGGATAGCGCCGAAATGCCCGAAACCGCCTCCTTTGCCGCGGCCTGCGCTGCCCCCGGCGTTCGTTTGGCCTGTATAGAGAACACCCATAACTTTGCCGGGGGCACCTGCACCAGTTTGGATAGGGCCGAGGAATTGCATTCCGCGGCTAAGGCCAAAGGCATTCCTGTGCATCTGGATGGCGCCCGCATATTTAACGCCGCCCTGTCTCTTGGGGTTACCGCAGAGGCCCTGGCGGCCTGTGCTGATACAGTGCAGTTTTGCATTTCCAAAGGCCTTGGCGCGCCGGTAGGCTCGCTCTTATGCGGCCCCAAGGAGTTTATTCGTGAAGCCCGGGATACGCGTAAACTGCTGGGGGGCGTCATGCGCCAGGCGGGCATGATCGCGGCTCCGGGCCTTGTGGCTCTGGAACAGGGCATCAGGCGGCTTTCGGAAGATCATGAAAACGCCCGTCTCTTGGGGCAGGGCCTGTCCGGCTTCCCGGGTATTGCCTTGGTGCCTGTCCAGACAAATATTGTCATGCTCAATGTGAAGGGAACAAAAAAGACAGCCCCCTGGTATGAGAGGGAGTTGGTTTCTTATGGCATTTTGTGCAAAGCCATGGGCGATGAGCATTTACGCTTTACGACCTACAGAGGCGTGACCGCCGGGGATATTGAAACCGCCGTGTCCGTTTTTGGTAAGTTTATGCAGGAAAAGGAAGCGGAATTGATCTGAAGCCGGTTCCGAGTTTGCGCCCCGGCCGGAAGTATCATGGCCGGGGCGTCTTGGGCATGGGGGAGCCCCCCGGAGAAGCGGTAGGCAGGAGAATGGGCCTGCCTCTACCAATCTGCTGCTTTCGGGGTATGAGGAGAATCTGTTTTACTTAGGGGGCGCGGTGTATTTCACCCGTGCTCACCTCAAAGGTTCTCCCTGACAGGGAAGATGGAAAAAGAGGACAAGGGCTGAGTAGAGGCCGAGTTCGTTTTTTGCGGTTGCCGCTCTCCGGAAAAAGGCGGCTTAGCAGCAGAAATGCATGTGGAAACGCCCTCAGCCGCATGACCAGAACTCTGATTCCCCTCAAGGCCACAGAGAAATATGCCGTCTTGCAGGCGGAAAGGCTCGCTTGTTCCAACGGGCAATGCCGCACTTGAGCACATTCCGGATTACACTTTTACATTCACGATCTTTCCAGCCCAGAGACCGACCGTTGGGGGGGCGTCCGTGGAGCGCTCCTTGCCCGGATTGGTCTGTTTTGCTTCTCGCCGTTTACTTTGGCCTTTCTCGCGGTCCTGTCTACGTTTTTCCCGGCGTTCGCGGATACGTGCCTGCAGGGCCTTATCACTTTCCTCCGTCCCCTGAATGATCTCATTCTGACGAAGCAGAATTTCTGGCGTCTGCTGCTGGGCGGCCTGGCGCAAGACCTCCGGATGCGATTGTATTTCCTGAGCAGTCTTTTCAGCAAGGCCAAGCTGGGCAAGTTGGATTATAGAGATGTTTTGAGTCATCCGAAGGAACCTCCTTGGCCGTGCCTTTCACCGGGAGGGCCGCTCCAGGGGCTGCCCGCGGCAACGAGTGATCTGGTATTTAGGAATCCCGGGGGCGCAGGTTTCCTTTTACGGCGCGGCCTGATGATATCCAGCCGGTGGTGCTCCGCGGAAAGACTCAGCCGGCGTCCGAAACTATACGCAGGGGGGAGCGGCCGGATACAGGCAGAGCGGAAGCCCTCAGCGGATGATGTAGGCCTGCAAATCCAACTCGTTTATCTTGCCGTTCCCCAGATGTTCATTGATAACTGTCATCAGGTCTGCCTTAAAGGCGTCTGTGGTCGCCTCATCGCTAAGCAGGGTAATGGGCCTGTGCGACAAATAATAAAAAATAGCGTCGCGCAGAATGTTTTTCTTGTTTTCTATCTCAGCATGCAGGGTCTGGTTCTCCGTAGGCACGGCGAATCGGCAGGTGAGGAAACGGGTATTGCCCTCGTTGTCTTTTCGGGCGATCCAGAAGGTATCAAAGGAGGCCACAAAGCGCGGCACGGGAGCAGGGGGCAATGGAGCAGGGCCTTCAGGAAGAGGCTGAAGATCCGGTTGCGGGGGTTGCTCTACCACCACCTGTTCCGCAGGGGAAAGGACGATTTTGAGGACAATGCCGGCTACGAGCATAACCGCAACGACCAAACCGCCGATAATGAGAGGCATTTTATACCGGACAAAAAAGCTGGGGGATGCTTCCTGCGGAACTGTTGGGGAGAAAACCGGTTCCGGAGGAGGAGCGGCTTTTTTCTCCTCTTCCTCTTTTTCATCCTCAAGAAAAGGCGCGTCGTCAAGGTCGAGTTCGACTTTCTGTCCCTCATTCGGCATGGCGGCAGAGGGGAATTCTTCGCCGGGCTCATGCTGACCGGCGCTAGCAGCGGCATCAAATGGATCGGCCATGGTTTACTCAGGCAAACGCCCGAAGGCGCCGTACCGGCAACACACAACGGCAGGGGAAAGGCTGCGGAAAATCAATACCGCACCATACGCCGGAAAGGCGGGACCGAGGTTGTGTACAGTGTACAGCGAGTTAGGGCGTGTTTCCAAATACATTGTTGCTACAAAGCCTTCTTTTCCCCCCTAGCGACAACAGACGGAAAAAACTGGATGGCGCGTAATCACTCCATTTCGCCCGCTTTTTCCCCTCTTTTTTGCCGGGAAAAAATCAGCGTTTCGCGGGCGAAATGGAGTGAGAAACACACCCTAGGGAAAGATTTTTTCAATCTTTTGTTTCATCACGTCCGCGGTAAAGGGCTTGACAATGTAGTTAGAAACTTTGGCCTGCACTGCTTCGATGATGTTTTCTTGCTGCGCTTCAGCAGTGACCATAAGAAACGGCAGATCTGCGAACTCCTCGCTGGAGCGCACTTTGCGCAGAAGCTCTATGCCGGTCATTTGCGGCATGTTCCAGTCGGAAATGATGAACTCTATTTTGTCTTTGTTCAAAACTTCCCATGCGGTCGTGCCGTCATCCGCCTCCACCACGTTATTGAACCCAAGCTGGCGCAGGATGTTTTTGATGATACGACGCATGGTTGAGAAATCATCCACAACCAGCACCCGCATATTTGGATTATACGGCATGATCTGCTCCTTGTTACAAAACATCATGATCGCCGAAGGCATTGGCAAATTCCCGCCGCAGGCGGGTTAAGGCCTGCGAATGGAGCTGGGAAACCCGCCCCTCGGTAATGCCCATAACTTCGGCGGTCTCACGCATATTTAATTCCTCAGTATAATAGAGTGATAATACCAGTTTTTCTCGCGCTGTCAATTGATCTATGAGAGAGGCAACTCTCGCGAGCATTTCTCCGGCGGCGGCTTCATTAAAAGGTTCCCCTTCGCCTTTGGCCCCATCTGTACTGAAAGAATCCTGGATACTGTCCAGCGAAAGGCACAGTTGGCTTTGCAGAGCCTCAAGCCCTTCACGCACTTCGGATCGTTCTAATCCGGTGGCCTCGGCCAACTCCTCTTCAGAGGGGGATCTGCCGCTGGCGTGTTCGATTTTCTGGATGGCCTCATCCAGACGGCGAACCCGCTGGCGTAAGCCTCTGGGGAGCCAATCCATCCGGCGCAGTTCATCCAGCATGGCGCCGCGAATACGGTTTTCCGCGTACGTATCGAATTTAAATCCGAGAGAAGGCTGGAACTTGCCAAAGGATTCCATCAATCCGAGGGTTCCGGCGCTGATGAGATCGGTAAGCTCCACATTTTTGGGAAGGCGTGATTTCAGGCGCAAGGCAAGATACTTCACCTTTGGGGCGAAGTGGCGGACTATGGCTTCCTGTTCGGCGTGGCTGAATTCATCCCAGGCTTTTTGGCCATCGTTGAATTCATCCCAGGCGCCGCGGGCAGGCCCGCTAGCTTTCCTGCCGGAAAAGGAGGCGTTTCCAGAAGAACTTGATGTTTCCATCGAGGCTCGCCGGCACATCCCAAGTTTCAATTGTATGCGCCGCCTGGGTCACTGCCTTGCAGGCGGCCCCCTCCGGCGCTGTAACGCAGAAGGGAGTTTGTTTGATCACGGATTCACGCACCGAAGCATCGCGGGGGATAAAACCGATCAGCTCCAGGGAGACGCCGGTGAGAAAATGATCGCAGGCCTGGTACAAACGCATGTACACCTGCTTAGCTTCTTTTTGATCGGCTGTAAGATTAACCAAAACTTTGAAATGGTCAACCTTGTGATGCTGACGCAGCACCTTTATAAGCGCGTAGGCATCCGTTAGGGAGGTAGGCTCCGGAGTAAGGATGACAATACGCTCCTGGGCGGCCAGGTTGAAATATAAAACATCATTGTTGATGCCGGCGCCTGTATCCACAACCAGGAAATCAAGCTCTTCCTCAAGGGAATCCATGGCGTCAAGCAATTCCATCTTGTGTTCCGGAGAAAGCTGCAACATTTCCGTTACACCGGAAGCCGAGGGCAGAATTTTAAAGCCGAATTCCGTTTGATAGAGAATATCCTCAAGCCCGGCTTCCCCGTTGAAAAGATGAAAAAGGTTGTATTTAGGCGTTATGCCGAGAATAACGTCGACATTAGCAAGGCCTAGGTCAGCATCAAGCAGAATGACGCGCTTGCCGAACCGAGCCAGAGCGATGGCCAGGTTTACGGCTATATTGGTCTTGCCCACTCCTCCCTTGCCGGAGGTGATGGAAAACACGAGGGGCATAGTGCTCTTCATGGAAATTTCTCCATAGATCTTATTCTATCCATCCGCTGCCGGGCTATGCGCCGGCGTTCGGAATCATGCTGCGTGCACTGCGTCCGGCAACTCGCGCTTAAATAACAGCCGCCATAGCGTGGTATCTCGAGCGGGCAACAGCGTATTGAGCAGGCCGGGTCCGTAAGAAAGGGCCGAAATCGGCAAATGGGATGATGCGGATACGTTGATTACTTGGCCGAATTTTTCTACCTCATCCAATTTAGACCAGATTAACCCCATCTCCCGCGGACCGGCTTTGCCCGGACTGTACCGTTCCAGCAACATGGGGTAGATGCTTTCGGAATAGTGGGGGGCAAGTACCAGATGGAGCGCCGCGTCGTTTCTCGCAAGCCCCAGTTCGGTCAGCATTCGAGACATGGTTTTGCCCCGGCCCAGAGCAGGCGTATCTACGAGAATGATGTCAAAAAGGTTATTTCTGGCATCTTCAGCAAAAATGGCGGCAATTTCCAACTTGGAACCGGCTTCGCGGTATTCCAGATCTGATAGCTCGGCGTAGTTTTTCAGAAGAAGCCTTCCTCCCCCTCGCTCGCCATCAGCATTGACTAAACAGACGCGCAGAGAGGGATTTGCTTTGCGCAACCAGAGCGCCAGACGCACAACCACCGTGGTTTTCCCCACGCCGTAAGGCCCGGCGATAATCTGTATTTTCTGCTTCCATTTTTCCCGTCCCCAGGCCTTTACCGAAATCATCTCAGCCAACGGGTCCAGCACGGACGCGCCCGGGCGTTGCAAAAGAGAGGTATAAACTCCCAGCATAACCGTATCATTAACACCTTCACGCTGAAGGAATTCTACGGCTACGCGTTGCCGCGGGGAGAGCTTCTCGACTTGTATTTCCGATTTCATCAAGGCCATGAGATGGCTTTTGATGCTGCTCCATTCCTCATGCCACAGTTGCCAGCCCGGAGGCAGGGAGGAAGGGGCGGGGGGATCGGGGGGGTATTCCGCCTGCGCCGAATCCAAAGCTCGGGCAAAGGAGCCCCCCCCGCTGTCTTCGCTGGTCTTTTCGGTGGAGTCGCGGTCTAACGCAACGGTCATGGTAATGAGCGTTTGGCCGTCTTCCTTGGTTTCCCTGGTGTCCAGAATGACAGCATCGGAGCCGAGTTCGGCCTTGATACTGGAGAGCACCGCGGTTGGTGTGGGACCTGAGAAGACTTTGACCTGCATTGTTATTTTCCTTCATGTATTCAGTAACTACGGCTGGGGTTATTCCACGCTGACTGTTCCAACGGCCGTCAGGCGGATATCCGGCGGAATTTCGGCTTGGGAAATAACCGGCACCCCGGGGATAAAGCGAGTAACCAACTGGGCCAGATGGGGACGTATAACCGGACTAGCTAGAACAACGGGCTGGCCGTCAGTGGATACAGCATTTTCCACGGTATTGTTGATACGTTGCATCAGGCGTTGGGCGGTTCCCGGGTTGAGCGCCAGATAACTGCCGCCTTCCATTTGGCGTACGGATTCTTGAAGTACCTGTTCGGTTTTGGGATCCAGGGTGATGATGGGGAGCGAGCCCGCCGAATCCATGTAGGGCTTTACAATGGTTCGCGCAAGCCTTTCCCGTACATATTCCGTCAGCATTTCCGGGTTCTTCACGGCTACCCCGTTGTCGGCCAGGGTTTCCACAATAGTGAGAAGATCGCGGATGGAAACGTTTTCGCGCAGCAGGTTTTGTAGAACCCGTTGCACAACGCCCAGCGGCAGGATGCCGGGAACCAGTTCCTCCACAGCTTTGGGGGCCTGCTTGGCCAGGTTGTCGAGGAGTCCCTGGACTTCTTGGCGGCCCAGGAAATCGGCCAGATGGCGTCTGAAGACCTCGGTGAGGTGGGTGGCAATGACCGTTGAGGGGTCAACCACAGTATAGCCGGCCAGCATGGCTTCTTCCTTCTGCGATTCGGGCACCCACAGCGCCGGCAGGTTAAAGGCGGGCTCGCGGGTTTCGATGCCCCGAATATTGTGCTTAGCGTTGCCCGGATCCATAGCCAGGAGGTGATCTACCAAAATTTCCGCCGA
Source organism: uncultured Desulfovibrionaceae bacterium (assembly GCA_949741925.1). Classification (GTDB taxonomy): domain Bacteria; phylum Desulfobacterota; class Desulfovibrionia; order Desulfovibrionales; family Desulfovibrionaceae; genus JAJDHY01. Next base: position 42,184 of record CATJOY010000043.1, on the reverse strand, counting down.
GGCCACCTGGTTGCCCTTGATCAAGAGAGCGTACTGGCCGGGCTTCAACTGAAGGTTGTCGCGCAGGTGGAGCGAGGGAATAATAACCCCGGTATCCAGAGCGAACTGACGGCGTATGGAGCGGATACGCGCGAGCAGACCGCCACCCTGGTCTTCATCCACCAGGGGGATAAGGCCGTAGCCCACTTCCAGCTCCAGGGTATCGAGGGGCAGAAGAGCGGCCACCTCTTCAGGTGTATCAAAGGCCCCTTCGCCGTTTTGCCCTGCCGGCCGTCCGGCCGGAGCGGAAGAGCCGGAGGATTTGGGCGCGCCGCTCGCGCCGGGGGCATCAGAAACGTTATCGCGGGTAGTGCCGACCAGGCGGGAGAGCCCGAAGACCAGCACCGCGAAGGTCAGGAAGGGCAGCGTCGGCATGCCGGGCACCGCAGCGAAGACAAGCAGCACAGCGGAGACGAGCTTCAGTGCCCGGGTGTTATGGGTTAACTGGCCGATGTACTCTTCGCCCATCTTGGCTTCGGAGGCTGCTCGGGAGACGATCAGACCAGCCGATGTAGAGCTGATGATGGAAGGAATAGTGGAGACGAGGCCATCGCCGATGGTCAAGAGCGAATAGGTCTGCAATGCCGCTTCCCAGCTCATGCCGCGCTGGAATACGCCCAGCAGGATGCCGCCGACGATGTTGATCAGCATGATGAACAGGCCGGCGTTGACGTCTCCCTGCACGAACTTGCCCGCACCGTCCATAGCGCCATAAAAATCCGCTTCCTTGCGCATTGCGCTTCTGCGGCGGGTTGCTTCCGCTTCATCAATCAGGCCGGCGTTGAGATCGGCTTCGATAGCCATCTGTTTACCGGGCATGGCATCCAAAGTGAAGCGGGCGGCCACTTCCGCGATGCGGGTAGTGCCTGAGGTAATGACCAGTTTGTTGAGCACGAAGAGAATCAGAAAGATAACTGCACCGATGATGTAGCTGCCGCCCACAACGAATTCGCCGAAGGCTTGGATGATGGAACCGGCGGCGTCTGTTCCTGAATCGCCGTTCATGAGAATCAGCCGGGTGGAGGCCACATTGAGGGCAAGGCGCATCAACGTGGTGACCAGGAGGAGAGAAGGAAAGATTGAAAACTCCAGCGGTGAGAGCATGAACATGGAGGTGATCAGGATCAGCAAAGAGAGCGATATGGAAAAGCAGAGCATCAGGTCCAGGAAGAACGTGGGCAGGGGGACCAGCATGACAAAGAGAATAACCACCACGCCACCGGCCAGGAGCACATCTCCCTGGCGGGCGAATCTCTCGTAGTTCATGGTGGGAAGCGCTGCTGGTTTCGTTGTCATATTTTTGTCTTCCTTGCTGGGTATGGCTCGTACTCGTCAGATTCCCGTCGGCAGCGAGGAAGAATCCTTACGGCCTGCTCAGCGTCTTTGCGCCTTTGTCTGTTGTGATCCCGGCGGCCGAACGGTTGTTCTTGCCTGCTTGCGCGGCCTGGTTTTCCAAACCTGGGCGAGAATCGCGGCTACCGCCTGGTAGACATCCTCGGGAATCATGTCTCCTATTTCCACCTCTTTATACAAAGTCCGTGCCAGCGGCTTATTCTCCCGGATGGGAACCTTGTTTTCGCGAGCCACTTCCTTGATTTTTTCTGCAATTTTATCCGCGCCCTTGGCCACCACTACGGGCGCCGGGGCTTCCATACTGTCGTAACTGAGCGCCACCGCAATGTGAGTGGGGTTGGTGATGACCACATCCGCCTTAGGCACCTGCTGCATCATGCGCCGCATGCCCATTTGCATCATTTTCTGGCGCTGCTTGGATTTGACCATAGGGTCGCCTTCCTGCTGGCGGTGCTCGTCCTTGACCTCGGCCTTGGTCATTTTCAGGTTTTCGCCGTAGTCCCAGCGGGTGTAAAAATAATCGATCAGGGAGATGATGACCATTGGCACCAGGGCGTAGAGAAACATTTTCCAGCCTATATGCAGGATATAGGAAGCCAGTTCGCCGGCGTCCGCGTAATACAGGCTCAGGAAATTTTCCGATTCGGTGCGGATGACCAGCCAGGGAGCAATGCCTATAACCAGCGCCAGGGCCAGGCTTTTGGCCAACCGGGTCAAGGTGCCCAAAGAGAAAAACATCCGTTTGATGCCGGGAATGGGGTTGAATTTGCTGAGTTTGGGTTTGAATACTTTGGTTGTCCAGAGCGAGCCCACCTGGAAGCGCAGAATGCCGAAGGTGGCCAGACCGATAACCAACATGACGGGCAAAATCATCTTGGCCGTTTCCAGGGAAAGCCAGACAAACATGTTCATAACGCTGGCAGGCGTTGGATCAAAATCTAGTATAGCTGTAGAGAGGAAGTGCCGGAGCAGGCTTTCCGTTCCCCGGCTGATAACGTTGACCCAGAAAAAGAGCATGATCACGCTGATCAGCAACGCTACCGTTTTGGTCAGCTCCTGGGATTTATGAACATTTCCTTCGTTGCGGGCTTTGCGGAGACGTTTCGGTGTGGCTCGTTCGGTTCTGCTGGGGTCTTTTTGGGGCACGGCGTTTCCTTGGCCTCAGTTTCGGCGCAGCCGGCCTCACACGGCTCCGCCGGAAGCGCGCAACAGGTTGATGAACATGGGGCCGAGGCCAACCAGGAACTCTTCCAGGTAGCGGGCCAGTATGGTGAAGATAAGGCTCATGAAGAAGAAGCCTATGGCAATTTTGATGGGCATGCCCAGAATGAGCAAATTCATTTGCGGCGCGGCTCTGGCCATCAGGGCCAGGGCAAGTTCTACCATGAGCAAGCAGGCCAACACCGGAGCCGCAATTTTTATGGCCAGCAGAAACATGATGCCGGAAAGCGCCAGAACGTCGGCCAGCAGGGGAGGACGGATGAAAAAAGCGCCGGGAGGAATAATTTTGAAGGAGGAAGTCAACGCTTGAAGTATGAGTAAATGGCCGTCCAGGGCCAAAAAGCAGAGCATGGAGACCATGTATAGCAACTGGGAGGTGATGGCGATCTGGGCCCCGGTCATGGGGTCTGCCACACTGGCCATGGTAAAGCCCATTTGGAAACCCAGGAGCTGGCCTCCGGTCTGAATGCCCGCGAAAATGAAATTGATGTACAGCCCAAGAAGCAGACCGAGCAAGGCTTCACTGAAAAGCAGTAAGATGATGCCCAAGGGGTGGGCAGGAAACAATGTGCCGTCAGGGGAGAGATGCGGCCAAAGGGCCAGGCTGAGCACGATGCACAGCGCCGCTTTGACTTGGGCGGGTATATTGGCGCCATCGTAAAAGGGCAGCAGAAAAACCAGCAGGCTGATACGAAACAAGGTGAGCAGAAAGCTCGTGAAAAGCGATACGTCTATGGCGAAAATCTGCTCCATGCGGCGAACATAGCAAAATTTGTTCCGCCGGGGAAGCGCATTTATCGCCTGGAGCATACGGGGCCGCGCAAAGCGGCATTAGTTTCGGGGGGCGGAGGTAAGGCGGCGCATGCCTTTCACCAGCACGAACATTACAACGGCTACGCCTGCCCCGGAGAAGAAAGCGGCGCTGAACCCAAAACCGGCCATGATTGCCCCGAAGAAGAGGGGACCGACGGTTTGCCCCAGGCGCAGCAGCATGCCGTTGACCGAGACGATGGCTCCGCGTGAGGAGGCCGGGGCATCCGCCAGAAGCATGGACATGATGGTAGCCACGTTGAGCCCTTGGCCCAGGCCAAAGAGCAGAGCCGGAATGGTTAGATACCAATGGCCGGGCATGAAGGGGAAGAGGACCAGGGCAAGGCAATAGAACCCCTGGCTCAGGAGCATGAGGGTTGGCCCGGAGAAGGTGGCGGAGAGCCTCCCCAATTGCGAGGCGGTGATTGCAGCGCCAAGGGAAGCCGCGATAGTAATGCTGCCGATAGCTGCCGGGCTGGCATTGAACATATCCCGGGCCAGCATCGGAAAGACGGTGACTACCGGGCCATAAAGCATGATGAAGGTAAGAAAGATTACGCTGAAGAGCGCCAGATAGCGGGGGGAGGAGGCAACACGCCAACTTTCTTTGAGGTACTGCGCCAGACCGGAGCTGCTTCCGGGACCGGCCAGAGGGGTGCGCAGAGCTAGGAGGAATACCGGCAGGGCCATCAAGGGCAGCAGAAAGGTGCAACGCCATCCCAATATGGCCAGCAGCCCTGCCGCCAGCGGGTACACCGCTGTAGAGAGGCTGATAACTGTACCGTTGTATCCCATCAGCCGGGGGAGTTCGTTTTTGGGGAAGGCATCGGCGATGATTGTGGTGTTGAGTACTCCAAGAGAGGTTCCGCCCACTCCTTGAAAAAAACGACAGATCAGGAGAATTGTAAAGTTCGGGGCAAAGGCGCAGGCAACACCGCCGCAGCCGAATAACAAGAGCGAGACCAGGGCAACCTGTTTTCTGCCGTAGCGGTCAGCCAGAACGCCGGCAACAGGTGAAAAAAAGACGCCCGGCAGCGTGTAGATGGTTATGGCCAGGCTGGCGGCAGCCGGAGAAATTCCAAAAATTTCACGCAGTAAGGGGACTATAGGCACAATGCCGTTAACCCCCATGATCATGCAGGTTGTCATGCCAAAGGCCAACAGCGCGTGGCGGTTTCGGAGAATGTTCATACTTTTTGTTCGGGGTCTTCCGGTTGTAGGGAAGCTTTGTGGCGGCGGTACAGAATCCAGCCGAGCGCCGTAGAGATGATGAACAAGCTCGCCGAGAGGAAGACGCGCCAGAACGTTTCCACACGCATGCCGCTGCCGAGAATGGAAAAGACCAAATTTTGTGGGATATAGCCGACAAAGGAGCCCGCAATGAAGCCAAAGGCCGGAATGGAGGTGATGCCGCCCACTAGGTTGGTGATGGCGTTACTGCCTACGGGCATGAAGCGAATCATCAAGGCCATGGTGAATGGGGCTCTGGAGAGAACGTTGTTGATTCGGGCAACCCTGCCGGAGAAAAGGCGGGTGATGAAGGATCGTCCGATCAGCCGGGCATAGAAAAAGCCAAGGGCGCAGCCTGTGGTGGTGCCAAGGGTGGCGTAGAGCATACCGAGTTCCGCGCCAAAGGCATAGCCGCCGAGAAAGCTTAGAGCCTGCCGGGGGAAGCCCAGCGCGGAGGTCACCGCGCAAAGGCCGATAAAGAGCATGATACCTTGAAAGCCCTGGCGGCGGATATTGATATCCATCCATTGCGTATCCAGGTGCGAGAAATCCATGACCCGGGTCAGAATGATAACGCCGAGAAGCGTCAGGAACACCACCACACCCTTGAGCAGCGCCTTGTAAGGGTTTTTCCCGGTGTGGCGCTTGACCGAGCCGCTTGAGACGGGGCCAGGGGCGTGGCCGGTAGGCGGTATGCTTTCGGCGTCTTTTTCAGAACGCGCGGAGCCGGCTGCGCCCGACGTGGGGGCGGGGCTTACGGGCTGTTGGGTATCCGCACTCATCATAGCCATACTCGTTTCATTTGATTTCCCGGAACTTTCGGAGGCGTCCGCTACGCCATGTGCCGAAGACCGAAGCGCGGCTTTTACGGGGCTGCCGCCGGTGTCCGGATTCCTCCGGCGTCACTGCACCAGGGCTGCTGCTCAAGGCGTTTTCGTCCGCAGCCCGAAGGCGCACCCTTGCAATGTTCCCTTTTCAAAGCGGCATTGCCCGCGTTTTATGCAAAAACAAGGTCTTTCCGCTTGCTCGGCTCCTCGTTCGTTTCCGTCAGAGAATGGGCTGAAAAAAGACGTTTCTTTATGCCTTGTCCCGGGTGTCCGCAGCGCGGGCACGATCAGGCAGAAACGTCGGAACGCAGAACACTGCAAAAATACTCTGTCCGGCCGCCAGGAGGATGTTGCCTTGGGGCAGGGCATAGAGAATCGCCCCGACAACTCCCGCGAGGAAAAGGAACAAAGCAAAGCGCTTTTGGCTGCTGTGGCCGGGGCGAGACTCCCCTTTTTTTTCCCGTCGGCGTTGGGCAAGTGTTGCGGCCAGCCCCAGGATTTGGCAGGCTAGCGCTGGGAAAAAAAGCCATGCTGCGATCATGGCTTGCGTTCTTTGATGGTCCAGTTTACGTGGCGTTTTTGCATCCAACGGATGGCCAGCAGATCAAAAAAGGTTTTTCTGGCCCTATCCCAGATACCGTATTTGGAAACGCCATGGAGCCGGGGGCGGTGGTTGACTTTGACTTCATCCACCGTTGCGCCGTGCATCTTCATCAGCGTAGGCAAAAATCTGTGCATACCGGTGAACATAGGCAATTCTTTAGCCATATCGGCCCGGAGCACTTTCAGGGAGCAGCCGGTATCTCTGACGTTTTCGCGAGAGAGGCGGTTGCGTACGGCATTGCCGAATTTTGAGGCTATACGCTTGGCAAACGTATCCTGCCGCTTCGCCCTCCAGCCAATGACCATATCATAACCGCCGCTGTAATAATGCTCCAGCATGCCGGGAATATCCGCCGGGTCGTTCTGAAGATCGGCATCCAGGGTTACGATAACCTCCCCCCGGGCCTCTTTGAAACCGGCCCCGAAGGCGGCGGATTGGCCGCTGTTGGCTGCAAGGGCGATATAGCGGATTCTGGGGTCAGCGGAGAGGGATTTGATGACCGCAAGGCTTGTGTCGCGGCTGCCATCATCCACCAAAACAAGTTCCCAATGCCTGCCGGATTGCTCCATTGCGGCGGTGATTTCCTTCACCAGCACCGGGAGGTTTTCTTCTTCGTTATACACCGGGACGACAAGCGATACCTCGGGCGCTAAAGCGCAATCTTCCGTTGCAGGCTGGTGCGGCATATGGATTGATCCTTGTGGCTGGATGCAGCCGTATTGTACTTTTTAAGAGCCTATACGGTCTTTCAGCGCCTCTGTAAAGCATGGGCAATCCGGCAGATCCCGGATGCAGAGGCCGGGAAAAACGAGGCAAGCGTGGTGCAGGCGGAGGGGGAGGGCCGCCTCCCGCCGCGTTCCATAGAGCGTGTCCCCGATAAGGGGAAAACCGGCGTGGGCAAGATGAGCCCGGATCTGGTGCCGCGCCCCCCGTCGAATGCAAACCAGCATCAGGGTTGACGGGCCTTCCGGCGGAGCGCCCCACAAGGCGGCCGCGGCTTTCTCCCCACTGACCAGCGGCTCGGCCCGTGTTATCCGATCCCCGCTTTTTCCTCGGAGGCAGCGAGTCTTTCGCCGGGAATCCGTATCGAGGGCAGCATTCAGATACAGGGGGGCGACAACCTCGCCATGCACTTGGGCCAGGTAATACTTATTCACCTGACCTGTCCGCTCTACCGTGCGGAAGGTCTCTTCCGCCTCGGGAAACAAGGCACAGGCTATGATGCCTGAGGTTTCTCGGTCCAGGCGGGTCAAGAGGCGGAGATCATGGTCAGGATGCAGAGCGCTCAGCAGTGCTTCAAGGCTGGCTTCGCCGCTGCCGCTGATAGAGGCTGTGTGCAATCCGGCAGGTTTATGAAAAAATGCATACTTTTCGGTCAGCCGCAGCAGGCGAACGCCAGCGTCATCCACACCGCCGGGCCGTGTCGGCTCGCTATGCACCACGAGCGCATCTCCTGCCGTTACCCTGTAGAGGGCGCCGCGTTTTCTGCCGTTGACCTGTGCCAGCCCCCGCTCCAGAATACGCCGGGCTCCACGCAGACTGAGTTCCGGCTTGAGGCGTTGGAGAACCCGATCCAGCCGTTGGCCGTTATCAATCGAGTCAGCTTTGTAGGTAAAGAGATCGCCGGTCATAAGCAGGGTTTGGGGTGGCTAGAGGTTCTGTATCCTTATCCCTGTATCGGCACAGGGTATCCGTCGGTTGCATGCCGTATACGCATCCTTACTACGGCCCGCAGCTTCGGCGCCTTGGGAGAGACCAGCCATGCAGCCGGGGGAGGAAGCCGCAAACGAGCCGCTGCCGGTTGAAGGAATGCCGTGTATAGGTTAAGATCTTTCCATAGTCTAGAGTGACCGTTTACCGCAAGGAGTCTTTATGCAGACACCGTTTTCCGACCTTGGCGCTGTGGTGCTGGCCGCAGGCAAGGGTACCCGGATGCATTCGCAACACCCCAAGGTACTTAAAACACTTCTTGGTGAACCTATGCTGCATTACGTGCTGCAGGCTCTGACCCCTCTGGTGCCAAGCCCTGAATCCGGCCCGATTCCTGTCTGGAGCGTCATCGGTTTCGGGATGGAGAGGGTGCGCCGGGCCTTCAACCGGGGTGAGACACAGTTTATTGAACAGCCGGAACAGCTCGGCACAGGGCATGCTTTGGCTGCCGCCTGGCGGGAGCTTTCCCGAAAGTCGTTCAAAAGGCTGCTGGTGGTCAACGGAGATACCCCGCTGATCGAGAGTGCCGTGTTGGGCGATTTTGTCGCAGCAGCCATCGAACAGAACGCTGCGGTAGCGTTTATGACCATCACGCCTCCGGACCCGGGAGCCTTTGGCAGGGTGGTGCGCAACAATGGCGAGGTACGGGCCATCATTGAGGCCAAGGAGTATGCCGAAGCGGAATACGGGCCGAGTTCCGGAGAAATCAATGCGGGCATCTATTGTCTTGATACCGCTATATTGGATGAACTATTGCCGCTGCTGAATAACAAGAATAAGAGCGGTGAATACTATATTACCGATTTGGTCGGCCTGGCCGTCGCCCGAAACCTTACGGTGCTGGGGTTCGAGGCAGGAAGCAACATGAACCTTTTGGGCATCAACAGCCCTGTGGAATTGATCGCCGCCGAAGAGATTTTGCGCAAACGTATAGTCCGGGATTGGCTGGAGAAAGGGGTGCTTATCCATGCTCCGGATGCCGCCCGCATCGGGCCTGCCGTCATTCTGGAGCCGGGCGCGGAGCTGACCGGTCCGGTAGAGCTTTACGGGACCAGCCGCATCGCCTCAGGCGCGGTTGTCGATTCCCACTGCCGTCTTCAGGATACCGAGGTGGAAGCGGATACGGCCATCCGTTCTTTTTCGCATCTGGAAGGAGCGTCTATCGGTGAAAATTGTGTTGTCGGCCCCTTTGCCAGGCTGCGCCCGGGAGCTCGGTTAGAGGCGGGCGCTCACGCGGGCAGTTTTGTAGAGATAAAAAAATCTCGTCTCGGCCAAAACGCCAAGGCCAACCACCTGACCTATCTTGGCGACGCTGACATCGGCGCCAACGTGAACATCGGCGCCGGCGTTATCACCTGCAATTACGATGGGGTGAACAAGCACCCCACAACCATTGGCAAGAACGCCTTTATCGGTTCCAACTGCTCTTTGGTGGCTCCTGTGACAATAGGGGATAATGCCCTGGTGGGCGCGGGATCGGTTATTACCCATACCGTCGGCGCTGATGAACTGGCCTTGGGCCGGGCCCGGCAAACCGTAATGCCACTTCCCGAACGGCATAGGCGAAAAAAGAAATAGCGGCCGTCCGGCGGGCGCAGATCCGGCATTGCCCGGGAAGAAAAATACAGGGATAAAGACTCCCGAGAGGCGTGAGAATGAATCCGGAAACGCTTGCCCGTATCCGCAGATTGTACAATAAGGAAGCTACGGATTCCCGCATTTACCGGGAGCTGTCCGGCATAACCTCGTCAGCAAACAACAAGAACGTTTTGTTGCGCATGGCTGCCGATGAATCGCGGCATGAGGAAATCTGGGGCTGCTATATCCAAGGGCCGCCCAAGGCCAATGCCTTTCTGGTTTGGCTTTTCCCGCGTCTGGCCCGCATATTCGGTTTGGTATTCGTCATCAACCTCATGGAGTCCGGCGAATCCGATGCCGTGCGGACGTACACGGAATTGGGCCGGGAAGTCCCCGTTGCGCTTGAGGTCATGCAAGATGAGGCCCGCCACGAGGAATACTTAATCAGCATGCTCAAGGAGGAAAAGCTCAGCTATATCAGTTCCATGGTTCTTGGCCTTTCTGATGCCCTGGTCGAGCTGACCGGAGCTCTGGCCGGCTTTACCTTGGCCCTCAACGATAACACTATGATCGGTTTGGCAGGCTTTATTACCGGTGTTGCCGCCACGCTTTCTATGGCCGCCTCCGAATACCTTGCTCGCAAGGCGGATGAAGGGGAAAAACACCCGCTCAAGGCGGCCGGCTATACCGGCATGGCCTATCTCATCACCGTTGTTTTGTTGCTGGCTCCGTTTGCCCTGTTTGCCCGGCCTCTTGCGGCGTTGGGGTGCAGCCTGCTGAACGCAGGCTTGATTATCTTGGGCTTTACCTATTTCGTCTCGGTGGTCAAGCGGACCTCTTTTCTCAAGGGATTCCACGAGATGATTCTCATCAGCGCCTCTGTGGCTCTCATTTCTTTTTGCATCGGCTGGGCGGCCCGTGCTTGGCTGAACCTGGATCTGTGAGGGAGGGGGCCTTGAAAGACGGCGACAGACCCGGTTCTCTTCCGGTAAGACGCCGGGAGATTGGTCCCACTTTATTGATGTCCTGCAAAGGGAAGCTTTTCTCTGGCACGGAAGGCGGAAAAAAAGCGGGTAAAGGCGCAAGCTATACGCGCCGAGTTCGTTTTTTCCGGCGGCCACTGCGGGGGGGGGAAAGGAGGCTTTGTAACAGAAATACACCGGGAGGCCTTCTTGTGAAAGCTGTTCGCGGTTGTCGCCGCTCTGGAATTGGGGCTTAGGGGTGTGTTCTGCGCAGTTCTATGGCTTCTTTCCCGGTCATATGCTCTCTTGTCATCTTCAGCACGCACAGCGCCTTCATTTCACGCCCGATGGTTCTTTGTCTGTTTTCAGGGCTGTCTCCCGGCGCGTATTTCAAGGCCAGTTTTTCAAGGGCTTCCCATTGCTCCTGTTCCTCCTCCAAAAGCCGGATAGTACCGAAGACGATGACGCTTCTGAAATAGGTTGTATACTCCTCCGGAATAACTTGATCCTGGTCGATAACACACAAAGAAGCCTTTGCGTTTCGCTTGAGGGCATCTATTTTGTGCCCGGTTTTTGCGCTGTGAAAAAAAATATGCTCGCCACACGAGACGTAACTGATGGGAACCGCATAGGGATAGTCTTCGTCTCCTGCTACAGCTAAAACGCCGGATGTGTTTTTTTGGAGAATTGCCTCGCATTCTTCATGGGGGAGAGCCTGCCTCTTTCTTCTCATTTCCCGGAACATATATACACCTCTTCCTGTGAATGCACCGTTTTTCGGTTCAACCTGGGGATAAAGAGTACTTCATTGTAACTATTTTTCTTTGATACAATGCTGCCGGCGGTACGGCAAGCGCATTTTTACGAAGAAGGAGGCATATCCCGCATCATCCGTCACATACCGGAGCATTTTGTTGTTGCTATAGGCTGGAAGCGCCTCTGATCTAAAAAGAAAAACCGTAACGCACATGTGTGTTCGTGTTGCATTCGTATCCCGGACCGCGTATTCTTCGAGACTGCGTTTGTGCTGGAGCTGCGGAAGCCTAGGGAAGGCAGCGAACGTAAAGAAGGAGGAAGGTCATGGCAGGAGTGCCACGTATTATGGTGCTGGGCACCGGGGGGACCATAGCCGGCAAAGGAGCATCCAGCCTTGATCTCACCCGCTATGAGGTTGCCGATGTGCCCTTGGAAGGTTTGCTTCGCCCATTTTCAGAGCTGAATACGGTTATGGAGCTGGCCACTGAACAGATCTTCAACCTTCCCAGTTCTGAGCTGACTTTGGAAGACCTACGTCATCTGGCGTTGCGGGTCCGGGATTTGCTGGAGCAGCCCGACGTGGATGGAGTGGTGATCACTCACGGCACGGATACCCTGGAAGAAACCGCTTATTTTTTGAATCTCACGCTTCCGGTTACGAAACCCGTGGTGCTGACAGGAGCCATGCGGCCGGCTACGGCCGTAGGTGCGGATGGCTTATTGAATTTGGTGCAGGCGCTTTGTGTGGCCGCAAGCCCGGAAGCCGCCGGGCAGGGTGTACTGGTGGTTTTAAACAGCGAAATCAACGCGGCCGCTGACGTGATTAAAATGAACACATCTCGGCCGGAAGCGTTTATGTCTCCGGATTACGGCGCTTTGGGGCTGGTGGAAGATCTGCGCCCGGTCTTTTTCCGGGAAGTCCGCAGGCTGCATACCTACCGAAGCCTGTTTGATATCCGCGATCTCCGGATACTGCCCAAGGTTGGTATTCTCATGGGGTATTTGGATGTGGGGCCTGAGGCTGCAGAAGGGTTGATTGCCGGAGGGGCGCAAGGAATTGTTGTTGCCTGTGTGGGCAACGGCAACATAAACAGGCCGCTTTTTCAGGTTCTCAAGGAAGCCGTGGCACAAGGAATTGTGGTGGTCCGCGCTTCCCGATGCATCTCAGGCAACGTATCCGCCAAAGTACGATTTGACGAAGAACAATTTATCGCTTCCGGAGCCCTGAATCCCCAAAAGGCCAGGATACTCCTGACCCTTGCCCTGACCAAAACAGCTTCCCCCGGCGAAATACAGGCCTTGTTCCACGAATATTGAAGCCCGGCGCCACAGGCGGGGCCGCTTATGCAGCGGCCTCGGCCTGCGCGGCTTCAAGCTCGGCTATCTGCTGGATAACCTGGTTCATTTCCTGCTGGAGAGCGTTCATCTGCGTTTCTGTGTTCGCGTCCGACGTCGTCTTGTCTTTGGCCAGAGCGGTTAATTGGCTTTGCAGCTCTTTTAGCCTGGCTTTCAAAGATTCAACATCGCTTCCGTTAGTGCCTTCCGCGCCTCTTTTTCTGCGCATATACTGGCTAAAGGCTTCCTGAGCGCCATCGGCGCCACGTTCCGTTTCCGCCTCTTGGCTGTTCTGTTTTTCGGACTGGGCAGCCTGCTGCGCCTCCCGGGCAGCGGAAGAGAAACTCCAGGTATCGGAACTCCAAGAAGCAGGGAAGGTTCCGGAATTCTCTGTCTTTTCCGCTCGCTTAGAAGTTTGGTTCCCCCACAAGGCTTCCGCTTGCTGCGTATTTTCATAGCCGGTGATCAACATCCTGCTTACCTCCAGGAAAAATATGCCGTTCGGTATAGATAAAGCAATCTTCATGCCATGGTGGCCGGCCATTGTTTCGGCGGCATCATTTTTTGGGTTCTCCTAACAAGAAGCTTCGGGCCGGGGCTACTAGAAGACATGAAGGCGCCCCATTTGGAACAAACATTGCCGAATAGGCAGAATCACGGTGGGGATGGGCAGATACGGGGCAAAATAGGGGAAATATTCTTTACTTTCGTTGCTCCTACGAGTATCAATAAAATCTAGACATTATCTGGAGGATGGATATGCCCAAAAAATATCATGCGCTCCCTGCGCCTCTTCACATCTATTTCCGGTCTGCCTCAATGCTGGCGTTGGTACTTTTGTGTACCCTGCTGGCTGCCGGCTGCGCTTCCACAGGAGGCCGTTCGTACACCAAAAGCCAGGCCCGTACGGCTCAGAGCGTGAAAACAGGCACTATTACCAGCATTATCGAAGCCACCATCGAAGAGGATTCTTCCCTGCTCGGCCCGGCCATCGGCGGCGTTGCCGGGGGTGTGTTGGGCAATACCATGGGCAGAGGTACCGGTAAGGTGTTGACTACTGTCGGGGGGGCGGCCCTTGGCGCGCTGGCGGGCGCCGCTGCCGATAAGTTCATGCGTTCGGAAAAAGCCTACGAATTCACCATTAACTTGGATAGCGGGCAGACAGTCAGCGTGGTACAGTCCGTTGATGATCAGTACTCTGTTGGAGATCGAGTTAGGGTACTTTATTCTTCAGATGGCAGTGTACGCGTTGTCCGGCAGTGACCTGTTTTCTGTTGTTGCCGTTTTTCGAGGCGCTCCGTTTTTACGGAGCGCTTTTTTGTGGCCTTCTGCCGCCCCTGCGGAAGATTTTTCTCACCAGGCAGATCGTCTGCGTTCCCATCCCCATAATTCGGAAATTCTCTAGAAAAATTTTATTGACGCGATAGCTATTTTATTTTTTTGATACTTCGGGGATGGCTGCGGAGAAAACCCGGTTCAGACCGCAACCGATCAGGCACATCGCTTCCGGGGGGCCGCTTGCGTTGGGTATCCTGGCGGAGGAGGGGAATGGGCAGCGAAAGTTTCGGGGCTGCCGCCTCAATCCACCGGTGGGGGAATGATCCCCTTTGCCCCAATACATGGGCCGGACCAAAACCGGCCAGGAGAATTTTCATGAGAAACGTTGAAGCAGATCGTATCACCGGCGCAGTGCGTGAGCTTTGTATAGAAGCCAACAGGCGCTTGCCGCCGGATGTTGAGCGGCGTATCCGCGAGTGCGCGGCCCGGGAAGACCACCCTGCAGCCCGGGAAGTGTTTCGCAACATCATCGATAACGCCGAACTCGCCGCGCCCAACGGCTTGGCTCTCTGCCAGGATACCGGCCTGGCCCTGGTGTTTGTGGATCTCGGGCAAGAGGTACATATAACTGGCGGCGACCTGCGCGAGGCAATCAACGAGGGGGTTCGTCAAGGATACAGAGACGGATATTTGCGTAAATCGGCCAACCATCCGTTTACCCGGAAAAATACCGGAGATAATACCCCGGCGATCATCTATTTTGATATCGTTCCAGGGGATCGGATCAGGATTCATCTTGTTTCCAAAGGGTTCGGAGGCGAAAACATGTCCCGTGCGTTAACCCTGCCGCCCGCCGCGGGCTGGCCCGGCATCAAGCGTACTGTTATCGAACTGACTGCTGCAGCGGGTCCCAACGCCTGCCCGCCTACAGTTATCGGGGTGGGCATCGGCGGCACTTTGGATCAATCTATTTTGTTGGCTAAAAAGGCCTATCTCCGCCCCCTGGATGATGTGAACCCTGATCCGGATCTGGCGGCTAAAGAAGAGGAACTTCTGGAAGCTGTCAACAAACTCGGTATCGGTCCCATGGGGCTCGGTGGTAGAACCACGGCTCTCGCGGTAAAGATTGCCCTTGCTCCCTGCCATATCGGAAGCCTGCCTTTGGCGGTCAATTTTCAGTGTCATTCCTCACGGCACAAGGCTGTAGAGCTGTAAAAAGAATTGCTTACCGTCGTTTCTGTATGACGGAACATGTGGGGGCAGAGGGACTGAATTTGTTTTCTTTGCTCACAACCGGAATTGTTCCCCGGAGAGAGAGGGAACAAAGCGGGTAAAGGCCGGGCTACACCAAGTTCGGTTTGTTGCGCCTGCGCTGCCGGGGCAGGCGGCGCAGACGGCAGAGGGGGAGTGGGAGAGAGCCTTTTAGGGCAGGCCGGTTACTGCTTGATGCAGGACATCATCAATTTAATTCGGTTGATCTGGTTTACTTCGCTGGCGCCGGGGTCGTAGTCCACAGCAGCGATATTGGCTTGGGGGTAGCGGCGCTTGAGCTCATTGAGCAGCCCCTTGCCGGTAATGTGATTGGGCAGGCAGCCGAACGGCTGCATACAGAGAATATTATTGCAGCCGGTCTCGAGCATTTCCACCATTTCGGCAGCCAGCAGCCAACCCTCCCCGGTCTGGTGTCCGAGGGAAATAAGGCTTTTGGCTTTCTGGCGCAGGGCGCGAAAACGCAAAGGCGCGCTGAAACGTTGACTTTTGCGGAGCCCCCAACGGAGCGACCAGCGGCACCACTCCAGAAAGGCGATGGTGGAGATACCAATGGCGTAGTTTTTCCAGGAACCGGCTAGATAGCGGTAGCGATAGACATCATCATAGAAGGAATACAGCACAAAATCCATGAGATCGGTCATCACGGCTTCGCCTCCTTCCGTCTCCACCACTTCGGCGGCTCGGTTGTTGGCGTCCGGATGGTATTTGAGCAGAATTTCTCCCACTAAACCGACCCTGGGTTTTCGTTCGATATCCCGGAGCGGCATGGTGTCGAAGTCGTGGATCATGGCCAGCATGTCCATATGGTAGAGGAAGGGCCGGCCGGTGGCGATGGTCTGTTTGAGCCGTCCGACCCATGTTTCGGCCAAGCGGTTGGTATCGCCGGGATTCAACTCATACGGGCGAACCCTGTGAATAACGCGCATCATAGCATCGCCGTAAAACCCGGCCATGATGGCCATGCGCAGCAGCCTGCCCGAAAGGCGGAAGCCGGGGTTTTTGTCCATGCCACCCACATTAAAGGAAATAATGGGAATATGCTCCAGGCCGCAGGAGACCAATGCCTTGCGCAGAAAAGCGATGTAGTTGGTGGCCCGACAACCGCCTCCGGTCTGGGAAATCATCAGGGCTACCTTGTTCGGATCGAACTCCCCTGAGCGTACGGCGTGCAGAAGCTGACCGACCACCACAATGGCCGGGTAGCAGGCGTCGTTGTTGACATAGCGCAGACCGGTTTCCAAGGCGGCCCGGCTGACTTCAGGCAACTGTGTGACCTTGTAGCCGCAGGAACTGAACACGGTTTCCAGAAATTGGAAATGGATAGGTGAAAGCTGGGGAATGAGGATGGTATGGGTCTTCCTCATTTTTTCGGTAAAGGGCGTGGAACCGGTATAGATCGGAATGCGCGGCGGCGGATCAACCCGGTTCTTGCGTTCTCTAAGCGCGGCCAGGAGTGAACGGATACGGATGCGGGCAGGACCCAGGTTTGAGCCTTCGTCGATTTTGATCTGAGCGTAAAGGCGCCCTTTGACCATCATGATTTCTTCAAGCTGATCCGAAGTGATGGCATCCAGGCCGCAGCCGAAGGAAACAAGCTGGAGCACCGCCAGAGAATCGCTACCCGCGGCATAGGCGCCGGCGCGATAGAGCCGGGCATGGTAGGTCCATTGATCCACTACGCGAAGGAGCCCCGGGTCCGGCATCAGGTGCGCCACAGAATCTGCCGTAAGCACGCCCATGCCGCAGGAAGTGACCAACTCGGCTATGCCATGATGAATTTCCGGGTCTGTATGGTAGGGGTGTCCGGCCAGGATAATGCCGAACGCCCCCCTGGCTTGCAGGTCTTCCAGGGCCTTTTCGCCGGCCCGACAGACATCGTTTTTGAATTTTTCTTGTTCTGCAAAGCCCAGGCGCACGGCGTCGGTTAATTCCGGCAGGGGGATATCCGCAAAAAAGGGGGTATCGTGCAGGCGGCGGGGTAGGCTCTCTTTATCCATGGGCAGGAAGCTATGGATAAAGGGAATATTTTTTTCCCTGATCTCGGGGATGTTGTTGGCCAGAAGTTCCGGATAGCCGATGACCACCGGGCAGTTATAATGGTTGACCTGGCTCTGGAACTCCTTGTTTTCAAAGGGAATGCAGGGAAAGAAGACAGCATCCACATTCTTCTGGAGCAGATCCAAAACGTGGCCGTGGGCCAGCTTGGCCGGATAACAGACGGTCTGCGAGGGGATGGTGCTGTAGCCGAGCTGGAAGATTTCCTTAGATGAGGCTGAAGAAATTTCTACCCGATAGCCTAAGGCCGTAAACAGGGTGAACCAGAGCGGGTAGTTCTCATAGATGTTCAGGGTGCGCGGAATACCGAGCACGCCGCGTTTGGCTTTTTCCGGACTTAGAGGTTCATAGGGGTCAAAAAGACGTTTGTATTTCCAACTGTAGAGGTTGGGTAAGGCCGGACTGCTGTTCCGGATGCCCAGCCCCTGTTCGCAGCGGTTGCCCGAAATGAAACGGGAACCATCCGCAAAGCGTGAGATGGTCAGCAGACAGGTGTTGGTGCAGCGGTTACAGCGGGCCGTTGTGGTTTTGCTGGAAAAGGCGGCGATATCCTCGGGACCGAGGAGCCTGGTTTCGCCGTTTTCCGGGCCGCGTTCCTTGGCAATGAGGGCGGAACCGAATGCGCCCATCAGGCCGGAGATATCGGGGCGGACGACCTCGCGGCCGATGGTCAGTTCCAGGGCGCGCAAGAGCGCATCATTGGCAAAGGCGCCTCCTTGAGCCACGATGTGCCGGCCGAGTTCTTCCGGATCGCCGATTTTAATCACCTTATAGCAGGCGTTGCGGATGACTGAATAGGAAAGGCCCGCCGCGATATCGCCCACCGAGGCCCCGTCTTTTTGCGCCTGTTTGACCTTTGAGTTCATGAACACGGTGCAGCGGGTGCCGAGATCCACCGGGGCCGTTGCTTCCAAGGCGGCTGTTACAAAGTGGGAAAGCGGCATATCCAGGGATTTGGCGAAGGTCTCGATAAAGGAGCCGCAGCCTGCCGAACAGGCTTCGTTCAACTGGATGCGGTCCACGGCATGGGAGCGAATGCGCATGCATTTGATATCCTGCCCGCCGATATCGAGAATATAGGAAACCTGCGGCTGGAAAAAAGCGGCTCCTGTGTAATGGGCCACGGTTTCCACTTCATCGATATCCGCCCGGATGGCGGCCTTAATCAGGCCGCTGCCGTAGCCGGTGACAGTGGCCGCCCGAATGACCAGATCATTGTTACGGCGGCTGTAAATATCTTCAAGCACTCTGAGGGCCGCGGGCAGGGGATCTCCCTTGTGGGAGTCGTAAAAACTGTAGAGAATCCTCCCCTTGTCATCGATGAGCACGGCTTTGAAGGTGGTGGAACCGCTGTCCAGGCCGAGCCAAGCGTCTCCGTGGTACTCTTCCAGTGGGAAACGTGCGGCTTTTTCCCGTTCATGGCGGGCCTTGAATGCAGCCATCTCGTCGGCGTTAGCGAACAGCGGCGGCAGGTGCCTGATTTCGCCCCGACTTGCGCTGGCGCGGAGTTTGGCCAAGTGTTCCAGCATCTCCTCCTGACTGCACAAAGGGGCGTTGCCGGCTGTTCCGGAATTGCGGGCGAACTCCGCGGCGCCCAAAGCCACGAAGTATTCGCCGTGTTCAGGGAAAACAGCCTCCTCTGGAGAGAGGTGTAAGGTTTTGATGAACCGTTCGCGCAAGGAGGGTAAAAAGGCCAGGGGACCGCCGAGAAAAACAACCGTTCCCGTAATGCGCCGTCCCCAGGCCAGACCGCTAATGGTCTGATCAACCACCGCCTGCATAATAGAGGCGGCGATATCTTCCCGCGCCGAGCCTTCGTTGAGCAGCGGCAACACGTCTGTTTTGGCGAAAACCCCGCAGCGCGAGGCAATGGGGTAGATGGTGGTGTGCCTGGCGGCCAATATATCCAGACCGGCGGCATCCGTATCCAGAAAGGAGGCCATCTGGTCGATAAAGGCTCCTGTGCCCCCGGCGCAGGTTTCGTTCATCCGGCGTTCTATACCGCCGGTGAAGAAGGTGATTTTGGCGTCCTCGCCGCCGAGTTCAATGGCAACATCGGCCTGCGGAATACGTCTGCGGATGGCCAGGCTCGCGGCGATTACTTCCTGGACAAAGGCAAGATGAAGTTCCTCAGCCAGGGAAATGGCCCCGGAGCCGGTGATGGCAAAACGCCAGGCATGGTTGGGGAAGGTCTCGAGACATTCGGCCAAAAGTGTGGCCAAGGTGGCCCGCACTTCAGAAAAATGCCGTTGGTAACGGGAAAAAAGGAGGGTATCGGCGTCATCGGTAATAACGGCCTTAACAGTGGTTGATCCTACGTCAAGGCCCAAGAAAAGCGGGCTTTCACTCATGGTTTGGTCACACTCCACAGCGCCCACGGGGCGTAGTGCATAACGCCCGTGTTTTTGGGGGAAGGGCAACTTTCCAGAAGGCATAGGCTGGAAACGATTTTTCTTTTGGCCGGATAGCGGCGTTTTATGCCGATCCCCATCATAATCGGTGAAAATATACCTGACGCGGGGCAATATCTTTTTACAGAGAGCGTTTTGCCCTAAAAAACAACGCTTCGGCGGCGGCTCCCGCTATCCGCCCGGCAATACAGGCACCATTTTATTTTGCCGTTAGGTCCGGGGGAGCATTCCAATAGAGAACCGTCCCGAAATAGCTGATTTTGGTAGTGCTGTCATCCCTGCTGCTTAGGGAGGGGGGGGGCGGAGAAAGGCCCCGGAGCGCGATACGCCGCACATCCCGCAGGGGGGATGTGCGGCTTTTAGCGGAAACAGGATTATTGTACGCTTAAGGTTTTGGTTTTGCCGATGACCGGGTTGGGAAGCATGTCGCTCATCATTACGGTTTTTTGTCCCCCGGCGCCATCGGGAACCACCGCCAGGATGCCCCGCCCGAATTCATAGAGGAACTGGCACTCATCCGGGGCCGGAGAGACAAGTTTTTCCTGATCATTGACGCAGAGAACGCCGAGGATTTCCAGATCTCCAGCCGCTATGGCCCGGCTGACGGCATTAACGACGGCGGAACTGGAGAGCCGGGTATCAGCATTTTCTACGTTGCA
Organism: uncultured Desulfovibrionaceae bacterium; assembly: GCA_949741925.1. GTDB lineage: Bacteria > Desulfobacterota > Desulfovibrionia > Desulfovibrionales > Desulfovibrionaceae > JAJDHY01. The sequence continues at coordinate 22,084 of CATJOY010000043.1, read as the reverse complement.
GGCGCTATAAACGTTGCCCGTTGCGGTCAGAACGGCTGCGCCGAAGCCTTTGCCGCTGTATGGCGCATAGGCGGAGAGCAGGGCCTTGTTCGCTTCCTCGGCAAGTTTTTTGGTCTCTGCCTCCGAGAGATCCCGGACAAACCATTTGCGGTAGATTCGGTCGTATTCGCCGTTGGCAACCAGCTCATTGAAGCCGTCGTTGATCATTTTCAAGATATCGCCCCGGTCGCGGTTCACGGCAAAGCGCATTTCCGTAATCCCGAGAGGCGTGCCCATGGTGGTAATGGAGGTGTAGTTCAGCTTGTTGATCAGGTAGTAGGCTGTCTGGACCGGGCCACAGTAAGCGGTTACCTCGTCGTTGAACAGCGCCCGCAGGGGCGATACCTTGTCGGCATAGGTCTTAATATTGATGCCGCCGAAGTTTTGCAGGAGGCGGTGTTGATATGACCCTTGCTCCACGGCAACGGTCTGACCCCGCAGAAAGGTGATATTGGGGAAGCGGTTGTAAGTTTTAGTAAACAGACGTATCGGTAAAGGAAGCGTCGGCCGTTGGGAGAATGTATAGAGCTTGGAACGCTGTTCGGTTTGGACCATGCCGCTGGTGACGTGGATGGTGCCCGAAGAGAGCTCCAGGGGAACCATATCCCATTGCAGAGGCCGGGTCACCAAATTGACTTTGCCCCGGAAAATGGCTTCCAGCAGCTCAACTTCAAAACCGGTGGCCTTGCCCCCGGGCTCCTCAAAGGAAAAAGGCGGAAATTCGCGGTCAAAACCGTAGACCACCCGCATGGGTTCGCGCACGGTGGCCGCCGCGCACGGCAAGGCCGTGGCGGTAAGAAGCAGCACGCTTAAAAGAACGCCGAGACGTTTCATGGCTATACCCTCATTGTATCATAACATTTTTAAACCATGCTGAACCTTGGACGCAGGAGGACTTGGGGATAATTTTGCCTGTGAAGCAATGAGCCGTCGTTTTCAGGACGGTTTCCCTTGCTTCACGATTTGCCTTGCCGCACATGGTCTGAGCGGTATATCTTTCGCCGTAAGCGGCTCGCCCCCCAATGCGTTGGACATGGTCAGGCATTTCTATGCAAACTATGTACCTTACTCTAGCGCATCCGACTGGCTGTAACGGACAACAGCCGGTTTTTCAGGCCCTAAAAAGGCCGGCCTGCTCTTCGGAGGGGCGAACGCCGGGCCGCGGTGTTGTTTCCCTGGTGTGAGCAGAGTGCCCGGATAAGGAGGATTGACGTGAACGCATTTTATTGTTCCAGGCCCGAAGAAGCAGTTTTTGTGCCGCTTGTGCGCGGACTGGCGGATCTTTTGATTGCCCGGAAGCGTATATTGATAACCGCCGAATCGTGTACCGGCGGGCTGGTGGCTGCATTGTGCACGGATTTGGCAGGGAGCTCCGCTTGGCTAAAAGGCGGCATTGTCGCTTATTCCAACGAGTTCAAGCAACGTCTCCTGGCCGTGCCCGGAAAGGTGTTGGAAGAGCACGGGGCAGTCAGCGAGCAAACGGTTACGGCCATGGCCGTGGGGGCGCTGGCCTATACAGGGGGTACGGCGGATGCCGGGCAGGAGGGCTTTTGTGGGGCGTCACTGGCTATATCCGGTGTGGCCGGTCCGGACGGCGGCAGTGAAGAAAAGCCGGTAGGCACAGTCTGGATAGGCTGGGCAACTCAGGATGAGCCGGCGAGGGAGCCTTGCAGCTGTACTCGCGGCGCCGTCAGGACAAAAGCCGTACGGTATTCTTTTTCCGGCAGTCGGGATCAGATCCGCCTGTCGGCCGCACGGGAAGCCCTGCGGGGGATGATTGACTTTCTACGTTGAGCCCTCGGGCAAGTAGGGTGGAGAGGTTTCCGCAGAAAGCAGAGGAATGAAATCCCGCCTGTGTCGCCGGAGTATTGCGCTCTTTGTAAGAGCAAGGCCTACTTTTCATCCTGTACGTTCACGTCCACGCTGCGCAGTTTGCGGTATAAATAACTGCGCTCAAGCCCCACGGCCTCGGCTAGCCGGCTGATGTTGCCGCCGTATTGGCGCAGCTTGGCTTTAAGGAAACGGGCTTCAAAGAGCGAGCGGGCGCTTTTGAGGTCGTCGTTGCCCAGGTCGGACATACGAAGGAGGATGGCGTCGGTTTCGTCGGGCGATGGTTCTCCCTGCGGTGCATGGTGTCCGCCCGGTCCCGAAGAGGAAGCCCCGCATTCACGGAGTTCCGGCGGCAGAAGGTCAGGGCTGATCTCTTTGCCTCCGTGCAGAATCAGCATCCGTTCGACAATGTTCTTGAGTTCCCGGATGTTTCCGGGCCAGGGGTAGGCTTCCATAACCGCCAGAGCTTCCGGCGTGAGCACAAAGGGGGTCAGCCCGTGCTCGCGAATAAAGCGTTCGCTGAATTCCCGAATCAGCAGCGGGATGTCGGAAGAACGCTCCCTAAGCGGAGGGACAACAATGGGAAAAACTTTAAGACGGTAATAGAGGTCTTCCCGAAAGAGCCCTTGGGCGATGGCCTCTTCAAGGTTTTTGTTGGTGGCTGCGATGACCCGCACATCCACATGTATGGTGCGCCTGCCGCCGAGCCGTTCAAAACGCTGCTCCTGAAGGATGCGCAGGATTTTGGCCTGGGTTTTCAGGCTCATATCGCCGATTTCATCCAGAAAGATGGTGCCTCGGTCGGCCAGTTCAAACTTGCCGCTGCGGGCGTTTTCAGCCCCGGTGAACGCGCCTTTTTCGTAGCCAAAAAGTTCGCTTTCGATGAGTTCTTCGGGGATTGCGGCGCAGTTAACTTCCACCAGGGGGCGGTCGCTGCGGCGGCTGCCGGCGTATACTGCTTTGGCTGTGATTTCCTTGCCTGTGCCGTTCTCGCCGGTAATCAACACCCAGGTATCAAGAGGCGCCACTTTAGCGATCTGTTCGCTTAGTTCCCTGGCTTTGGGCGATTCGCCGGAAACTCCCGGGGTGGTCGCTTTGATGCCGCGGCGATAGGCCAAATTTTCCCGCTGCAAGGCGTGGAACTCAAGGGCCCGCTGGGCCGCGATAACGACCTTTTCCAGGGAGAGCGGCTTTTCAATATAGTCGTAAGCGCCTTTTTTAATGGCAGTAACTGCCGTTTCAATGGTTCCGTGGCCGGAGATCATCAGGACGGGAAGTTGAGGCTGAACCTGGAGGATGCGGGTCAGGGCGATCAAGCCATCCATGCCCGGAAGCCATATATCTAAAAAAACCAGACCCACGGATTCCGCAGACAGTATTTCCAGCCCTTTCTCGGCGCTCTCGGCATCCAGTACCTCGTATCCTTCATCTTCGAGGATGCCGCGTAAGGAGAAACGGATGCCTTCTTCATCATCCACAACCAGTATCCTGGCCTTTGGCGGGGGCGCGGTAGGATGCGGCGTATCTTTGGATGTCATGGCTTTCCTTTGGCGTGCATTCGGAGTATCCTTATTTAAATATGTACTGCAATGAAGGCCAGACGGTCAAGAATCCCAGGTATAGCGCAAAGGAAGCGAATGGCACGGCTTGCGGATAAGTTTACACAGCCTTTGGACAGACTCCTTAAGGAAAACAAAACCCCATGGATTGACGCTGAAGGGGCGGTTTCCGTTTTTCGGATAGACCGGATTCAGAGGTTGGTTTCTTTTATTTTTTATGATGATGCGCCTTCCGAAAATGTTTGCTTTTTTCAAGACGATCTGTTGTTGCCGCAGCTTTTCGGTCGCGCTTTCCGCCACACGGACCCCACGGGGCGGAATGTCCGTGTTCGGATTCTCTGGGTTTCTTTTGCCGGGGCGGGGGTGTTGCAGGCGAAATTGGGCGATAAAGCGCTTATGATACGATTCAGGGGCGGCAGTTCGCCAGGCCTCAGCCCCTGTGATTTGCTCGCGTCTCCGTCTGACGGCAGGCGCGGTCCGGTACAGTGGCTGCTGGCTTTGGCGGCGCGGTTTCCCTTGGTCAAAAAGCGCTATCAGGATTCTTGGCTGCTCGTTGATAAGGATACCATGGCCGACGACAATGCCGAGCACTTTTGCCGCTGGCTGTTACGGGAACATCCCGAGCAGAAGGTTTTCTTTGCCCTGGATAGGCGCTCTCCGGATTGGCCGCGCCTTTTCGCTGAGGGCTTTCCCTTAATTGATCTGAAGGGGATACGCTACTTTTTTGCTTTTGTGCATTGCTCCTGGCTGATCTCCTCTAACGTGACCGGGTATGTGGTCAAGCCAGGCTGGCGCAAGACATATGCTTCGCTCATTACCCATCGATTCTGTACTCTGGAGCATGGTGTGGGCAAAGACTACATGCCCCGCAATGAGATTCCCCTGGATATGCAGACCGCCGCCGCCTTGCCTGAGTATGAGGGCCTTACCCGGGACGAGAACTATGCCCATGTGGTTTGCGCCAAGGAGGTTCGCCTTACCGGCTTCGCCCGACATGACGAACTTCTGCGGCGGGCCCGCAGCATCACCGTGCCGTCAAAAGTGTTGCTCGCGCCTACCTGGCGTGAATATCTTGCCGGGAAAAAAGCCGTGGGCGGGAGTTCCCGAGCTTACTCCCCTACCTTTCGGGAGAGTGGATTTTTCCGGGCCTGGCAGTCGCTGCTTTCTGCAGAAGGCTTTTTACAAGCTGCCTTCGGCCGCGGCTACACCGTCCATTTTTTTTGCCACCCGTATATGAAGGCCCAGCTTGCGGATTTCAGCCTGGGAGATGTTGCGGCAGTAAGTGCGGAAGACGGCAGTCTCCAAGATATTCTGGCTGATACGGCGCTGCTGATAACGGATTACTCCTCCTTGGCCTTTGAGCAGGCCATAGTGGGGAGGGCGGTACTGTATTTTCAGTTTGACCGGGAGCTTTTTTCGGGGGGAGCGCACAGCTACGCTAAGGGCTACTTTGACTATGACCGGCATGGATTCGGAGAGGTTGCGGAAACACTCCCCGAGCTGGTTTCCCTGGCGCAGGCCTACTTTGAAAACGGCTGTCTGGTTCCGGAACGTTACCGGCGACGGGCTGACAGCTTTTTCGCCTTTAGGGATACGGATAACTGCTTGAGAATATATGAAGCCCTGGAGGCAATGACCCCGAAAAGGAATGACTTCCGGTAGCGGGCAGTGAACTTGTGGAGACAGCCCCTTAGGGGCGGTAACACTGTGCCTTTTGCCATTCTACTGCATCAGATTGCATCTGTTTTTCAGTCGAGTACCCGAAGAGCCCCCTTAAAGCAGGCGTGTCTTTCTTACAGGCAAACAAAAACTCCAGGCCTTAGTGGGGGCATTCCCTGCCCCCTGATACGCCGGCCCGCTCTGTGCACTAAATTGGCTATGCCGGATTGGAGGATGCGGTATTCCCCAAGGCGGATACAGCAGGTGTAAAAAATGCGGCATCCTGTTTTTCCGGGTCATGACCGATTTTTCGTGATTGCCCATTGCCGCGATCATTGTATATAATCCCGGCAGGCAGTTTGACTGTGGGCGACACCCCGGCTTGAGGGGAGCATACCGGCGCCTTCGCGCCGGGCCCATGGTTCACAGAAACAGCAACATATAAATTAATAAATAAGGACACGCAATGCATGGTATAAATAAAAGCCAGGCCTTTTACGTGGCCAGAGTTCTGGGTATTCAGGCGGGCCTTTTTTTAGGCATCCTGCTGCTGCTATGGGGCAGCCAGAAGTTGTATTCCCTGATCGATCCCGTTACCTTCCCTCAAGGGAACGTATTGCCGGAAAACGCCGCCGCTCTTTCCGAAACTGAAAAGGGCAAGGTGCTGGCGGATGCGCTGACGTTCCAGCTCCGGCGTGAGCTGCACTCGCCTTTGGGATGGACCGGCAACGATATCCTTTTCAATAAGTACCTTCTGGATAACCGAGCCTATCGTCAGTACGGGGTCTATGTCGCAACCAAAGCCCTGTTCGACCACTATTCCATGGTTATCGCCAAGCTTGGCAGCAACGACCGCGAAAGCGACGATCTGCACAAAGCCAGGATGAACTATTTTTCTATTAATCCTCAGAAGTTTTGGTTCCCCTCCGCCGAAGGCGCTTATGAGAACGGGCTTACTCTGGTAGAAAAGTACAAAAAGGATCTTGATACAGGAAAGAGCGTCTATAATTGCCGCCCGGATGACATTTACTCGGCTTTTAACCTGATTCTCAGCGACAGCGTCATGGGCTATGCCATGGGCCTGTTGCAGGGGAGTCAGGACTTGCCGTTTTATACTCTGGATAACCGGATTTACGAAGCCCAGGGCGTGGCCTTGGTGGTGCGCGATTACGTAGCTGCTCTCTATGCTTTATATCCTGATGTTGCAGGCAAGAACAACACGGAGAATATGGAGCGCGCTCTCCAGTATCTGGATCGCATCGCCACCTATGATCCGTTGTATATTACGTCCTGGGTCAACTCCGGGGAACTGATCATTTCCTATTTGATGTTTGTCAGGGACAGGTTGGAGGATATCCGGGACAGCATTCGCATATAGTGTGCTTGCGATTGCAAAGGTACTTTCATCCACTAACAGAGTACAGCCCGCCAAAAGTGCGCTTTTGCCGGGCTATTTTTATGCCTTACAATATCGGGCGTGATGATCCGGCCCTTATGGAGAGGGCATAAAGCTCTATCCGAAACAGGCTGGCGGGCTTCCCCTGCACAATCGTTGTTTCCAGCGGCACAGTCTATCCCACCCATTCCCATACAGATCGCTGAGCCAGGATTCTTTTCATGAATATTTGGTTGCGGCGGTGGTTCGGCTGCACAACCGTGAATTTCCCAAGAACAGGGGCTCCTGCCAGGGCAAAGTCGCCAACCATATCCAGAACTTTGTGCCGGGCGAATTCATTGGGCAGTTTCATACCGCCGAGAACATGGCCGTTGCAAATCGCGGCGACGCAGGAGGGCCTTGCCCCGCGCGCTACCGGCGTTTTGGAAAAAAGGCCGTGCAGAAACGCGGGAAGAACCCATTTGAGGTGCCCGTAAGAACGGGCCGGGGCCACCTCGGCGGCAAAGGTTTCGGGATTGACCTCATAGCTCCAGGCCATGGGGGCGAAGTCGTGCACAACAAGTTTGACATCCACGGAATAAACCGGGGAAGGGGCAACACTGTAACGCCCTGTATTGCCGACAGCGCTGCTATAGGGTTCTTTTATGCGGATAAAACGCCGGGTAACAGGTAGGGATGTTCTGCCCACGCCGCGGATGCCCAGAATCCAGGCCTCGGCCCCGCCATCCAGGATAGGAACTTCTTCGTTATCCAGATCAACGGTGACATCATCGATGCCGCAGATCAGCAGGGCAGCCAGAAGGTGTTCCACTGTGCGCACCTGAAGACCGTTTTCTCCCTCCAGAGTAGAGCAGAGTGGTAGTTTACGCCAAGCCCTGAGGGTTGCGGGAATGACTCCCAGCATCTTTCCATGGCGCACGCGTCGGAAAAGCACCCCCTGGCCGGCGGCTTCGGGATTGACCGGCCGCAACCTGGCCGTCACCTTACGGCCCGTGTGCAGCCCCCGGCCGGAAACGACCAGCTCTTTGGCGAGAGCGCCACGCATTGTCGGCCAGCCCGGAGGCGGAAAGGAAGGAGTTCGAGAAGCCGGGGGCTGCTCTTGGGGGGCTGTTTTTTCCCGGTGGCTGGGGGTCTCTTCCGGAGGCAATACCGTCATAATTTATCTATAAACCTGGAGTTCAAGCTCCTGAAACTCCAGCATCAGGTTGAAAAAGGTTTTGATATCACCGTCGGTTCCGGCTGTGATCATCTGCAGAACAGTATCGCTGGCCGCTTCAAATTGGCTGAGGAAAGCATCTTTTTTCATCCAGTCCAGGGTGGTCATAGCTGCGTGCAGGATGGCGGATCGGACCAGCCGGGCGGAATTGTTATCGCCGGCTGCCGCCTTGAGCAACAGTTCGGTCCGGCTGAGATCCAAAGGATCAGCCCCCTTTTCTTTTGCATCAGGGTTGGTCAAATCCAGGTGCCGAAAATAGGAGCGCTGGATAAAAGCCTGATATTGGTAGGCCCGTTCCGTATCCTCGGCGTAACGCTTCCAGTAGTCAAGCATGATCACTTCCTCCGGAGTTCAAGTGCTGTACAGTATCTTCGGGATATACACAACCCAGCCTTCAGACTGAAGGCGTTTTCCTATACGGGCTGCTGCCAAACCGCTTTTTCCCTTGGCGGCGTTAGTCGGAACACAACGAGCCCGGCGTAGGCTCGATACGCCTTCCTCGTTTTTTCGTCTTTCCAGTCGGGGGAAAAATCTTTTTGCGGACAAAAATTATTTAGAAACAGCTCTTGGAGAAAGCAATGATACACCGATAGGCCCGTGTTTGCCCGGCCGCTTGCAGGGCTATTGGTTAGAGCCACTTTTTGCGCCGGAAAAACCACAGCATGCCGCCGACAATGAGGCCCATGACCAGCAGAACTGTGGGATACCCGAAATACGCGTTGAGTTCAGGCATGTTCCAGGGAGAAACCTGAGGGTTGAAGTTCATGCCGTATACCCCGGCCAGAAAGGACAGAGGCATGAAAATAGTCGAGATAATGGTCAGTATTTTGATGATGTCGTTCATCCTGTTGCTAAGGGCGGATTGGTAAATATCGTCCAACGACTTGGCAATGTCATGGTAGGCCTCCACCAGTTCCTCGGCCTGGGTAATGTGATCCATGAGATCACTCATATATTGTTTGAGGTCGGTAAATCCCTGTCCTGCGTAGAGTTGGCGAAGGCTCATTCCCAGTTCGCGATACGGCGCTAACAGACGGCGTAAGGTCAGTAACTGACGCTTGATCATATGCAGACGGTTTAAGTCGCTTCTATCCGGTACGTTGGCCAGGCCGTCTTCAAGATCCGCCAGGGATTCGTCCTTAGCGTTTAAAAGGGGAAAAAAGCGATCAATGATGATATCGAGCAGGGCATAACTGAGAAACGCGGCAGTATGCTTTACCCGCGCGGGGAGGGGCGTCTCTTCCAGGCGCTGCCAAAGGCTGTCGATAACGGCGGTGGCCGTATTTTCAAAGGTGATGATCAGATTTTCTCGAGTACAGACCACCAGATGTTCACTGCGCCGATCGTGGGGCAAAATATCCCCGGGCCTGGTCTCGGCGCGGGGGCCTTCGGCAGAATCCGGCCCTCGGGCTCCCGGTGGTGGGGAGATAGGCGGGGCCTGGAGTACGAAAAAGTGGTAGTCGCCCATCAGTTCCAACTTAGAACGCCAGCCCGGGCTTAGAATATCCTCCAAGGCCATGTTTTGGATGCCATAGAATTTGCTCATGGCCACGAGCGGGGCGAGATCGCCGAGGCCTATTACCCGTACCCAAAAGCATTCATTGTTCCCCTCCCGGGGTTGGGGCAGCCGCGTCAAATCCTCCAGAGGCTGCGGCGCGCTGAGGGCGCCGTGGGTCAGGCTGCGTACGATGACCTTGGCCGGCGGTGAATCCGGCAACGGCGCCAGAGTGCCCGGAGGCGCGCCTGGAGCCAAGTAGGGTCCAGGCGCGACACGTCGGCGGTAATAGGAATTTTGGGCGCTGGGCATGCAGTGCTCCTGGAAAATTATACTTTTTGCTCGGTCAGGCCCAGTTCGGCCAGCACCTCGGGGGCGACTTCAAAACCGCACTCCCGGGCCAGTTTGGCTTGTTCGCGGGCTTTCTCCTTATCGCCCTTATCCAGCCAGGCCAGGGCCAGATTATTCCGGGCCGGCCCGAAGCCGGGTTCCAGCGCCAGAACCTGTTCACTTACGCGGATCGCGGCATCCAGTTCCCCCAACATGTGGTGTGCCACGCCAAGGCTGGCCATGGCCTGGATAAAACGCGGGTCCCATTTAAGCGCCTTGGTGAAGGCTGTAACAGCCTCGCGCGCCTCACCTTTTTGTAAGTGGACAAAGCCGATGTTCCCCCAGGCCACGGCAAACCGTGGCCTGGCGTTGGCCGCTTCTTTGTTGTAGTTGAGGCACCCATCCAGGTCGCCGCGGTGCAGACAGATGCCGCCAAGTTGCACATAGGCTTCAGCCAGGCGGGGGGAACGCCGCAGGGCTTCCAGAAAGGCGTTTTCCGCCTCGACGAAATCCCGGCGGGAAAGATAGGCCATGCCCAAGTTGTACAGATGGTTGGCGCAGTCAGGGTTGCGGTCGATTTCAGCCTTGAGATCGGTCATATACTCGTCAAGGTCATCGTAGCGTGTTTTCATGCTGCATCCTTGCTGGATAACTGTTTACAAAAATATAACGTCATGCCGTGAGATTATGCGGAAGCCGGTGGATGACGGGAACAAAGGTGTCACAGAGAGGGCGCCGTGCTGCTGCGAGTGCCCGAGGCACAACCCGGCGTTCCGCAGCCCTCAACTAGGCGAATGCCCCTGCATTGCCTCAGAGCGACGCTTCTCATCCCACGCGGCCGCCCGCAACCATGGAGACTCGCTTTCGCAGACCTAAGGATAAGAATACCTTGGCCATGCGCGGCGCGCCCGGGCGCTGGTTCGGATCAAGGCCTGCCGGGAAAGGGTAATGCGGCCCGGCGTGCGCGGTTATATGTTCAGGCCTTCCTTACGCAGCAGATCTGCGTACCAAAGGCAGAAATCAAAGACGCCTCGGTATTTCTCCTCCTTGTTGATCAACCCCAGGGCACATTCCAGGGCTCCCTGGCTGTAAAGGTTGCCCGGAGAGGCTCCCCCCGCCGCCTCTCCCTTTTCCCGCAAGAATAGCCGCAGCAGCTCCCGAGTGGTGCGCTTGCCCACATCTTTGCGGATATCCATAGGCTCTTTGGGTTCCTGAAAGGGATCCCAGGCGTCGTAGCCCTGGCGGTCTACAAAGCGACGCCCGCGGGAGGACATACGTTCATAGATGGCCCGTTTATGTTCGGCTTCTTCCGGGGTCAGTTCGCGGGGGGTCGCAGGACCGAAAATATTGCTACTTGCCATTGTCATCCCCTGGAACACAGCCGAAATAGGCGGCGTCATAGGTTGTGGTCAGAGCCATGGAGAGGGGGACCAGAACCGTGTGGATCTCGGAATAACGCGATCCGATTCCTTTCGCCATATCCAGGCTCAGCGCAGCCAGGCGGTCGGCCATGGCATCCATGGAGAAGGCGGGGTATTTGGTTCCGGAGGTAAAACCATTCCGACCGCAACAGCGCGAAGCGCCGCCGATAAGCAGAGGAGCGCCGTAAATTCGGCAGGTTAGCGGCCGGTATGGGTATAAGAGACAGCCTTCACCTGTGCCATCCGCTCCCGCCAGAGAAAGCAGGGGGCAGCGCAGGCGTTCTCGGCCAAGTTCTTCAAGGATGGCGTTTTGATCTTTTCCGGCACTGTATTCCTTGAAGGCGCGGCGTTTGATACGATGCACTTTTCTATCTGTTTCCCCGGCCCGCTCCAGAATCTCTGAACGCGTTGCTCCGGAGGGAAACGATTTGGAAAAGGCGCGGCTGATATAGGCTGCTTCAACCAGTGAAAGATCGAACAAGGCATAACAGCAATCTGAGCAGCCTGGGCGGCAGCGTACTTCCTGCGGATAGCTGCTGCGTATACCGGCAAAAAGGGAATCAATCTGGGCCGCCAACTGTTCATAACGGGCAAAATATGGCTCAAGATCCGGCTCATTCGGTGACATGAATATACCTCAAAGATGCGGAGATTCCGCTCACGGCAGGGCCGCCGGGGGCAGAATATCCAGGTTGACGGCTTCCTCCCTGGCCTCATCGCCGAGAGCGGCAGCTAGGCCGGCCAGGTCCACCAAAGGAATTTCCGGAAGATCAAAACCGATAGCGGATGCGGCCCCGCTGAAACCAGGATCTTTCCGTACTTCTTCAAGGGTTAGATAGACAGCCAGAATCATCGGCTCCGGCGTGCCGGCGCTAAGGACATAGCCTCTATAGTTATAGCGCACCAGGTCATACCCCAATTCGCGGAAGGTCGGGGTTTGCGGAAACGGCGCGGCGCGGCCTTCGCCGGCAACGGCAATGGGCCTGAATTTTCCGATCAATTCGGGATAGGCCAGGGCATCCGCCCACAGCGCTTTGATGCGCGGGTCTTCAACAAAGGCGGCCGCGGCTTCCAGAGTGCCCATGTACGGTGAATACACAGTCTGAATCCCCAACAGCCGGTCAAGGCGCCGGGAGGCCAGAGCGGCCGGGGTCAGGCTGCCCGGTCCGGCTACCAGCATGGCTCCTGTAAGGTCTCTGGCAGCGGAGGCAAACGCGTCAAGATCGGTAATCGGGCTGTCTAAAGGCGCCCATAGGGCCACCGGAGCGCGGGCGCTGAGGTGGCAGATGCGCAGATTCGCAAGGTTGATGCCGTTTTCCCGTTGATCAGCCCGCAAGAGCAGGCCCGGCAGTTCAACGGCGGTCAAGGTGGAGCCATCTGTTACTGCAGTATTAATATTGGCCCAGGCGTTTACCCCTCCCCGGCCGGGCATAAAGCGCAAAGAGACCTCTGTGCCATACTGCCGGTTTAGAATTCCGGCCTGGAGTTCGGCCAGCAGAGCGGCGCCGTTTCCGGCACTGAAGGGTAAGGTGATGCCAAGTTTTGGCGGCGGCCAAGAGGCGGCGCGGGCCTCCCGGAGCATCGGCCCAAGCAGTACTGCCAGCGCTGCGAGGCAGCAGGCCGTTTGCCACAGATTCCGGATGTTCATCGAGCGCCTCCAGGGGGTAATAAGGCCTTCAGGTTACGCAGTTCCTTGATCCGCCAGACGCCGCTTTCCCTGACCAGCCCCAATTCCAGGGGATAGCTTTTTTTGCTCATACCGTCATAGAGGGTAGCGGAAACCCGGGCGGTGTTGCCTTTTTCTTCCAGCAGGCGAGCTTCGCTTAAGCGTTTTATATCCCGCTCGTTGCCCCTGAAGACTGTGCCGAACAGGCCCGGGTCTCCCGGGGTTGCGCCGGCGCCGAGTTTACCGGCAAAGGCCCCGGAGCGAATACCGTAGGCGAAGAAATTATGGATCTCCGTGGCCAACATGGTTTGAACGGCTTCTCTAGCCTCAGGACCGCTGTTGTATCCCGCCAGAATCAGGGCCATCACCGGGTTCTCCCCGGCTTGTCTGAGCAGCTCGGGGTGGGCGAGGGCTTCGGCAACGGCGCTTTGGATAAGGGCGTTACTATCAAGGGAGGCGGAGGCCAGATCTAAATCCATTGTTTCAATGGCCCGCTGCACGTTCCGCACTGCGGCGAGGGGGGAGGCCGCTGCCCCGGCCTTAGCAATAGGGCAGAAAAAGACGAGAGCACAAAGAAGAAAAATATATTTCATGGGGTTATCCGGCGGCCTCGGCAGGGCGCGAAACAAGCGAGAGCTCTCGAGCTTCGCGCATATCCCGGGCCAGTTGCTGTTTTAAGGCATCCGCATTCGGGAACCGGACTTCATCGCGTACGCGGCGGATAAAGTGCAGTCTTACGGAATACCCGTAAATATCTTCGGAAAAATCCAGTAAGTGCGCTTCAAGGCTGAGTGGGCTATCGCCGAATGTCGGATTTCGGCCGATGTTAACGATGGCTTTATACATACTGCCGTTGCCCGGGGCCAGCTCGGCGCTTGCCGCGTACACGCCTTCTTTAGGGAGCATCGCATCTTCCTGGCTTAGGTTAACAGTGGGAAAACCCAGGTGTTTGCCCCGTCCCAAGCCGTGGATCACCGTGCCGGTGATACTGTGCGGTCTGCCCAAGAGGCGCGCTGCTTCTTCCACTTGGCCGTTGGCAAGGGTTTCTCTGATTCTGGAGGAACTGACAACCTCGCCGTTCACCACCAGGGGCGGGATTTGTTCCACGCTGAAGCCGTATTCCCGGCCCAGGCGTTGCAAGATATCGTGGCTGCCGTGCCGGTCTTTGCCAAGCGCGTAATCGTAGCCGATGGCCAGATGCCGCAGGCTGAGGCCGCGCATGAGCACGCCCCGGATAAATTCTCCGGCGTCAAGAGAGGCCAAGCTCCTGGTGAAGGGAAGTACAAGAACAGTATCCAGGCCCGCTGCTTCAAGCAGCTCCAGCTTGCGGGGCAGGGGCGTGAGGCGGGGCGGGGCTGCCTTCCCCGGAAACAACGCTTGGGGGTGGGGTTCAAAGGTGACCGCCGCGGCGAAGAGACCAAGCTCCCGGGCCCGTTCCCGAGTTTGTTCCAGCAGGCGGAGATGCCCGCGGTGCACTCCGTCGAAGTTGCCGATGGTCACGCTATGGGGGCCGGGAAACCGGCGTCCCAGGCTGAAAAGGTCATGGGCGATACGCATGCTATCCTTGCAATGCCGTGAACGGCTCGTTTGAAACTATCCAGAGAGGTTTTTGCCGGCAATAAGAGCGAAAACGCTCCGGCGGCGGAAACCGCCAGCTGCTCCAGAGGCGCAAACGACAATGTTTCAGGAGGAAACATTGGGCGCGCGAGGAGCGGGTACCCCCTAAAGGATGCGGCACAGGATGTGCTGCATCAGACTGCGTTTCGCCGCGGGCCTGCGAGAGCATCGCAAAATTTACCTGCTCTTGGGGGCGCCTGCAAGCGGAATCCGGAAAGGCGCGTTTTTTCACCGGGTCTGCCTGCATGATCCCGGGAACGTATACCGCAATAGCCTGTCTTTTGCCAGCGGCTCAGGCGCTTTCGGAAAAAAATCAGATACCCGAACTGAAAAAATAGTCTTGCCTAACGGCGCGCGGCATGTTTGGATGCACTCATGACCGAGCAAACCCATGTTCTCATCATTGATGATGAAAAAAATTATCTTCTGGTTCTAGAGGCCCTGCTCTTGGACGCTGGGTATCAGGTTACGGCCCTGAACGACCCGGAAACAGCTTTAGCCTTTCTTGAGGATTCCGAAGTTGATGTTGTGGTAACGGATATGAAAATGCCCAAGATCACCGGCCGGGAGGTTCTTGAGCATGTCCGCAGAAATTACCCCCATATCCCGATTCTTATCATGACCGCCTTCGGCAGTATTGAAAGTGCCGTAGAAGTAATGAAGTTCGGGGCGTTTGATTACATCACCAAGCCGTTTTCCAATGATGAGCTGCTGCTCTCGTTGCAAAACGCTTCGGAACTTGCCTTGGCTCATCGGCGTTACCGTTTGCTGCATGAAAATCTGGAAGAGCGTTACGGCCTGCACCAAATTATCGGCAAGAGCAAAGGCATCCGTAGTGTGCTTGATATGGTGGATAGGGCCGCTCCCAGCAAAAGCACTGTCCTTATTACCGGTGAATCCGGTACCGGTAAGGAGCTGGTTGCGAGAGCCATACATTTTGCTTCACCACGCAAGGACAGTCCTTTTATCAGCGTTAACTGTATGGCTTTTAACGCCGGGGTTTTGGAAAGCGAACTGTTTGGCCATGAAAAAGGCTCCTTTACCGGGGCCGTAGCCATGCGCAGGGGGCGTTTTGAGCTGGCTAGGGAAGGCACCTTGTTCCTCGATGAAATTGGAGAACTCTCTCATGATATGCAGGTCAAGCTCCTTCGGGTTCTTCAGGAAAAAAAGATCGAGCGGGTGGGCGGATCCGAGGAAATAGAGGTAGATATCCGCGTAGTTACGGCTACTAACAAGGATTTGTTCCAAGAGGTAGAAAAAGGTACTTTTCGCGAGGATCTCTACTACCGGCTCAACGTGGTGCATATTGTCATCCCCCCTTTGCGTGAGCGTCGGGAAGATATTCCGCTCCTCGTTGCCCATTTCACGGATAAACTGATCCGTGAAAGCGGTCTCGCGCCCAAAACGTTTACACCGGAGGCCCTGGATGTGCTGTGTGGCTATGAATGGCCCGGCAATATCCGTCAGCTTGAAAACACGGTGGAACGCTGTATGGTCATGATCCCTGGAGACCGAATCGACGTGCAAGAACTCCCCCCGGAAATCCGGGATGAGGAAACCCAACTTAAAAGTGCTGTTGATCTTTTGCCGGTAGAGTTGAACTTGGCCGATACTATGGATAAGTTGGAAGCCGCCCTGGTGCGGCGGGCTCTGGCCCGGGCTGACTTTGTGCAGGTCAAGGCCGCCGAGCTTTTGGGCATATCCAAAAGTCTTCTCCAGTATAAACTCCGCAAATACGGCATTACCGGGCATTGACCGCTAAAATGCTTCTGAAAATTTTGGCGCGTCTGGGCTAGGCGGAAAAGACCCGGCAAACGTGCGTGTTTTTTTGTCCGTTGTCTCCCGGAGTCGTGTTTTCTTTAGACGCTATCCCTAATCCCTATTTTGCCCCTTTGCTGTGAGCTGCCTGCAGGCGGTTAAATTCCGCCTGCAGGCCAGTATTGCAAAAAGTTCCCTTGGATGCGTTTTTTTGCCTGCGTGGCCCGGGACATTGTTTCTTGTACCGCCGGGGCCGGTATTATGATGGGAATCGGGGTATGCGTGCGAAAAGCGGCTTGGCATTCCCGTATCCGCGGGGTCCGGAAGTTCCGGCCGTTTTCCGTATCAGCGTCCGGCGAGCCCAACCAAAGTGCGCACGCCGAAACCGGTTGCGCCTGCGGGATAGAGCGAGGTTGAAGAATCATTGTACCCGGGGCCGGCGATATCCAGATGCGCCCAGGGCACGGAGTCGTCTACAAAGTGCTTTAGAAACAATGCTGCGCTGATAGCCCCGCCGTACCGAGGGCCGGCGTTGGCGATATCGGCGAAGGCACTTTTAAGATTTTCCCGCAGCGTGTCCCAAAGCGGCATGGGCCAGCAAATTTCCCCCGTCTCCTCACCCAAGGCGCGCAGGGTTTCTCTGAGTTCATCGTCATTACAGAAAAGGCCGGCAGCCTGGGTGCCCAGGGCGACCACGCAGGCTCCGGTCAGGGTTGCCACATCCACCATGGCCCGGGGGGACCATTCCTTTTGGGCGTAAGTTAAAGCATCACAAAGGGCCAGCCTTCCCTCGGCATCGGTATTGACTATTTCAACGCTGCTGCCTTTCATGGTGCGCACGATATCGCCGGG
Source organism: uncultured Desulfovibrionaceae bacterium (assembly GCA_949741925.1). GTDB lineage: Bacteria > Desulfobacterota > Desulfovibrionia > Desulfovibrionales > Desulfovibrionaceae > JAJDHY01. The sequence continues at coordinate 5,246 of CATJOY010000043.1, read as the reverse complement.
GCGGGTAGCGGCTCCATCGGGCATATTTTCCGCGCAGGCCAGGAGGCCGATGATTCTGCCTTTAGCCAGAGCCGGGTTCCTGCCGATAGCTTCAAACACCCCAAGAACAGCGGCGGCTCCGGCCATATCTCCCTTCATGGCCTGCATGCCCGCGGAGGGCTTGAGGGAGATGCCCCCGGTATCAAAGGTAATGCCTTTGCCTATGAAAACCAACGGGTTGGCCGCATGAGCGCCCGTTCCTTTATGTTCCAAAATGATCAACCGGGGTTCGTTGCGCGACCCCTGGCCCACGGCGAGGAGGGCGTTCATACCGAGGGAGCGCATGGCCGGAACATCGAGGACACGGCAGATAAAACCGTATTTTTTAGCCAACTCAATGGCTTCTTCGGCTATTCTTCCCGGGGTCACCTCGTTGGCCGGACCGTTGGTTAGGTCTCTGGTCAGTCGGATGCCTGCGGCAACAGCTTCCACTCCGGCCAGAACAGTTTTGACATAAGCGGGGGGGCGTCGGCCGCTGTCCAACAGGTACAGTGTCTTGAAATTGAAGGGGCCGTCATCATCCTTTTCCGAAAAGGAGCGGTAGAGATCAAAATTGTAGGAGGCCTGAAGAACCGTTATGAGACACTCTTCAAGAATTTTTTCCGGCGGTCGATTGATGCGACCGGCCAGACGTTCAATAATCGCCAGCGATATGGCTGGGGAAGCGTAGCGCTTTTCCCGGCAGAATCGGACAGTATGGACCAGCCCCTCGCGGAGATCATGAAGGGTCATGGCGGAATGTTTTCCAAGACCGGTTACCACGGCTTTGGCCAACCCCGAATGCTTATGCTGGGCCGGGCCGGCAAAACAGAGGGTAATTTCTTTTTTCCGGCCGCTGTGTTCGATGAAGGCCGGGCATTCGTCCAGCCAAGAAAGACCGGGCAGCGCGGCAGCAGGGCCAAGCGGCGTGGCATCGGTGAACGAGGGCAGAAGGATGCAGTCTCCCTTCCATTGATCGCCCTTAGTGATCAGGGAAATATTCATAGGGTTCTCCATTGCGAATAGTAGGGTTCGCAACGCCCGGCCTCTCTCTACGGGTTGGGTCAAGGCTTCGGTAGTGGCGCCGCGGGGTCTGCATTCGCCCGTGAGTGTGTAGCCGGTCTGGAACAGCCCTGCTTAAAGCCGGGGGAGGTGGGACCGGGTATCGTTACGAATAAGCAACCATACGGGAAAGACGGTAAGGAAACAAGCGCCTGCAACGGTTGGCAGCCAGGCGGTGTTTTCCAGGGGGGCTTTCTTTGGAGCCGAACCGGGCTGTACAGGAGGAGGAAAATACCCTAAATGGTCTTTTTAACCTGTTGTAAGGAGCTGGCATGTCCTCTTTGCTTGATTCCCTGAAAATCAAAGTATTTGCCGATTGCGCCGATTTTCCGAGTATCCGCGAGGCGCTGACCTATCCCTGGGTCAAAGGGTTTACTACCAACCCTTCTCTCGTTTCCCAGGCTGGTGTGGATAACTATACTGCCTATGCTCGGGAGGTGCTGAACCTGGTTCCGGAAATGCCGGTCTCTTTTGAGGTGTTCAGCGATATTCCCGAAAAGATGGCCGAGGAAGCCAGCATTATCCGCAGTTGGGGCAAGAACGTCTATGTGAAGATTCCTGTTATCAATACCCAAGGCGAATCCATGGGGCCGCTGATCCGGGAACTTTCTTCCGAGGGCATTCCCCTGAACATTACGGTGATTTTCACCGCCGCCCAAACCGCCGAAGTGGCCAAGCATCTTGATCCCGGAACTCCGGCGTTGATTTCGGTTTTTGCCGGACGCATCGCAGATGTGGGGCAGGATCCTTTGCCTATTATTCACAAAAGCCGCGAGCACCTGGCGGGCCATCCCAAAGCTGAACTGCTCTGGGCTTCAACCCGTGAACTTTACAACATCTTTCAGGCTGATGCAGCCGGATGCCAGGTAATCACCGCACCGCTTGGCATGGTGGCTAAACTCAAGAATGTGGGGAAAGATCTTACTCAATGTTCTGTGGATGGCGTCAAGGCCTTTATGGCTGATATTCAGAAGGCAGGCGTTCGTTTCAGCGCGTAGTTGCCGCCTCTTTCTTTCCGTGCCGGGCGTTCCGACGGGGTACGACAACCGTAGAAGAGCCGGGCAAAAAAGTTTATTTTTTGCCCGGCGACTAAAAATTCTGTTTTGTGGGGCCTCTTCAGGAACCCGGCAGAAATTTGACCCAGACCTGGCGGGTTCTCGGTCCATCCCATTCACAGAGATACAGGCCTTGCCACGTTCCCAGGCACAGCCGGCTCTCCTCAACAATAACCAGACAGTGCGGGCCCAAAAGGCTGCTTTTGATATGGGCATCGCTGTTGCCCTCGGTATGGCGGAAGGTACTTGCCTTTGGGACAAGCTTTTTCATGAACAGGGTCATGTCGGTCTGAACATCCGGGTCGGCGGCCTCATTGATAGTCAGACCGGCCGTGGTGTGGGGGCAGAACACCAAGAGCGCGCCGTCCCGCCAGCCCCGGGCGATAACCAGTTCCTCAAGGTTCCGGGTAATATTGATCATTTCCTCACGGTACCGGGTGGCAACGCTGAATCGTTCCATAGATACTCCTTGCGCGCTTGTTTCCGCTGATATGATCCTAGCGCGTTCTTTCCTGTCATTTAAAACAGCGCCGCCAGCCCTGCGGCGATCCCGGTATGACAGAGCATGTAAAAGGCCAGGGCGGGAACTTCCCGGGTAATGGAAAACCAATCTCTTTGCTCAACGTATTGCGCGGTCGCCGTGCCGACACGGCCGACCCGCAGTGCTTCAAGCGATGCCCGGGTACGCGGCAAATGAAAATATTGGCTTACCGCGATAACGCGATTAAGGCCGTGCGTACGCATGTACTCCTTAGTGAATAAGGCGGTTGCCCAGGTGTTCACACCACTGCTATCCAGTACCAAGGCCTCTTCCGGTACCCCGCGGGCCTTGAGATAGCCGGCCATGGCCACGGCTTCATTGGAGCCGGATTTGCCCTCGCCGCCGCTGACAATAATCTGTGGCGCCACGCCCTGCGTAAATAGTTCTATGGCCTTGTCCAAACGGGCCGCCAGGCGCGGGGAAGGGGTGCCGTCAGCATAAACCTCATTGCCGAGCACGACGAGGAGGTCAGCGGGAAAAATTTCATCGCTCCATCCGGCACGGACAATCAACCCCGCTGCCGCAAGGTACAGCGCCGCTATAGCTGCAACAAAAACAAGCAGAGAGTGAAGCAGTGTGCCGGTTTCCGGTTTCCGCCCCTTTGGCAGTGGGGGATTTGCCGCCGGGGCAGATGCCAGGCTCTGTACTTCCAGATCTTTCTCTAGGTCAGGCTCTCCGGAGAGTCCGTTATGCCAGGCGTGGTAACGAGCCCTGACGGCGGACAGCAATTCTTCCGTTGAATGCTTTCTCTGCCGACGGCAGACGGCGGCGGGCTGGCCGCAGATAAGGCAAGCTCTGGGAGCAAGGGCAACAGCGGTTCGTGAGATTGGACGTAAGGTTTGATCCAAAACGTCCAGATCAAAAAGTCTGCCCAGAGTATGTTCTTCCTCTATGAGAGCCATGGCCTGCTTAACCTCCAAAGGCGGAGCATCCACAACAAGCAAGGCCTCCGGTCCGGTAGGCAGATACAGTATGCGGCTGGTAAGGATAATCCAACCGGAGCGAGAAACCCGGCGCAGCAGTTCTTTCCAGCCAACCTCGAAGATACGCCGTGAAAGTGGTGTATCTTTTTTCGGCCCCGGCATGACCAGGGTAAAGGAAATCAGGGCGCCGGGATACTGCTGAATTATGGCCTGCTGGCGAGCCGCTCGGGCTTCGTTGTTCTCCAGCACATCCTGCAGGGTGACGCGTCGTGTTTGTTCCATAACAATACAGCGGTATAAGCATACTCCAGGCCCGGCGCAGGGCCGGAAAAACTAAACGCCGCCGGTCTGGCCGGGCGCGTAACGAGGCAACCGGCTGATAGTGATTATTCTGTTGGGGGCTCGAGGTTCTTGAGGTGTTCCAGCGTACTTGCCGGAACGAGGGGTTGGAGCGCATCAAGCCCCTGCTCTCGCCACAGCCCGCGAACCCGAGAGGTCGAAATGGGGATTCCTTTCTGTTCCAGGAGTGGAAGTTGATGGAACTTTAGCGCCGGAGCCGCCAGACACTCGGTTTTTAGCCAGAAATCCATATCTGTGGTATATAAACTGGTAATTGCGGAAAAAGGTTCCGTACCGACATACCGGCTGGTGATCCCCAAGGCCGGCGCGATATATTTACGAAAAATCTGAACGTCTATACCGGTATAGGCGCGCTCCAGAGTAGCGGGGTCGTGCAGGTAAGAGCCGGGAAAGGCGGCTCTGGAGATGATGTAGACCGAGCCGGGGTGCACGGTCAGGTTGGGAATATCTGCCGTGCCCTCCAGAACCATGCTCAGCCGTTCTTTGAAGGGAAGCAGAGAGGCATCTTCCTGCATAAGAAAGAGGTGGACCCAGTCGTTTTCGGCTGCTGCCGTTTCCGCCAGAAAGCGATGACCGTAAGTGAAAGGATCGCAGCGCATCACCAGGCCGGCGATGTTTGAACCTTCCCGGCGTTCTTTTTTCAAGGCATCGCAAAACGTGACCAGGCGTTGTTTATTGTTTTCCATGAGCACAGCCGTTCCGGGAACGCGGGCCAAGGTCATGAATCCACAGTGGCTGAACATTTCCTCATTGTCCGGCTTGGTGTAGAGGAAAAGATCCTTTTCCCCGAGCTCCCAGGCTGTAGCGACTATTTCTGTCATTAACGGCAGAGCGACGGTCTCACCCCGGAATTCCGGGACAATGGCCAACGCTTTGACGACATCCCCAGCGATACCGCCACAGCCAACCACGGCCCCGTCAGGCGTATGGGCGGAAATGATCAGAGAGATATCCGGGTCCAAGGCCAGGTCATGAGCCTTCAGAAGCGCCAGGATATCGGAGAGATCGTCGTCCTTGTTGCGTTTGAGAAACTGCAGATCCATCGCACTTCCATACCATAGCTTTGCCCCCCGGGGAAATAGGAAAACGATGGTTTTCCCTAATAGGTAATGCTTCCTCTTTGCGGATTTCGAGGTATTTGCCTTGGAGTTTGAGGAGGAGAGCGTAGTATATGGATATCGTCACGAGCTTATAACGTCAGATCCATGGCGGAAACTTCTTGCATAATGTGATCGATGCATGCAGCACTCTGCGGAGAGAGGTGCTTTTTCCGTCTGGTGATAAGCG